>JBKHWS010000014.1:31578-54692 GCA_046566385.1 Bacteriovoracia bacterium | reverse complement strand
TAATCAGCATCCGGAAATAAGAAGGACAGCGTTAGTAAAATTAAAAAGCGGTGATACGGTGTTGCCCGGTCTTGTTATCGAAAGGCATGATGGAAAAACCAGGTTAAGCGAGGGGTTCAAAAAAGAGCTCCATGTTTTGAAAGAAACTGAAGAGTTTACCAGGTCCCTGGAGCATTTCTTCCTGCACTCGGGATTTCCGGTTGATGTACGACATAATATTAAAATCGATCGCTTGAAGTTAGCGGTCTGGGCCCAGGAAAAGTTATGACGAAAGAAACATCGATCAGGATCTTGTATGTCATTATTCTGATAAGTGCTTTGCTCTTTCTGGTTTCACCTTTTGTCATTCCTATCTTCTTTGCTGCAACGATTTCTTTGACCCTTCATCCGATTCTTGAGTTCCTTGTAAAGAAAGGTCTTAACCGCAAGAGAGCAGCTGCTCTTTTAACTGCTCTCTTTGGTATTGTGATCAGTATCCCGCTCTTCTTTTTTGTCATCAAGGGAACTATTGCTGTCATCAGACAGCTGGAGAAGATGTCTTTAAACGACAAGCTTCAGGATCAGGGTGTCACCGCCATCGTGACCGATTTACGGCAGGATTTCGTAGAATCCATACACGTCTATTCGCAAAAATATGAATTTCTTAATTTCCTGAATGAGGCGAAGATTAATCAATATATCACTTTGATTAATACTCATCTTCTTAGCTATCTCAAGACTTTTGCTGGTCATCTCCCTACGTATTTCATCCTTCTGATCATCATGATTATCTGTACCTACTCTTTTCTTACCCATGCCCGGAATGTGCGCATTCTTTTTCGAAAAGTGACGGGATTTTCTGAAGAGAGAATGGAACAACTGACTCATATTTTTATTAAAAACTCCAGGCAGGTTTATCTCACAAATCTTGCCACTGGTGGAATTCAGTCGCTGATCGTTGCCAGTACCGTGGCCCTCCTTCAGCTTGGTGACTTCTTTGTGGTCTTTTTTGTGACCTTGATCCTTTCATTTATTCCTGTTGTGGGTGCTGCACCCGTTGCGTTTGTCTTTGCCATCGTGGCCTTGATTACAGGAAAGATGACCCCGGCAATCATCCTTGGTGTCGTCGGTGCTTTTACAGGAATAATTGATAATATTTTAAGGCCCTGGCTTGCGACTTTCGGTGAAAGCAGGATTCCGACCGTTGTGGCCTTCATTTGTGTAATTGGTGGGGCCTTGTGGCTGGGCTTTCCGGGACTCTTTCTGGGATTGCTATTAGGATCAATAGCCTTTGATACTCTTCCTATCTTCTGGGAAGAGATCAATCGAAAAAAATGACTCTATCTGTTTTAGAACAGAGTTTCTGATCGAATCCGTCTCCATTAACATTTCATGTTTGGCTTCCGGAACTCGAATCATTCGGCAGAAGCTTTTACGGCAGAAAGAATTCTGTCGGGATGGTTTTACCACTTCATCTTTACCGGATTGAAAAAGGATGACTGGAGTTTTCATCTTCAACTTATGTATATTTTTTGTGAACTTCAATGATTCATGAACCCATCTTGCAGAAGGTCCGCCCACAATTAAGGAAGGGGCATTAAGGAACAAAGATTTCGCTGCATTGAATCTGGCTTCGCTCTGAGTGACATCGTTGGTTTCAAATTTGTCCTCTTCAGGTAGATAAGGCCCTTTTCCGGGAGCGTACTCATCCCCTTTACCAATCGTAACCAGAATTTTTGCATAATACCTGGCCACTATTTCAGAGTAAGGTTCCGTATTGATCTCAAGCATCGGGGCCATGAGGGCCGCCTTGGTGAAAACGTCCGGATTTCGTGAAAGATAAGATGTTGTTACGGCCCCTCCCATAGAGTGAGCTATGAGATAGAGCTTATTGGCGGAGCTCTTCATTACCACTTCATTCATAAACTGTTCAAAGTCCTGAACGTAATCACTGAATCTGTGGATATGGCCTTTATGGGTATCTTTCAAAAGTCTCTGCGAAAGGCCCTGTCCCTGATGATCCATAATAAAGATATTAAGGCGGGAGTGCCTCAAATCAAAAATGAGCTCTGCATATTTCATGGCCGGCTCAGTCCTTCCAGGAACAATAACCAGGGTGTGATTCTCAGGATGAATATCTGATGAATGAAAATATTTCAGGGTGAGACCTTGTTTATTTATTATTTCTCCTTCCTGCAGACGGTGAAAATAGGGAAGGACCTCTTGATTCCATTGTTCTTCAAAACCCTCCTCAGGAATGGCCCAAAGAGAGGTGGAAATAAGGAGAAAGGAGATAAGAAGTTGTTTCATGAGTCTAAGCTACTAAAAGAGAGAGACAGGCGTCAATGTAGACGGAAAGAGGAGGAGGATTTATTATGATTTCATGCGTATCCTCGTGACAGGTGGAGGAGGTTTCTTAGGAACCTACATCATCAAAGAGCTTTTAAAGAATCCCACTTATATCGTGACCAATTTCTCGCGTCACTCCTATGCCCATTTGGAAGAAATAGGAGTCCCTACAATCAAAGGTGACCTGAGAAAAAGAGAAGATATAGAAAAGGCCCTGGAGGGTATAGAGGCCATTTTTCATGTGGCGGCCCTGGCCGGAGTCTGGGGAAAATTTGAAGACTACTACGATATCAATTACCTCGGAACTAAAAACCTATTGGAAGTGGCCCGGGAGAAAGGGGTTCAGAAGTTTGTTTATACCTCAACTCCCTCTGTCGTTTTTAATAAGGGTGACTTAATGGGGGTTGGTGAAGAGCAGCCCTACGCAGAGAAGTTTCTCAATGCTTATTCAGAAACAAAAACCATGGCAGAAAAGCTTGTCCTTACAATGAATGACGGGGAATCTTTTCTTACCTGTGCCATAAGGCCCCATCTCATCTGGGGTCCAGGTGACCCACACTTATTTCCAAGAGTGATTCAGAAGGGAAAGCTTGGAAAGTTAAGAATTGTTGGTGATGGGGAGAATCTGGTTGATATTATCTATGTTGAAAATGCGGCCCTGGCCCATGTTTTGGCCTTTGAAAATTTAAAACCTGGTTCAAAAGTGGCCGGAGAGGCCTATTTTGTTGGGCAGGAAAGACCGGTGAAGCTGTGGGATTTTATCAATCAGGTTCTGGGATATCTGAAAATTGAACCGGTCATGAGAAGCATCGATGTCTCTTCGGCCTATCGGCTGGGATGGCTCCTTGAAAAGGTCTACGGGCTTCTTGGGATAAAAAAGCCTGAGCCTCCCATGACAAGGTTTGTGGCCCTTAATCTCGGAAAGTCTCATTATTTTTCCCATGAAAAGGCCAAGAGAGATTTCGGATATGTTCCAAAAATATCAATTGAAGAAGGCTTGAAGAAGACTTTCTCTTACCGTGAAAAAATCAAAGACTGATTATTTCTTAGCAAATGTCTTCACCACATTCTGATCAAAGTAGTTGCAGCTCATGCCTGCATCCACCAGAACTGTTGTTGCATTTATTCCTGAGCTCTTAGGAGAAAGAAGAAAGCAGACTGTGTCGGCAACTTCCTGAGTTTCAAGGGCCTTCTTCCTTAGTGTCAACTCTTCCGCAAAGAGATAGTTATCGATGTAATCAGGGATTCCTGCTGAAGCCGAGGTTTTGAGGGGACCTGCACCTACTGCATTGACTCTTACTTTTGAAAATTCAGAAAAGGACTTGGCCAGGTAAGGCACAGTTGCATCCAGCATGGCCTTGATTGGACCCAGGTAACCGTATGAAGTGGCCTTAGTGTTTGATATTGAGATCGTAACAATGCTGGCATCTTCAGTCAGAAGCTCTTTTAATTGATTAGACATCTCCACCAGGGAAAAAGCACTTATTTGTGCGGCCTGAAGATAGTCCTCTCTTTTTGTCTCATGGAAGGCCTTTGGCCCCTCGGAGAAGTTTGCAAAGGCAAGAGAGTGTACAAAACCATCAATTTTTTGATTTATTTTTTTCTGCAGATCCTTGTCTTTTTCAACGTCGAAAACAAAAACTGGTGAATCCGGAAACAGTTTCTTAACATTTTCAACCTGCTCCGCTCTTTGAACAGAAAAAATGCAATGAGCTCCATGGGCGAGAAGAGTTTTTGCGCAAAAATAAGCAACAGATTTTTTGTTGGCCACGCCGGCGATATAATAGCTCTTACCACTGACACTAAGAAAATCCATCAGACATCTCCATTTTCAACCAGGGCCGCAGCAAACTCAATTGTCATGATCGTTTTACCATCACAAGTGATCTTACCTTTCATAAAGGCAGCATTGGCGAGCATTTCTACAAAGTTTACAGTTATAAGAAGAAGATCGCCTGGTTTTGCCAGATTTTTGAACTTTGTATTCTGAATTCTTGTGACTACAGCTGTTTTAGTGTTTCCTGTACCTTCTCCACGAAGTGACATTAAGAGGGCCCCAGTCTGAAAAACCGCTTCGCACATCAAGACCCCGGGAAAGACAGGGCGACCGGGAAAATGGCCACGGAAGAAATCTTCTTCTCCCGTAAGCTTTCTGGAAGTCGTAATGGAGTTCTCTGTTTGCTCAATGATATTTTCAATAAAAAGAAAAGGTTCTCTCTGAGGAATATTATTCAGAATAGTCTCAAGCATTAAGTCCTCCCGCTATATCCAGTGTGGCCCCTGTAATGTAGGAAGCTTCCCGGGTGGAAAAGAAAAGAACTGCATGGGTAACTTCTTCAATCTTTCCAAACCGCTTCATTGGTACCTGGGCCTTGTATTCCTTAATCTGCTCCGGCGGAAGGTCTGCTATAAGCTCTGTTTCAATGAATCCAGGACAAACGCTGTTAATGGTAATATTTCTCTTTGCAACTTCCTTAGAAACTGACAAAGACATGGCAATCTGCCCTGCCTTGGAAGCTGCATAGTTGGACTGGCCCTGAAGTCCCAGTTTACCACCAACAGAAGACATGTTCACGATCCTGCCATAACGATTTTTCATCATCTGAAGGACAGCAAACTTTGTCATGTTATACGTCCCTTTAAGATTGGTATCGATAACTGCATCCCAGTCATTTTCAGAAAGACTGGCCACAATATTGTCTCTCCTGATTCCGGCGTTGTTTACCAGGATTTCAAGTGAAGGAAATTTTTCCTCGTATTCTTTGAAGAACTTTTCAACTTCTGAAGAGTCAGAAACGTTGAATTTTTTTAAGACTAGCTTATCTCCGAATAGTGAGTGTTTTTCTTTGAACAGGGATGCTGCTTCATCATTTCCCGAGTAGGTCGCTATGACTGTGGCCCCGGCCTTAAGGAAAGCTTCAGCAATTCCTGCTCCTATACCTCTGGTTCCACCTGTTACAATGACGTGTTGATCCTGAAACTGAAACATCTTAAACTCCTGTACTCGAGAGATAACTCTCGATTGCGTTTGCCTGAATGGCCCCATAATTAGCGGCCCCTAGCCACCCGGACATTATTATTCCAACTGAGCCTGCATGGAAAAGGCCGGGCAGAACTTTGTGCAGATTCATGGATACATCAAGGCCTTCAAACTTCGTCCCAAATGAAGTTCCTTTGGGGTGAAGGGTGTAGCGCTCGACTGTTAATGGGGTTGCGGCCTCTACAATATCCAGTTTATCCCTGATGTCGGGAATAAAGGCTTCAAGCCCCTTGATCGTTTCTTCGATCATAAACTCTTTTTCAGCCTCATATTCTTCCTTTGAAAGTTTCTTCCAGTCGTCATAACGACAGTTAGTGGAAGAGACGATAGCGACTCTGGCATTTTCGACCTGAGGACGAGTTTCTTTTGGGTAATAGACAGAAAATGTTCTGGAAGTAACTTTGATATCGAGAAGCTTCTCAGGATCATAGACAGGATGACTTGAGGTGAAGACCAGTTCTCCAATATGAGGGATAGTTTCACCTTCTTTAAGCCCCATGTAGACCTGGCAACTTGAAGAATTAAGCCTTACTGCTTCAGTTTTTTCAATGAAGTCCTGAGGGAAATGTTCCGGGCCGACCAAGTTTAAAACAGTGGAACGGATGTTTCCATTTGAAAGAACGGCTTTGGATTTTATGGGCCTTCCGTTAAGGATAACGCCTGAGGATTTTCCATTTTCTATTGTTATCTTTTCAACCCGGGCCTGAAGTTTTATATTAACATTATTCTTCAGAAGCTCATCTTTCATTTTTGCAATCAGGAAGTCAGTTCCTCCCTGAAAAGTGTAAACTCCCTTACTCATAAAATTTGAAAATACAATTCCGTAGGTGATGGCAGGGTCTTCCAGGGTTGAGCCGTTAGCATAGGTAATTGGCTCCATCAAGAATCGTACAACATCATTTCTACCGGGAAAGAACTTTTCAAAAAGTTCACCATTGGTCATCTGGGAATTGTCATAAAAATTCATTTCATTCAGATGTTTAAAAAAAGCTTCAACTGTTTCTGACGGTATATTGAATTTATCTCGTAGAACTTCCGAATAGTGGTCTTTTGTGAAATCTGTCTGAACTTGAAATTGAGGATTAATGAATCTCACATCTTTCAGTTGAATTATGGAGTCAGCGATCTCTTTGCTCCAGTATTTCTTACAGGTTTTAATCATTCCAACAGGAAATCCATGAAGAGATACATCAAAAACATGCTTCCTATCATCTCGGAAAAACCAGGTTGCAAAGCCTCCAAGTTTATTATGAGACTCCAACAAAAGGACAGAGTTCCCGCGACGACCAAGAATATTTGCCGCTGTCATTCCGGCAAGGCCTGATCCGACAATTATGACATCATAATCTTTAATGATTTCATCACGTACTTTATAAAGCATGAATTCAAGCCTTGCGTTGCGTTAGTGTGATATTTATCACTCGGGAAGATTAGACGAATCTCTCGAAAAAGTCATGAATTCCGTTACAATAATAGAAAAGTATAACTACAAGAAAGGCGCTCAAAATGCAGCTTCTGACTTACCTTAAAAGATCTTTCACGTTTGATGATCGATCCATGGCCCTTTATCGCTTTTTGATAGGGTTGGTAGTGATGGCGGACGTCATTTACAGATGGGAAGATTTAACAAATTTCTACACAGATATTGGTCTTATTCCAAGGAGTATTTTTACTTCAGAAATGAGCATGCCCTGGTCGTTATCTTTTCATCTGGCCAATGGGAGCTATGGTTTTGCGGCTCTTATGTTTTGCATCCATTTTACCTTTGGGTTAATGCTGGTCTTGGGATACAAAACCAGATGGGCCGTGGTGGGTGCTTTTATTATGACTGTTTCTGTACATAACAGGAACTGGCTGGTTAATAATGGTGGAGACGATGTCTTAAGGGCGATTCTTTTCTTATCCATATTTTTGCCACTCAATAGATGTTTCTCAGTTGACTCAGCTTTAAGAAAAGATAAAGCACAGACTCAAGGATTCATGTCTACGTGGGTCCTTGTCTTCTTTCTTCAAGTCTTCATGATTTATTTTGTAAGCTACGTCCTTAAAGACCATGCGATCTGGAGAAGGGACCTCACAGCAGTTTTCTTTTCTTCCCGACTTGATATCTTTGCAACTCCTATTGGTGTGGCCCTCAGAGACTTCCCTCTTATTATGAAGATGATTACAGGGTTCAGTATTTATCTTGAATGGATTGGACCTTTGCTTTTATTTGGTGCCTTCCTCTTTGGAAGATTCTGGTGGGTAATCAGAGTCGCTTTAGTTGTTCTTTTTATTGGTTTTCATTTTGGCATCTTCCTGACAATGAATATAGGACTCTTTACTTTTATTTGTGAATCTATGTGGACCCTTTTCCTTCCTGCTCCTTTTTGGGACAAAATAGAAAGTTATTTTAAGTCCAGGAATTATCATAAACTTTCAATTTATTATGATGCTGAGTGTGGATTTTGTCAGAAGTCTGTAAGAATTATCAGAGAATTTTTGCTCTTCAAAGAAGTTTCAGTTAGTGAGGCCCAGAGTAATTCCCCAATCTATTCTGACATGCAAAAGAATCATTCATGGGTAATTGTGAATGAAAATGGAGAAAGATATTTTAAGTATGATGCCTGGGTTGAGCTTTTAAGACATTCTCCGGTTGGTAGGCCTCTTATTCTTATCTTTAATTCAAAACCAGTTCGTTGGATTGGTGAGAGCATTTATCATTGGGTTTCCCATAACCGGGAACTTATGGGAAAGTCTTCACAGTTTTTACAGTATACATCCCAGAAAAAGGACATAAAAACAGTCAGGTGGATTCTTGAAGGGGCCGGTGCTTTTATTTTTGTTACTCTTCTGATGTGGAATTTGACGACGATTAAAAAATACAACATTAAGGCTCCATTCTTTCAAAATGTAACCCGATGGTTACATCTCTATCAGGAATGGAACATGTTCGCCCCTTATCCAAAGATGGATAATATTTGGGTTGAGGTACCTGCCAGGTTAAGTGATGGAACAGAAATCGAGCTTCTGACAGGTGCCAAAGACATCTATAGTATTAAAGACCAGGCCTTTTATGATCAGATTGCTAACGAACACTGGAGAAAGTTTTACTTAAATTTATCTGAAAGAAATGATTATGCCCGGTATTATGGTGGATTCCTTTGTCGTAAGTGGAATGAAAGAAATATTAAATGGGTAAAGGATACAACGCTCAGAAAACTTGAAATCATAGTGTATTCTCAACCAAATCTTCCTGACGGTGAGAAGGGAGGAATATCCCGCAAGATCTCATGGAAGCATTGGTGCTTTGACGAAGACTTCAAGCGGGACAATCCAGGGAAGCCTTAAAGCTTACTTCTTATCCTGTGTCTTTGATTGCAGTTAAAACAAAGGAGTCTTATGTTTGATTCCTCTGATTTTCCTCCCATGGCATAGGGGATAATATGATCATAATTTAGATTGTGTATGCTCCCACAATTGACACATTTCTTATCCCTTTTATAGACATTCCTCTTTGTTTTCGCAGAGATAACGCGGCTTTTAGCCACCGGTGGCGGTGAATTCCTTACTTTCCTTATTTTGAATTTTGACCTTTCTATATTAGCTATCTCTTTTTCAATCGATCTTTGAATAAGTTCATCATGGCCAATATTATTTCCCAAAAGATCTCTAGCCTTTTCAATCAGGACATAGGTTTCATCTAAGATTGTAAGTGTAGTGGTCTTAGGTCTTTCTTTTCCTGATAGAAGGAACAACGTTTGGTCGCACTCTTTTTTACTTAAGCCTTCTAGCTTGGAGAAGATAGATTTCTTTCCTTTTAGGTTTTTAATATTGTTCTCTTTGATAAACTTCACTCCTGAAGAAATATTCATAAGAGAAAGATCTCCAGATACAATCTTAAGCTCAATCTCTGGAAGTTCATTTAACAGTCTTGCAGCAACTATCCTCCTTATAGCACTTCCCTCTGAATACTTTAATTCCATTAAGCAGTATTCATATAAGCTTCTATACTTCAGGTCTGAGTAAAGTTTTCTTTTGTCGATTTCTTTTAGATGATGAAGGACTTTTAAAGTCATTTCCCTTTCTTTAGACGCTAGTTTTTTTGTATCTGCTAACAAGACTAGATCTGTAAGATGAGTGAGATTCATACATCCTCCTCCTCGTCATGATCTTTTAGCTCTCTTATCATTTCTTCCAGTCTGCAGAGTCTTCGTTCAAGATCATCATCTTCTATAGATAGGAAAAGGGCTTCTCTTAAAACTTCATCGGGAATAACTTTTGCCAGATTCATAATGGCCTCCTCTTTTAACCTGAATTAGCACAGGGAAAAAATGAGGCCGAATAAAATAGGATGAGCAGAATGATTTATTTCATTTTTCAGTCATGACGGTCACCTCAAATTCATCTGTGACAAGATCAGGTGACTCGACATACTTCTTACATATGTCCCTGAGCCTCTTAGTAGGCTTGTCTTCCTCGTTGGCGAGGAGCAGTTGATTGAAGACATCCAGGGCGGCACTGAAATTTCTCTTTTGAAACATGGAATAAGCGGCAAGATAGTAAGCAAGGGAGTCCGGATCTTTCGTCATCCAGTGGTGAGGATGAAGAACTTCATGTATGCCTACCGCAGTTGTTTTCCCTTTCACGACAACCTTGTCGATTGGTCTTGTTTTGATGTTTGTCAGATCAAGCCTTTCCAACGTCATGTCGGATATGATGATTTGGGCACCATAATACTTACATAAAGATTCAAGTCTTGCTCCGAGGTTCATATTGTCACCGAGAGCTGTGTAAGAGAAAATTCTTTCCGAGCCCATGTTTCCAACAGAACATTCTCCTGAATTGAGACCTATCCCGACATTAAAAACGGGTCTGCCTAATTTTTTAAATTCATCGTTAATTGAAGGCAGGACTTCCATCATCTTTATTGCACCTTCAACCGCGTGCTGGGCATGGTTACCAATTTCCAGAGGAGCTCCCCAGATGGCCACAATAGCATCACCGATATATTTATCAAGAGTACCCTTGGTTTCAAAAACGATGTCAGTCATAGCACCCATATACATATTAAGTGAGTGCGCCAGTTCTGTAGCTGAGAGGCCTTCAGAAATTTTTGTGAAATCCCGGACATCAGAGAAGAGGCATGTAATATCCATCTTGGTTCCACCAACATGAAGTTTCTCAGGATCTTTCAGCATTTCATCAACAATAGTAGGAGCAACGTATCTGGCAAAAGTTCCTTTGATCTGCTTTTTTTCCTTGTTGGCCTCATAGAACTTAAGAAACGTGTTCCAGGAGTAGCAGGCCACAACACAGAAAAATGAGTAGAAAAGCTTGAGTTCGTATCCTTCAGGAAGAAAATAAACTCTGTCGGCATAGAATGCTGCCGCAACAAAGGCTATGACGACAGCTGCATCCAGGAAAGGATTTCCAAGTTTTTGAACCATAAGGAACAATAGCATTCCTGCGATGAGGAAGATGAGAGAATACTTAACAGATTCATTTGTGTTTTTATAAAAATATTTGTGAATAAGCATATGGGCCATATTCATGTGTGAATAAACTCCAGGCATCTTTGCATCAAGAGGAGAAGGCCTTAGGTCGTGGGCCCCGAGTGCCGTGGATCCGACGAATATAATCTTCCCATTGAACATTTCAACCATCTTTGCATCATCTTCCGGAGCGGCAATGAGATCGTAGAGGGAAACGGATGGGAACTGCTCATCAGCGCCAATGTAACGGATTTTTACTTCTCCGTTACGGTTAATTTCCATCTTCCTGCCTTCAATCTGGAGTTCTCCGGTATTGTCAGCGAAAATGTTAATTGTGTTTTTCTGGTCTTTGTACGCTTCATAGGAATTCAGTGCGAGGGAGCCATAGTAGATGGTATCTACATTGGCCACTAACTGATAGTGACGGAAAATCCCATCTCCGTCCTCTGCAGCAGAAATACTCCCAAGGCCTGACTCTATGGAAACCAGCTCTTCAATGGGAAAATTATAGCGACTGATTTTTTTTGGTGACAGGTCAGATTCAGGTACATTCCGTGTGAGAATGGCATCATTAAGCATTTCAACGGGGGCCTCTTCAAGTTCATCCTGTGGATCAGCTGAGAGTGTATAGGCAAGAAAGATCCGGCCTCCATTATTCTGAAAATTCGTTATGGACTCTGCAAGAACTTCGTCCGGTGAAACATCCTTAAACTGCGGGGACTTCTCCGGAAATAAAATATCCAGAGCAACGACTTTAGCGCCGTACTTCTGCAATTTGTTGATCATTTTGGCATGCTCAGTTCTAGGAATTGGCCAAACCCCGAGTTTTTGCAGAGAGTAGTCATCAATTTTAACCAGGACAATTTCCTTTGACTTAAATTTTGGATCCAGGTTTGACTTCATACGGAAGTCATAGAATCTGTTTTCAAAGGAAACGGTGTAGTCCAGGAAGGTACTGAAAAAATTTGAACTATCGATGTCTCGCACAAAGATTGAACCGAAAATACAGGCCACGGCGAAGAGAAAGATGGTAATCATCCCTAGAGACCGTATTGATCTTGTGATAGATTTGATGAGCAAGAGACATCCTTTAATGTGATTTATATCATTTTAATTTTATAGAAGGATGTGTTTGATAGCAACATGAGGTGACATTATGAACATATCGGTAATTAAAGAGAACTTTCATTCTCATGTTAAGAATTTGCAAGACAGAATAACTCAGGAAATGAAGGCATTGGATCCTGCTCTGGTAGTGAAAGAAGACCTGTGGCAGCGAACTGACCATGCCGGGCAACCTGGAGGCGGGGGGATAACCCGGGCCTTTAAAGGGGAGCTTTTTGAGAATGCAGGGGTTAACACTTCCTGTGTCTTCGGGAAGATTGATCCTCAGTTTGCCAAGCACCTCCAAGGGACCGGAGATGAAATGTGGGCCGCAGGTATCTCGCTCATTATTCATCCTAAAAATCCAAGAGTGCCTACTGTTCATGCGAACTTTCGTATGATTCATCAAGGGGATAAATTCTGGTTTGGTGGAGGAGCTGATTTAACTCCTTACTATCCTTATGAAGAGGATTTTACCTATTTCCACAGCATTTGGAAGAAGGCCGCAGGTGAAAAATACGATGAGATGAAAAAGTGGTGTGATGAGTATTTTAATAACTCCCACAGAGGTCTTGAGATGAGAGGTATCGGTGGAATTTTCTTCGACCACTTTAATTCTGGCAATGTGGATAGAGATGTTAAGGAAGTGTACCACTTGTCAGAGCATTTTATTGAATCCTACTTCCCTATTGTTAAAAAGCGAATGGAAGAAAACTGGACCGAGGAAGATGAGGATTTCATGCTTCATCGGAGAGGTCGCTACGTGGAATTTAACCTTCTCCATGACAGGGGAACACTGTTTGGACTTAAAACAAACGGTAGGGTTGATTCTATTCTGATTTCTCTGCCGGCACGATGTAAGTTCACTTACCAGTACAGGCCGGAGCCAGGGACTCCTTATGAGAAAATGTGGAGTTATTACTCTCCTAAAGCATGGTAAAGCAGAATCCCCAGAATGATAATGAAACCTAAAATCATTTTGAGGTTTTCATTCTTTTTTACTGGGTCCTGAATTTCATGAACTCTGGGATTTCGGTGAACTTTGATTTTAGCAATTGGTTTCTGAGGGAGTGGCACTCCCTCAGGCCCTTCCAGTTCAAATTGAAAAGACTTAGTATCTGATTCAGTGGCCACGGTGTTGTTAATGATGTCTGACTTCGATTTAACAGCAAAGCCATTGATAATGAGGTAATGCTTGTTAGCGAGAATTATCTTTGACTCTTCGGACACTGGAGTTGGTGTTCCAGGTTCAATCTGGACTCCGTTTACAGTAATGCCATTCTTGCTGTTTAAATCCGTTATATAAAACTTGCCATCACTTATTTCAAAGAGACAATGCTCCCTGGATAGGGCATCTGAGTTAATACTGAAGTCACAATTAAGAGAACGGCCCAGTTTTATGTGGCCTTCTGAAAGCTGATGAAAAAAATTTTTGTCACCCACAGTGACAAGTAATTTAACCGGATCCGACATTAAATCATTGCCTCAATCAAAGTGTGTTTCACTTGTAATTATGTCAGAAATCTTAAAAATCCCAACTAAAGATTTTTCCTCTAGGTGAGTAGATTTTTTCTGGCCGGATCCCGGATGTTAATGAGGAGCTGAAAAAAGCTCAATAGAACGGATCCAAAAAGAGCGCACTCCCAACTCTTTACGCCAAATTCGTCTATGAGTCCGGTAGCAATGTTTAAGAAAAGAAAATTGAAGATAAAGGCGATCATTCCTAATGAAGGTGGTTTTAATCTAAGCCCCATGGCCAACAGAAGGGGAGCGAGTATGAAATTCAGAAGTCCTCCCAGGAAAATGGCAGGGATCAATTGAAAAACATGCTCTATCTGGAATGAGGGTAAGAGGACTGCAGTAAAAAAAACAATTACTGCGAAGAAAACCAAAGATAAAGAAAGCAGGATCATAACTCCCCCTTTGCTATGGGAAGAGTGTAACTTATTTTAACTGGTTCTGGTCTAAAGCCTTTCTGGCTTCTGAAGTTGAGTGTTTTTCTTTTGCACTCGTTCCAGGCCTTGTGCCAAAAACCGTAACAGAGTAAATGAGACAAAAATACAGGAAGAAATTCATCTTATACTTCCGGCGCCAAATAGACTTCAATATCCTGGTTTACTTCATCTCTCAGGATCGAGCGGATGGCCTCAAGTGTACCCGTTGTAGAGCTTGGACAGGTTCCACAGGCACCCTGGTATTTAACGATCAGAACATTGTCCTTAAAGTCTTTGACTACCAGGTCGCCACCATCTCCCTGAAGGCCGGGACGAATGCGCTTATCAAGGATTTCTTCAATGTTTCTGAGTTCAGGTGAAATATTGGCCCTTCTGAGTTCCTCAGGATCATGAACCTTGAAGTCTGGATTATGATCGTCCAGAAAAGATTCAATGCAGGTTTGAACAGCCGGCTCCAGGTTATCCCAATCCTCAAAACTGAACTTGCTGATAGTTATGACATTCTGAAAGAAGTGAATCTGATCAACACCCCGAAGGTCAAACAGGGCCGCCGCCAGTGGAATGTCCTTGCAGTCCTGGGGAGTCTTAAATGAAACTTTCCCTTCAGTCTTAACATCCTTACCAAGAATGAATTTTAATGCGTTTGGGTTTGGTGTCGGTTGTATTGTTATTTCCATAATTACCTATTCAAAAAATTTTTTTACTTTTATTAAAGCGTTATAAAGCTGATCGATGTCTTCCTTATTGTTGTACACAGAAAGAGAGGCCCGGCAAGTGGCAGGAACACAAAGAAACTTCATGAGCGGCTGGGCACAGTGGTGACCCGTTCTGATCGCTACGCCTTCTTTATCAATCAGTGTCGCCAGATCATGAGGGTGAATGCCGGCAATCCCAAAGGAGATGACTGAAGCTTTTTCTCTGGCCTCTCCATAAATTGTGAGGCCAGGAATAGATTTCAATTTCTCTGTTCCATATCTCAGTAGTTCTTCTTCGATTTCATGGATGTTATCAATTCCCGTTTGATTAATGTAATCAATGGCCTTACCAAGGCCTATGACAGCAGAAATTGAAGGCGTCCCTGCCTCAAATTTATGAGGAAGGCTGTTGTAGGTCGTTTTTTCAAAAGTCACAACATCAATCATGTCTCCACCGCCCTGATATGGCGGCATGGATTCAAGGAGCTCTGACTTCCCAAAGAGGACTCCGACTCCGGTGGGGCCGAACATTTTATGACCTGAGAAGGCAAGAAAGTCCACGTCCAGATCCTGCACATCGACTTTGAGATGGGAAACTGCCTGAGCTGCATCCACAAAGATTCTTGCTCCTGATGAATGGGCCAGTGTCGTCATTTCTTTTACCGGATTGATCGTTCCAAGTGCGTTTGAAACATAAACAACAGAAACAAGTTTCACTTCAGGGGTGAGAAGTTTTTTATACTCCTCGAGAATAACTTCTCCCTGAGCATTGATGGGAATAACTTTGATTGTTAAACCTTTCTCTTCAGCGATAATTTGCCATGGAACAATGTTCGAATGATGCTCCATCTGAGAGAGAAGGATGACGTCACCTTTATTCAGAAAGTTTCGCACATAACTTTGGGCAACAATATTAACTGCCTCCGTCGTTCCTTTCGTGAAGATAACCTGCTTTCTGTCCGGGGAGTTAATGAGTTCAGCGGCCTTATCTCTGGTGGCCTCAAACTTATTAGTGGCGTTTTCCGATAACCAGTAGAGCCCGCGATGAACGTTAGCTGTTTCCTGTCGGTAGTACCTGTCCATTTCTTCAATCACACATAAAGGTTTAAGAGTGGTGGCAGCGCTATCAAGATAGGCGAGCCTTTTGCCGTTGATTACCTGGTCTACTGCCGGAAAGTCTTTTCTGTAAGGATTGTTCTCTATAAGGTTCACATATCCCTCCCTAGAGAGAACTTCGTTGAAAGGTTCTCCCTTATGACTTTTGAAACATATTCTCTGGCCTCTTTATTGACAATTTTTTGAACGATCTCAAGTCCGAAGCCGAAAGCAAGAAGGTTTCTCGCTTTATCACGCGGAATCCCCCTGGCCTCGAAATAAAAGACCTCATCATCTGATAACTGCCCTGTGGTAGAGCCATGAGAGCACTTTACATCATCAGCAAAGATTTCCAGTTGCGGTTGTGAATGCACCTGGGCCTTTTTTGATAGCAGGAGATTTTTATTCAATTGTCCTGATGCCACCCTCTGAGCTTTCGGGAAAATATGAATTTTTCCGGTGAATATGCCTTTCGAGTCTCCATCCAGGATACCTTTGGCAATCTGGTCAGATGTGGTGTCTGCTGCCTTATGATTGATAGTGGTGTGAATGTCACTATGCTCTTTTCCATTGGTGAGGAAAAGGCAGTAGGACTCCCCATGAGCACCGGCGGAATTGAGATTTAGAGTCAGATTTTTCCTGTTGGCCTTGCCCCGTCCGTGAAAGACCAGGCTCCTGACACTGGCGTCTTTGGAGATCTCGGCAAAGACCGAAGAGTGAGTCATCCCTTTTCCCCCTTCTTCATCCAGGGCAATATGTTCAACCTGAGAACCTTCACCTGCGAGGATATAGGTTTCGCCAATTAAGGCATGTTGGGCCTCCATGGATCTCGTCTCTTCAATAAGTGTGACTTTAGAAAGTGATCCGGCCTTGAGAACTACAGTCGGTGCCGAAAGTACAGATTTCGTCAGGAGGTGGAGAATGCGCAGAGGGCCTGCTATTTCTCTTTTGGCAGGGACCTCAATGAAAACCCCTTCACTCATTAATGCATGGTGGAGGTGAGAGAGGGCATTGGCCTCTTGAAAGAGATCTTTTACTTCTCCAAAAAATTCACTGATTCTTTTGATTTCTATTCCGTCAGGAAGTTTACCAGTGGAGTGATAAATGCCATCTTTAAAAATAATAGTAGGGAGGGTTGCCTCATAGGATTCCGGGTCTACTTCTGAAGCTTTTTCGTCAGAACCAAGATCACTGAACATCGCCTCAAGATTGCTGAATTTATAGCTATCCTGAGTAACTTCCTGCATGCCTTTCTTCTTGAAAAGGGACAAGTGAGTCTCCTTAAAGTCCTTAAGTATGCCGGTGCTTGTTCCAATATTTAAATTATCAAAATTCATGTCTTAACCTTTAATAAGCCAGTCGTAACCTTTCTCTTCAAGTTCGAGGGCCAGGGACTTATCGCCTGACTTAATGATTTGTCCTTTGTAGAGAACATGAACGAAGTCCGGAACCACATAGTCAAGGAGTCTTTGATAGTGGGTCACCAGGATGGTGGCATTAAACTTACTCTTAAGAGCGTTCACTCCCGATGCCACAATTTTAAGGGCGTCAATATCAAGACCGGAATCCGTCTCATCCAATAAAGACAGTCTTGGGTTCAAGACGGCCATTTGAAGAATCTCGTTCTTCTTTTTCTCTCCGCCGGAAAAACCTTCATTAACAGATCTCTCAAGAAATGATTCGTTCATCTCTAAAAGCTTGAGCTTTCCTCTGAGATGCTTCAGGAAAGCTTCGTCGTCCATTTTATCCAGGCCTTGAGCTTCACAGATCTGGTTGAAAGATTCTTTTAAAAATGTGAAGTTCGAAACACCAGGCACTTCAATGGGATATTGGAAGCCGAGAAAGATACCTTCCTTGGCACGTTCACTTGGCTCAAGTTCAAGAAGATTTTTCATCTTGCCGTTGATTTCATAAAGGACTTCACCGCCAGTTACTTCATAGGCAGGATGCCCTGCTATGACTTTAGAAAGTGTTGATTTTCCCGAGCCATTGGGCCCCATGATGGCATGAACTTCACCTTTTTTGACAATAAGGTTTATACCCTTAAGAATTTCGTTGCCTTCAACTTTTGCACTAAGATTTTTAATTTCAATCATGTTATTAACCTACTGAGTTTTCCAGTTTCATTTCAATTAGTTTCACTGCTTCCACGGAGAACTCCAGAGGAAGGGTTTTAAAGACATCTTTACAGAATCCATTCACAATAAGTGAGACCGCTTTTTCTGCCGTAAAGCCGCGGCTTTGAAGATAGAAAATCTGATCAGCACTTATTTTAGACGTGGTGGCCTCGTGTTCAACGATGGCCGTATTGTTTTTCACATCGATAAAAGGGAATGTGTTGGCCGCGCACTTGTCACCAATTAGCATGGAATCACATTGCGAGTAATTCCTGGCCCCCGTTGCACTTGGCATGATCTTTACCAGTCCACGGTAGACGTTCTGAGACTGCTCAGCGGAGATCCCTTTGGAAACGATGGTGGACTTGGTGTTTTTTCCTACATGAATCATCTTGGTTCCGGTGTCGGCCTGCATGAAGTGATTGGTGAGCGCAACTGAGTAAAATGAACCCTGTGAGTTTTCCCCAAGTAAAACACAGGAAGGATATTTCCAGGTAATGGCAGAGCCGGCCTCAACCTGAGTCCAGGAGATTTTTGAGTTCTTTCCCCGGCACTGGCCACGCTTGGTCACGAAATTATAAATCCCGCCTTTTCCTTCCTTATCTCCGGCATACCAGTTCTGAACCGTTGAATACTTTATTTCAGCATCATCAAGGGCCACCAGTTCAACAATGGCAGCATGAAGTTGGTTTTCATCTCTTTGAGGCGCAGTACAGCCTTCAAGGTAGTTAACGAAAGATCCTTCATCGGCCACAACCAGCGTTCTCTCAAACTGGCCTGACTCTTTGGCATTGATCCTGAAGTAAGTGGATAAGTCTAAGGGACATGTGACTCCCTTAGGAATGTAAACAAATGACCCGTCTGAAAATACGGCCGAGTTAAGGGCGGCATAATAGTTATCAGAATAGGGAACCACTGTTCCCAGATATTTTTTTACAAGATCAGGATATTTTTCCACGGCTTCCTGGATCGAGCAGAATATGACTCCCACTTTTTCCAGCTCTTCCTTGTGAGTTGTCCCCACTGAGACGGAATCAAATACGGCATCAACGGCAACACCCATAAGGCGCTTTTGCTCAGTCAGAGGGATCCCTAATTTTTCAAAAGTTTCCAGAAGCTCAGCATCCACATCATCCAGGGATTTGTAGACGTCTTTCTTCGTTTTCGGTTTTGAGTAGTAATAGATATCCTGAAAATTGATTGGTGGTATTTTACAGTACTGCCAGTCAGGATGAGTCAGCGTTAACCAGTGACGATAGGCCTTAAGCCTGTAATCAAGTAACCATTCAGGTTCATTTTTCTTCTGACTGATGAGGCGGATAATGTCCTCGGAGAGTCCTTTCGGGAACTCTTCACTTTCAATGTCAGTGACAAAACCATACTTGTAATTGTCCTGTAGTTTGTCTTCAATTTTCATACGTTCACCTTATTCACAAGAGGACAATGATCCACTTTTTTCTCAGGGTGTTTTTTCAAGGCCAGAAGATTGTCCTCCGACAATAGTTCGTTCAATGTCAATGTACTGAAGATATTGATGAGATAATCATTGAGCCGCTTGATAGGCTGGGAAATATTGCATTTATGGTAAAGATCACAAGGCCCTTCATGACAATCCATCATGAAGCTTTTGCCTTCAATGAGTTCCACCAGTTCCATATATGTGATCTGCGAGAGATCCCGGGAAAGACTGTAGCCGCCCTTAACCCCTTTATGAGAGAGGAGTATGCCGGATGTATTCATGAGTTGCATGACTTTGGCAGTGGTATCGAAGGGGGTTTCAAATCGATCACAGACTTCACGGGCAGTCGTGAGTTCTGTCTCATCTTTTTCTTTCATCAGTTTGAGCACCATGAGGGCATACTCAACTTTGCGATTTATCTTAATCATAGAAAATACGCCTATTTTTACCCTATTTGTGTTTCTAGGGTCATCCTACTGTAAATAAGGCGAAATTGCACTTATTTTTAACATTGCAGCAAGTTTTTGTTTTTGCTGAGGTTTGTTTGATATATGAAACACCTTGAGTTGACGGAAAAATAACCGATAAGAATGCTTAGATATGAGAATCTTATTCTTCTTCCTATTTTTTTTGGCAGCTGATTCTACAAGAGCGGAAGACTATGGCCCCCTCGATGATGAAGGGACTTTTCAGGACATTATTTCGGAAGAATATGAAGCAGGGCCCTTTCTTATCTATGACTGTAAAGACAAGCACTGGGTTTGTGTTCAGCCAAGTTATTATGAAAATTGCAAGACCTTAAGAAAAAATGATCTGGCCCAGAGAGAAGGGCTATATCATACCTGCGCACCCGTAGGAAAGTTTCCTACCAAGAAGTCTTGTTTCCAAAGACAACTTTTCCTTACTACGCATAATCATGGAAATCGCTTCTGTATTAAAGATAAGTGGAAAGAAAAAAATGTGAAGTTCTAGAACTGATCGTATGTTTCCTGAGGAGTCTCAGGATTTAAAGTTTGATTTTCTCCATTTTCACCTGAGTCGTTATTTTGCATATACCAATAAACAACTCCTCCAATGAGAAGAATAACTACAATATTCACCGCCCAGGTTCGGTATCTTTCCTGATTAATTTTTTTACTTTTTTGCCTAGGAGTTTTAATGGAAGATGTAGGGCCTTCTTTAGTCGTTCTGGTAATGGTTATGCTGTTGACGTTTTCCCTTCCTTCTTCCTGCGCTGATGTCTGGATAGGAGTACCTGTAAAAGGAATTCTTATACCGGCCATGGTAGGGTCATCTTTTACCAGTAAGCTTTGTACGGCGCCAAAGGAGAGCGTAAGGTAAGTCTGATAAGGTACTTTTTTATTGGGTTCAATCTTTTTCCCGTCTATCAGCACCCCGTTGGTACTTCCAAGGTCGGTAACAAAATAGTCCCCATTAATCAATTCAATCTGACAATGTATTCTCGACATCCCTTCATGAGGAACAACAATATTACATTTCGATGAGCGACCAATGGTACACAGATTTGAATCTATGGTTTGCTCAATTTCTTCACCATTAAGGAGCTTAATTTCTATCAACATGATTTCATTATAATGACCGGAAAACTTTTTGCAATATAACTAATTGATGCCTTCCGAGATGAGCCAGGTGACGACGAGGGATACAATTAAGAAAAGCATGGTATAGATTTTTTTACTGTTGTTTTCTACCTTGTGGAACGTTCTGACATTTTCAGAAATAGGATTTCTCGGTCTCTTTGACCTCTTAACCGGGGCTGCAGTATAAGTAGATTTCACCGCAGGTTTCTCTGAAGCAGCTTTTCTTGCTACTACTGGAGAAGACGGGGTTTCTTCTACGGGTCTGACTGGTTTGTTGAGATCGAGACGGGCCATACGTATGGTGGCCGTGTAATCACCTGCTGTGTCCAGAACCTGTGTTTTATCCATTGGAGTATCATCGGGTAGTTCAACGGATTCTGATAGCTCACAATCAAGTTTTCCTATCATGAGCTGGGAAGTTGTCAAAAAAGGCGTAGGTACTTCAGGTTTAAGCTGGTTACCATCAACATAAGTGCCATTTGAGCTGCCAAGATCGGTGATTTTGAAAATGCCTTTTACAAATTCTATCCGGCAGTGGCTTCTCGAAATGGATTCATGTGGAATCACCAGATCGCTTTTAGTTGAGCGTCCTACCACAACACTCATTTTTGTTGTCTTAAGATCCAGGGTTTTATCAAATTCAATTTGAACAGACAGTCTCATTACATTCTCTCGGGCGCTTCAATTCCTAATAGTGAAAGACCTTTTTTAAGTAAAAGGGCAGTTGCCATAGAAAGTTTGAGTCTTGATGAACGGGTAGGCTCCGGTGCCGGCCCTACGGGACATTCAGCATAGAAACTGTTATAGGCCTTGGACAAGTCATAGAGATAAGCAGTAAGCACAGAGGGTTTGTATTGCTCTGTCGCCTGCTGAACAACATGATGGAAATTCAGCATGAGAGAAACGAGGTCTTTTTCCTGATTCGTCTCAAGAAGAATGCTTCCTTCCTTAGGAGTTCCCAGTTTCTGTATCATGGAGTTAATTCTGGCATAGACGTATTGAATATATGGCCCTGACTCACCATCAAGCTTTAACCAGTCTTTCATGTCGAAGACAATTTTTTTGGAAGGGTCGATTCTTGTCATGCCGTACTTAATGGCCCCTTTGGCAACAAGCTGAGCTGTGTTTTCTATTTCTTCGGAAGACCAGTCTCCTTCATAGCGGGAAAGGTACTGTTCCTTTATCATCTTCACCATGTTTTCAATTAAGCTTTGAAGGGGGACGATATTTCCTTTGCGGGAACTCATGGCACCATCAGGGAGTTCAACAAAATCATACTGAAGGTGGTAGCACTTTTTGGCATTTTCAAAACCCATGAGCTCAAGAACCTTAAAGACCTGCTTGAAGTGATGTTCCTGTCTCTTATCTACCACATAAATGTTTTTTTCTATGTTGTAGTCCTGAAACTTTCTTCTCGCGAGCTCAATGTCCTTGGTTGCGTAAAGACCGTTGCCATCACTTTTTAAAAGCATGCAGAAGCCAAGTTTGTAATCGGAAAGATCAATTCCGATCGCACCCTGATCTTCTTTAAAGAGACCTTTCTGGAAATAATCTTTGGCGAGTTGAACTGAGGCTGAGTCGACTTCAGATTCCCAGTACCAAACATCAAAATTCACCCCTGCCCACTTATAAACTTCTTTCATGAGCTCTATGGACCATTCTCTGGTTTCTTTCCAGAGATCATAGAACTCACCTGATTTTTGCTCGAGCTCTTTGAGAATTGTTGTGAGTTTTTCCCGGTTTTCAGCTTCAGTTGGAGTTCCTCTTTCCGCTTCCAGCTTGTTATGAGCGGTGGAGTACATGGAACCGAGCCAGGCACCTCTTTTTTCCTTGGGAACTTCACCTTTATAATGAAACTTGAGGTACCAAAGGCACTTGGCAACGTGAGTTCCCACGTCACCGGGAAAGGTGCTTGAAACGATATCAAATCCCGCGTAACGGTGAAGACGAATGAGCGCGTCGCCGAGGCAAAGGTTTCTCATGTGACCCACGTGGAGCTCTTTGTGAGTGTTGGGCTGAGAATATTCAATCATTGTTTTCGGCGTGTTTTCTGTCAGTGTTTGCCTAAAGAGACTTTCCGAAAGAATGTCCGGAACGATTTTGTCGGCAATCTTGTTGTAATCAAAAAAGAAGTTCAGGTACGGTCCCATGGCCTTTTTGCTGATCACAAACACTGGTAGGTCTGTAAGTGCGCTTTCCAAAGTCTTGGCCGCTAGTGCTGGATTGGTTTTGGCCTCTTTGGCCAC
>JBKHWS010000014.1:0-31568 GCA_046566385.1 Bacteriovoracia bacterium | reverse complement strand
AGAAACAATGGGAAGGCCAGATCACCTGACTCTCTGGATGGTGTTGCACCGAAGAGGTCGTAAACCTTTTCAGCTGAAAAAGAACAGTTAAAAGTTTTTTCAATGACAGGGCCAATGGTTGCCGCTAATTCGCGACGAAATTGATCGTGATTGGTGAACACTTTGATCCTCGGATGGTTTTTAAATCAATTATCTAATCAATCTTTATCGACATCAAGATATGTTTTCCAATGTGAGGGATTGAAAAAAATTCACCAGTAGGCGCAAAACCTACCTTTGTATAGAACCCCATGGCCTTTTCTCTGGCATTACACCACAGGAGAGTACACTGATTCTGTTTAATCACAGGAAAAGCTGTTCTTAAAAGTGCTGATGATAACCCCTGACCTTGATATTCAGGAAGAGTGGCCATGCCTCTGAGGCGATATTGATAAGGATCGGAAAAGCGCTCATTCCTTTCGAAATAAAAAGATGCAACACTTACCAGTTTTTTATCTACGAATGCACCAAGATGAAATGTGAGTTCATCATTGTCCCCCTGGAAGATACAATCTTCCAGAGTACCATTCGGTCGCAGCATTTTATGCCGGATAGGATGGGTATCAATGGCCTTAATTCTTAATACTTGCACGAAAATGACTGTAATGGAGAGGGAACTCTTTGAAAAGATTAAAATTTCATATCGTTGAAACTCTGATCAAATGTTCCAGTCCCACTCTTCCTACTGTTTGGACAAAAGTTCCGAAAACCACGTCTGGAATTTTTGATTCCGGACCTCGCCAATCGGCCTTGAGGCCTAATAAACAAAATTTCCCAACTTCCTGAACAATAACAGTTCCTTTGAGTCCTTTCAGAAATCCGTCTTCAAAGGTAAAGGGATAATAACCTTCTTTAGTAATCCGAGGAATTTTGAAACTCACCACCATTGGATAAGGCAGGAGGACGTGCTCAATGGTGAAAGTAAATTTTTGAGATTTTTCATCGTAGGTACTGGTTTTAATGAAATCCATATAATTGTGATAGTTCTCATATAAGGAGAGTTTTCGCATGGCCTTGGTGCAGTTTCTGGGATGAACACCTGAGGAAAACAAAACCATTTGTTGTTCTTTTTCACTGGGGGACGTTACCTTACCGGTAGAGATGACTTCCCCTTTTAATAAATCCTCCAGTTGTCCCTCAGAAGGAGAGAAAAAAGGTTCGAGTTCAGTGGCCAGAGTTTTCCCAAAGGCCGGTGAAAGACTCACTTTAGACTGAGCTAAAGAACTTTCATTGATTAAAAAACTCAAAATTAGGATGAAAAAACGGTATCTCATTTGTTGACCTAGTGTTCAGGATAACCTTAATCTTATCTCATTGATTTTTAAGTCAAGCAATTTGAAAGGAGCTTTTGACAATGGCCGTCGAAGAAGTGAAGCGCCGTAGCGCAAAGGTCAAAGAAGCTGTAATTGAAAGCAAGGACCAACGTTGGCACTGCCGGAATCGTGTCACCCTGGTGTTCGGAAGTAATGATATTGAAGAGCTCGACACCTATGTTTATACCAAAGATTCCCTGGAATTTAAGAAAGTAAATTTCCATCAGGCAAAATCTAAAGCAATTGAAGAGATTCTTGATAACTGCATTGATGAATTTTACCGTGGACACGTTTCTGAGATTCACGTGACTCTTTCCGCCGATGGGAAAGTCGTGACTGTGCAGGATAATGGTATTGGCTTTCCCCTGTCCAAGATCAAGGATGTTTATACTGAATTCAGAACAGGATCTAAGTTTAAAGACGAAGAAGTTGACGAAAAAGGCTTCCTTTATCGTACCCTGGGACAGAATGGTCTAGGTGCTTCCGCCACATGTCTGACGTCTGATTACTTCAAGGCCACTATACGTCACTATAACTCGAAAAAAGAGCAGACTTACGAGTTCCTTGATGGTGCTCTCCAGATCAAAAAAACCAAGGAAAAGCCATTTAAGGGTCCTTCAGGGGTAAGGGTCGAACTGACTCTCGCTAAGGAAGTTTATAAAAACCAGGTCATAGATAAAGAACTCCTCAGAAAGAGAATCATCGATCTGGCCTACAACAATCCCGGACTTACTTTTTATTTTAATGATGAGAAGTATCTTTATAAAAAAGGTCTCTTTGAACTGGCCCAGAGGATTGATCCTGAAACGGCCCAGCTATTCGGAGATGAAGGCTTTACTTATGAAACAACCAATATCAAGGGTGCCAAGGTAAAGGCAAAGTACGATCTGCACCTTTCTATCTGTTTTGATAAGAAGTCCGATGAAAAAGAGAGAATCATCTCCTTTGTAAACTCTACTCCAACTTACGATGGTGGTTTCCACCATGACAGGATGAAGAGACTTTTCATTAATTCAGTTAAGGATAAGCTCGAAAGAACGGCCAAGAAAGATAAGCTGACCCTGGTAGATAACGATGTCCTTGCGGGTATGACTTTTGTCATCGGAATTGTTATGCCGAATCCGCGCTTCGAGTCCCAGACAAAAAGAAAGCTCGTTCGCGATGCTCTTCTCGAGAAGGCCATCGAAGGCTTCATGAACGATGGAATTTCAAAGTTCATCCGTAAAAATGGAGAAATCCTTGAGCATATTTTAGAGCGTGCCAAATCCCGTCAGCGCTTGATGGACCTTAAGGACGCTTCTAAACTTGCCAAGAAAAGTAAAAAGCAACGAGTTGAAAAACTTCTGGATGCCAATGAAAGAAAAGACAGGACGAAATGTTCTCTTTTCATATGTGAAGGTGATTCGGCAATTGGAGGACTTCGTTCAGCCAGAGATAAACTTTACCAGGGCGGTATTGCCCTTAAAGGGAAGCCGATGAACGTTTCTCAGGCCTCCATTAAAGAGGTTCTGGAGAACTCCGAATTTGCTGACATCATGAGTTCGGTGGGACTGGCCATCGGTCAGAAAGCTGATCCAAAAGAACTTCGCTTCTCAAAAATTGTTTTCCTCGCTGACTCAGATGTGGACGGCGGTCACATCAATACCCTTCTTACAAACTTCTTTTTCACTTTCTGGCCGGAGATGTTTGAGATGGGCATGATACAGATTGCAAAGGCCCCTCTTTTTGAAGTGGTGACTGACAAAGGCACAATCTATTGTGAGTCTCAGGATGAGCTGGATAAGTTAAAGAACAGAAAAGACGTCAAGATCAAAGAGATTATGAGGAACAAGGGTCTTGGTGAAATGAGCCAGGAAGCCTTTAAGCACGTTCTTTCCAGAAAGCAGTTTACCAAGATTTCCGTTAAAGACATGAAAGCTTCCAAGAGCATGCTTGAAACCTGTTTTGGTAAAGAGTCACAGCTCCGAAAGGACCTTCTCATTGATTCTGAAGACATTGATGTTGATTTGACAAATATTATTGCAGGGGAAAAAGCCGCGAAGAAAAAAGCGGCCCGTGAGGCTAGAGCGTAAATATGAAAGATGAATCAGTTGCATTACATTCGATGAGTGCGGTGCCTTTAGAGGCACTGGTGAAAGAAGAATATAGAACTTATCAGATTTATACCCTGATGGACCGGGCCATCCCTTATCTTCAGGATGGGTTAAAGCCGTCTCAAAGAAGGATTCTCTTCACTCTTTGGAAGAATTCCAACAAAGGGTTGATTAAGGTGAGTTCCCTTACCGGGCTTGTTCTGACGTTGCACCCCCATGGTCCTGCATCCGTTGAGCAGTCCATTGTTAACCTCGCTCAGGATTATACTTTCTCCAACAACTATCCCCTGATTGATAAGAAAGGTTACTTCGGGGAAAGGATGGAAACTCAGGCCGCAGCTGCCCGTTATATTGAGTGTAAGTTAGGTAAGGTTGCTGAGCTTCTTCTCTTTGATGACATGAACCAGGTTCAGATGGTTCCTAACTATGATGAAAAAGTGATGGAGCCGGTGGGCCTTCTGCCTAAGCTTCCGATCATGCTTTTAAATGGTGCTGAGGGAATCGGAACAGGATTTTCTTCTGTTATCCCGAGTTTTAATCATGAGGACATCATAAAATCCATGATCTCATTCGTTGAAACGGGAAAAATTAAAAAGGTTAAGCCTTACTTCCGTTACTACACTGAAAAAGTTGAGCTCGATGAGAAAGGAAGAATCATCACGCGAATGTCCTTTAAGCAGGTCGGTGAAAAGATATTCATCAATGAAGTGCCTAAGGGATACGATGCCCAGAAGATTTATCGTCACTTAAATAAGCACATGGATAATGATTTCCTGAAGGACTATATCGATTCTTCAGTTGATAACATCATCAATATTGAGCTTCTCTTCAAGCGAGGCCAGACTCCTCCTCTTGAGGAAGTAGAAAGAGTCATGGGAGTCACAAGTTCGATTGTGCCGAACTACACCCTGATTACTGAAAAAGGGGTTAAGGTCTTCCATACTGTTGAAGAAATTCTTGAAGTGTTCACGGTTCAACGTCTGGCCGTTACCAAGCGTCGCTACGAGCTTCTCATTAAGGACTATGAGGATCGCCTCACGAAGAATAATGAAATCATCCGCTTCATCAAGGAAAAGCACTATGCCATCGCTGAGAAAAAGGCGAACCGTAAGGATTATATCGACTATCTTACCAAGCAGAAGTTCACGTATGCTGAGTATCTTGCGGATATGGCCATCTATAGAATGACTAAGGAAGAAGTTGAGAAGCGACAGCTTCTGATTAAAGAAGAAACGGCTGCCTTGAATGAGTTCAGAAAAATCCTGAAGAGCCCTGCTCTCATCAAGAAGAAGCTGGTGACGGAACTCGAAGAAACCGGGAAGAAGTTATCTGCTATTATGAATGAAAAGGAAAATGAGAAGAAAAAGAATTTCCAGAAGTCAAAGCAGCTGACCGGTAAAGTTCCGACAAAAGTAAAACAATAAATTGAATGCCAAGGCCCCTTTATGGGGCCTTTATTTATTAAGCTATAACTACTGACGTCGATTTCTCCACTCTGTAACGGCATTTTCATACTCAGAAGCAATGCTGTCACAATAGGCCTGGCAGTTATGTCTTTCAACTCTCATTTTCCTCACGATCCGTGAATTGGATGGAGTCGTGAAATCGACAACCGTTAAGGCAGCATCATGGGCCGTGAGAGTGTTGTCAGAAGCGTGCCTTGGTGAAACGCTGGTGTGACATCCGACACAGGAATAGGCCGAGCTTCTTGATATTGGATAGACTGTTGCCTGGAATGCAGTGAGAGAAGTTTGCGATGGTGTTGCTCCTCCGCCTGTGGTTCCACCGGTGGTGCCTGTAGAAGGCGAGCTGGCAAGTGAGAGCTGATCAAAACTGAATTTAATCCTGTCCCCTGAAAGGCCTTTGTCTTTCAGGACAATCATCGAGTAGGTGGAAAGCTGCCCATCTGTAGGAGTAGCTATTTTATCCACGACCGTATATGTGGAATGCTGAGGACTAAAGGCATCGTTGACGAGAAGCTTTAATCCTTTAACGTATACTGAAGCTGAAGTGGTCTCAATTCTTGGGTTGGAAAACTTGTAACTATAGGGATCGAAGTCAATAACATCAATCAAGAGAGAGACACCTTGAGTATTCAAGAGGGAGCTGAGATCAAAAGAAAGGGTAATGCCGAAGTGATCATCGACTTCCTGGCCGTTAAAATCCGGATCTGAAGTCAAGATAATTCCCGCTAACTTCGCTCCGTCCTCACGCTGCCGGACTTCAATAGTATAATTTCTCCCGGATATGAGATTAGGCCCTACATTGGGAACCTGTCTCCACTGAAAGGCCGATCCGGGAGTGAAGTCCCATGAACGTGTGCCGCCACTTAAGGAACGGGTTCCTTCCAGGACATTGACATAAAACGAGTTATCGCTGCTGCTGTCACCTTGTGAATGGCCCCAGACTCTGTACTGCCCGTCTACCGGAACAGAAAAAGTAAAATAGGCGATACCGGCATTGGCATCAGTACTGGAGAGAACAGTGTTGGTGCTGTTGGGAACTGACAGGTAGACATCTGAACCAGAAGTAAACCTTCCCATGGGTGCTCTCAACATAGCTGCTTCCATGTTGATACGAATGGTGTTTGATTTTAAAGGATTGGTAGGATCATTAAATTCTTCTTCCAGAGTGGATGTTTCAGAGGTTTCCAGTGTCAAAGTCGATGGATTCGTTGATGCTCCGGAGCTTTCAATGGCACTTTTCCATTCTTCAATTGCTGCCTGTATTTCAGAAGCATTCACGCTACAATCACTCCAGCAGTTATGATTTTCATCCCTGAGTTTTGCAACAATCCTGGAGGCAGGAATGTTAGCGAAGTTAACCTTGAACTGCGAGATCAGAGCATCATGGGCCTCTTTCATGTCATCAGAGGCATGCAGAGGCTGGATGGATGAGTGACAGGAAATACAATTTGACCTTGTGATGGGGTAAACCGATCTTTCAAAGGCAGAGTAAGAGGCCTCTGATCCTCCACCGTAGACATTACTTTTAAATACCAGTTCAGAAGGCCCTCCGAAAGGCTGACCGCAATTGGTGTAAGCAAAGAGCAGGGCCCCCAGAAGCAAAACAACTACAATTCTGAAAAGGTTATAGTTCAAAGTCTTCCTACCTTAATTTGTCAAAAACCAGATACCTGTCGAGGGCCGTCCGGAAAGGATCAACACCGATGATTTCTTCCAGTCTTCCTTCCATTCCGTGGAGAGCAAGATAGTTTGCCACCATGGCCTTGGAAGTTGTGACGACACTGTTACTGGTTAAAACAGCAGAACCTTCAACCGCACCATTGGCCTTGAAGTATCCTATCTGGCGGTTTGCTGATCTGAGACCAGGTTTCCCGTCTCTTTTATAAACCATCATGAAAGTTGCTGATCGTTGTCCTGAATCACCGGTCCAGATGAATTTTCCGCCACCGCCCTGAGTGTTGTCCACGGTGGGTCTGGCGGCAACTCCGCCATCAGTGAGGACATAGACCATCACATCTTTTCCTTTCTGGGCCGCTGACTGCATGATGGCACCGATGAGTTGTCCCAATTCAAAGTCTTTTGTGTCTCCAGTGGCCCTGGTCCCGTTATGATAATCATATCCGCCCAGAACGATGGTTCCCGCACCGATGTAGCCATCGAGAACGAGTTTTACAATGGAGCGCGACCTGTTTCTCACGTTCTGGTTGGTGATCATATTAAAGTTTGCGGTAATGATGGCATCAGAGGCACTTGAGATACTGTTCTCATTGAATTTTGAAATCTGATCATTTGTCTGATTAAAACTACAGGCGATGAGCTCACGTATTTTATCCGGTAAGGATCTTCTTCCGATCATCTCCAGTTTTTTATTACTAAGTCTTGCCGCTGTATCGATCACCATGTCTGATCTGCCAATGAGATTGGTGGTAAACCTGTTTCCGAGGCTCACGAGATTCACGGCATCTCCATCTGAGGATATTTTAACCGGGGCAACAGTCGGATTAAGGGATTCCGCTGGTGCTTTTGAGTTTCCACCTGATTCAGACTGACTGGTTCCTGCTAACGGGCGAAGTTCTCCCGTGGCCCCGGCCTTGGCAAGCCAGTACATGGGATTAGATTGATTGTTTCCGGTGTCGTCGTCACTGGTGGTGCAAAATACGGCTCCATCCATATTAGACCGGGTGGTATTACTTGCAATGCTTTGAATACCTCTGAGCATTCCTGAGTCTGAATGAAAGACCAATCCCATTTCATTATTGGTTCTGCCTGAGCGTGAAGGGTGAAAGTCTGGTGGAAGACCAAGGGAAGCGTAATCAGAAAGAAAATCCATCTGACCCCCGGCCCCGCCGACCATAACATTGGAGCCAGCGATGTTCCCGCCGCCGGCCAGATCGATGATGATTACCGGAGTCATGCCACTCATCTGAGGAGCTGAGCAACCTGTTGTCTGGGCCATGGCACTTCTGGAAAGTAGTGTGAGTGCAGAAGGAGCAAGGGCAAAGGCCGTCATGCCTAAAAAACCTTGAGCGAGAAAATCACGTCTGGTTTTTAGTTTGTGACCTTCATGAAGCATAGGTTTTTCTACCGGTGCCTCATCCATCTGTTCTTCTAAAATTCTTTTTTCTTTTTTCTCATTCATAATTTTTTCCTAGAGGAGAGTCACATAGGCACTGGAAAGGGCAGCTGTGCACACTGCTCTGAATGTCCGTGCCGTTAGAGTTGTTGAGTTTCCTCCGTCTATTGTGACTTCTATCAGGTTACCAAGTTCTTCATGGACCATGTTTCGTTCTTCGTTAGACACCATCCCTCCCCAGAGACCATCAATGGTCTGGTCTATGAAAAGAGTGCGGTTTTCAAAACTAAAGGCGGTGTTGGAGACGGCCCCGATATTGAATCCGGGCCAGATGATGTTTCTTTGTGAAGCGAAACCACTCTGGGAGAGTTGAAAACAAAACTCTGCCGCGAGCTTAGTCACTGCCACCTGCTGAGTGGCCGTATAAACTTTAATGTCATTGTCGGTGGGAAGACTTGCTGAAATCTGATTATACACATTCATGATAGCGGTGACTGCAAAGGGATCTATCCCGGTCACAGCACCCATGGTGTGAAGAATCTGTTCATGGTTTTTTATTCCGGTCGTGACCTGTATTTCATTAATGACTTGTCCTTCAGACTTTGGTGTCGCCGGGGTTGAAATGGTCGATTTAGTATAACCACCGCCTCCGTCGCCAACTTCTTTAGCTGTCTTAGGGACACAATGAGTGAATGTAATAATCATGCTGGTAAGAAGAAAGATCGCTACCAGCTTGACAACGATTTTATGATTCATCTTCATTGACGATGCATCCTACTGAAGTGTTGATAAAAAGTTGTTTCATATTGTAGTTATCCTGCTCAAAGCGGGAGGCAAGCTCATCCACCATGTTGACGTCATCAGTATTGATGGCGTCTTTCAGGCAAATAACCTTAAAAACTTTTCTGGCCATGCATTGTGAGAAGGCCTTACTTCTGGAGAGCATTTGTCCCAGCTCTTTAACCCCTCTGCCTTGAGTAGGACCTCTCCATCCTAAGACCGCATTCTGACCCTGGGCCCAGGTATTTATCCAGGAGTCATCAGTGGTGACAAAGCCGTCTTTATAATAAACATTGTGATTCATTTTGGAGACCACGATTCCTGGTGTGTAGACGAGCTGCCCTCCCACAAAATCATAGTAGGCGTAAGCTCCACCCAGAGCGTCCTGTCCCGCATGGCAACCCACACATTTATTCCGGTAGGTTCTCGAATCGCCTCCGGGATTTCTTTCCACGTCCCGACGTACTCTGAAATCGGCGATGTTCACGTCATGGAGTTCTTCGTAGTCACGGCAAAGATAGTTGATGAAATTAAAACGATTGATCCTGCGATTGGTACCGGCCGAGAAGAAGGCCTCACCTGCGGCTCTGGTGGTAATTACTCCGGAAACGGCCGAGGCCGGGAGTCCCGTGAGGGCCGACTGAGTCTGTCTCATAAGACTTGTCATGAGATTTATGTTTCGATCTTCAGCGTCTTCATAGTGATCGTTGTTGGTCACTGAATAAGGAGACGGGGAGCCATTTACTGTATAAATGATGTCTCCGGAGAGAACTTCCGTGAAAGGAACATCATCCCGGATGATTCCAATGATGGTGGCCACATAATCATTAAGTTCAGTCCTGGAAGTCTGCTCTCGGTTTGACCAGGGCTTGATCCAGTTTTTTAAAACGATATTATAAAAATTAGGATGGTTGACTGCAATTTCTGCGGCCTCTTCCGGTCTTCCTCCCGCGATGGCCAGTTCCATTTCCCGAAGGGGATCGGTGGTTGCTGTTTTCACCGGTGGAACACCAGTTAACCTATTGTGGAGTTTCCATGCGGCCTCTTTCGGGCCCGCCCAAGCTTCAACAGATAACAGAGTTATCAATAAATAATAATACCGCTTATTCAAGAGGCCTCCTCAATGTACTCTTTTTCATCGGTATTCCCTGAGAAATCTTTTGCATTAAATATCCGGAGTAAATGAGTCGGAGAAAGAAAGAGAGAAGAACTTCCCTGATTTTCCGATAGGTGGAATTATGAACCAAAGATTTCTTATATCGGCCCTGATCCTGGTCCTGACGATAGTTATTGATCAGCTCACCAAGAAGTGGGGGATGAGCCTGTCAACTCTCCACTACAATCAGGGTTTCATCATGGGTCTCTATCAAGGCCTTCCTGATAGCATTCGGATTGTGGCGTTGGGATGCTTTGCGGGAATTGTCCTTTTTCTCTATGTCTTTCTCATGTACATCATTCCCGCCCGGGCCCGACTTTTAAAATATGGTCTCTCATTTCTGGTGGGAGGAATGTTTGGAAATGTGATTGATAAAATTGTTCTGGGAAAGACGGTGGATTTTATTCCCTTTAACTCCTTTGGCATCAATGCTGTTTTTAATCTGGCCGATGTCTTCCTGTGGAGCGGAACCTTGATGGTGATGTTCATTATTTTTGGAAAGGAAAAGCTCATATGGCATCCGGATTCCAATCGGGGGAACTTTCTCATCTGGCCCAAGGAACAATACAAAATAGGTCTTAATTTCTCACTGGTGGTCTTCTGTTGTTCAGTGGTGCTGGGAATTTTTTCGTATTCCTTTTTCAACACCACGGTCGCTCCCTTCGTCGAGGGCAAAAGTCACCTCATGCTCACATACTTTATGACCTATTCCATGATTACTCTTCTTTTTTGTGCCATGGCCTTTCTCGCAGGCATAGTCATTGGCCACAAGAGTGCGGGACCTCTTTATGCCTTTGAGTCTTACGTAGATGACCTGATTGAAGGAAAAGACCGTAAGCTCAGTCTTCGTGAAGGGGATAATTTTAAAGATCTTGAATTAGTGGCGGAGCGCCTTCGGGAACATATTAATAAAATTTCCCGACGCTAAATCTGCCACATTCTCACATCGCCTTACATCTATAGACATACAGAATCTCCTTTGATGTGATTGATCATTGTATTTCAAGGAGTTCATATGAAATATTTCCTTTTAGGTCTTCTCTTGAGTGGTCTGGCACTGGCCCAGAAAAATGACCTGGTTCATCGTCCTAAGTCTTTTTCCACAGCAAAGGGCAAGGCCGTCTTTGTGGACTTCATCACTGCTGACTATGACATCAGTTACAATTCTGCACTGAAATCATCTTCAGTTACAGCGACAATAAAGTTCAATGCTCCTGAATCGGGTCATCCGATTTTTGATTCCGTTGAAGCTCCGCTCTCGATTAAGCTCAATGGTAAAGAAGTAACGGCAACAGAAACCAGGACTCCTTCTTCTGAAACAACTGTAAGAGTGGTGGATGAAGCCATTTCGAGTGGGTCCCATACTCTGGTGATCCAGGTTCCCCTCAAGGCCCTGGTTGATTATACTTCCGAAGGGATTAAGAGTGCCTTCTGGACTTCTGATCTTTCTGAGCGAAACTTTCTTGAAAGATACATGCCGGCAAATCTTGAATATGATCAGGTTAAAATGACTTTCAGTGTCTCTTTTGAAGGGGGAAAGAATAAGCAGAAGATTTACACCAATGGTGTTGTAAGGGCAGCTAAGAAGGCCGGAAAATCTGTTTATAAGATTACCTATCCGTCATACTTTAATGCTTCCTCAATTTTCTTCCATACCGTTCCTGAAGGAGCGACCAATGAGCTAGAGTTTTCTTTAAGATCTGTGGATGGAAGAAATGTTCCAGTAGTTGTTTATACATCTAAATCCATGTGGGGCGGGGGAGCCTCTCTAGATCGTTTGAAAACTCTAACCACAGAAATTTTCCATGAACTCGAAGGTGACTACGGGGCATGGCCTCATCCTACTCTGGTGATCTACAACGCTGGCTCCGGCGGCATGGAGTATTGTGGCGCTACCATGACCAGTACCTCAGCTCTTGGGCATGAACTTTTCCATTCTTATTTTGCCCGCGGTGTGATGCCGGCAAACGGGAATTCAGGATGGCTGGATGAGGCCCTGGCAAGCTGGAGAGATTCTGGTTATCAGACTCTTGATACTTTAAGTGGCAGATCCATGATGTCCGCTCATCCTTATTACACCAGAACCACTGATCGCGCGGCCTATTCCTTTGGTGAAAGATTCATGCGCTTAATGGATGGGAAGTTAAAGTCCAAAGGTGGGCTTAAACCGTTCATGAGATATATGGTGGAAAAGCGCGCTCTGGCACCGCTTTTCGTGGAAGAATTTATTAAAGAAATGAGTGAGTTTTATGGAGTTTCTGTTGAGGAGGACTTTAAGAAATACACTTATGGCACTTCCAATACTTTCTCGACTGATCTGAAGTCTCATGATCATAAGATTCATCGCAAGATGACGATCCAAGAATTACAAAATTATCTGTAGGTTATTTCAGGAAATGGCGTCTGGTGACGGCGCCATTTTCTTTATGAACGCATTCACCGTCGGCCATGAGCTCAATCATGATTTTAACTTTCTGACCGCTATCCTGAGGAACATAGGTCTTCTGGGTGCCAGCGGCCATAGCTGCGGCCCCTCCGCCACCCAGGGTGATTCCGTATTTATCGGCAATATCCAGAGCGTCTACTCCGGTTGGAGCTCGGGCCACTGTTGAAGTTCCGATACTCGGAACCATGACTGTGTTGCCGTATTTATGAGAGAGACCCAGGAAGTGACCCAGTTCATGGAGCATGACCGTTCTTAAATCGAAGGAGCCACTTACTCCCGAATCACCGGTTCTGAAGTCATAGAGATTTTCATTTAAAAGGATATCAGCGTGTTCGATTCTCACGAACTCACTGCTGGAGCCCACATTGTAACGTCTGCCGAAGAGTTGAGTCACGGCCAGGGCACCGGCACTGAGTTCCATGGGCCAGCTCGTGATTTTATAAACACCATTAACGTTGTCATCTCCGAGGGAATCCAGGTTAAGACTGGGAGAAGAAACTTCAGTGGTTCTTTCAGTATCATTAAAAAAGTTCTTTTTATCTTCAACTGCCGTTTCCCAGGCAGCTGTCATGGACTGGATATTGGTTACTTCCTGGGCAGTAAAGTCATCAGAGATTTTGAGATTTCTAGGAAAGGCGTATATGGACCATAAGTAAGGGGCCGATACATTGATGTTTCCACCATTAACCTCGGACTCCACGGTTTTGGAGGGAACACATGATGCCAAAAAAGCTAAACTTAACAGGATAATTGCAGGTTTCATTTTTCTCCGAAAGAGTCGGGTCTCATTGAGACTTATCGGCTCTTCCGGAGCAAAACTGAGAAAATTAAGGCGGAATTATTTCAATGATTTTGCATGGTCAGCAAGGAACTGATCTAAACCATTTTTGGTTAAAGGGTGGTTAAACAATCCTTCGATAACCTTGAATGGAAGAGTGGCCGTATCCGCACCCACCAGTGCACAGTCTTTGACATGGGTAGAATGGCGAAGGGAAGCCGCAAGAATTTTTGTTTCAAAACCGTAGTTATTGAAGATCTGACGGATTTCCTGAATAAGATCCATTCCCGTCTGGCCCACGTCATCGAGACGGCCTACAAAGGGAGAGACATAAGTAGCGCCATTCTTTGCTGCCAGAAGGGCCTGGTTAGCAGAGAAAATCAACGTGACGTTGGTCTTGATTCCATTTTTCGAGAAGTGCTTGCAGGCAATCATTCCATCTTTGGTCATAGGAAGTTTGATCACTACATTCTTATGAATCTTAGCAAGCTCCATACCTTCATCAATCATGCCTTTCGCTTCAGTTGAAATGACTTCAGCTGAGATAGGGCCATCGACGATTTCCGCGATTTCCTGAATGAGTTCTTTTTGATTCTTTCCGGATTTGGCCACAAGGCTTGGATTCGTTGTTACCCCATCCACAAATCCCCAGGCATAAGCAGTTTTGATTTCGTTAATATCACCGGTATCGATAAAAAATTCCATATAGTCTCCTCAAAGAGTCGGGTTTTTAAAGTGCTTTGGATAATTAAAATTCTGAATGATAATAAAAAGCATGAGAACATTTGGCCACTTTTGCCTTTGGTTTTTTTTCATTTTGAGCACAGCATTCGCTGTGACTGTGGTCCCAAATCTTCCACCGGAAGGAGTCATTGCGCCGGACAACCGGGGAGTCATCGATCCTAATATTGATTATGAGCGCTTCTCAGGCCGGGTTTCAGATAAAGATGATTCTGCACGGGTTTTCAAAGTCCATGTGGAAAACAATAACACCAAGTTCTTCCGCTCCGGAGACACTGTGCTTTTTAAGGTGAACCTCAAGGAAAACCGGGACTGGTGCAAGGGCTTTGTGAGGTCGGTAGAAGACTTTCATTTTACTATCTACGTTGAAAGCCTTGCCCCCTGTTACTCCAGCACCGAATACTTCAGACGGGGGACGGTTCTGAACTTCTTCTCAAAAACCCTCGCCCTGCGGGTGTTTGAGGCCAGTAAATATCGGGATCAGCTGATTTTAAGGAAAGAAGACTTCTTGAAGCAGCTCAATGGCATCAATCACTTTTTGTGGACCTTCGATCAGCAGAAAGTGAAAGTTGCCGCTGAGTTTGATGAAAGAATCAACGAGCTTCAAAGACAAAAGCGCAAGGCCCTGGATGACATGATTAACCTAAAGCAGGAAAGGCTTGTTCTCCAGAATGAGCTCATGAGAAGGCTCAACGAGCTGGATGAATCACTCCACTTCTACCGCGTTGAAAGGCAGGAGCTTCTGACTGACCGTTGGGAATTAGACCATGATCAAGGGCTGCCGATGGGCCAGCGTCCCCAGGAAATAAAACAGAAATAGAGTCAGGTACAAATTCATTGCTCCCCTTCAAATTGATGATACAAATATGAAAGGGCTATTCCGTTTTTCAGGAGTTAGCTGAGGGTGAAACTCCCTTTTTAACTTTAATCCCTTTTGGACCGAAATGAACTATATGAAAGTAAAGGCCCTGCCGCTTTTGTTGTTCTTTCTTATTCTCTTCCCTCTCGTCATCGATGAAAAGGGATATGCCTACCGTGGGCTCGCCAGTTCATGGACGATCATCCCTTCCCGCAGTCTTGCAGGTCTTCATTACCTCTTTAAGGGTTATGAAATTAATGATGATTATAATCTGGTTAAAGTTACCGGACCTGTTATTGAGATCACCAATGGTGAGACACTTGGGGCCAAGGTTTTCCGGGAAGGTTACTTCAGTGAAATTGATCTTGAAGACTTTGAAGAGGAGCAGCAGCTTGCCCTTTCTGTCTTTGAGGCCACAACTGGTTCGGGGACGAACGTCGGCACGGCCTTTCTGGTGGGTCAAGATGTTGTCCTTACCAATCGCCATGTGATGTCCATAAAACCGGAGGCCAAAAGCTGGCCCTGCGGAAAATTTTCCATCAAGCTTAACCATAAAGAAGAAACCGTTGCCTGCAGGAAGGTCCGGTTTTGCAGCAGAAGGTTTGACTACTGTGTGGTTGAGATGGATCAGATGAAAAATGGCCAGTCACTTGCTTCAGAGATAAAGCCCCTGAGGCTTACCAGAAAGATCCGTTCTGATAAGGATGTCAATCTTCTCCATATCGGCAATGCCGCTGGAATGGGTATTCAGGCCTCCAGTGGAAAGGGTCTGAAGCTCAACAATGGAGAGTTTTATCATTATGCCCCTACGCTCGGAGGATCATCTGGTGCGCCCATCTTTAATGATCGCGGCTATGTCATAGGCATCAACTGGGCCCACACCGGAGGTAATTATATTGATGATGCTTCCTTCAACAGGGGTGTTTCCATTGTGACCATTTTCAACGAACTAAAAAGCTCCAGCCCTTATACTTTAAAAAAAATAAGAAGTTTCCGCTCCTGGTATCATCGCAGTCTTGCTCATCGTAAAGTGATGATCGAAGAAACTGTGACTCAATCAACAGCTAAAGCCGACTAAAACACCCCTTTAATCAGCCTCCTTTCTGTAAGAAAATATAAGAAGAAATGCCCTCTCTCGTGGACCTATTCAATTGTCGAGCACTGGCCTTAAACGATAGCATTAGTCATTAAAAGAAAAACCAATTTGGAAGGTTTTTTAAATATTTAAGGAGGATATATGTCCCGACTTATTCTGTTGTCCCTGGGGCTTCTGTTTTCAATAACAGCTCTCGCTCAGGATTTATCACTACAAGGTTTTAATGAAAGGTTTTCGCTGGCCAAAAATGCCCAAGGCAAAGTGACTGTCATTAAATTAAAAAAGGCCGTTACTAGATTTACCATTCGTCCTTTCATTGAGCAGATCAAACAGGATCTTCTTGATGAGCAGAAGAGCTTCGTGGCCCTCTCAAGTTTTGAGAAGGAGCAGGAGATCGATCAGATGCTTATGGACATGGGTCTTGATCCTTACATGAAAGGAAATGGCTCAGAAGAGGCCCAGAAAATTAAAGAGGCCCTGCTTTTGATTCCTGAAATAAACGTTGAAGCTGCTTTTAGTGAGCTTTCAAAAGGTGGCTTCTGGGAGGAGTTCCAGGCCCGTCTTCAGCAGGCGTTCCTTTATATTGATCCTACCGTTCTTGCTAACCTGGAAGACTCTCGTTTCTTCTATAAAAAGAACGTGACTTACAAAGTTGTAGAATGGGCCCTTCGTCAGGCACAGAAGAAGTTTGCTCACTTGCCAGTTCTTAACATCGCTACTTTTGTCATCGTTCGCGTCCACGACATGATGCTTGAACAGCGCTATTTCCATCACAACATGCTTCTCCATTATTTTGAGACCATTCCTGAAACAAAACTTGGAATGACTAAAGAAGAAGTTGATCGTGCGGTTTCTTCAATCTATGAGTACCGAATTGATCCGATGAACATTTTTGAGTCGAATAAAGCTGCCCGTGACTGGCTTAACTACGGAATGAATAACTTCTATATGTCAGTCCGTACTGGTAATGCCAGAATCAGAGAGTGGCAGGCCCCTCTTTCAAGACTTGAGTTCCAGAACGTGAAGAAAATCAACTTTGGTTTTGCCACTGTGACTCATAAGGGTGCCCGCCAGGTTTATCACCTGCATAACGTGGCCCACATGTTCTCCAAAAAGCCGGCCCTCGCCTATGACTATTCAAATCCAAAGAGAGTGAAAAGAAACCGTGCTCTTCTTAATCTTGCGGGAGTTGCCATCGGATTTGTTCCGAACATCCCAGGCTGGATCAAAGGTGGAATTGAAAAGTTCATTAAGTCTATGTACGTGGAGCAGGTCCGCATGGAAGGTGCCCTGGTTGGATACTTCGAATCAACAGGGGATACCCGTATGATCGAAGAGATCTATCGACAGAGAGCAAATTTTTACATCGTAAGATAATGCTAAAAAAGAAGGGCCCTACGGGGCCCTTTTTTATTGTGCTGCTTTCCTAAGATTGATTGAGCAGAAGATCAGAATCAGAGTTTGAATCAGAAAGAAACTTCCAAGAAAGATGGCCCCGCCTTCTGAAAAACCATAAGAATGAAGACCGCTGGCGAGGATATAGTTCACTCCAAACCAGGCCATCATCACACTCATAAAGGCCCCGGCAACCAGGGGGACAAAGCGATGAGGAGGAATCCATGAAGTGTACTTACCGTGAAGAATGGCCATGTAGACCAGAAGAACAATAAGAGACCAGGTTTCTTTCGGATCCCATCCCCAGAATCTTCCCCAGGAATAATCCGCCCAGACACCACCTAAGATCACACCGGCCGCCAGCAGAACAACGCCAACCTTGATACTGGTGTAGATCAGGTCAACCTGATAGCGATACTCACCTGAGCTTACTTCTTTAATCCTCGCCCTGATGAGGAGAGAATTAGCGAGAAGCCAGGACAGGGCAAGGGCCGCATAAGAGAGAATGATTGTAGTTACATGTGTTGAGAGCCAGAAGTTATCTCTTAATACCGGAACCAGAGGTGAAATTCCTTCATCCAGCATCCCGTTGGCAAACTTCATCATCATAAGTGAAAGGACATTACAGGCAAGTCCTGCGAGAATAAAAAGAATTTCTTTTCTCATGAAATAAATAATACAGCTGATGATGAGGGCCCCAAAGCCTGAGAACATCACTGTCTCATACATATTAGTGATAGGAGCGCGTCCTGAGATCATCACCCTGATAGTCATAGCAGTGATCTGCAGGAGTACGGTCACAACCAGGAACAGGGAACCAGGAATTTTGTTTTTAACCAGGACAAACAAGAAGATGGATAATAGTGAGGCCAGTAGTGCCCAGGTGAACAGGTTCCACTTATAATAGGAGAGTTCCAGAAGATACTTGTCCCCCTTGGCCTTAAGGTATTCTTCTTTTGCCGTCTCAAAGAGATAGCTCACAGGATTTGTTCCTTTTCCTTGGGCAGATTCCACTCTTTTTTCGGTGAGAAACTGAGACAGAGGGATGAAGTCCATCTTGCCCTCAATGGTAACAGGCACAGTCCAGGCCCGTGCGGAGACAATCGCTCGATAAGTCCCGAGCCTTTGCTGAACCCTATTGAGTTCTTTTTTATAACTGTTGTTTTCTTTGATCTGGGAAATTTCGGCAGCAAGAATATCGGCCTTCTGATCGAGTTCATTTACCGGAATGGAGAGTTGGTCTTCTTTCATCCCGAGAACTTTTCTCACGTCAACATGATCAACTTTGATATCTACCGGCAGTTCCAGGGGCATTCCGAAGGCCTTGAGAGAAAGCTTACAAAAAGCGACGGTCGCCGAATGCTCTCCAACTTTGGAAGAGCCGGTCATGAACTTCACAGTTTCTGTGGCCAGCACATACAAAGGTTTTTCACGGCCTCCGGACTGCACCGGAAAAGTATCCAGCTCGTCAGTGCAGAAGTTCATTGGACCCTGGGCAAAGGAGGCAACAGATATCAGGGATAGGATGAGAGATAAAATAACCTTACGCACGATCTTCTCCTGGTTTAGCAACTCTTTTCTTTCTCAGGATGTAATGCCAAATGGATCCCAGGACAAGGAGGAGGGAACCAAGATATTTCCAGAATCTTCCCGGATCAAAATTAACTGACAGTACACTGCCGTAAGGACCTTCATTGGTCTGGAAATAAGAGGCCTGATAGAAAGTAAAATTTTTATATTTTAAAGGATTATTCATGAAGATATGGTGTTTCTCAGAACCCTCATTACCCTTGAACAGAGTCACAAAACTCTCAAAGCTCGCGGGAGTTGTTGTTCCGGGATCTGTGTCCATCTTGAAGCGATCAAGCACAATTTCATAGGGTAGGTTGATGACTTTCTTTCCAAGCTCAAAAGTGATCCTTTCGCCGTCTTGGTTGAAGGCAATAGGTTCATTGGATTTCACCCAGAACTTCTGATTATTAATTTCGACCTCAATGGCCTTGAGGTCCCCGCTCACCACCTGTCCGTTATCCTGGATCGGCTTAATATACTGTGGAACCATGGTTGGGTAGGCATCTTTGCGATGTTCAAGAAGTTTTACTTTGAATCCCATCCAGGGAAGGGTGACGTCTCCACCATCTTTAAATGGTGATGACTCCCATTTTAAGCTGTCCTTATTATAAAAAGCAGCACTTTCTCCAAAGAGGAAAAGATGCGGGCTTTTTTCGAAAAGCTTCTTGCTGAAAACCCGAAACGGCGACTTCTCATCCAGTTCCATTTTTGCATTTAAAGGAAGGGGCGACATCTCCGGCAGAAAGCGCACCAGTTGTCCTTCAAATTCAGCTTCTACCATCTGGCGACCATTGACACTTTTCTTCCTCTTTAATTCTCCCGGGCCAGGTGTGATGCAGGCCGTGGTTTCACCATTCCAGATTATCAGACCATCCGGTGTGTTTTTACTGAAGCAGGCAGATAAAGAGGAAGGCATATAATGGACATTCAAGGGACCAAGTTGCTGAGTATTATTAAAGTCTGAATGAGGGTGAAGGCTTAAAGTAATAAACTCCCCGAAATTCTCATTATAAAGACGGTATTTGGAAGAAGTCTGGGAAGGATCAACGATCTTTACCGGGATCCAGTCCTGCTTATTCTCCGAAAATGGCAGGAAGCGATGAAGTTTTATTCCTTCATACTCATAACCAAGTTGTTTTTGAAAAGCACTATAAGGGAGGTCAACAGTGACTTCCTTTCCCCGGGAAGGAAACTGAATTTTCAGTTCGTCTTCATTGATGAGAATTTGTCTTGCCGGAAGATTCGGAGCGAGAGTGATGGTTCCATCAACACCCGACTGATAGGTAATATAAGAGCCCACAAAAAGAATAATGAGGCCGGCATGAATGACATAGAAACCGTAGAGGTGTTTTTTTAGTGGAAGGCGGATCAAAGTGGCAAACAGGATGGATAAAAACATCCCAAACTGAATCCCCATAAACCAGAACGATTTATAGATGAGCCGGTTGGCATATTCTGTTCCGTGATAGGATTCCATAAAGGTTCCATATCCGAGGGCCACGGCAAAGAGGGAGATTATAACAACTGCGAACTTGAGATTTCCGAAGAAAAGTTCAACTTTCCGGTAGTAACTTACGAGCTTATTCATTTGGGACACAATTTCTCATTTTGAGAATGGAATGTCACTTAAGACTTGAATTGGGTCCAGGTCCAGATCAGTCCGAAAATGAGTGGCTGATGAATCAGGTAGATTTTAAGGGAATGCTGTCCCAGATAATTCAAAAAAGGGCTTGGTTTCATCTTTTGAAGCAGGGGAATTCTTGACAAATAAGGCCCGACCATTATTCCCAATAAAATGGCCCAAAACCAGGGATAGAGAGGAATAAAATCCATGGAAGGACGCTGGACAATAGAAGAGACCCATTTGATGTCAAATCCAAGCGCATACTGGCCCAAAAGAATCAGAACCAACAAAAGGCCTGCTATTTTCCTCTGGTTCACCAGCAGAACCCCCGCCAGGGAGCCAAGCAATATGCAATGGAGAGTTCCAAAAAAAATCCACTGAGAGGGGAAAAGGATATAAGTGCCTAAGCTTACCAGGAAGGCCGATACTCCCAGTTTCAAACTTCTTTTTTTGATCGAGTTCCAGTTAGGTCTGGGAGAATGCCCGTAGTTCAGGGAAAGGCCTACGCAAAATAAAAATGTAAATGCAATGACCCGTGGAAAGGCGTACCAGAATCCAGTACTGAAGTCCCACTTTAAATAGTTAAAGAGGCGAAGGTCATAGGCGGCGTGGAAAATGATCATCCAAACAACTGCCATCCCTCTTAAAGCATCCAGATAATGGGCCCTCATTTACCCTCCGGAAAATAAAGAAAGACCGCACCATCCGTTGTCAGGGTCATTTCACCTTGTCCAATATTGGAAAGACCAAAACTTGATAAGGGTGTAAGGATCTGCGGGGACTTAATGGGGTAATAACAATCTCCGCGAAGGGTGACCTCGGTCCTTTTCAGGGCACCAAGAGAAAAAAGACCCTGATGGGAAAACTTCCAGTGACCTGATCCCACAACCTGATAAGTTATCTTTCCACTTTCATTATAAAAAAGGATCTGGGAACCGTCCTGTTTATCGAGAAAACTCAGGGCCTCCCCTAGATTGAAAAGTTCATGATCGCGCCTTCCGCCGAGGAATCCCCATAAGTGCAATTTATAGTGACAGGGATCATTAAAAAGATTCAGGGCAAGGGCCAGGTCAGATTGATCCTTTTCAATGGGATGACGAATGACATGAGGAGCATGAATTTCTTCGGAGTAGGAATCAGCATCCCCCACCCAAATATCCATGCTGGTGGCAAAGTGGGCACCACCATCAACGGCCATTAACGGCAATGTGTAGAGATCTGAGGGAAGTTCAGGTCCCATGGGACCCAGTAGAATCCACTCACTGAAATTCCTGAGAGAGCTTGGCAATATCATAAGCTTATTCTAGCCTTGAATTCGTTTCATGAGTAGGAGGATATAGTGGCCATTATTAAATCAAGCCGGGCAAAAGAGCAGCTTTCACATCCACGTTTTTTTCAGAGTGAATTAGACACTGATATGAAAAAGTATCCAGGTGGTAAGGAATTGTGGGTGAAAGTTGAATGGGAGATAAATAATGTCAAAAATTTGTCGTTCTATGGACAAGTTGCCGACCATGAAAAAGTTCTGCTCGAATCTTGGGCCTTTCTTTTGATTGGCAAACCAATCGCTAAATTAAAGGAGATTTCCATTCGTGAATGTGAGGCTTTTTTAAGAGACAGGAATTCTGAAATGGCCATTGAAGGAATGACAGAAAACGATGAACTTGAGCTGAAAAAAGTCATTCAATGGATGTCCGTCCTTTCACCGTCGTCGCCTGCCAAAGAATACACTTTCTCCTCTGAAAAAGGGCCTTTTCGAAACCTCAAACTTACGGACAAAATCAGGGAGATTAAGGCCTTTTTAAACTCTCCGGAAATTCTTACATTGTATCAGGGACAGGCCCGGCCGGAGCTAGTTGACGTTGAAGAACTTACGGTTTATATCCATGCACCCTACGACTCCCAGAGGGAAAAAAGCTTGTTCGAAGAGCTTCACGTTTTGGGGGTCGAAGCATTTCAAGAGGAGAACTTGAATTTTATCCCGGAAGCTTGAAAAAAAATCTGTTTGATAAAATGATTTTTTTACGTCTACAATACAACTAGAGTTATTAAGACAATTATTCAAAAGAAGAAAATGGAAGAACTGAAGCCACTCGTTTTTAAAGAAGCTAAGAAAGAAGAAGAGGTCGTTAACCTCTCAAAGTTTGATATCCAGGCCTTCACTGATACCGAGGATTTCTCCTGGACTTTAGATAATATTAAGAAAGAAGTTAAGACTGGCTGGAAGCTTTATTCAGTCACAACTGACGAAGAGATAGTGGCCGCTGTTCTTTTGCGCAAAGAGGGAGATACTCTTTTCACTAAGAACACTCCGATCAAGATGGCCTTTCAGGGAAATGGCTTTTCCCACCAAATCAAGAATTTTTACGAAGAAGAAGCGAAGAAACAACATATAAGGAGAGTAGTGAACTACTGTCCCGTTGATAACTTCCGGATGATCGCTCTAAACGAGAGTCATGGGTACAAGAGAACCGGAAATGCTTTTGGATTGAGTAATAATATCATTGAATGGGTAAAAGTCCTGTAAAAAGCCAATATAAACCATAGGGAACTAGCAAAGTCCCAAATTAGACGGAGGAATTTTTATGGCTAAGAAAACAACAAAGAAAGCTGCTCCTAAGAAGGCAACAGCTAAGAAAGCAACTGCTAAGAAAGCTGCTCCTAAAAAGGCTACAGCTAAGAAAGCAGCTCCTAAGAAAGCAACTGCTAAGAAAGTTGCTGCTCCAAAGAAGAAATCAGCTCGTAAGCCGAACGCTGCTTTCATGAAGCCTCTTAACCCTTCTAAAGAACTTGCTGAAGTAGTTGGATCAGCTCCAATTCCTCGTACAGAAGTTATGAAGAAAGTTTGGGCCTACATCAAGAAGCACAACCTTCAGGACGCTAAGAATCGTCGTGCTATCAATGCTGATGACAAGCTAAAAGCTGTTTTCGGCGGTAAAAAACAAGTTACTATGTTCGAAATGACAAAACTTGTTTCTAACCACCTTAAGTAATCTTTAAGAAAGATTCTTATATAGAAGGGCCTCCGCAAGGGGGCCTTTTTTATGGTCAGGATGACCGGTATGCCGGTGGCCGCAGGAAGCGGAAGAACCGGCGATGGTCAGGATGACCGGTATGCCGATCATTAAATCTTCCGGACTTCCTCGTACTTTTTGATTTTAAATTCATCGATAATCAGAGGGGCAAGTTCAGAGTTCATGAACTCCTGACAATGAACGGTAGGATTGCCACTGGGAAATGTCCCCTGGCCACCATAGTAGTTCACACACTGATCGGTGTAGTGATCCAGGTATTCCGGAAAATAGGTTTTAAAATGCCTTAGAACGACTTTTTTCTTGGTGTCATCGAGGGTTTTAAAAATGTGATCGGGCAGAGGATCAAGTTTTTTTAATTTTTCCAGTACCGCTTCACGACGTGAAACTGTTCCGCCCAGTTCTTTTACCCTGTTCCAGGAATAGTTAAAGAGCTCTCCCTTGGAGGGGTTATCGAGAAGATAAACTGTGTAGAAGAAGTCGGTAATGTCCTCAGTGGCCTTGCTTTGGGATTTTAGGATTTGGAAGGCGAGTTCCCGGTCCGTAACCTGGGGAGGGGAATAGAGGCGCTTTCGGGCCTCAAGAATTAAAGAGGGCAGGCAGTCAGGGTGAACTGTGCGATCAATTTGCACCATCAAATCCCCTTCCGGGCCTAGTTTTACGTAGTCGATTTCAATTTTTCCCCAGAGCGTAGACATGGCGAATTCTTTTTTACAATAAAATTCGCTTAAGGGACTTTTAAGGGCGACTTCGAGGAAGGTCCAGGTAGAAAAAGGGGAGTTAGGTAAACCACTGGTCATCTCGGCAAGTCGGAAGGCCGTTTCCGGATCTGTTTTGTCTTTTTCCCAGAAGGCCTTGACGTCTTCCCAGCAGGGGCTTGCCCCTTTGAGACAGGTCTTAAGATAGCGCAGACTCACTTCCTGACGGCGGACTCTGAAAATGTCATCCGATTTCAGGGATGGCCAGTCAAAGAGCTTTTCAACTTTTTGAAAATCATTTCGATCTATTGCACTTTTAGCAAGAATGCGGCGACTAAAAGAGTCTGCCATTTTTGAGACCATGCTTTTCCAGTCCTCCTGCCTTTCGGAGGGACGAACATCCATGGCGTGCTGGAAGAACTCCTGGTGGGACTCATCCTGGGCCAGGACTTCAAGGTCTGCCATGGTGTAGATCTCACGGGACCAGGCAGTGGGGATCAGAATAAGGAAGGTCAGGAGAAAAGAGATCATAGATTATTCTAGGCCGTCTTAAATAAAGGAGTCAAATTCCTCTTTGACATACTTTGCTGAATCTCTTTTTACAGGTAAATTGAAGTGTTCAAAATCTGGAGGCTCTTGTGAATGATAAAGGTGTTCCTGTAGTTAAGAAACGTGTTGTTCATGATCAGTGGCAAGTTTCTTTCTATGAGGAGTTTGATGCTGTTCTTTTTCCTGAAGGTCAATTACGTCGGGAAGTTTCTGAACTGATTGAGTTTGTGACAAAGAAAAGAATTGGCCAGGGATTTCGCCGGGAAGTTGTCATTGACGCTTTCCCCTTTCTTTGTGCCGTAAGGCCCGAGGAGAAAAGCCTCTACATCGGGACGAGGAGACTCTCCCGTGAACTGGCCCTCCTGAAAGTTTATGAAGTGAATCCGGTTCTCATTGATCAGGACATTGAAAAACTTTTTTTCCAGCTTAAAGATCATATCGAAAAAATCAGCACTCTTTCGACTGCAACTTTCCCCAGTGAAATTGAATGGGTTTCAGTCCGCAATGAACTGCCCGACTTCCTTCACAAAGAGCAATGGGGTGATATTGAGGATAGATCAAAGATCATTCTGAAAGAGCTGGTGAAAAAAGTCGGAGATTATAATTCCAGCCTTTTCGAAAAGGTCTCGGATTACGGACTGACGTTAACGGCCCAGTACGATCTCATTCGTGTGCATGTACTGAAGTTTCTGGCCCTTCTGCCTTCACTTGATCACGACAAGCGTGGTTATGAGGTGAAAAGAAACCTGCTTGAAAGTTTAAGAAGGCTTCTTGATGATTCCAAGGCCCTTTCTCTTCAGAAGAAAAGGGGAACGCGACAGCTACCTCTTCACCTGACAATTCTTTTTTCTGTGGCCATGAATATCGCCTCCTTCATGCCTGCTGCCCTTCTGGCAACCATTGTGAGAATTATGGTGAGGATGATGGCCAGAAGGTTCATCGCCGGTGAGAGCATCAATACGTCCCATGAAACCCTCCGGCAGTTAAGAAACAGTAAACGAGAGGCCACATTAGACCAGCTGGGTGAACTTGTTGTTTCCGCAAAAGAGGCCGATGAATACTTTGAGAAAGTTTTGCAGCTCATCCATGGTCTGAAACAGCACATTCCAAAAGGTGAAAAAAATAAGGCCGGCATTCTTAATGCTCACGTTTCGATTAAAGTTTCCGCCCTTTCCCATGATTTTCGTCCCCAGGCCTTTGAGGCCACTTATGCCAAAGTTGCTCCGAGGTTAAAGCGCATACTTCAGGAAGCTCAAAGGGAAGAAGTTTTCATCAATGTGGATGCTGAACACTACCACTATCGGGATCTTGTTCTTGAGATATATGGCAAAGTCCTCCTGGAGACACCGGAGCTTAAAGATTATGATCAGACCGGTATCGTTGTTCAGGCCTACCTAAGAGACGGGGCCAGACACTTAATGGATGTGGTCGAGCTGGCACGGAAACGAAACATCAGGATGCCTATCCGCCTCGTAAAAGGTGCTTACTGGGATGCTGAAACAATTGAAGGTGAGGCCCATCAGTTCACACCTCCTCAGTTTCTGAATAAGGAAGAATCCGATCTGCATTTCAGACAACTGGCCTATCTTTCACTTAAAAACCACGAGTTCATTCAACTGGCGATTGGTTCTCACAATCTTCAGGACCATGCCTTTGTTGAAAGTGTGAGAGAACTGCGCTTTCCGAAGGCCCCGGTTATTGAACACCAGTGTCTTCACATGACTTATGAAGCACTTTCTCATGGTCTTGCCAAAATGGGCTGGCCAACCAGAAACTATATGCCTATCGGGAATCTTCTTGTTGGAATGGCCTACCTTGTGAGGAGAATCATGGAGAACTCTTCTCAGGTCGGCGTCTTATCCATCATGCGCTCCCATCAGAAGGCCAGTGGTCTCATTTCACCGGTTGAAGTTCATCAAGATAAGAAGAAAAATGGTAAGCTTCACTTTGATTCCTTTATCACTCAACTTAAGAGTGATTTTTCACCGGCAAGGCCTTTGAAACTTTATATTCCCTATGAGCGCAAGCTCCTGGAAAAAGAAATTGAAGAATTTGCCAGAGAAATCGACCAGAAACAGGAAACCTTTAAAAATTCTCCCGAGACAAAAGTTTACTGCAGTTCCCGTCCGGAGCTTATTCTTGGAACCGTTAAAGAAAATTCCAACGCTGAGGCCATTAAGGCGGTAGAAGAAGCTGAAGAAGGATTGATGAAAAGCTGGTGGAGTAAACAGTCCCTGACTCTTTACCGGGTTTCAGTTCTCCTGAAGGCCGCAGATCTCATGCTGCTCAAAAGAAATAAGCTCTCCGCCCTGATCATTTTCGAGGCCGGAAAAACCATGACAGAAGCATTAGCGGACGTCGATGAAGCGATCGATTTTATTAATTTCTATGCCCGTCAGGAAATCAGTCTGCAGTTATCCGGACAAAAGTATACAAATCGAGGAGTGATTTCAGTCATTGCTCCATGGAACTTCCCGCTCGCAATTCCTTGCGGGATGACCATTGCTCCTCTGGCCGCCGGGAATGCTGTCATCTTGAAACCGGCCGAGCAAACTCCTCTCATCGGGATCGAGCTTTATCATCTTCTTCTAGAGGCAGGAGTTCCTAAGGAAGTTCTGTACCTTATCCTTGGAGACGGTGAAGTCGTGGGTGCTCCTTTGGTCTCTCATCCGAGAACGGCGGGAGTTGTCTTTACGGGTTCAAAGAACGTCGGAACATGGATTTATAAACATGCCGGTAAAGAAGTTCTTCAGCACTATTATCATCAGATTCCGATGCAGAAGAAAATCATTACAGAGATGGGCGGAAAGAATGCCATCATCGTAACTAATAACTGTGAATTGGACGAAACTATTTCCGGTATTCTCTATGCGGCCTTTGGGCATTCAGGCCAGAAGTGCTCGGCAGCTTCAAGAGTGATTGTTCACAGGGAAGTTAAAGATGCACTGGTGACCAGACTCATTCAGGCCATAAAGGATCTGAAGGTCGGTGAGGCCCTTGATCCGGCAACTTCAGTCAACCCACTCATCACCCGTGAAGACCAGGAGCGTGTGAGGAAAGCGGTTGAAGAAGCAAAAGATGAGGCCATCAGAACAAACGGAAAGATCCTGATTGATCGCTCCTTTGAAAAGTTACCGGGCTTCTGTGTTGGTCCTGCCCTGTTCGAAATACCTCCTCATCAGGCGAAGAAAAAGGAGTCGTGGGCCCAGAGAGAAATATTTGGTCCCGTCATCCATATCACTGAATATGAGTCTTTGATTGAAGCGGTGGAGCTTTTCAATGGAACAGAATATGCCCTGACTGGCGGGATTTACTCTCAGTCTCAGGATGATATTGATTTCCTTTTGAAGTTCTTGAGGGCGGGAAACCTTTATGTGAACAGACCGAATACTGGGGCACGTGTGGCCATTGAACCGTTTGGAGGGTTTAAACTTTCCGGAACAGGTCCTAAGGCCGGTGGATCAGACTACGTGAAAGAATTTCATTTCCTTCTCTCAATGCTTGAGACAGAAAATGTCGAGGCTACCTGGGGGAAAGATTCTGGCTATGAGCTGTTGGTACCGAGACCTTCGCTCATATCTGTAACCGGGCGCGTGGCGAGATTTGAGCAGTTTGGAAAATCCTTTCTGGAACATTATGAGCTTTTCATGGGCGCGGTGAATGAAAAAGAAAAGGCCCAGTTGACCTCACATATAGAGTGGGTGAAGGGGAATCTGTCTTCTTACCTCACGGGAAGGCATCTGAATTTTGTCATACCAGGACAGCTGAGTTACAACGACAAATCACTTATTAAGGAAGCAGGTCTGTTCGTTGCTGTTTCCGGAAGACCAAGCCTTAAGGCCATCAGTTACTTATTTGGTGCTCTGGCATTGGGCTGTGGAGTCTCGGTTGCCTGTGTTACGGAAGATGCTTATAAAACATGGAAAGGAATACTGGAGCTTGCCTGGAAAGCTGGTTTTTCTAAAACAAACATTGATTGCAGTATGATTGCTCCAGAATCTCTGGGTGAATTGTTCAAAAGACCTCACTATAGCTTCGTATATGCCGGACAATATCTTCAGTATCACGACTATCTTTATAAATCCCTGCTGGAAGGACAATCACTGGCCGAGACAATGCGCCTGATCCTTTCTGATATCGATGGAGTTTCTCTCGCGGACCCTTCTCAGGTGCTTGATCAGTTTGTCTGGGTCAGGTCTCTTGCCATCAATACGATGAGACATGGAGCACCTCTGGAGCTTAATACATGAAAGTTTTAGTCCTGGGGGCCGGAAAGATGGTTGAGGCCATCCTAAGCGGCCTTAAAAAAACAGAGAATCTCTCAGAATGGATGATTTATTCTCCCTCTGGCTCCAGTGCAAAGAAGTTAGCGGGAAAAGTGGGAGCAACATTTGTAAAAGATCTCTCAGACGTTAAAAACCCTGACTGGGTGATGATTGGTTGTAAACCACAGCAGTTAACTGAGCTAAAGGAAACCCTCAAGGGAAGATTTAAAGACTCACTATTTATCAGCATACTTGCGACCCTTTCAGAGGGAGATCAATTGAAAACTCTGGGAGTGAACTCCCTGATTCGGGTTATGCCAAACCTTCCTGTTGAATTTAATGAGGGGGTTGTTCTTCTTTCCTCGTCATCCGCCCGGGAACGTCTTTCTTCCTTCAAGTCTTACTTTGGAAGACTGGGTGAGGTCGTGATTGTTCAGGAGGAGGAACTGGAAGAACTAACTCTTTTAACCGGATCAGGGCCTGCCTTTTTTTATGAATTCGCTCTGAACCTTTCACAGGGTTTTACTTCTCTTTCTCCTGAAGAACGGGAGAAACTTGCCCGGCAGGTTTTAAAAGGGGCGGGAGTTGCAGTGAAAAACACCAATCTCCCTCTCTCAGTCATGACCGATGCAGTCACTTCCAAGGGCGGTGTTACTATTGCTGTTCTTGAACAGTGGAGAAAGTCCGGGCTAGTGGATCTCTTAAAAAAAGGCATCGAGGCCGGAAAGATCAGAACTGAAGAGATTAAGTCTCTCCTTCGAAAGTAAATTCGGCCTTTTCTTTATTCAGAGTTTTATAAAGTTCACTGTCACAGAAGGTGGTTTGGACATAATTCAGGCATCTTATCAGTTCTTTGTCTGTTTTTTTCGAATTCAAGAGCTTTCTTTGGGCCCTGGTAAGTTTCACCAGGTGCTCTCTCAGGAGTTCATCAACATATCCGCAAGTGCAATTCTGATCGCAGGTCTTAACCAGGTGGTCTACGGCCCCAGGATTATCAAGTGTCGCCTCGAGATCATCCTGGACCACTTCCATTCTTGGGCGAATGGTCCTGAGAAGAATTTCTGCTTCATCCGTATCGGGGACACAAGAAATGGGTGCCATTTCTTCGTCAAATATTTTAGTGAGAAGTTCAGTTCCCAGGATTAATTCCCCTGCAGAGAATTCTTTCGTCGTAATAGCTGACTCTGGTTTGTTTTCAGTTTTCCTGTTGGAAGTACATGAGACCAGAAGAAAGATTAAAAGGATTTTTGGGAACATATAGTTTTTTGACCTTCGTTCATGTCTTTAACGATTGTTCCAAGTGTACATGTTCTCCTTGCATCGGTCTGCAGATGATCCATGATCTGAGCGGAGGCCACGACACTTCTGTCATACACTTCATGAAAAAGAATGATTCCTGAATCGCGAGAACTCTTTTTCATCAATCGTTTCGTTCTGGAGACGATTCTATCAGAGTCCTGTGGTGGCCAGTCAAGACTATCTATGTTCCAGAAAACATGGATAAGATTGTTTCTCGCTATCAGTTGACGAACAGCAGGCATCTCCATACCTGAGCCATAAGGAAGACGGAAGAACTGAATATTTACTCCCAGAGTCTTCTCCAGCTGCTTTGTTGAAAAGGTAATCTCTTTTTCCAGAGTTGAATGACCGACTTTATTAAGCTCCCGATGAGAGTAAGAATGGGAGGCGATTTCCATGCCCGCGTCTCTTAAGAGCTTACTTTCTGCAATGTGTTCAGGGAGTTTAGAGGCAAGTTGAAAAAAAGTTGCCTTAAGATTCCTGGACTTGAGGTTCTTCAGTATTTTGGTGGTTTTTTTCTCGTGAGGCCCGTTGTTGAAAGTAAGGGCCCATACTTTAGATGGAAATTCTTCACCAGTCATATTTCCATTACCGTTTTCAGACGGCTTCCATTTTTTAGCACCTGACTTGATCTCCGTCTCCATTAAGTGAGAGAGATGCTCGATGTTCTTTTCATAGATTTGAAATTCCTTCGTGTCTTCAAGTTCTCGATACTCTTCGTGAAGCTTTTTTTGAGTAACGACAGGTGATGGGGGTAAAGAAATCCGCAAGTTCTCAGAAAGGTTAGTGACTGAAAGATAGGACAGGGGGGACTTTCTGGCAAAGTCAGCGATTCTTTCTTTCAGGAGGATCCCTTTTTGGATGTCGGATTTAGAGTTCTTTTCCTTGATCTCAGCATAAGCATGGGAAAGTTCTCTCTCAATGTCATCGACTTGAGTCCTGACGGCCAGGAGGTTCAAGTAGGAAGAACTTCGGTAAAGCTCAGAAAGAGAAAGGTCATCAATTGCAGAGTCAAAGGTGTCGAGATTTTTAAGCGCAATGGCGTAGTAACTGTAGAGAGAATGAAGTTTTTCATCTACCTGGGCACTGAAGGATTTATTTTCTTCGAGAAGGAGTCTTTGCATGGTCACAGAAGCAATTTCTCTTTCTGGCTGGACATTTTTTTCACTAAACAGCCTGAAGCCTCCGCAGGAAGTAACGGCCAGTAAAGTTAAAATCATCGCCCAATTCGGCATGCACCCTCCATATTATTAACCGACTATTTTCCTCTTCGGAGTAAACACTGAATACTTGA
>JBKHWS010000013.1:51856-59588 GCA_046566385.1 Bacteriovoracia bacterium | reverse complement strand
CGGCTGCTAAAATGACAAAGAAAGTTATGAGATAGAGAATCTTCTTATTTTCGAGTGATTTATCCTGAGGACCATGAGACTGCAGGACCCTGGTGGCAATAAGAAAAGATAATAGAGCAATTCCATTTATAAAGAAGGAATGTGAAGCATGAATTAATCCTTCGTGCCAGTAGGCCCGGAGAAGAAAGCTCAGGGAAATAAGCCAGGCACAGATCCATATGGACCAGGTTAGTGTACTTCTCTCCCGGGGAAATTTATAGAGCTTCCAGTAGTAAATGGATATGAAGACTACGATAACTGCTCTAACCCAGTTTCCAGGGCCTTCATCAAAGAAGTAGCTCCCGGCAAAGAGAAAAATAACAAAGGCAAAATGCAGGGGAAGTGTCTTCAGAATTGATATGGGTTTTTCATAGGCCGATCTTTGCTTCATCACAATTTCAGTATGTCCGAGAATTCCCGGAATAAGTCTGCTTCCCACTCCCAGAATAATGGCCGCTATAGCTCCTTCATAATGAAGCCGCTTTAAAGTTTCCGGATTTACCAAAGCTCCATGGAGGCCCGAGATAAGCCAGAGGATCAGACCCACAAAGATAAAGATAAAGCTATAGGGAGGATTTTGTTTCCTTTTAAAAATTCTTGAGAAAAGAAAAATTAACAGGATGAAAGGTTGTAATGAGGAAAGGAGTAGAGAGATCCTTTCATTTTCCATGAAAGCGGGAATCACTCCTCCCAATGTCACAAACAAGAAAACAAAGACTTCAGTTTTAAGTGCACTCTTTGTCTCAGAAAACTTTGGCACTGCTGTCATTAGAAAACCGCCTATAAAGCATGCAGAGAACCCATTAAGCATGAGGTAACGGTGAAGGATGACAGGATAGGATCCAGGATTCCAGATTTGAGGAAGCCAGATGAGAATTCCAAAGAGGAAGCTCAAGACTCCCAGCGGGAAAAAAAGGCGATAAGGCTCAATGAAAAGCATTTTCGAGGCTTGCATAATATGGAGCATAATGGCTTGTTGGCGGATTTAACCTGACTCTCATCATGTTTTTCACTTGATTTTGTCCTCATATCGAAAGAATTATGCTTATATATCCTTTATGGAAACGAACACACATCTCTTATGGTCTGAATTAAGCCTCTCCCCACAAATGATAACCCTTATTGAAGAAGTTGGATATAAGCATCCTTCTGAGGTTCAGGCGAAGACGGTCCCTCTGGCCATGGCCGGTGACGATGTCCTGGTTTCTTCCCAAACTGGAAGCGGGAAAACGGCCAGCTTTGTTATTCCAACTATAGAAAGATTTAAGAATAAAAATGGAACTTATGTTCTTGCATTGTCCCCGACACGGGAAATTGCTCAGCAAACCGGTGCAGTGTTTGAAACTTTCGCTAAGCCCTTTGGGCTGAAGGTTGTTGTCTGCATTGGGGGGGCCAGTATCAATGAAGAAAAGGAAGCCCTGGCATCCTCTCCTCATATCATTGTCGCGACACCTGGAAGACTCGCAGATCATCTGGAGCGTGGAAATGTGTGGCTGGATTTCATTCAATGCCTGATCTTTGATGAAGCTGATCGAATGCTGGAAATGGGATTTGCCAAGCAGATTGACCTCATTACTGAACAAATTCCGAAAGAAAGGCAAACTCTGATGTTGTCTGCTACTTTTGAACCGGCCGTTGAGAAGCTGGCACGTCGTGCAATGAATAATCCAAAGCAGGTTATCATTGAAAAAACGGAACAATCCATTCCAAAAATTGATCAATTCCTTTTCTGGTTACCTGAAGAGAAAAAAATCTCCCAACTGGTGAGGCTTTTAAAAGAAGAGAAAGGAACCGTTTTTGTTTTTGTAAATACCAAGGAAAAGACTTTCCAGTTATCCCGCCTTTTGATCAATAAAGGGATCAAGGATGTGACCTATATTCATTCAGATCTTCAGCAGGAGCACCGGGAATTAGCTGTTGCTGAGTTCAAGTCTGGAAAGTACAGAATCATCATTGCTACCGATGTCATGGGCCGGGGAATTGATGTAGATGATGTGGCCCATGTGGTTAATTATGATGTCCCAAAAGAAGCTGCAGATTACGTCCATAGAATCGGAAGAACTGGCAGAAGAGGACTCACTGGTAAGGCCACTACTTTTGCTATTCCAGGGAAAGATGATAAGGCCATAAACGCAATTGCAAAATTAAGAGGTGTTCCCGCGCCTCAGAGGAAGGAACCTGAAGAGAGGAAAGAAAACCCTCCAAGGAGAGAGAGACGTCCTCAACAAAAGCAGCAGAGGGTTCATGCTCCTAAAGAACAAAGCACTCATAAGCCTGTTCAAAGACCAGTAGAAACAAAATCTCCTGAAATAAAACCGACAGGTCTTATTTCAAGAGTTAAAAAGTTCTTTGGATTTAAATAAATCTTACTGAAAAGCTTCCAGTTCAGATGAAGACTCTCTGTGAGTGATGAAATCACCAGACTCGAATTCCCGCAGTTCTTCAAATAGTTTTCTGGTTTCAGCAGGGAAGTCAGAAAGCTCAATTCCTTCTAATTGCAGTTGCTTGAGCTTTTTGAGAATTTTTTTCAGATTGCTTTCAATTTCCTGAATTTCTTTTTGATGAGGAAGATTAGGAGTTGCTGTAATGGCCTTCTCAACTCCCTGTACCTTTGCGAGCTTCACAAATTTTTTAATCTCACGAACGGGAAGTTCCTTAATATGCTCTATGGCCGCTTCCTGGTCTTCTTTATCAAGTTTGACTATTTCATTTGTCTGACTGAGAGAAAGCTCTCCATTCTTCCTTGCTTCTTTTACTACAGGTGAAGCCATTTCATCTCTATTGATGGCCTCATGAATTTGTTTAGGTGATAGACCAGTCTTTTCCGAGACCATGTTAAGAAACTTTTCTGCCGGAAGAGTCACTTTTTTTACTTCTACTTCTTCGGTGGCCGTCACCTGAGGAGGTGTTTCCGGTTCAGGAAAAAGTTCCTGGTATATTTCTTTAGCTCTTCTTAGATGAGATTCGATCTCAATTTTAGTAAGATCTTTTCTGACTAAGTTTTCATCAATTGAGACAAGTTCCTTTTCAAGGGCATTTCGATCCACCACAATTACCGGAGCTTCCCGATAACCAAGATTTAGTAAGGCCTGGTAACGGCGCGCTCCTGCTAAAATAACATTGTCTGGAGAGATCACAAGTGGGGCAATGAGACCCAAAGTCTTAATTGATTTCTCAAGATCAGATACATCTGTCCCCAATCTTAAATACGGATTTGTAGCTTTAAGCTCATCAAGCTTTCTGATTTCCACTCTGACTCCCTCGAAATGTATGTGTGAAGTCTATGGTGCTTGAGAGAGTGCTGGTTGTCAGATAAAAGAATTTCACAAAAACTGACATTAAAAGAAATTTGTTGAAATAAGAGTGGGATTAAACAAAATTTTATGGACTTTCGTTGTGAGATGGAAAAACAAACACAGGGGCGAAGCCTCCTCCTGAGGTTCTGAAGTTTGTTGTCTGACCGGAGTAAAGCCTTGCTGCCAGTAATTGTATTTCTCCCTTGTAGGCATAGGCCCGCACATCGACTTTTAAATCTGTTTTCTTACCATCCACACTGACGACTCTCTGTCCGGGAGTCACCAGTTCCTGTGCGATATACCCGCCTTTTGAAATTTCTTCCCACACCTTTTTTGTTAACTTGTCTCCACGATAAGTGGCCTTGCTGCCATATCCTTTGAAGGGTTTGAAGAAGTAGTTTTTTTTGTTTTTCCAGAAGTCCTCCGCGTTTTCTGGAGTCACTTCTTCTGTCCCTGGAATTCCAGGAAGGTCTTTCATCTTTGTGAGATTTCGTTTATTAGCATAGAGTGCATGATGGCGAGGAGAAGGAGATACAACAACTTTACCTGACTCATACGCCCTTCGTAAGGTCTCATGAGTTTCTTCCTCAAGGTAAAAGTCTGTCAGACGATTATATACGAAATCAATCCTTTCACCTTCAAACCATAACGTCTCATTTTTCCACTCAAGTTTTTCAGGATCTGTCACGATGGATTTTATGTTGAAGCGTGAGAATAACTTCTGGAAGAGTAAAAACTCAGGGTAAAGAAATTGTTCATGTGGTTTGTCATCCACAATAGCAATGACTTTCAACTGATCATTGCTTTTTTGAGTATTCCATTCTTCAAGAAACATCTCATAAATTTTCTTCTCCATCCCATTGAGCTTTGTGAAGGCCTCACTGAATAATTCATCGGTTTGACAACAATTTATCTGGGCCTTGGCCAGCTCCAGATTCAAAAGAGCTCCTCCCGCATTGGTGTTTATTTCAATGAGTTTCGGGCCATCCTCTCCGAGATGGAAATCATAGCCCATGAAAACACCATGGGGGCCGGGATTGGCCCGTGCGATTTCGGGAGCAGCTTTAAGAAGGCTCTGCTGAAACTCTTCTTCCATTATCTTCTCTTCAATGGAATTGATGATTGCGGAAATATTTTGGAAATCCTCCGGAGAAAGGAAAACCGTGGTTCCGGAGAAGAGGTTCGGCCTTGACTCAAGAAGGCCAAGAAGGGATTGCTCTCCTATTCTCATTTCCAGCTGCTTTCTTAACTGGTTTTTATCCAGAGTAATACAGGAACAACCTTCATTTAGTTCTTTTGCTGAAACCATCTTATCATCCTACTTATGACAGTCCAGTTCATCAAGAATTGGGCAGTCAGGCCTTTCATCTCCGTGGCAGTTTTCCACCAGTTGATTGAGAGTGTATACCATGGCCTGAATTTCTTTTAACTTCTTTTCGAGCTCTGTTCTGTGTTTTATGGCAATATTCTTCACCTGAGAGCTTGACCGGGTTTTGTTTCTCCATAAGCTGACAAGCTGCTTGATGTCTTTCATGGAAAAACCTAGTTCTCTTGCCCGTTTAACAAACTTAAGAATATGGACATCCTTGTCAGAATACTGCCGGTATCCAGAAAGGCTTCTTCCTGCCTTGGGAATGATGCCTAAATCTTCATAGCGTCTTACCATTTTACTGTTTACGTCTGCAAGTTTTGCAACTTCTCCAATGTTCATACAAACCTCTCTTACATCTTCTCTGAAGGTCTCCACCTGCGAAGGAGGAGAGAGTTAGTGACAACACTGACCGAACTCATGGCCATGGCAGCACCTGCTACCACCGGACTAAGATAACCCATGGCCGCAAGTGGAATCCCGATCACATTGTAAATGAAGGCCCAGAAAAGATTTTGCTTAATTTTGTTATAGGTCCTGCGGGAAACTGAAATAGCGTCAGGGATCAGTAATGGATTCCCTCTCATGAGAGTCACCCCTGCGGAATGCATCGCCACGTCAGTTCCGGTGGACATGGCTATTCCAACGTCTGCAGCGGCCAGGGCAGGGGCATCGTTAATGCCGTCACCAACCATCCCAATGATTTCACCTTGAGCTTTAAACTCTCTGATGATTCCGGCCTTGTCTTCTGGAAGCACCTCTGCTCTTACAAATTCAATTCCCAATTCCTTGGCGACGACGGCAGCACTTCCTTCATTGTCACCGGTAACCATGAGTGTTTTAATGCCGAGACTCTTGAGTTTTTTAATCGTCGCCCGGGAAGATTCTTTAATTTCATCTTTAAAAGTTACTATCCCGGAGACTTTTTCTTTGGACTCATCAATGAGAAAAGAAACTGTTTCACCCAGACTCTCTCTCTCTGATGCAACTTTTCTTATTTCATCTGAGAAGAGATTCTTTTCCTGAATCAGTCTTTTACTTCCAAGATAATAAATGCTTCCTTCGATGTCAGCAGACAATCCCCTGCCTGGAAGGGCCTTAATGGCATTGGCCTCTTTCCATGTCAGTCCATCGTTTTTCGCTCTTTGAAGAATGGCCTTGGCCAGAGGGTGTTCACTTCCACTTTGAATGATCGCAAGTTTCTGTAAGAGTTCCTGAGATGAAATATCAAGTCCGATCAGTTGTCCAACAGAAGGTTTACCCTCTGTAAGTGTACCCGTTTTATCAAAAGCAATCATGGTGATAGAATGGGCCACTTCCAGGGCCTCAGCATCCTTAATTAATATTCCTGCGCGGGCCGCTGAGCCAGTTCCCACCATGATGGAAGTAGGTGTCGCCAGCCCAAGAGCGCAGGGACAAGCTATAACCAGAACGGCCACGCCATTGATGATAGCGCCTTCCCAGTCACCAGAAATTACGGAAGTGATGACAATGGTTAGTAGAGCGATGATCAGAACTGCCGGTACAAAGTAAGCACTAACTTTATCTACCAGTCTCTGAATGGGTGCTTTCACCGCCTGAGCATCTTCAACCAGTCTGATGATTCGTGAGAGCATCGTTTCTGACCCGAGGGCGCTGACTTCTGCCTGGATGAGACCATCTCCATTAATGGAGCCGCCGACAATTTTATCTTTCTCTTTCTTTTCAACGGGAAGACTCTCACCCGTAATGAGAGACTCATCAACTTGCGTTTCACCTTTCACGATGACACCGTCTACCGGAACTCTTTCACCCGGTTTAATAATGACTACATCACCAAGTTTAAGCTTATCAATTGCGACTTCAGTTTCTTTTCCATCCCGAAGGACTCTGGCCGTTGATGGTTGTAAGGCCTGTAAAGATTTAATGGCCGCTGATGTCTGCATTTTGGCCCTGGTCTCAAGGTACTTACCGAGAAGAACAAGAGTGATGATGACGGCAGAGCCTTCAAAATAAAGATGAGGGGGATGATGCTCAAGATGCCCCAGATTTTTCAGCATGAGATAGAGGCTTAGTCCGTAAGCAGCGGAAGTTCCTATGGCAACCAATAACTCCATATTCCCGGTTTTGGCCTTGATGGCACTCCAGGCCGATTTATAAAAGCGGGCGCCGATATAAAACTGAACAGGAGTGGCAAGCAATAACTGGATCCACGGTGAAGGCATGAAGTGATAACCAAAAGGTTCAAAAATCATAGGAGCGGCGAGGGGAAGAGTCAGTAGTGCGGATATGAAGACTAAAAATTTTTCTTTTTTTAATTCTTCTTCCTTAGACCTTCTTACTTCAGCTGAAGAAACTGATGCTTCATAACCGGCCTTATTGATTATTTCAATGATGCGATCAGGACCAACTTTTAAGGGATCATAACCTACTTGAGCCTTTTCAGTGGCAAGATTGACTGATGCAGAAAGGATTCCTTCATCCTTTTTAAGAACTTTCTCAATCCTGTTAACACAGGATGCACAAGTCATTCCTTTTATATCGAGATTTATCGAGTTTTCCATAAGTTTATCCTTTTCCTGGTGATTATATCCTAAACCTTCCCATAATGGGAAGGTCAAGCCTCTTTGCTGCTTCACTGCTTGTTAGACCAATAAAAGTAGGGTGATAATGGGTAAAAGGAGCCTTTATGGAAAACCTCGTCTTTCATCAACTCTTTGAAAAAGAAACTTCCTCATACACCTATCTGATTGGAGATCTTGCTACACGGAATGCTGTCATTATAGATCCCGTGATTGAAATGGTTGACCGGGATATGAAGCTCATTGAAGAGTTGGGGCTTAATCTTAAATATATCCTCGATACTCATGTTCATGCTGACCACATTACAGCTTCAGGAGAACTCAGAAAAAGAACCGGGGCAAAAGTTGCGATTAGTTCTGCTTATGACATGTCCTGCCCGGATCTGCATCTGGAGGATGGACAGGAAATTAAGTGTGATTCTTTATCAATTAAGGCGATACATACTCCTGGTCATACCAGTGGTTGT
>JBKHWS010000013.1:0-51756 GCA_046566385.1 Bacteriovoracia bacterium | reverse complement strand
TTTCTTATCTCATCAATAAAATGCTCTTTACGGGTGATGCCCTGCTTGTCAGAGGGACGGGAAGAACAGACTTTCAGGAGGGCTCAGCGGAGAAGCTTTTTATTAGTGTGAGAGAAAAACTTTTTTCACTGCCAGATGATACAGTTGTCTACCCGGCACATGACTACAAAGGCTTCAGTAAAACGAGTATTGGACTGGAAAAAAAACTTAATCCAAGATTGAACCTGAAAATATCCAAAGAACAGTTTATTAATATAATGGATAACCTGAACCTTGCTTACCCAAAGAAGATCCAGGAAGCGGTACCTGCCAATCTACAGTGTGGTCTCCCTCTTAAGTCTGAGATTCTTAACTCGGGAGTCATGGACCATGTGCCCGTAGTAACACCAGAGGAAGTGCATGCAAAAATCGGTCATCTTAAGATTATCGATGTTCGTGGGAGCGATGAATTTAACAACGATCTTGGGCATATTAAAGGTTCTGAACTTGCCACATTGGGAGAGCAATTTGAGAGCAGGCTTGCTTCGCTTGATCATGATTCCGAATTAGTGCTCGTTTGCCGCTCCGGTAGACGTTCTGCGGATGCTACTAAACTTGCTCTATCTAAGGGGTTTAACAGGGCCTTTAATCTGGAAGGTGGGATGCTGAGATGGAACGAACTCCATTACCCCATAGAAAGAGACATGGGGGGATCATAAAAGGGGCCCGAAGGCCCCTTCTTTTAGAACTGACAAGCACCCAGGTAATCATCGTGATTAACATGGGCCTTCAGCGCCGGACAGGCAATGGTAATAGTGTGAGAACTACTGTTACCAGAGATGTGACATACCTTAACTTTCTTCACACTCTTGATAACTCCTTTTTTCTTCTTCACTTGTTTCATTTGCCACAAGTACTGAGGATCCAGTCCTTCACATTTTGCTTCCCATGCATCCTGAAGGGTAGGAGCAGTGGCTACAGGATCTGTAACAACTGGGTCAGTAACTTCAGGATCGGTTACAGGATCAGTGCCTGTGTCTGCCGTTGTATCTCCTGCATCAGGCTCTCCATAGTTCGGAGACCAGAGGTCGGGATTGGCCACACAGACTGAGAACACTGGCTCAGCTGTTTCAATTTCCAATGGCTCATAGGCCGGCTGACAGATATCCGCCAGCTGTTGACAGGAGTGTAAGTCCTTAGCTTGAGCACAGTAAGCATCTGCCCCTTCTACAATCTCTTCGACCGGAAAGTACTCCTCCGGGTTACATGAAGAGACCAGGACACATACCGAGAGTAGTAGACCTAACTGTCCATGGTGAAAGTACGAGAATTTCATAAATTGCTCCGTAGAGCGTAAGGAGCTGTTAAAAGTTTATCCTAAACTTTTGGTCCAGTCCTTGCGGCCTTTCTCTATTTTGTTCTTCCATAAACGTTCATCATGAAAATACGTCCAACAACAAAAATGAGAAAAAAGAATTCGTGAGGCAAGAATACTCCTGAATCTTACTTGTCCAAAAATCCATGGTTTAGGGAATCATTCTGATAAAGTTATTTTTTTGAATCGCCTTCTTCTTAAGGCATTAAAAATACCAACGCGAATGTCTGAGGGATTAGATGAGGAAAGATTCTTATTGGCATTTAACCTTGATAATTTCTTAGGATTTTTCCCTCTGGTGTTCACTCCAGATTTGGAGGAGTAAAATTTAAAGAAGGAGTATTTTATGCAAAAAAACATCCACGATTATGAAAGAATCGCCCGTGTATCGGGAGGTCTTTTATTGTCCTCCCTGGCCTTCTGGGGACCAAAAAATAAATGGTATCTTCTCTCTCTTGTTCCGGTAATTGAAGGATTTACCGGGGTCTGTCTTTTTTATAAAGCCTCCGGAATTAATACCAGAAATTTAGGTAAGAAGAGCGTTGAAGAACAGGCCAATGAGTATTTTCCTGTAGAGAGCAGCTCAGAAGAAGCTGCCGGACATCCTATCGTAGGTGTGAGTTAGAGGAGAATGAGATGAAGTTTCTTATTATTCTTTCACTGGTCATGGCCCAATCAATCTTTGCTCAAGGGCAACAGGATAACACTACCGAGACTGAAAGAAGCCAGGAAGCAGAGGATATTGCTCCTGACATGACTGAGGAAATGGAAGAGAGAGAACAGGCTGATGAAGAAGAGGCAAGAGAAAGGGCAGAAAGAGAACGATGGATACTGGAAGAGAGGGCAAGGGGGTATGAACCGACTTCAGAAGATTATCGACCTGTCTTTCCTAAAAGGAAAAGAATCCCCGATGCTATTGATTGATACTTGGACCTTGATGGTCTGATCTGATTTTCTTTCCGATTTCCCTGAAGCCGGGAATTTCCGAATCAGGCTGATGGGAAATATTAATTCCTTTCTCGAAGCCAGTTTTAGTTTCGGAAGAAGGAATTGATCTTGCCACCATTGAAAAAATCCTGTTCATGATTCGCGGAAAAAAGTGATTGAGTTCAATCAGCACTTTTGCCGGTAGTCCCACCACTTTCGTTAGTTCCTTTTGTTCTATTGCTTTTACAATTCTTCTTGCCGCTTTATCAGCACTGATTGTCAGAAGCGGAGCTGTTGACATAAAGGCAAAGAGTTTAAATTCCTTTTTATTTTCTTTCTGGAAAAAAGCGTTAACGTAAGAACCTGTTCTCATGAGGCCGGGATAGACTGTCGTGACATAGATATTGTCTTTCCTTAGTTCAGCAGCGCTCCCTTCAGAAAAGCCGGCGGCAGCAAATTTAGCCGCATTATAAGGCAGTAAATGAGGAATACTGACCTTTGCCCCGACGGAAGTAATATTGACGATATGACCATTTTGTCTTCCTTTGAAGTAAGGAACAATGCTTAGGGTTGTGTTTGCTATTCCCCAGAACATAACATTCATGGCATCTTCATAGTGATGAAAATCAAAGCTCTCCATGGGGCCCACGATGATGATACCGGCGTTATTGATGATGATATCGAGTTCCCCATAATGATTGATGACTGCTGCCAGAAGGTCATTTACCTCTTTTCTGACCGCCACATCACACTTATAGGTGAAAATATCCCCACCGCATTTTAACAGATGATTTTTTGCCTGATTGAGTTCCTCTTCTTCACGGGCACAAATGGCAACTTTACAACTTTTGTTCAAGAGGTGTTCTGCCAGGACTAATCCCAGTCCTTTAGTTCCACCTGTTATAAGAACGACTTTGTTTTTCGGGTAAGATGAGGTCATAAGTCCCCCTCGTTCACCCGGAATTCATGCAAAGAAGCTGCCGGCCTTAATATGAAGTTGTAGCTAAGTATTTTGCTGAATCATCCCATAGCCTTGTCCGAAGGAAGGAGTATAGGACAGAAGGTTCTGGTAAAGCTTTTCATGAAAAGAGATATGTTGGTGATAACAGAAGATGGAAGTAGGACTTTGCACGATTTTATTGGTCGCAGCAAAAAGAGGGATCTCAAAGAGAAAATATTTAACGGCTTTCAAGAGAACTTGCTCGGTAATGAATTTTTCTTCCATCTTGTTTTGTAAAACCCATCGGGAAGCATCCAGGCAATCTTTTCTGAAGGCTGGATCAAAATCAAAAAAACCATAAACGGTTTTCAGTTCATCCTGAAAAGCATCATTCTTCTCAAGCCTTTCCGCATCGAGAATATAATTTTCTTTTTCACTGGAAAGGCCATTGGCCGCCAGGGCCTTGTGCATTTTGTTTCTGAGCCAGTTTATTTGCTTTTTCATTTTTTTTCTTGAGTCACTCTCGCTGTAGCCCAGGGCCTCCAGAGTATGGATTGTTGGCGCATCCGGAAGAAAGAAATGAAAGGACTTGAAGTTCTTTAATGCAAAATACACAAGTGATGAAAGGTACTCTTCTGAAAAAAGAGAGTTGAAGGGGCTGATGCCAAAACAGATGTGGTCTTTCCTTTCCATAGGAATTGAGGATGATTCCAGTAGCGGGACAATGTCCAGTGGAAGGTGATTCATGTTCTGCTCCAGATTACATTCTTCTTGCTCATGCTTTTTATCAGTTCTTTTTTCAGATGTAAGCATGAAGCGCTTCCTTTATGAATTCTTTAGGCTTGATTCAAGAGGTACCGAAAGAAGGCCAATAGTGTTCCTCCTGATGGAGTCACAAATATCCTCCAGTGGAAGATCATTCTCATCTTCACCGAAGGGATCTTCGATCTCCACACCTATTTCCTCTATTCCGAAGAAAACATATGCGAGGAAAAGTGTTCCGAGAACAGTTACCCATATCCAGTTAAATGTTTCAAGCAAAGCAAAGGGAAGTGTGAAAGCGTAGACAATCAAGGCACGGCGTAAATGTACGACGTATGCAAAGGGAAGTGGCGTTTTATGTATTCTTTCGCAGCCTCCCAGGTAGTCAATCAAAAGCTGGATGTTTTGATCAATGGTAATCTGGGCGAAGTCTGATATGTGCCCATCCATTTTTGCTTTTTGTAAAAGAAGGCTTACTTGTTTTGCGGAATATAAAGCTGGATGTGGAGATTCATGAGCACGACTTACATCATCCCTGGGAAGAAGATCTTTTACCGGGCCAATATCTTTTTTCCCTCTCAGGATATTCATTGAGCCGTAGGTGTAGCCCAACATCCACAATGCAATTTGCCTTCGGGTCTCTGGACAATTCATAAGTAAGGCTTCACTTGAACGAACGAGGTTTCGAGTTTCGTTCACGATGCCTCCCCATAATTTCCTTCCTTCCCAGAAGCGATCATAAGAAGCATTGGTTCTGAATACGAGAAGGAGACCAAGGGCGAGACCTGTCAGGGTGTGAATAGTTGCAGGAATGTCAACCTGCATAACATGGAGGTGAAAGAGAACAACGAGGGCGGACCAGAAGGTACAAAGGAGAACTCTTCCGATAATTTCTTTCAGGAGTGATCCACGAATATCGAAGAAGTGGTCCATCCATGTATGAGGATCATATTGAATCATATTGAAATGTTATTAATTGAAGAGGGGAGAGTAAACAGCAAAACTTCCCGGTCCCAGAGAAAGAATCAAAAAAGCGAATGTAAACCAGATGAGATCATACTCCCAGCCACCTTCTTTTGCCCAATAAGGACTATTCCACTTTACAATGTGCATGAACATCGTTCCGGACATGAGACCCATAACCAAGAGAGCAGCTACCCGTGGAAAAATACCAAACACCAATCCAATTGAGCTTAGACTTTCAATCGCTACAACCATAATACCAAGTGGATAAGGAATTTCGTTTTTCTGAGCAAAGCCTTTTACGTCTTTTAATTTATTTTTGGCGGCGATGGCAAACATCCCTCCCATCAAAAGGCGGGCCATGAGAAGGCTGACATTCTGGAGCTGTTCTACAAATTCCATTCGTAACCTCAACTCCAGCATGCTCTCAGGGTTCTTCTTCTTAAAGGCGTAAGGCGAAATAAAATTGGCACTGAATTTGATAGAAATGAGTGAGTTCGAATGTTTTACTAGACCACGAAGGGAGGATATATGCCTGAGAAAAAGACAAAAGAAAGGGCCACCAAGAAAAAGAAGGAAGGAAAAGCACCTAGCACCCAGGCCGGCGAATTCGTGAAGGAAGAAATGCATCATCGTAAGCAGGGCAAGCATGGTGGTATGAGCAAGAAGCAGGCAGTGGCCGTGGGACTTTCAAAGGCCCGGCAGGAAGGTATTAAAGTTCCCAAGAAAGGCAGTAAAAAGTAAACGATGAACAGGATCCGAATTGTAACAATCAATCTGGCCGGAATTAATTTTGATTGGTTTGAAAAAAGAAGACAAGTGCTAATCGGGCAATTGCAGGAGCTGGAACCGGATGTGATTTTTCTTCAGGAAACTACCATCGTTGTTGAGAATAATTACGATCAGTCCCTTGATATTGCCGGAGAAACAGGACTTACGTCAGTGGCCTTTGCTCCCTATGGAAATATTCGGGAATTCGAATCACCAAAATTAGGGGGAGTGGCCATCCTTTCAAAATATCCTTTTACCTATGTTCAAAATAGAAGACTTCCTCCTGCTCAAAGAGATGAGTATGGTGCGAGAGTGGGTCTGATGGTTAAAATTGAAAAGACTGGGAATGATATTATTTTGGCCACGACCCATCTCTCATGGAGAACCGATGAATCCGAATTAAGATTCGCTCAGGTTACCGAATTCCTTAAACTCATTTCTTCTGCCGGTAGTTTGCCTGTGATTATTGGAGGTGACTTTAATTGCACGACAGATGAGCCAGCAGTGAGAAAAATTTTACAGTCTTATAAAGATACTTTTTTTGATCTTCATCCTAAAAACGACGGCATTACATGGTGTTCGAAAAATAATTATATCAGGTCACGAAAGGACAGGAGAATTGATTACATCTTCTGCTCACATGATTTGAGAGTGGAAAGAGCTGAAGTCGTTCTCAATCATAAACAACCTATATTTCCCTCTGATCATTTTGGAGTTCTGACAGATCTTATCCTTCTGTGAAGAAATATTTTCCGCATTCCTCTATGTTCTCAGCGTAAATCAGGGAAACTCCGGGTTTTTTGCCTTTAAAGGGTTGTCATCAACTCTGAACATGTTACAGTAAAAACACCCTGACATTTATCTACATGGAGGTCTTCGCACGATGAAGCAAATCCACCTATTTATTCTCCTTGCACTCGTTTCTACTTCCAGCTGCGGTCACGCCCCGAAAAAGGCACCAACTAAAGACAAAAAATTACTTTCAAGGACTCTCTCTTCCGAATCCCCTGAGGAAGAGGATGCATTTCACAATGATGGGCCTGCCGATAACTCCCATGAACTGGTTGAAGTAAATGCTGATGACAACGAGATAAAAGAAAAGGTGGGAGCTCAAGATATCGATGAAGAGATCCCTGAAGCTCCAAAGACAGATGATGAAGAAAGCACAATTCCTTTTCTCAAGAAGAAAAATACCCGACGCATGCAATTCTGGGTACACTATTTTACAGAGAAGGATCGTGAACGTTTTCAAAGATTCATTCAAAACGGAGAAGAATATCGGCATCACATCGAAGAAATATTCGCCAGTTACGATCTTCCAAAAGAGCTATATTTCGTTGGATTGATTGAGTCCGGGTACAACTTAGGGGCGAAATCACACGCTAGTGCTGTAGGTCCATGGCAATTCATTCGTGCCACAGGAAAACGTTATGGTCTCAAAGTCAGTTCAGAAATAGATGAGCGCCGGGACTTATTCAAGGCAACTCATGCAGCTGCAAGATATTTAAAAGACCTCTACAATGTCTTCTCCAGCTGGGAACTGGCACTTTCGGCCTACAATGCTGGAGAGTACGGCATTCTTCGCCGGATCATGAAGCATAAAACCAGAGACTACTATGAACTCTCAAGAAAAAAATTCCTTCCTTCTGAAACGATAAATTATGTTCCGAAGGTTCTTGCGGCCATGCATATCCTTAAGAATGCAAACTCTTATGGCTTCAGAATACCAGCAAAAAAGAAGAGATTCTTCGATGACACTGAACTTAGGCCGGTGAAAAGAAATCTTTCTCTTTATCAGCTTTCTAAAAATCTCAACATACCTGTAAAAGTCCTGAGAAAACTTAATCCCGCTCTCAGGAGAAATAAGACTCCCCGTTACTATAGCGGGGTTTTTCATTTGCGTGTTCCGAGAGAGATTGGCTCTTTACTGGAAGCTCCTATTTTTCGAGAAAGTCGTAAGGATGTCATCAGGAGAACTGCAGAGCACTCCTATCATCGCGTGAGAAGAGGGGAGACTCTGCTACGCCTTGCACGGAAATACGGTACATCTGCCGGACAACTCGCAAGACTTAATAATCTCCGCTCCTGGAAATCAAAACTGCGTACCGGGCAGAGACTTTTGATAGAAGGTGAACCTGTTAAAGTTGCCAAAAGGAAAAGAAGTCACAAACCCATTGTTTATCGTGTGAGACGTGGGGATAACCTTTCGTCCCTCGCCAGGCTCTTTCGCATTCGGGCCTCGCAAATTAAAAGAGTAAATAAGTTAAGGAGCGGCAGAATTTATGCCGGACAACGCCTGGTCCTTCCAAATACGAAGAAAGGTGTCTATACCGTAAGAAGAGGAGACCACCTAAGCAAAATCGCCCGCAAGTTTAATCAGCCGATGGCCGCGATCATAAAGTTAAATAAGCTTAAGCGGAAAACAATCTATCCGGGACAGAAGATTATTGTTGATATTGACTGAGCTTTGATTCAATTGAGTCCAGAACAAGGGCCCACTTGTCCACGTCGAGTACCATCTCCTGAGTTTCATTTTTCCAATTTTCAAACTCAGAAACCTGTGATGAGCTGACAGTACAGGCAGCTTCGGCCGTTTCTGAGTAAAAACTAAAGTTAGTAGACCAACAGGCCGGATAATACCTGTGATACATCTTCTCCATCATGTCACTGAGACCGCTTAAAGTGGCAACAGGAAACGGAGTTGTAAGATAGGGGCGAAGGATTTCCGGAAACTCAGTGATGATAATGTCTCTTTTCAATACAGTGGGAAATTTCTCTTCATAAAGATCTATCATTCCATACTCAGCGGAAATGATCGTATAACCTCTGGCTGGATAATCTCTTTGGGGAAAACAATAGTTTTTGAAAATGACCAAGTCCTGAGAAACAAAAAGGCAACTTTGAATGGTGTTATATCCAAAGACCATTCCTCTTTCTTTATAGGTGAATTCACTTTTATCAATTAACTCCAGCAGACGTATGAAGGATTTTGCTTCAAGAGCTTGGGCCCCCACATTTGAGACGATTGAAAGAGAAAATAAAGATAAAAGAATGAGTTTTAGATTTTTCATCATTAAATCGTAGAAAAGAATTATCTTCCCGTCTAACGGAATCAGATGCTGCACAGGGTTGGCATGGTTTTAAGACTGACTGATGAGGTACCAGGTGTAACCGATCCAGGAAGTAAAATAAATAAAACCAAGTGGGCGGTCGAGCTGTTTTCTCCAGATGGTAAAAGGAAGGCAGAAAAAGGCCAGGGCCACCATGTAAGAGGCATCAATACGTGCCATATGTTCGTTAACAGGAAGTCCATTAGGGGAGATAAGGGAAGACAGGCCAATGACACCAAGGATGTTAAAGATATTTGATCCAACCACATTCCCAATGGCAATATCGCGCTCACCTTTTACTGTTGCCGCAACGGAAGTGGCCACTTCAGGCAGTGAAGTTCCTACCGCTATGATTGTAAGGCCAATAACAGCTTCACTCCATCCGAGAAGCCTCGCACCTATGACTGCGCCATCCACAAAGTACTTGGCCCCGGCAACAAGTAAGACCAACCCTCCAACCAGGATAAATCCATCTTTTAACGGATTCCCTGGATCTGCAAATTCTTTTTCAAATTCTTGATCTGCGTTTTTTCCTTTCACTGCAAGTCTTACCTGCAAAAAATTATAGAAGATGATACCTGCGAAAAGGAATAACCCTTCCACCCTGCCGATCGAATTGTTTTTGGCCATAAACCACAGGGCCCCTGAAGAGAAAACCATTATGGGAATGTCTATTCTGATAAGTTGAGATGAGACGAACAGGGGAGAGATAATCGTGCATATTCCCAGGATGAAAGCGACGTTAAAGATATTTGAGCCAACCACGTTTCCCATGGCGATATCGGGATTCCCTTGAAGTGATGCCAGGACGTTAACCGCAAGTTCAGGGGCAGAGGTTCCAAATGCAACAACAGTAAGTCCGATTATGACAGGGGATATACCAAATCTTCTGGAAATGTGTGAGGCTGATTGAACAAAAAGATTTGCACCCCAGCTTAAAACCAATCCACCACCAACCAAAAAAAGTACGACTTTTGCGACTTCCATTTTTCCCTCTGTTTAATTATAAGAGAGATTTTAATTCCAGAAAGAGAAGTCAGCAATCAATAAAAAGGGCCACATTAAGTGGCCCTATGAGGATAATTATTTAGTTTTCATGGTAACAATGAGCTTTTTTTCGACCCCGTCTCTCATGATGTTCCCTGAAAGTTTGCAATTTCCTGAAAGATAAAGAGTTGGAATTTTGAAGACACGGCTTACACCCATAGTTCCGCAGTTAACTGCACCCTCTGCTCCATAGTACATAACCTGATCTCCTTCAAGAACCAGGTTATCCACTTTTACTGTGTCCTCGAAAACTGTGACATAGCTTGGGAAATGACGATCATGGCGACCTCTGTGAGGAAAGTGGCGGTGATGATTCCAGATTTCTTTTGAAACTTTCACTTTTACATAACCTTTTCTGGATTCTGTGTCGATGTAGAATCTGGAATCGACTGTAGAACGATCACGAGAATGAAGGCGAGGAACCTCAGTTTCTAGTACAGTGACTTCTCCGGCAAAAGCCACTGACGAGAATACGAAAAGAGCGGCCATTAACATTTTTTTCATAACAAACTCCTGTTATTTCTGGTTTAGGTTGAGCTTGCTATACCATGGTAGGGCAGTGATTCTCAAAGGAGTTTAGTCAACTGCTCTTTATCTTTGTACACAAAATAAGAATTCAAGAATTTGAATCATTACCCTTGTTGAAAGCATGGAGCTGGAACATCGCAAGAAGTTATTTGAGCATAATATCTTCAAAAGAAGTAAGTCCTGCTTTCGCGCCTTCTCCCATGGCAATGATAATCTGTTTATAAGGAACGTTGGTTACATCCCCTGCGGCATAGATGCCACTTATGTTTGTCCGGCATTTTTCATCCACCAGGATTTCTCCAAACTTATTCATTTCCACCACTCCTTTCATGAAGGAGCTGTTTGGAACGAGACCGATCTGAACAAAGACGCCATCGAGTTCCAGTGTTTTTAGTTCTCCACTTTCTCTGTCTTCATATTCCAGTGCTGTCACTTTTCCATTATCGCCAATGATGCGATTCGTTCGGGCGTTCCTTATGATTTTCACATTGGGAAGTGACTCCAGTTTATCCACCAGAACCTTGTCGGCCTTAAGATCAGGCATGAACTCAAAAACACTGACTGACTTTACTATCCCTGCAAGATCAATGGCCGCTTCAACGCCGGAGTTTCCTCCACCAATAACAGCTATGTCTTTTCCTTTAAAGTAGGGACCGTCACAGTGAGGACAAAAGGCCACGCCTCGCCCGAGATATTCTTTTTCACCCTCAATACCGAGTTCTCTCCACTTTGCACCTGTGGCCACAATGAGAGACCTGGTTTCAAGATATTCCCCACTTTCAAGCTGAATTTTTTTTCGATCACCTGCTTCAACAGTTTTTACCCGGCGATGTTCAAGTATCTTTATATCATAATCAGAAATGTGCTGCAAAAGTTGAGCCGCGAGCTGAGGCCCCTCGGTGTACTTTACGGAGATGAGATTTTCAATTCCTTTCGTGTCCTGAACTTGCCCTCCCACTCTTTCCGCAATGATCGCGGTTTTAAGACCTTTCCGGGCTGAATAGATGGCTGCAGAAGCGCCACCAGGTCCCGCGCCAACCACAACCACATCAAATTTTCCGAGATCAAGGTTTTTTGGATCTATTTGAACAGATTCATCAACGCCAAACTCTTTTTCAAGCTTTGTGATGAGATCAACTAATCCGATCTTTCCTGAACTGATGAGTTTGTCACCATTCACGACACTTGGAACTCCCTGAATGCCCAGACGCTTTACTTCCTCCTGAACAAGCCCGCCATCAATCATGGTATGCTTAAAGTCATGCCTGAATAAAGACATGAGGTTTAAGGCCTGTACAACTTCAGGACAGTTTTCGCATTCAAGGGAGATAAAGGTCCTGAGCTCAATTGGTCCCTTAAGTCGTTTCACCCGATGAATGATTGTATCATCGGGGAGTTTCCCTTTGCCGTCAGTATTCAGGATTGCCAGAACAAGGGAAGTGAACTCGTGTCCTCCCGGAATGCCAAGGAAAGTAATTCCTGTCGCATTCCCTCTGTAGTTGAGTGAGAGTTTCGGTATGTCAGATACTTCTTCTGATTCAGTAAGAACAATTCTTTTTGATGTGGATGTAATTTCGGTTGCAAGTTCTATCAGAGCTTTCTGATTTTCATGTTCCGATTTTGCAACCACCAAAGTGATTTCATTTTCCAGATTTTCAAAAACAGTCTTTAACTGTTCCAGGATATTTGCATCTAACATAATGACCTCTTTAAGAGTCGGGATACCAGTAAGTATCCCGATTGTTTCTAAACCTTAAATTTTTCCCACAAGATCAAGACCAGGTTTTAAAGTCTGACTTCCTGGTTTCCACTTGGCCGGGCATACTTCATTCGGATGATTGCGGATGAATTGAGCCGCCTGAACTTTTCTCAAGAGTTCATCAGCGTTTCGTCCGATTCCATTGTCATGAATCTCAGCAAGCTTTATGGCACCATCGGGATCAACTAAGAACGTACCCCGATAAGCGAGTCCTTCCTCTTCGATATAAACTCCGAAGGCCCTGGAAAGAGCTCCGGTCGGATCAGCAAGCATTGGATAAGTTATCTTCTTGATGCTCTCCGATGTGTCATGCCATGCTTTGTGGGTGAAGTGTGTGTCTGTGCTTACCGAATACACTTCGACTCCCATTTTTTTTAACTCTTCATATTTTTCGGCCATGTCCACCAATTCTGTGGGACAAACGAATGTAAAGTCTGCAGGGTAGAAAAAAAAGATCGCCCATTTTCCTGCCAGATCCTTGTCAGTGACTGTCTTGAAAGAATCCTGGTGATAGGCCTGTACTTTGAATTCAGGGATTTTAGTGTTGATAATTGTTTGCATGTCTTCCTCCTGTCTTTTGGACAATTGTTGTTGAACTGATAATCACTCAGGACAGGTTTTAAATCTAATCTTTGATTTCGATGATGTGATAGATGTTATCTATGAGGGGTAATTCATTGAAACTACTACTTTTTCAGCGATCTTCTCTGCCGCATCTTCATAAGGAAGGAAAACTTCATCAGCGCCTTTTTCTCTCAGTTTTCTGGCCGTCTGGGGGGCATAGGTTGAAAGACCTATTTTCCCTTCATACTTATTGCGCTTTAAACCATCAAGCAGGATAAGTTTGGGGTCTTCATGAGTGATGCCTGTTTCATGTTCAGGCATGGCGGAAATAACCCACTGTACGCCTTTAAGCGGCAGTGTCTGAATGAACTCCTGATCGTGAGCATCTCCATACTGAACGTCGCATCCGGATAGGTGCCAATTCTTGATAACTTCCGGGTTGTAGTCCACTCCAAGAACTCTTGAATCTTTTTTTACTAACTGTTCAGCAATGGCCTTGCCATATCTCCCCAGTCCAAAAAGAATGACATCATATTCTTTTTCTCTGTCGTAAATCTTCCTTGCTGTCGTTTCCCGAACAGTTTCTTTTTTTTCAAAGAAATCAAGAAAGTTTTCAAGTTTCTCATATAGGGAATGTGAGTAGGTAATCATATAAACCGAGAGGGCAATGGTAATAAGTCCAACCAGAGTAACAAGACCTAAAGCTTCTCTTTCAATATGGCCAAGACTCAGACCCATCGAAACAAAGATTAGAGAAAATTCGCTGATCTGAGCGACAGTAAGTCCCGCAAGAAAGCCTGTTCTTTTGCGATAGCCTAGTAACCCCATGATGACCATGACAATGAGAGGATTCCCGATCAGAACGAAAAGGGAAAAGATCAAAGCAGGCCAGAGCTGATTACTTAGATTGGATAGTTCAAGTCTCGAACCAAGATCAATGAAAAAGAAAAGAAGAAGAAAATCCCGGAGTGAACTGAGTCGTGTGACTATGGCCTCACGAAATGATGTAGAGGCAAGGGACATTCCTGCCAATAATCCTCCCAGTTCAATTCCAAATCCCAGCTGATTACCAATGGCCGCAAGGAGAGTGGCCCATCCGATAGCAAAGATGATGACGAGTTCTGTTGATCTGAACACCATTCGCATAAGAGGATTTGCCACATATTTTGAGAATGCCCATACAATGATGAGGATTATCACTCCCGCACCCATGGCTTGAATCAATTCTTTCAAACCTGGTTCTGAATCTAAGCTGGATTTAAGACCTAAAGCAGACAAAATCATCATTGCGAGAACAACAATCAGATCCTGGACTATCAAAAAGCCAACTGCAATTTTTCCATGGAGTGAATTGACTTCTTTCTTATCACTCAAGAGTTTAATGATGATAATTGTACTTGAGAAGGTAAGAGCAACTCCAATATAGATAGAAGTCAGGTTATTGAATCCAAGGGAGAGAGCTATCAAAAAACCAATAATGGATGTAAACACGACCTGCCCCAGCCCTGTTGCTAGTGCTACTGGTCCTAAAGTCCGGATTAGTTTTAAATCCAACTTGAGACCTACTAGGAATAGCAGCAAGGACACTCCGAGTTTAGCGAGGATCTCGATATTTTCGTATGAGGTCACTAATTTCAATGCTGATGGTCCGGCAAGAATTCCGACGGCAATGAATGTCACGATCATTGGCTGTCGCAGCAGGACTCCAATGAACCCGACTATTGCGGCCAGGACAAGTAACGCCGTTAATTCATAAAAGGGGTAACTATGCACGAAGTTCAGGAATTCCATTGAAGAATGTCTCCCTGAATAAACAGAGCAAACCTTATACCAAAAAACTAATTAAATTATACCTGAGGTGATTAGTGCTCAGAGGAGAAAGATTCCACTGGCCACAATATTTCGAATTAAAGTGAACTCGACTTTTTTAAGAATTTTTTTTCCCAGAATAACACCTGAGATTGCAGAAAATACAACTAACAGAAGGAAGACAATATTTTGCTCAACTGCCGTTCCTTTGAGCTTACTGAAATAAACCCAGAGGCGGGTTATATCTACAAAAAAAGAAAAAGCAGAGCCCGTGGCAATGAATTGTTCCTTGGAAAGTCCGGCCCTGACCAGAAACATGGACCTGAAGGCTCCCTGATGTCCGGTAAGACCGCCAAAAAATCCACTGATGGCCCCTCCGAGTGGCAGCCATTTTTTTGAGACATTCACTTTCTTTAATGAAGGCACAATTTCCAGTATAACCATGCTCATCATCAGTAATCCAATAATGAGGTTTAACGGAGAGATGGAGAATTCTTTTTTCAAAAGGGTGTAAGTTATCAGGGGAGGCTGTTCTCCGAGTTGCGTGAGAATCCAGGCACCGGAAAATGCAGCGGGAATGGCGAGTAAGGCAAATCTCCAGAGGACCGGAAAATGAATGTCTTTCCTGAGGAGAATGACTTTAAAGACACCATTTGTGAAGTGAACAATGCCTGTCATAGCGACGGCTATAGTCAGGGGAAAAAATAGAGCAAAGGCCGGAAGAAGGATCGTCCCTAATCCGAAACCAGAAAAGAACGTGAGAATGGAGGCAAGAAAAGCAGTAATGATAATGAGAGTTTGAATAATCATACTCGTTTATTTGACCATGAATAACTCATATCGTAACTTGTAAAGACAGGTAAAAGGAAAAGAATTGTGGAAAAGGTTTCTTTAAAAGATCAATTTAAAGTGTGGGGACATGTTGCCGCCCATAGTTTTGGGGGACCTGCCGGCCAGATTGCTGTCATCCACAAACTCGTTGTCGAAGAGAAAAAAATTGTCTCTGAAGAAAGATTCCTTCATGCTTTGAATTTTTGCATGCTCCTTCCTGGACCTGAGGCCCAGCAACTGGCCACTTACATGGGCTGGATCATGAATAAGTGGAGGGGAGGTCTCATAGCCGGGGGTCTTTTCGTTCTCCCAGGTTTTCTTTCGATTCTTCTTCTTTCTTACCTCTATGTTATTTTCAATGATGTCCCTTTTGTGCAAGGGCTTTTCTATGGGATGAAACCCGCCATCATTGCTATAGTTACTGCCGCCCTCTACAGGATTTCAAAAAAATCTCTTAAAAGTCCCTTTTATTGGGGGATGGCAACCTTTGCTTTTATTTCGCTTTTCTTCTTTAATCTCGCCTTTCCTCTTGTTGTTATTATGTCAGGAGTAATCGGAGTCTTTTACGGTAAATTTTTTGCTCGTCATGAACTCGTTACTGAAATGCCCGAAGTCAAAAGGCCTCCTTTAAAAGAAACACTTAAAACACTTACAGTTTGGATAAGTGTATGGGTCGCTCCTATCATTCTTACTGCCATGATTTTCGGAACGGAATCAACTTTTCATATTCAGAATTTATTTTTCAGTAAAATGTCGATGGTTACATTTGGTGGAGCCTATGCGGCCTTAAGCTATATTGCTCAAAAAGCAGTTGAAGTTTATGGATGGCTGATCGGAACCGAGATGCTTGATGGGCTTGCGATGGCCGAAACGACACCTGGTCCACTCATCCAGGTCGTTCAGTTTGTAGGCTTCATGGGAGCATGGAGATTTCCTGACGTCCCTTCGCCCTATCTTTCGGCTTTCATTGGGTCAGTTCTTACAACGTGGATGACTTTTGCTCCTTGCTTTTTATGGATATTTACTTTCGCCCCTTATGTTGAATTCATCCGGGGACAGAAAGTTTTTTCTGATGCCCTTAAGGCCATTACCGCCTCTGTTGTAGGGGTCATCTTTAATCTTTCTCTTTGGTTCGTCTTGAAAGCACTATTCATGAGTTCAAATGAAGTGAAATGGGGCATTCTTGATTTTGAATATCCGATTTTCACCTCCATTGATTTTTTTGCCACAGGTATTTGCATGGTGGCATTGATTCTTCAGTTTAAATTTAAAAAAGGTCTTTTCACTATCCTTGGCACTTGTACCTTGCTTGGAATCATCGTCCGTATCGCTCTCGCCTGATTTTTTTTTTGCGGCCGTCATTTAGCATTGATCCACATGCAGCTATGCTTGGTACGAGCAGGGGGAGCCATGGAAGGAATGAATACTGAAACTGAATGGTATAGTTTAAAAAAAACGGAAGTACTTGATCAATTGGGGACGAGTGAAGAAGGACTGACAGAAGACGAAGCACAAAATCGTCTCAGTCATTTTGGACATAATACAATCGGAGAAGAAATCAAGGTCAGTCCCTGGAAAGTTGTCTTAAAGCAGTTCCAAAGTCCTCTTATTTACGTGCTTCTCTTCTCTATGATTATTACCAGCTGGCTGGAAAGATGGGATGACACGATCATCATCGCTGTGATTCTGGTTATAAATGCTACAATTGGTTTTTTTCAGGAGTATAAGGCGGAAAATTCCATAAAAGCATTAATGAGCATGGTTTCCCCGAAGGCCTTAGTTAAAAGAAATGGCAAGTATAAGGAAACTCCTGTTGAGATGATAGTCCCAGGAGACATTGTCAAACTTGAGGAAGGGAAAGTCGTCCCTGCTGATGCCCGGATTCTAAGAAATCGCTCACTTCACGTCAGTGAGGCTGCTCTTACCGGTGAATCAGTGCCGGTAGCAAAAACGGCACAGGCGGTAAATAAGGAAAGCCTTCCGGTCTCGGAAATGGAAAATCTTTTATTCATGGGAACTTCAGTGACATCAGGCTCTGCTGAAGCAATTGTCATTGGAACCGGAAAACTGACACAAATTGGAAAAATTGCTGAAGATGTGAGGAGAGTGGCCCACACCGGGACCCCTCTTCAGGCCAGAATGGCCAAAATGGCAAAATGGATTGTCATCGTTCTGTTCTTCGTCATCCTCCTTTGTTTTAGTATTGGAGTGCTAAGTGGAAGAACAGTTGAAGATATGTTTCTCTTAAGTGTCTCCCTGGCAGTAGGAGCGATTCCGGAAGGTCTTCCGATAGTCATGAGTATTGCACTTGCCATCGGAGTTAAACGGATGGCCCGCAAAGGGGCCATTATCCGAAAGCTACCTGCTGTTGAAACGTTAGGAAGCACAACAGTGATACTGTCCGATAAAACCGGAACAATCACCCAGAATAAGATGACAGTCACTGAAATCATGACTGATAACCAGATTAAAAGAAATTCAGACAAAAAGAGATTAAGACCTGAAAACAACAAGGCCTTATTTTATACTTTGGCCGGAGGTTCCCTAAACAACGGAGTAGTCTATAAAGAAGAGAGCTGGCAAGGGGATCCCATGGATGTTGCCATGAGGATTGCGGCAGAAGAACAAAGACTTGGAACGGATAAGCTTTTTGAGCGATTTGACCAGATTGATTCCATTCCTTTTAAAACCGAAGAGAGATATTCGGCGAGCATCCATATCGATCGTGAAAATAAGAATGAGAAAATTATGTTTGTTAAAGGTGCTCCGGAGAGAATCCTTAACATGTGCCGATCATTCATGAAAGAAGACGGAAGTGAAAAAGATTTAGATGCGGAAAGTACGTTTGGAATCATCGACCGTATGGCCGATGATGGGTTGAGAGTTCTGGCACTGGCCATTGGATATGGAGATGAAGTTGTTAATGAATTGAAAGCAGGCAATACCTCCTCATTAATCTTCACAGGGGCCCTAGGGCTTCTGGATCCACCAAGAAAAGAGGCCCTTGATGCCATAGAAATGTGTCATCAAGCAGGGATCCGAGTCATGATGCTTACTGGGGATCACCGGAAGACAGCTGCTGCCATCGCAAGAAAAGTTAATCTGATAAAGATAGGCAAATCGACGGAAGCAGTGACTGGTAATGAACTTAAAGTAATGAATCAATATGAATTGAGAGACACCATTCAGAAGACAAATGTTTTTGCGAGAGTTGAACCGAGTCAGAAACTCAGAATCGTAGAATTTTTAAAGGATGAAGGAGAGATTGTTGCAGTTACAGGAGATGGGGTGAATGATGCTCCTGCATTGAAGTCTGCTCATCTGGGTGTTGCCATGGGAAAGTCAGGCACAGACGTGGCCAAAGAGTCCAGTGACATGGTGATCACTGATGATAACTTTTCAAGTATCTTCGAAGCTGTAAAAGCTGGCCGAACGGCCTTCAGAAATATCCGCATGGCCACTTACTTTCTCCTGAGTACAGGTGCGGCACAGGTTATGATTATCCTCTCTTCTCTTGTCATGGTCCTGCCATTACCCCTGCTACCGGCGCAAATCCTCTGGATTAATGTAGTCACCAATGGCATTCAAGATGTTGCCCTTGCCTTCGAAAAAGGAAATAAGGAATTGTATTCTAAACCACCGCGCTCTCCCCAGGAAGGAGTCATGAACTGGCCCCTGGTTGAAAGAACAATCCTCATAGGGATATGGTTTACCATTTGTACGCTAGGGGTGTTCTTATGGGACTTAAGACGGAATCCAGGGAACTTGATAGAGGCAAGGACTACTGCCGTTACCACTCTGGTCCTTCTGCAAATCTTCCAGCTGTTTAACTGCAGGAGAGAGAATGAATCTATTTTTAAAACAAATCTTTTCTCGAATAAGTGGGTGCTTTTTACCTTCGTTGCCACCGCTGTTCACGTAGGTTCTCTCTATTGGAGCTTTACCCAAGACTTTCTTTCCTTTGCACCTCTCCCAATTGAGAGCTGGATGCTGATGGTACCTATTGGGGCCACAGCTATTCTTATTAATGAGATCCATAAATGGTTTTGTCGAAAGAATGGCTATGGAATAACCAGAGGAGAAATATTCTTCTGGATGGCGAATAAAATAAACGGAATAGAGAAAAAAGAGTTGAAGAAAAAAGTGGATAAGATTTCTTCACAACTTGACCGTCAACAGGAAAAACTCGATCGCATTTTAAAAATTGAAGAAGAGAGGAAATGGCACTGATGGAAAATGAATTTAATGCTTATATTTTTGATCTCGATGGAGTGCTGACTCAGACCCAGGAACTCCATGCCAGAGCATGGGAGAAGATGTTTAACGAATTCCTCGTAAAGAGAAGGGGGGAAACCAGGAAAGATGAGGATCTGAGAGACTTTATCACTGACGAAGATTACCGGAAATATCTTGATGGGAAGCCCCGTTACGATGGTGTCAGAAGCTTCCTCGCGTCCAGAAAGATAGAGCTCCCTGAAGGGGATGAATCAGAGGGAGGAAATTATGATTCAGTGATTGGGCTCGGTCTTATTAAAGACAGTTATTATCAGAAGTCTTTAAAAAGCGAAGGTCCGGGCGTGATTTTTGACAGCCTCAGTTTCATCCATAAGTTAAAAGAACATTCAGTACCTATGGCCGTGGTTTCTTCCAGTAGAAATTGTCGCATGATTATTGAAGAGACTGGTATGGCAAAATATTTCTCAGCAGTGGTGGATCCTGATGTGGCACATGGGAGAAATCTCCGGGGGAAACCAGAGCCGGATTATTTCATCGAAGCCGCAAAGCTCTTGCACACGGGACCGCGACATTGTGTCATGGTGGAGGATGCTCTTTCAGGCATAGAGGCCGGCAAGAAAGGAGATTTTGGAAGAGTCATCGGTATTCGTGTTAACGGAGATAAAAAGGGAATGGAGGATTTAAAGGCAGCAGGGGCCCATAAGGTAGTGACATCCCTGTGGGAGATAGATGAAGCGGCCCACATGTTACAGCTTCCTGATGCTCTTGCTTCCGCGGAGAAAATTCTATCCCAGGCAAATAATTATTTTTTATTTCTTGATTTCGATGGAACCATTTCGGCCATTGTAGAAGAGCCGTCTCAGGCAAGGCCCCTGGAAGGCATTACTGATGTCATTGGCGCTCTTGCTAAGAAAATTCCTGTTTGTATTATCACAGGAAGGGATACTGAAGTTATAAGAAGTCTGATCAATCTGCCGGATGTTTACTATGTCGCCTGCCACGGGTTTGAAATAACCGGTCCAAATGATTATCACTATGATGTTAAAGAGGCCCGTTCGGCCATACCGGAGCTGGATGAGGCCCAAGATGAGCTGACGAAAAAATTCAAGGGCGTACAAGGGGTTGTCATAGAAAGAAAGAAGTTTGGTTTAGCACTCCATTACAGGATGGTTCAGGATAGGGAAAAGGTTCCTTCTATTCTGTCTGATGTGAATGATTCTTCTAAGCATCACAAGAAACTAAAATTGAAACCCGGTGAAGAAGTTCTTGAACTTGTTCCGGCCATTGACTGGAACAAGGGGAAGGCCCTTCTGAAGCTTTATGAAGTTCTAAACTTTAACCAGGAATCAAAGCCTCCACTTTATTTTGGAGATGGTAAAACAGATGAAGATGCATTTGTTGTCATAGCTTACCCGGGTATTCCGATCCTGGTTGCATCCGAAAGGAGACCAACCTTTGCCAGCTACTATCTCAAAGACCCTGACCACACTAAAAAGTTTCTGGAATTACTCTTAAGCAGAATGGGGCCATAAAGATGACTGAATGGACTTTAGAGTTTAATGATTGGACATCCTCAAATGAGAAACTGAGAGAAACCCTCTGTACTTTGGGAAATGGTTATATTGCGACCAGGGGAGCACGTGAAGAATCATCATCAAGAGATGACCGTTATAGCGGAACTTATCTTGGAGGAGGATATGACAGGGCAGAAACAGTTATCAAAGGGAAAATAATCGAAAATGAGGACCTGGTTAACTGGCCCGACTGGACATGTTTAGATTTTCGAATTGATGACGGGGACTGGTTTTCCCTTCATGAAGTTGAAATTTTAGAGTTTCATCAGGTGCTCAATATGATGGAGGGCGTTCTCAAACGACGTTTTGTATTCAAAACAGAGAATAAGGAAACAATTGTTGAGAGTGAGAGAATCGTCAGTATGGCAAATCCCCATGTCTGTGCGATCAAATTTTGTCTAAAGCCTGTCAACTGGCAAGGCATAGTTGAAGTCAGATCAATTATTGATGGTTCCGTGATCAACCATGGAGTCAAAAGATACAGAAGTCTTACCAGTAAACATCTCAAAGTCGAAGATGCAGGACTTGCAACTGAAGATGCTGTTTTTCTTAATGTTAAGACATTGCAGTCTCAAGTGTCCATGACCATGGTATCCAGAACCAAAGGGTATGAGCATCAGGTTCCTCTTCCCCTTGAACGGAAAAATATTTTTGAAGAGGAAAAGGTCGGTCAAGGCCTGAGATTTAAAGTGAGAGAGAATCGAACAGCAACAATTGAAAAAGTTGTGACTATTTATACTTCTCACGATTTTGCGATCAGTAATCCTCTCGATGCGGCGAGGAAGCTTAACCATGAACTCGAAAGGTTTGATGATCTTTTAAAAGCGCACATGCATGCCTGGAAGTTTTTGTGGGACCGTTTTAATATCACCTTGAGAGGAATGCCTCAGGAAAATAGCATTCTAAGGCTTCATATCTTTCACCTCTTGCAAACGGTTTCTCATAACTCCATTGGAAGAGATGTCAGCGTTCCTTCAAGAGGCCTTCATGGTGAAGCCTACAGAGGGCATATCTTCTGGGATGAAACTTTTATCTTTCCTTTTATTTATTTCCGGATGCCTGAACTGGCAGTATCCCTGCTCATGTACAGGTACAGGCGACTGGATGAAGCGAGACGGCTCGCCAAAGAAAATGGGTTTGGGGGGGCCATGTACCCATGGCAGAGTGGAAGTGATGGAAGGGAAGAAAGTCAGGTCATTCATTTAAATCCTGTATCCGGTAACTGGATCCCTGATAATACTTACAAGCAACGGCATCTTAATGGGGCCATCGTTTATAATATCATTAAGTATTTCGAGGTAACAAATGACCGGGAGTTCATGTCACTCCATGGCGCAGAGATGGTTCTCGAGATTGCCCAATTCTGGATCAGCGCTGTTTCCTTCAATGCCGATAAAGGGCGATACGAGATAAAGGGCATTGTAGGTCCTGATGAATTCCACACTCAATATCCTGACACTGATGAACTTGGTCTTAACAATAATGCCTACACTAATTATCTTGCCTCTTGGTCAATCAGAAAAGGATTAGAAGCTCTTGTTCCACTTGCTTCGTCCCGAAGAGATGAGCTGATGAACGCCGTTGGGATTACTTGTGGTGATCTGGTTCACTGGGAGCACGTCAGCCGTAACATCTTTATTCCACTGCAGGAAGATGGCATCATTTCTCAGTTCGAAGGTTTTGAAAAACTCAAAGAGTTTGACTGGGAAGGATATGGGAAAAAGTATGCCGATCTTCAAAGACTTGATCGAATCCTTGAAGCAGAAGGGGATTCAGTAAATAACTATAAGGTCAATAAGCAAGCCGACGTCTTGATGTTATTCTATCTTTTTACTTCCGAAGAGATCAAAGAGGGGTTTGAGTGGCTCGGTTATTCTTTTGATCCGGGTTGGATCCCCAAAAATATTGATTACTATTTATCTCATTCTTCAAATGGCTCCTCCCTCAGCAGAATTGTCCACGCTTGGGTACTTTCCCGGTCAGACCGGAGGCATTCCTGGAAGATATTTAAAGAAGCCCTCTTAAGTGATGTCGCAGATATTCAAGGAGGAACAACCAGTGAAGGAATCCATTTAGGGGCCATGGCCGGTACTGTGGATATAGTACAAAGATGCTTTACCGGTATGGAAGTTGATGATGGAATCATTTGGTTTAACCCTCAATTGCCAGATGAACTAGGAGGAGTGGATCTGGTCCTTCGTTTTCAGAATCACTGGCTGACGGTTTCTCTGGATAAAGACTTCCTGGTAATCAGAGTTGATAGAAGCTGGGAGCCCGAAGGCAAAATAGGGTTTCGGGGGAAGGTTTATACCTTTCAGGAGGGCACCGTTTTTAATTTTAACCTTAAGGACGATTCCCTTCAGAAGGAACTTTCGTAAGGGGGATGATTTTTATCATGGAAATTTTCCCCGATTTGACGACAATGAATTATGGCCCGAGAAAGAAAAAAAACATGGCAGGATAAGGTTAAGATTGTCCGGGACTCATTTAGCAGGGTTTCCCGTCTGCCTGGGTTTGCCCATTCATTTTACACCAATCTTTTTTTCCTGAATCCGAAGATTAAAGACTATTTTGTCCAGACAGACTTTGAACATCAGGAGAAGGCCTTGATGCACGGTTTGCACTTTCTTATGGACTTCCTGGATAGCAAAAATGAAAACGCCAGAATTCAAGTCCTACGAATTGCCAGAACTCATTCTGCCAAAGGCATGAAGATTCATCCTCATTACTACTACTACTGGATTGAGGCGCTTATCATGACCTGCAGGAGCGAAGATCCACAGTGGTATAAGGATCTTGAATATTACTGGAGAGAAGTAGTCAGTTTCCCCGTAAGTTTTATTGTCTCTCAGTACTTTAATGAGCCGGAGTAGCGGACCTCGTAGTAAGAAAAGATACTGGCAAGGAACAGTGACCAGGCACTTCCAAACATGATTCCGCTGAAAGTATCACTTGGATAATGAACGCCGAGATATATTCTGGAAAAACCTACCAGCATGATGACAAAAAAGCAGAACGCATAAACAAACATTCTCCTTCTGTAACTTTCAGTGTGCCTTGTGATGAGATAAGTAAGAGAGAGAAAAAAAGCTGCAGCTGCCAGTGAGTGACCGCTGGGATATGAGTAACTTGATACAGTCACAAGTTTTGAGATACCTTCAGGTCTTTCTCTTTCAATGATGCCTTTCAAAAGCGCGGACAACAAACCAGCCCCCAGAGAAGCGAGACTGATCTGCAAAGCGGCAGCCTTATCTTTTAAGGCAAGAAATATGATCACGGCGAAAACGGTCAGAATTGTCAGCACAGTATAAGAGCCTAAGGCAGTGACATCAACAGCCGGTCCATTGAGATAATCCTTTCTGATGCTAAGGACAAAATAAAGTGCGTATTGATCGAAGAGCGCTATATCTTCCTCGTCATGGAGCTCATAGGTAAACTTGAAAAATGCGCCCAGGAGCAAGAATGACAAGGCAAATAAAAACTGATGCTTGGGACGGGAGAAGATCCACTTGTACATACTGTTGCTTTTATAACAATTAGAATGAGAAATCCATTTTAGTTGGTCATTAAATATTCTTTTAAAGCAAAGATGAGGTCATTGTACTGAAGAAGTAAAATGGAGAAAGGTTAAGGAGGTTTTTATGCTAAGTACAATCGATACCATTCCTACTATTGCAGTGAAGAATATAAAAGAGGCCAGAGAGTTTTATGAGAAAAAGCTGGGCCTTCGTCCAACCGGGGGAGGAAATGAGTACGTTCAGCATTATAAATGTGGTCACACCACAGTTGAAGTTTATGAATCGGAATTTGCAGGCACAAATAAAGCAACAAGCCTTACCTGGGAAGCGGGTAATAACCTGGAGAAGGAAGTTAAAGAGTTGAAGGATAAAGGAATCACTTTTGAACATTATGATTTCCCTGATTCCAGGCTGGAGGGAGACATTCACGTAATGAAAGATATGAAGGCAGCCTGGTTTAAGGATCCTGATGGAAATATTTTATGTATCCATGGTCAGTAAGCTAAAGGAGAAATTATGGAAACGGCCCGCGAGATAATGAAGAAAAATCCAGTCACTTGTTATCCCGACTCCAGTATTCAAGAAGTGGCAAATTTGATGATTAAATTTGATTGTGGGGAAATTCCCGTCATTGACAGAAAGTCAGATGTTATCGCAGGAGTCATTACAGACAGAGATATTACCGTGAGAACCATTGGTGAAGGCCTTAATCCTCTTGAGATGAAAACAGCAGAAGTTATGACGGTTCCCGCAGTTACAGTCACAGAAGATACTCCTCTTGAAAGATGTATCCATTTGATGGAGCGGAATCGCGTCAGGAGGATTCCGGTAGTGGATGAGTCGGATCACATAAAAGGTATCATTTCAATTGAGGATATAGCTGCAAGGAATGAAGCCTACGCCGCTGAGCTGATGAAGGAAATATCCAAGTCAAAATCAATCTCCCTTCAATAGGAGGAGCAATGGCAAAAATAAGACAGGTTCCAGGCTTTGAAAAATTCAACGCCGAAACTTCAAGACCGATAAATTTTGTCTTCGGTATGATACTTCTGATGGTCTCAATATTTTTTATGTTTACCCGAGAATCACTTTTAAGACCTAGCTATCAGTTGGATGCATTCTTTCTTTTACTGGCATCCGTACTTTCCTTGTGGGCCGCCATGTCGGATAAAAAGAGAACAATCTTTTTGATAAATTTCACTCTGGGCATAGTTTTCATCCTTAGTGCCTTAATGATCACTTTATTAAGGTTCCTGGATTTAGAGCTTATGTTTGCAGTTCTTTTTGATTATACTGGAGGAGATGCTGCCATCCATGGTCTTCTTGGTCTCATTTTCTTTATAAATGCGATCAACTCCAGGCGGGAGAGCTACGATGATAAAACCACAACGAGCCAGATAGATAGTATCAAGGAAGTTTTTTAAGAATAAAATGAAAAAGAAATTTCCAAAGTCCTACCTGCATGAGCACTCTTCTGAAGCTATTGAGCAAAGGCTCCAGAATAAAACATTTAATAATGAGATAAGAGATATCATTTATGGTGGATCTGATGGCATAGTTACAACTTTTGCCATCGTTGCAGGAGTCAGCGGAGCTGAGCTCTCTGAAGTGACGGTCATGATCCTTGGTCTTTCAAATGTTCTTGCTGATGGTTTTTCCATGGCCGCTGGTAACTATATGGGAACCAAATCTGAGTATGATCAGAAGTGCTTAATAACAGAATTCGAGAAACATGAAATAGCCAGGAATCCGGAAGGAGAGAAAGAAGAAGTCAGACAAATCTTCAAGAAGAAAGGTTTTGAGGGAAAACTGCTGGAAGAAATAACGAATGTCATTATTGATGACCGGCAATTGTGGATTAAAACAATGCTCTCAGAAGAGTATGGAATCCCAGAGGATTTAAGAAGACCTTTCAAAGCTGCCTCTATTACTTTCATTTCTTTTCTACTCTTTGGTTTAATCCCGCTTTTACCATTCTTATTTAAGGCGAATCAATCATTCACCTGGTCAATGCTTATGACCGCAGCAGCTTTTTTTCTGCTGGGATCCTTGAAAAGCTTCTGGTCAGTTGAGAAAGCGTGGATTTCAGGATTAAAGACCCTCTTCCTGGGTGGAACTGCAGCTCTTCTGGCCTACATCGTCGGTGTCCTCTTAAAAGATATTTCCTGACTTTTGAGCGTCGTATACTGATATTGATCATCTATGCACTTTCTTCCCGTAGAAGGAAAATAACAAAGAGAATGTATAACAGGAGTTTCTATGGAAGCTGTCGTTATTTGGAAAGATGGAATGGCATTTGATGGAAGGGCAGAGGGGTTTAGTGTTCCCATGGATGCCACAACTCCTCTGGGTCATCATAATGGCCCCAATCCTAAGAGGGTTTTCCTGGCGAGCCTGGCGGCCTGTGCAGGGATGGATGTTATTGGACTTTTGAAAAGAGATCATCAATTCATTGACTCCTTTAAGGTGGAATCTAAAGTGCCTTCAAGTTCTCACCGTCATCCGGTTATTTTTGATCTGATAGAACTGGTTTTCCATCTGGAAGGATCCATTGAAATCGATGCTGCCATACGGGCGGTAGAGCTTTCTCAGACAAAGTACTGCGGAATGAGTGCGATGATTTGTGAAACAGTTCCCATTGAATGGACTCTAGTTCTCAATGGAGAAAAGGTTGCGGATGGAAGGGCTGCCTTCAAAAGAGTTGAAGATGATGCTTTTCAAACTTCCTATGAGGGATAGTTAAGAACAAAAATATAGACGGGCAGTTTTTAAGATTTTTTCAAGTGAACTCTGGCGCAGACTTCATTTTCAAGTTTTTGATTGTTTTCAAACTGCTTAATATTGAAAAAAGTAGTATCTGCAATGTTCTGGAGGGCCTCTTTGGTAAGGAAGGCCTGGTGTGAAGTCAAAATGACATTGGGAAAAGTTAAAAGTCTTGCAAGAGTATCATCCTGTATGACTTCTCCTGACAAGTCCTGAAAAAAGATACCTTCTTCTTCTTCATACACATCGAGTCCTGCATGGCCAACATGACCGGATTTTAGTCCCGCGATCAAGGCCTTTGTATCAATCAGTGCCCCTCTACCGGTGTTAATAAGCATGACGCCTTTTTTCATTGTGGCAAGGGCCCTGGCATCGATCATGTGACGTGTCTCTGGATTGAGAGGCACGTGCAGAGAGATGATATCTGATTCTTTCAATAATTCATCAAGCTCCACATACTTTGCTCCAAGTTTTTGAAGTTCAGGAGATACTGACTGGTCGTAAGAGAGAACGTTACATCCAAAGCCGAGCATGATTTTTGCCAGAATTGATCCAATCTTACCGGTTCCGATAATTCCAACGGTCTTTCCATGAAGATCAAACCCCACCAGTCCATTAAGGGAAAAGTTACCCTCATGCACTCGGGTAGAGGCCCGATGAATCTTGCGATTTAAACATAAAATGAGAGCTACAGCATGCTCAGCTACGGCATAGGGGGAATATTCCGGGACTCTTACGACCTTTATTCCATGTCTGGCAGCAGCTTCCAGATCTACGTTATTAAATCCTGCTGACCTTAAGGCAATCAGCCGGATTCCTTCCTCTGAGAGGATTTTTATAACTTTCTCATTGATTATATCATTTACAAAGGCGCAGACACATTCAGATCCTCGTGCCAGAATGGCCGTTTGTTCTGTCAGGCGAGCCTCTATGAATTTCATGTCATGAGTATACCCGAGATTTGTCTCTTCATAATAGGGCCTTTCAAAAGTGTGAGTATCAAATACTGTAATTTTCATCGTGGCCAGTTTCCCTGGTATAAAGTTTTTTTGATTCTGCTTTACTGATAATTTCAAAGGCTTTTTGAACAGAATCAGGACTAAGAGAGATAGAATCTATTCCCCGATCAACCAGAAACTCTGTTACCTCTGGATAATCACTTGGAGCTTGTCCACAAATTCCAATCGGTCTTTGTGCTTTTTTAGCTCCTTGAATGGCAAGGTCAAGCATTTTAAGCGAAGCTGGATCACGTTCATCAAAGAGGTGACTAACTAATTCTGAATCACGATCTACTCCCAAAGTCATTTGAGTCAAGTCGTTTGATCCTATGGAAAACCCATCAAAAACTTCCCCGAAAGCCTCTGCCTCAAGTACATTTGAAGGGATCTCACACATGACATAAACCTGCAGGCCATTTTCTCCCTGGACAAGTCCGTTTTTCTTCATCTCTTCAATTACTCGTTTCCCTTCATTCGCGGTACGGCAAAAAGGAATCATTATTTTAACATTAGAAAGTCCCATTTCATCTCTGACATATTTTATGGCCTTGCATTCGAGAGCAAAACCCTCCCGGTATTTTTCATGATAGTAACGGGAAGCCCCTCTGAACCCAATCATAGGATTTTCTTCTTTCGGTTCAAATTCCTCGCCACCTAAAAGGTGTGCATATTCATTTGTTTTGAAGTCAGACAGTCGGACGATTACAGGACGAGGGTAAAAGGCACCCGATAGGGTCGCAATACCTTCAGCAAGACGATCTATAAAATATTGTACTGGCATCTCTTCATATCCTTTAATAACTCTGGAAACCTCATTTCTGGTCTTTTCAGATGTTTTACTAAAGTTCACCAGTGCCATTGGATGAACTTTAACATGTTCAGCAATAATGAATTCCAGGCGAGCAAGTCCAACACCATCCACCGGCATCAAAGCTGTCTTGAAAGCAATATCAGGATTGCCGAGATTTACCATAACTTTTGTTCGTGTTTTCTTTGCAGAAGACCAATCAATCTTTTTAATGGAGTAGGGAAGTTTGCCCTCCATGATTAGGCCTTCTTCTCCTTCCGCACAGGAAACAGTTACTTCCTGGCCATCCTGAAGTGTTGTTGTTGCCTTTCCCGTTCCTACAATACAAGGGACACCATGTTCCCTGCTTACAATGGCAGCATGACAAGTTCTTCCTCCACGATCGGTTATAATTGCAGCAGCTTTTTTCATGACTGGCTCCCAATCAGGATCTGTCATCTCTGTTACCAGAACTTCTCCTTCCTTAAACTCAGATAATTCAGAAGAACTGCGAACAATTTTTACTGGTCCCGATCCTATTTTTGAACCAACAGCCTTTCCCTTCAACAGAATTTTAGAACTTTCATCGAGGCTCATGATTTCGACTTCTTTGAGACCAAAATTGGCATGGACCGTCTCTGGACGGGCCTGGAGAATAAAAAGCTCTCCCGTCTTTCCATCCTTGGCCCATTCTATGTCCATTGGCATGTCTCGATGATTTAGTTTTGAATAGTACTTTTCAATTGAGTATGACCACTTTGCAAGAGTTTTCATCTCTTCAAGTGAAAGACAAAATGAGTTCTGTTCCTCAGGAGGTACCCCTATATCTTTTGTGCTCTTTCCATTTTCTTCTGAATAAACCATCTTGATATGCTTCTTCCCAATTTTCTTTCTGATAACGGGGTCTTTTGATTTACTAAGGAGGGGCTTCAGTACGAGATATTCATCCGGATCAACTTTCCCACCGACAATGTTTTCTCCTAGTCCCCAGGAGGCGGTTATGAGGATGACATTTCTTGAGCCCGATTCTGTGTCGAGTGTGAAGATGACGCCAGAGGAGGCAAGGTCAGAACGAATCATTTGCTGAATACCCACTGAGAGCTTAACCTTACGATGTTCAATCTTATTGTTGTGTCTGTAGCTGATAGCACGATCAGTGTATAAGGAGGCAAAACAATTGAGTGTTGCTTTTAACAGTTCCTCCTCACCTCTTACATTGAGGAAGGTTTCTTGCTGACCAGCGAAAGAAGCCTCAGGCAAATCTTCTGCAGTCGCCGAAGACCGGACTGCAACATCAAGGTTATCTATCCCTGTCCTTTTGCAAAGTTCTCTGTAGGCCTTACGGACTTCAGCTGCTACCTCTTCCGGAAGACCTGAGGACTGCATTGCCTCCCGAATTTTCTTTCCTGTCTCTTTTAATTTCCCAACATCCCTCACGTCTAAAGAATCAAGACTGTTAAAGATAAATTCTGAGATGTTTTTTTCTTCGAGTAGTTTCGTAAAAGCATCTGTTATGACTGCGAAGCCATCAGGGATGTTTATGTCTTCCTTCCGGAGCACCCGGTACATCTCTCCAAGGGATGCGTTCTTGCCTCCAACCAGTGGAAGATCAAGCATACTAATTTCATCAAAACTTTTTATAAACTCATATTTCATGGATCATATTCTCACTCGTGCCAACTGCTTAGGCACTGACATATATCAGTCCGTAGCTGACTTAACAGTAAATTAGGCCGGCAACTGGCACTGAATATGCAGACTAAAATGCAGCATCAGGAGGAATATATGACTTTTAGAGATCGTGAATCCTCGGCCTGGCTTCTTTTGGATAAGCTTAAACACTATAAAGATCAAAACGTTCTAGTGGCCGGAATCCCAAGAGGGGCCATGCCGATGGCAAAGATCCTCGCAGAGGGGCTTAATGCAGAACTAACAGCGGTTCTGGTTCATAAGATTCCCTCTCCTCAGAATAAAGAGTTCGCTATTGGTTCTGTAGGGCTTTCCGGATACATCTGGAGAGACAATTATGTAGAAGAATATGGGATTCCGGAATCATACATTCATGAAGCGGCGGCAAAACAAATGGAAGTTCTTAAAGAGCGACGGAACCGATACGGATTAAAAGAAACCGATATGAAGGATCGCATTGTGATTCTTGTCGATGACGGAATTGCAACCGGCGCCACTACTTTATCAGCTGTTCATGAAGTTCGTGCCCATGGACCTGCGAAAATAGTACTCGCCGCTGCGGTCTCTTCAGTAAGCGCTGCCCATAAACTTGAGCACTTGGTTGACGAACTCGTGCTTCTGGACACACCGGCAGCGTTCTTCAGCGTGGGACAGTTTTTTTATGACTTCCCCCAGGTGTCCGACGATGAAGTAATAGAGATCCTCAATTCCCGGGAAAGACAACGTCGAGTAGCATGAGGAGAATATGAAAATCTTTGCCATCGGCCGCACCAGAAGCATCGCCGAGAAAGTATGTGATGAGTTAGACCTGCGGCTTTCCCAGTTGGAGGAAAAGAAATTTCCGGATGGAGAAATGAAAATTCATCCTCTGGAAAAAGTTGAGGGACATGACGTCTTTGTCTTTCATTCCCTTGGCAGTGACAACGGATCCTCCCTCCATGATAAGATCTGTGAGTTGTATTTTTTGCTGTCATCTTTAAAAGACCAGGGGGCCCGTTCCCTTACCGTTGCTATCCCCTATATCTGTTATGCCAGGTCTGACCTTAGGAAAGAACCCTTTGATCCTCTTACAAACAGGTATCTCGCCGAACTGGTGGAACTGGTAAGAGTTAAAAGAGTGCTTGGACTTGATGTGCACAATATTCCAGCCTTTGAAAACGCTTACCACTGTCCAGCCATCAATCTGGAAGCCGCTCCCTTGTTCATTAAATACATTCATGCAACTCACATGAATCTAAAGAATTTGGTCATTTTCTCTCCTGATATCGGAGGAATTAAGAGAACGGAGAAATTTAGAGGTCAGTTGCAGTTAACCACAGGTGAAGAAATTAAATCTGGATTTATTGAAAAGTACCGGACTTCGGAAGGCTTGTACGGCCAACACATCAGTGACGTGATAGAAGGTAAAAATGTACTCATCTACGATGACATGATAAGTACCGGAGGAACGATCCTTAAGGCCCTCGATGCTTGCCATAAGAAAGGGGCTTCGTCCGTGAGAATCTTTTCGACCCATGGTATATTCTGCGCAAACCGGGATGTGCTTTTAAAAAATGAGCAGATTGAAGAAATCGTTGTGACGGACAGTCACCCTGTCCTTCAAGAAATAAATCGGGATGATTATCCAAAACTTAAAACTCTTTCTTGTGCTCCGCTTTTTGCTCATATGATAAGACTTCTTGGAGGAACCCATGAAAGTTTTCCTTTGCGGGGACGTGATGACTGGCAGGGGAATAGACCAGATATTTCCCTCTTCAGTTAACCCCTTGATCCATGAGAGCTACGTAAAGGATGCCCGGGACTATATAAAATTGGCCGAAGCTGTTCATGGACCAGTTCCACGGAATGTGTCTCCACATTACATCTGGGGGGATTGCCATGAAGTTTGGAAAAGAAAAAAACCTGATTTGAAAATAATAAATCTGGAGACTACAATAACGACGAGTGGCTCCTATGCGCTGAAAAAGGGAATCCATTATCGAATGCACCCTGATAATGTAAGAGCTCTAAAAGCAGCAGATATTGATGTCTGTTCTTTGGCCAATAACCATGTGCTTGATTGGGGCAGTAAGGGACTTTCCGATACGGTGATTCACCTTGAAGAAAACCAGATTCTTCATACAGGAGCAGGTAAGGGGCCAAGGGAAGCAGGGGCTCCTGCAGTTTGTGAATGGCAAGGGAGAAGAATTCTAGTTTTTGGAATCTGTTTTCCCTCGAGCGGAGTCCCGGAGTCCTGGAAAGCTTCTGAAGGGAATCCAGGAGTTAACCTCCTCCAGGGCCTGGGAAGAAACTCTTTGAATCAATTCAAGCAGACGGTTGATGATTATAAATGGGATGGAGATGTCGTCATTGCTAGCATTCACTGGGGAAGTAACTGGGGGTATGAGATACCTCCTGCTCAGGTTCAATTCGCTCATGAACTCATTGATGAGGTGGGAGTTCAGGTTATCCATGGTCACTCCTCGCACCATCCACGACCTTTCGAAATTTACAAAGGACACCCTGTCTTCTACGGATGCGGCGACTTTTTCAATGATTATGAAGGGATCAGAGGTTATGAAGAGTATCGAAGTGATTTAGCTTTAATGTACTTCATCACTTTCTCTCTCCCTTTTAAACTCGAAAGGATAGAAATGGTTTGCCTGCAGATAAAAAACTTTCAGCTTAGCATAGCCCAGGGAAGAGATTTAAAATGGATGTATGAGACTCTAAAAAAGGAAAGCGAGTCTTTCAAAACCTCTCTCATCCTTAAGGAAGATGAAATTATCTCAATCCCAGGGAGAGATAGTTAAGGAGGAAGGATAAATAGATTTCCTTCAAAGATTTCCAGCATCCTGCGAGTTTCTGAACCTATGAGTATTTTCTCGAGGAAGCCGGCCTGGTGCCTTTTCATAATGGCCATATCAACATTATCGTTAATCAAGGTACTGTTCATATGATAAGAGAGCTTCTTTTCAGCAGTGATTAAGACTTTTATTTCAGCTTTTGATTCGGGTACGAGATGCGTTCTGATTCTCTCCTCAACTTCCCTGATAACTTCTGACCTTTGTTCCTGGTCAAGGGAAAGGAGCTCTGTGGAAAAACCAATCTTTCCAATCCCAATGTATCTCGCTGCGATGTCTGGAAACAGTGAAACGACTTCAAGTTTAGCGGAGAGAAGAAAAGAAAGTTCTTCGGACCAATTCAGAATCTTTTCCATAGGCGCAGTGGGATCTACAAGAGCGGCCACTTTATTCATTTCAAATTTTCTCTTTACGATCAAAACCGGAATAGGTGAGGAAGAAATAACCTTTTCAGCCATACTACCAATTCTGAATGTCCCTCCGGTCTTGCCCTTATGACCCATGACAACCACATCAATATTTCGGGCATTAATTTCTTCCAATATAACCTGATGGGGAAGTCCCATAGAGATATGATTTTCACCCTGTACTTCACATCTTGCCATTTGGGATTCAATCTTTTTCCGTAATGAAGAAAGAAGCTCTTTTTCAACTTCTTCGTCCAGCGAAATAGGTGACCCTTCCCTTGGAAGCCAATCCCAAATAACAGGATGCTCAGATACGTGCAGGACACTTAAGGTTCCGCCGGATTGTTCCCGCAGTTTATCGGCTGCCTTCAAGGCATCATCTGAAAATGGGGAAAAATCAGTACAGACTAAGATATTGGGTTTGCTAAGCATATGTGTCCTCCGGTCCTTATTTTCCCATTTTTAAGCGATAAGAGCATGACTTCCATCATCTTCATCAATGATTCATGTGAACTTTAGCTACTCTTAAGGTCGCATCATTCCTCTATCCTGTAATCTTCCTGATTTTCATCATAATCCTCCCTCCATTCCTCTTCTCTTTGCCTTTCCTCCAGTGTAGATGGAGTTGTATTCTCGTCCATTGAATCAGGCTGATTAATAACTTCGTTCGCCCTTCGTTCTTTTTCTGCTTCAACTTCATTTTCATCTATAGCATCACTTAAATTTGTCTGGGCGTATGAGAAAGATGAAAGAGTGAGAATCGTAAGAGGAATAAGGAATTTAAATTTCATAGGAAACCTCCTGTAAAGTGCACTGGTTATTTTCTTTCTTCTGATCTTTTAATTCAAAGCACTCACTGAAAATTGATGCATAATTTAGACAGCAGTGGCCCTTGATTTGCTTGAACAATCTTTCTGTTCTTTATGTGAGGAGGCTTTATGGCAACATACATGGAAGATAATCAATTAAGTCGATATAATTTAACCTCTAAGGTTCTGGTTTATGGTGGGGCCACAGGAGGAATGGTGGCCGGTTTAACTATGGCCATTGTTTCTATGCTGATGAATGCATTTGCAGGGGCTGGGTTCTTTGCCCCGGTGAAACTTATTGCAGTCACTTTTCTCGGACCGGATGCAGTTGATGGAGGAGTCTTCTCCATTCTTATCGGTTTAGTTATTCACCTGTTTAATTCAGCTATTTTGGGAATTATTTTTGCTTACATTGCAAAGAATATTCACAGCAGGGGAGCCTTCATGGCAACAGGTGTACTCTTTGGAATAGTGGTCTGGGTTGTTATGACGTACCTCGTACTACCTGTGGCAAATGAAGTGATGCTTAATCAGGTGAACCAAACACCTGTCAGATGGTTTGTGAATCACATTATTTTTGGTCTGGCACTTTCAATTGTTCCGTACTTCGAAAGAAGGAAGGCCACCAAAGCAGCCTTTTAGGTCTTGAAAGCGGGTTTAAGACCAGGAATAAAACGGCCACCGATGAAGCCCATAACTGAAGCCGCAAGACCCCATTGAATAGGTAGATGGGTAAATCCGGTAATATGACCTGCAAGCATAACTCCTCCGCCTAAGAGGATAGAGAGCATTCCTTGAGCACGGGTCAGGTCATTAAACATAAGGGCGCCAACAATAGGGATGAAAAGACCTGAAACCATAACTCCATAAGAGAGGAGCATGAGATTAAGAACATTCTCGAATTGCGAAGAAAGGATCAGTGCGAAGAGTCCCAGGCAAAAAGTCATATATTGTGAGAGCCTCACGAGATTAAGATTTTTCTTCTTACTGAATTTAAGAAATAAATCTGATACTGCACTTCCGGAAGCTGCCATCAGGCAACTGTCCGCAGTTGAGAGGATAGCAGAGAAGTAGGCCGCAAGAACGAGACCCAGAAGCCCCGGTACGAGACTTTGTTTCAGCAGGAGAGGAAGGGCCATTTCGGTATCGAGATTACTTCCTGTGGGAAAACCTATGGCAGCGAACAAATTTGTTTCAAAAGCGACTCGCGCGAGGAGTCCCAGGGCTGTTCCCATAAGGGCCATAACAGGCCATTCAAGAATTCCAGCAATAAACCAGGCCTTCTTAGCTTCTTTCTCCCCGGCGCAGGCATAGATGCGCTGATAAAGAGTCAGTCCGATAAACCAGACGGGAATAATCGTCAGTGTCCATTCAAGAATCTGATCCATGCTAATGGAACTAAGGCTGAAGTAGCTGGCGGGTAAAGTCGCAGAGATGACTTCCCATCCTCCCACATATGTATACGCCAGTGGTATTCCCACAAAGACAAGTCCTCCAATGAGAATCATCCATTGAATAGTATCTGTATAGATCACGGCCTTGAGGCCGCCAAACGCAGTATAAACCACGGCGATGGCACCCATGATCCATAAAGCAGCACTTAAGGAGATTTCAGGGAAAGCGGCTGAGGTGAGCTTAGCTCCCGCCAGAAGTTGGGAAGAAGTGAAGCCAATATATCCAATAAGGGATATGAAAGTTGCGACCAGGGCAACCTTGTCTCCATAGAAATGAGAAATGATGTCGTTGAAGGTTGAGAAACGTTTAGTTTTTTCCAGTTTTTTAATTTTCGGAATGAGAAATACAGCGGAAAGCCACGCTCCGCAAAGTCCTGTAAAAAGCATCCATGATCCGGAAAGTCCGATGGTAAATCCAAGTCCACCTAGGCCGATAGAAAATCCTCCACCAACATCAGTTGCTACGACTGACAGACCTACGTGCCAGGGCTTGATATTTCTGCCACCCAGGAAATAGTCGTCATGGTCCTTATGCTGACGGGAAAAGTACATCCCAACTGCAAGCAGGGCGATGAAGTAAAGAGAAAGAATTCCAAGATCAATGGCTTCCACTACAAGACCTCCTTATCCACATAGCGTGAGTTCAGTAAACTTAAAGCACCCATGTAGCGCAATTCGAACTTCATTGTTGAGCCTACAGGATACTTATGAGTCGACTTACTGATATCAATCACCAGCATGTCAGAACTCGCACCGACTATTTTTAACTTTTTATTTTTAGGAATCAGGAACTGGGGATGGACGTCAAGAACGCCGATATCAAGGATGGCCCTTTGGCTTTTTTTGTTTTTAGGAACATCCTTCTTCTTGTATTTCACTCCCATCGGATTGGCCTTCAAGTCGCCAAATGGCTCAGAAGGCTTTTCAGAAACCTCAATCACCTGAGCTTCAAGTTCGAACGTGAACGGATACATGCCCTGGATTGTTTTTTCTTCAAAAAGATCGGCTCCGAAAAAAAGAGCTTCTCCAACTCTGAAATGATTCACTTCTGCGGGGAAACTTTTAGACTTAAGGAGGAGAGGCAAAGTAACAGTGGTCCCGCCGGAAACATAAGGCAGTTTCCTATTGAACTTAAGTTCCAGGATTTTTTTATACATACAAAGCTGGAGAAGCTTATCTTCAGATGGCATGACACCGTGGAGACAATTGAGATTCGTTCCAAGGCCTATGACATTGATACCTTTAAGCTTAAAAATCTTTGAATAAAACTCTTCAAGGTTCTCTCCCAGAATTCCTTCCCGGAGATCTCCCAATTCAATCATGACGATGACTTTATGGACCTTTCCCTGAGCAATGGCTTCTCGGGATATACTTCTTATGGTTTCGTATTCAGTGTTGAAACTGACATCAGCATAGCGGACGAGACTCTTAATAACGCTTTTTGCTGGGGGCTTAATGTAAACGGTCTCCATGTCAGGACGGAGCTCTTTTATCATCTTAAGGTTTGAAATTCTGGAGTCACAAACTTGAGAGGGATTAAGCTCTAGTACTTCTTGCAGAAACTTTTTATTTCCGCAAAGAAGCTTTGTGACGATCGCCCAGTCAATGTTGTGCTTACTAAACTTCTTCTTCAGGAATTGGTAATTATGACGAAGCTTACTTCTGTAAAGGTAGAGCTTTGCCATTAGGGGTACCACCTCATCTCAGTGTACTTATTGGTGAAGCCAATCTTTTCATAAAGCTTCTTTGCAGGATTGTCATGTTCAACATGAAGAGCGATTGGAGCTTTGGCAACTGAAGTAGCATGAAGCATAAGATTTTTTCCTATGCCTTTACCTCTTTCATTCTTATCGGTAGCAATATAAACCAGAAGATATTCAGGAACAAAAAGCTTCATCCCTGTGTTGGCAAGAAAAACGACACCTTTTAATTCTTGCTTTTCATCTTCAGCAACAAAGACGTGCCCACCTTTACTCTCATCCATGATGTAACTCAGGCAAGCTCTGATGTCTTGCTCAGGGTCCCGATATTGTTCTAGTGAGTTAAAGAGGAATTTGATGAGTTTATCTTGATAGTTTGGATTTTGTAATTCGTCTTGGGAAATAGTTTTGTATGATATGTTTGTTGCCAGCAAAACAAGCACCTCCAGTAAAAAGAAAAAATATTAGAGAGATACTATCAAAGCTAACACTTCGAATCAAGTCGACGTGCAGTATTACAGATTTTGTATGTTTCGATGGAAAGAAATACAAAAAGTATTATTTCAAGAGTCAGGAAAAGGGGATTTGAAAAGTATTGTTCAAATGCAGGACGACCGTGAACCCCAGAAAGTAAAACTCCATACTGATGAGTATCTACTGGCCACAAAAACATGATGCCATCACCTCCGCCATACCAGTCAGTTGCAAGATGACTTAATCCTCCTATGAGAATAGCTCCACCAATAAGCGGCTGTATAAGGCCAGTAGCAAGTGATAACAGAATCCAGAATAAAGGAGTATGAGTAATCCACTCATGATGGTGAGTCTCTGAAGTAAAAAGACCAAGAAGAGAGACCAGGCTTAAAGGCAAATCAGGTAAAATACCTGTTAATGCATAAAGAACGAAGAGTTTTGGTGTCAGTCTTTGTTTCCTTATTCGGTGAAAAATCTTACCGGCCAATAGGGAAACAGCAGCATGGGCAAAGATTGTCATATATCTGAACATATAACTTCTCTTGCACATTTGTCACTAAGGCATATGGCCTGCACGCTGATCGAGAGGTTTTAGGAATGAATGGCAGGAGGATTTATGCACAAGAATGTGAATAAGTATGAGAGAGCATTAAGGTTTATTGGTGGGGCCGCCCTCGTTGCGTACGCTATAAAAAAAGATAATCCTTATCTTCTTTTTGGAGCGGTGCCAATGGCCACAGGATTAACAGGCTCGTGTCCTCTTTATCAGGCAGTCGATGTCAGTACCAGAAAAGAGGACAGATCAAGCAATGAGTTATACTTTCATAAGTTTCATTGATTGATAGTTGGTAGAATGTTTTGAAGGATTTGAAAGCCACCGAGGTTCTCTGAGGGAATATTTTCTTCCTCTAAAATCTTTCTGAAGTTTTCAGATCTTCTTCCACTTCTGCAATAAATGAATAGGGGTTCCTTATCTCCTACCAATTTCTCGAAGTCGGCCTTCCAGTTATTGTTTCCCCGCACATGAGAAAGAGGAAACCACAGGGCCCCTTTAACCATTCCGGCCTCAATTTCATGCTTTTCCCTCACATCTATAAGAGCGGCCTTTCCTTCCATCATCATGGTATAAGCAACCATAGGATCAGTGCCGGCCATACTGTAGACACTGATCAAAGAGAATAGGAATGGGAATAGTTTTTTCATGATGACCTCAGCTTTTTTGTTTTCGTTTCACTTCCAGACCTGCATATACAGGTAGAGCGGCCAATAGGGGTATCAGATAATAAACGAGCCTGTATATAATCAGTGCGACTAATAAATCCGAATGTGGAATGCCCAGCTCCATTCTGAGAAAGATGACTTCAAGCACACCAAGGCCAGCAGGAATATGTGTGAACACAGCGACGATGCTGGAAATCATAAAGGTAAAGAGGATCTGAGAGTAGGCCACTTCTACTTCGAGGTGCCTGAGAAGAGTGTAGATGATGACGCTTTGAAGGCTCCATTGAAGGGTTGATAGCATTAACTGGAAGGCGGCAAATTTAATTTTTGGAATTTGCCAGTCTTCGCCCCGGAAGTGAAACTGTTTTCCTTTGAAGCTACTCCAGAAGTAGCTTGTGATGAGAAAAAGGATAGCTATGCCAACGGATCTGATCCAGAATGCAGAAAGAGGGATAAGCCCCTCAATCTCCCGGGCCTTAAAGGAAATCATTATGGCGAGTAAGAAGCTATAGCCTAACCAGTTAGTGAAGGTTGAAGCCGCAATTATATAAGGTATCCGATCAAGAGAAACCTTCCATTTAGAGTAGACCCTATACCTCAAGGCCAGTCCCCCGATTAGTGAGCCGAAGTTAAGATTGAAAGCATAGCAGGTAAAGGCCCGCGATAGTATCTCTGTGTATTTCACACCTTCCTTAATCTTCAGGTACAGGAATGAAAGGTAATCATAGTTGGAGAGGATGAAATAGATTAAGGCCGAAACACCCAGGGATAAAACAACGGTCACAGGAGAGATTTTTCTGATCGCAGTTCCCACTTTGTCCCATTCAATGCTGGAAAGGTTCTCGTAAAGGAGGTATCCGATGATACAGATGAATGCAAACGTAAGGTACGGAAGGATCTTGCGGAGAATTTTTCGCAACTTTCCCCCTTTTGTTACGGAGGCCAGTTTCCTGTTTTTGATTCCTGCTCAGGATTTCCTCCAAGAGGAGACCCGTCACTGGAGATCTGATCTCCTTTAGGTTCACCTTCAAGTGAGAGAAGATTTACGACATCATCAACACCTATTACAGAATCAGCTATCCTTTCTGTCATCTTTTTCATTCTTCTGTTAAGGATGCCTCCTGTGAGTGTAACGATGCCACCATCAACACTTACTTCAACATTTCGGGCATCAATTTCGTCATGTCTTCTTAGAGCTTCACAAACATCTTCGAGGATTCTTTCATTTGATCTTTGATATCCCTTAGGACCTTTTCCAAAATGTTCTCCATGGGGCTTCATGTTGTCGAGGTTTTGATACCAGTGCCTTTGTCTTGTTCCGTAGCCGAACTCATCATTGTTCATGTGAATGGCCCTGGTGTCGTTCTTCCATCTGGCATCGTCCCCATAAAAATTAGCAGACGTTTCACCCAGTCCTTCATCGTCCCATTCAAACTGGGAGTGATGTCCGCTTGCACCTTCATAATATCCTTCTAATCTTCTATGAGGTAAGTCTCTTCTATCCATGAATCCTCCTTACAAGGGTCATCTGTTGTTAAAGAGTAATTCACAGAGAGAAATGAGTCGAGGCTCAGGTCAATAAGAGAATGGCGCTCAGGAAGCTTGGGGCCAACGCTTTTTGTTGCTTTCGGGATAAGAAGAGAGAGTGTTGATCACAAGTATGCAGCCTTCAAATTCAGGTCTTCCTTTTAATGGCGGCAATAGAGGTTTTTCATCGAAGATTTCATACATCACTTGTTTAGTTTCTGGGTGAATAAGTTGTATATGGTAAATCAACATGCCAAGAAGTTACGGTTTTCTTAATAGTAAACTTGACTTAATTTTTCTTGAACTAGTTACGAAGATTCTTAAGTGCCGGAGAAACCATGGAGAGATTAATCAGGGCCCCGCTGACACAGTAAAGACAAACTTTTTTTTGTTTAAATGCCATATTGTAAAGATACTCAAGCCCTGCCAGGGAGTTGGCCGAGATAGCGGCCATTAAAAGCCAATCCCATGTTCGGGAACGGGCAACACCCTTTTTCCCGCCGAATGATGCCAACATCATGACTAATCCGTAGACAGTTATGGCCGTTGTTCCATCCGGAAGCCCCATCTCATAAGCTTTGTCAGACCCATTAACTTCATCTGAGTTAAAAATTTTTAAAGGAAGATCTGGTAAGCTCTGGATTATCCCTGTTTGGTAAAAAGTAATAATTGTGAAGTCCACTAAGCCCAGGGCAGACAGTTTAATGATCAGTCTTCTTCTGTTTAAATCATCCGTGTCTTCACTACGTAATACTTCTTTTATCCTTGAAACATTTTTTGTCATTTAAAGGACCTCCCTCAAATGAAGTGCAAGTCTTTGGCCGGCCAATCTTATGCTCATCTCAAGGAGTCTTCTTAGATCCAGTCCTTAAAATGGAAATGGGGAGAAGGAATCCTATGTGGTGGATACGAACAAATTCAACTGGTGAAGATAGGGGGGGCTGGCAAAACCGGGATGTGGGCCGTCGAACATTTGATAACGACTTCGGTCCCGATTTTGGTGTGGACTATGCCCGTTTCAGTGATCCTCCAGATCCTGGTAAAGACCTGCGGCTTAAGCAAGATCTGGAACGGAAGCTGAAGGAAAATTTTCCTGACCCAGATAGAATTCATTTAAAAGTTAAGAATGGTTTTGTCGTCCTTAAAGGAGAAGTGAAAAATGCTGACCTGCGATCAGTTCTCCTGGAAACCATTTATGCGACTCCCGGAGTCCGGGAAATCATCAACGAAATATCAGTTACGGAGGAAGTTATGGGAGATCATGTTAGGAAAAAAAAGGATGAAGAGGTTGAGTTCACGAATGATGAACAGGAGAAATCCTCAGATGCTACTTTCTCACCTCATTCAGATCAGAAAGGAGGTGCAGGAGGAAACACTTCAATAGGTGGAGCTGGTAAAGATCAAGGGGCAAACCCAGGGGAAGACGTGGCCCATACTTAATTGGAGAATGTGATGGAAAAAAGGTTGAATCATAAAGTGATTGTTATTACCGGTGCTTCCGCTGGAGTCGGGAGAGGAATAGCTCAGGTCCTGGCAAAAAGAGGAGCAAAGCTCGGACTCATTGCCCGGGGAGAGGATAAACTCGAATCAACTGTAAGAGAGGTGGAAGAGCTTGGGGGCAAGGCACTGGCATGCGTCGCTGATGTATCCGATTATGATGCTCTTGAAGAGGCAGCACAAAAAATTGAAAACAAATTCGGCCCCATAGACATATGGATTAATAATGCCATGGTGACCATGTTGGGAAAAGTCCAGGATATTCAACCTGACGAAGTCAAACATGTAATGGATGTCAACTACATGGGATCAGTGAACGGAGTAAAAATTGCTGCGAAAAGATTTCTTCCCCGAAACAAAGGTCACATCATTCAAATCGGTTCGGCACTGGCCTTTATCAGTATTCCTTTGCAATCCGCCTATTGTGCTTCCAAGCATGCGGTCACGGGATTTCTTCAATCATTTAGAATTGAACTTAAGATCGCGAAGAGTAAAATTAAGCTCACAGAGGTCCATTTACCTGCCGTGAATACGCCCCAGTTTGAGTGGATGAAAAATTACATGCCAGAGCATCCCATGCCCGTTCCTCCCATATTTGAACCGGAGGTGATAGGGAAGGCAGTTAGTTTTTTGATTGATCATCCGAGAAGGGCCATGTGGGTAGGGGGCCCCACAGTGAAATCAATCCTGGGAGCAAAATTTGCACCATGGATTGCAGAGTGGAAGCTCGCCCGTAGTGGCATCCAGAGTCAGCAAACTGAACTAGCTCCACCCACTCATCAGACCAATTTATGGGAACCACTTCCTGTAGATTATGGCGCTACAGGAATTTTCGATGAAAAGGCAAAAGACAGAAGCTGGCAGCTCTTGTTTTCCATGAATCGAAATCTCATAGCAGGTGCGGGGGTTTTAGCAATCGGGGTAGGGCTTTTCCTTAATAAAAAAATTATTCGAGGTTAACTTCGAGCAATTTAAAACTTTTAATAAAGTTACCTAAAATCTTACACCTGAATGGAAAGCGCCGATAACTCCTGTAATTGGATCAGTACGAGGCCCAAAACCATCTGTGACTACTGGGTTGTAAATTCGGATCACTCGCATTTAAACCAATTGGATCTGGACTCATGAATCTACCTGTCTGCGGATCATAAGGTCTGTATGTGTTTGTCTGCTTGAAGGCACACATCCTGATAAGTGATTAGTATCTATGAGAAAATTTTCTCATAGATAACGAGTGCGACCTACTTAATTTTTGGTATTTTAATAGAGATTTAAAAGTTTTTGGCCACCAATCGGCCCTTGTGTGTTAGTAAAAACGTCTCACGTCCAAGATCAGTAGTTGGATCGTTTTCTTATCTGGGGAAAGTCCAGGACGATAAATTTTCTTATAAATCAAAATATGGTTTGATGCTGATAAAGGTACGACTCTTTCTTCGTTCTCCCTTACAGAATAAAGATTCAAATTGCCTTTGATTTCTTGGATTTTACTGTCTACTTCCGAAATTAGTCTTTTACCCAGGTTAGGATGACCCTCATAGTCTCCCCATGTCTCAAGTTCGATGGCCCTTTCAATGAATCGAGCCCTGGAATCTCCGGCCCATTCAACTATTTCAGCAGATTCCATTAATTTGTTCCAGTCCTCTTCATTGGTTTATTTTTACCAAGCATGGCATTTACTTGTTTCAGCTTATTATCAAACTCTGCAAGAAGATCTTCAACATCATACTTAGATGTCTTCCCTGAATTTTCAAATTTTTCAAGGCGTGCCATCAAATTGAAAAAATGGTCTTGAGTCATCATCACCTTGACTTCGTGTCCACGGTGGAAGACCTGAACGACCTCATCATTTTTTAATTCAGCAATAGCCGATGGATCAGATTTCAGATCACTAAAATTCAAAGTTTTTTTGAACATAAATACCTCGTTGAATGGCCTAGAATAGGCTTCAGTTCGATAATCTATTATAGCTCTTTTAATGATCCATTAAAAGACTGTTTGTAATCTTTTCCATAGGGTAAGTGGCTGAAATCTTGGATTCAAGTTCTTCTGATTGAATCTAATGTACGGGAATACTGAAAGTAACTTTAAAAAGGAATGGTCGCCAATGGATTTGAGACATTCTTTTGCAGTGAACTTTCTTTCACATGGTAAAAGCATGAAAGAACTTAAATACATACTCGGTCATGAGAACTTAGCTATTGCACCTTAATTTTGATAACAGTTTCTCGTGGATCGTAAAACATTGCCTTAATCTTCTCAGATTTAGACGACAGGGTCCGGGGCCAGTGGCACAAGGATGCCAGGATCAACGGATACTTTGGAAGACGAAGGCCATGAACGGAGCTTCAGGATTGAAGCGAGCGACGTCTTCGAAGGAGTTGTCGACCAGGAAGGGAGACAAAGATAAGAGCGAAACGCCACAAACGACGAGATGAGAACGTCACTATAGAAGAAGCATGAAAGTTTAAAAAAGCTGGGCATGTCCGAAGCGAGAGTAGTGCGACTTTGTTAAATATCTCTATTTTGCATCTGTGGTTTGGACACAGGTAAACGGAGTTTATCAACTTACCATTTGAGAAATTTATCCCAACCCGCAAAAGTGTGCTGGATCTTTCCTTTGGGAAGAGATGTCAGGGCCACTAAAATGCCCAAAGAAGCGGAGATGAGATTGATAGCAGCGGAAGCCGATAAAACAAATCCGCTAGCTCCGGCAACGAGAGCAAAAAGGACATTGAGTAAACGAAAAGGCCTTAAGGTTTCCCCCATGGCAATAACAGCAGTGGTAATGATCAGAAGCCCTGAAACTCTGAGGATATTGTCATGAGTTTTTGTTGTTTCAATCCACCAGGGAAGAAAAACGATCAGTAATCCCAAAAGAGAACTCAGGATAAGTGAGACTGGGAAATTCATTCCCCAGAAAGAACTTTTCACAATCCTTCCTGGCCCGTCAGGAAACGAATAAAGATCCGGCATATCTTCCCTGTTCTTTACATCAACTTTTCTTTCTTCTTCTCCACCACCTTTCCAGAATATCTTCCAGAAGCCTTCTCCTGATTTCACTTTTCGTTTTATGAATTGTGCCATGGCGATGACTTCATCTACCTCCAGTGGAATCATGGGAAGCATAATGAGGGCGGCAAGGAGACAAAAGGTACACCAGAAACCAACTGTCACAGGCTGAGAGATGACAAGAAAGATGTGGACCAGCCCCAGCGGGATGACCAGAATTCCAAAGAGGGTAACCATCCAGGGCATACTTCTCCATCTTGCGGGGGATCCCATGAAACCCATGAGGAATTCAAGAGTGTAGGCCAGGCTTCCCAGGCCTGCATCAGAAATGGGAAGAGCATGGGACATGCTTGAGTTTAAAACCTGCGCTGTGCTGTTACCAAAGAAGGGATCCCAGACTGTGTCAATATAACCTAACTGAAAAGCCGCCAGGTATCGTGAAACCATCCATCCCAGAAAACCCAGGACAATGAGGATCCATCTTTGTGACCAGCTTGAAGGATTGTAACTCCAGCCTGGAGGATGACTTGTCCCCATTTCCATGTAATTGATCATGTTGGGCATTCCAGGGATCAAAACCGTGAGTGCCATGACAATCATACCAATAAAGGTGTCGTTGTAATAACTGATGGCCGTGGGTGCCCAGAAAAGTATGGGCGCAAAGCTAAGCCACACTCCGATAAAGCAGGAGATCCAAAGACTCACAGGGTGATTGGCCTTGAGTGAGCGAAATCCTAAAAGGGTCAGCAGAAAGCCGCTGATCATATCACTGTTTTTCATACAGGCTATTCTCGTTGGAAGATCAAGCCAAACTTCTCTTCCTCCCGACGGTGATACAACCCCGATATCATAATTAAACGTAAGAGGAGTCATGATGAGCCAAAATCCCAGCATGATGAGAGACCAGTAGATCCATAACGTCTGTTCATGATGATGATTCATCATGAATAGACGGTTCATATCCTGCTTCATTTTCGAGCGACTAACCCCTCTATCTGCCATGGCTTCCATGAGTCCTCCTGAATGGGGTCCAGTGTATGATTTTGTCTGAAGGGCCATAAACTTGTCTTATCTTTCCACGGGGTAAACTCAGGACGATAAGAAGGATTCCTACGATGAAAGAATTCCAGCGGGCCACATCATTCATGCCCGATAGCATCCATCCGGAAAGGGCGAGCCAGATGCCAAGAGGAATGTTAATGAGTCTTGTAATCCTCGCAACTTCACTCATAGAGATGATGGAGAAGGTCGCAACCAATGCAGCAACAATATAGGTACTGGAGGATGCCAATCCTTCTACTCCTAAAACAGTAGGGGCGAACATTAACCAGATTGCAAGCATAGTGCAGATGTAAAGGTGAATGATGTTGCCTTCTTTCCTGATTTCCGGTGTTCGGAATTCCTCTTTGACATCGCTCCCAAACCAGAAAACTTTCCAGAAGTTATCACCCGCTTTTTTTCTTCTGATAAGAAACTGAACAGAGGCGAGGACCTCATCCACTGCAGGTGGAACCATAAGAAGCATGATAAAGGCAGTGAATAGACATATCGTGCACCAAGCACCAACACTGATGGGCTGAAGCATAATGAGAGTAATACTTGTGACACCGGAAGGAATAATCATAAGACCAAACAAGATCACTGCCCACGGGAGACTTCTCCACCTGTCTCTTCCTCCAATTGAAGCTGCAATCACATCAAGCAGATAAGTAAGGGCACCAAGGCCCGCGTCTGAGATGGGGAATGCTTTAGATACATCTGAGGTGAGAACAGTCGCCGTATCCTGACCAAAGAACGGGTCCCACACAGATTCAATGTGGCCCAGTTGAAATGCCGCGAGATATCTCGCAGCCAGGAAACCTAAAAATCCAAGAAACATGATGGGAATTCTTTGTCCTGCAGTTGAAGGATTGTAACTCCAGCCTGGAGGTTTTCCGAGAGCACGGCTCATTGATGGAGTATAAGCACTGGTCAGAATAATAAGCCCACCGATAAAGGTATCGTTTGAGTAGGCCGCATCAGAACCTGTGAAAAAAACAAGGGGCGAAAACAAGAGCCAGCATCCAATGGTTGCATTGACCCATCTGAGCCAGCGTAAAGTGGGAAAGAGCGAGAATGTAGCTAATATCGTTACAAGTAAGCCACTTACTAATTGAGAAAGAAATTCTCCCTGCTCAAGATTTCCGAATGTAAATGGATTGGCAAACACGAGAAGTCCCAGAAAAATAGTCATGACTGCGGCAAGGAAATAATTACGTTCTCCTTCCTGCCCGATCATGAGAAGATTGCGATAGAAAGGTTTTTGAATCTTATTTATCTTATACCACTTATCAGGATCTTCCATGAGGCCATTGATCATGACTGGTAGTGTATTCCGGAGTTTCCTTTTTGGTTCCCAGTTTAATGTCTGTTTAATCCTTGTAATATCTACTGTAAAATGTTCATCTGAATGACTCACCATCCAGGGTTTGATGAAGGGCTCCCTCATAATTGGAAGATGCTCCATCATGCTGGCACCGGTTTTTGCTAAAAATTTTGGAATTCTGATCACAGGCCATGGTCTTCTATGTATTAACATCCCTGTTCTTTGCTGGAGTTCACGGAAAGTAATGACATCCTCTTCTCCCAGGACATAATTTTCAAATTGTGAAAGAGGTCTTTGAAGCTTAACAAAGCCAACGATGGCCTCATTGAGATCTTCAAGATGCAGAAATGATTGTCCGGTATCCGGATTGCCAGGAAACATGAAAGAGGAAAACCATCCCTCATAGATTCTCATGATCTGCTGTGAGATTGTTGGTGAGTGGCAAGTGTCATCGTAGACTCCGGCTATTCTTAAATTAATGACTGGAATGTTTCCCTGCTCTTCTTTTATGACCTTTTCCGCTACCACTTTTGATTGTGGATAGGGCCATGAAGGGGCGAGAGGAGATTCATCCCGGATCCTTCCCCCTGGTTCGACGGGAGCATAAACCAGAAGGCTACTGGAAAAAATAAATTTCTTAACTTCAAAGTTCTCCCTCAATGACTTCAGAAGAAATTGGGTGCCATTAATGGTGATTTTTTCGTAGCGTTCATCCGGTGCTCCTTTGAAATCATAAAATGCCACCAGGTGAATAACTGAATGAAGTTTGTTCCCGAAATTCTCTTTGATTTCCCGCAGGACGAGTGAAACGTTTTCCTCAGATGTGACATCCACGTCATGATGATAAACACCCGGAAGTGCCTCTTTCGGACCTGTTCGATCAAGTCCAACAACATGAAAGTCTCTTGAAAGTGTTGAGGCAAGTTTCCTTCCAATAAATCCACTGCTGCCGGTTATCAGGATAATTTCTTTTTCTTTCATGCTGATCCTTCCATTGGCCTGCTATACAGGAAAGCAAAGGAAGTGCCATCAAACACAACTGAATAGGTACTTTATCTACTGTTCTTCTGTCTGATTCTTCTTTAACCATTGGTGAAAGATGAGTGCCGCGGCGATAACATAAATCATACATCCGGGCATCCACATAATAAGACCGGCCACTTGTTGATCCTCCAGGGGAGTCAGTCCCCAGGTAGCCGTTTTATTGAGGTAATACTTATACCATGTCCCTTGAGAGAGCGCTAAAAAGAGACCCAGGAGACTGGCATGGAGAGTTGTAGCAAAAATGTAGAAAATGGCCAGGCCTTTCTTCGGACGATACCGTGAAATGGGATCAATTAGTATTCTCCAGAAGAAGACTGAGCTGACAAAAAAAGAGATGTGTTGAAAATCATGTAGTCTTTGATTAAGTAATGCGGCTTCATATAAGGATGGCAGATGCCAAATCCATAGAGTGAATCCAAAAAAGAGCCAGAGGATCAATGGATGCCAGAAGATGTAGTGGCCAATTCCTCTACCCATTAACCAGCCATAGAGACTACCAAGTTTCCGACGAATGGAAGAAGGTAGAGACCAGAGTAGCACAAACATTGGTCTTCCCAGTATGAACAGCGGAGCTGCTATTACCATGATGATCATATGTTGAATCATATGCCATGTCTGAAGTTCATCACTCCAGAAATCAACAGGGGAAAAGAGGGCCAGGAGTAAAAAGAAAATACTACCTGCAAAAGAGAGAAGACTAAAGGATTTGATCTTTTTTAAGTTCCTGAGGCCTGTCATATAGAAAACAGTAATCAACAGGAGTGATATCAGGAGGAAAGGATCAAAATTCCATTTCCCTATGTGATGGTCTTCATGGGCAAAAGTTATGAATGGCATGAAGAGAAAGGGAATAGCATAACGTTTCACAAGCAATTGCCTTTAAAATAAAAAAGAGGAATTATTTGATAAAAAATGATGAAGGTAAAGATGGAATTACTGATAACTCCAAAGCGGGAAATATTAATGTATGTTTCAATTTCTTCATGCCAGGGCCATCGTGAGTAGTGAAAAGATTTATAAAGAGAATAACAACTAAATAGAAAAAGTAAGATTGATACACCTAATATTACTGCAGAAGTTAAGTTCCAGGACCTGACACAGCCGAATTCTCCTAAAGCGTAAATGATTAAAAAATGTATCAACCAGTACAATCCACCGGCAAAAGAATGAAAGATGACTGAGAGATTGGAATTATTCATTGTTTGTCTCACTTACAATAAATGGGGAGAGAGGCATAAGACGAATCCGGAAGCAGCAATTGCAGTGACTAAAAAGGCCCAGTAGAGATGGATTAATTGAATTTGTAAGATGAAAGGATATAGTAGAATTTCTTTCTCTGTAAAAATTCTTATAAGAAGGGCAAGGATGAGACCTGTTCCAAGGAGGATAAGAATTAACTCTAACCAATGAATGATATAAACAGCTGAAGCATAGGCATTATCCTGAGGTGTAAAAGGAAGAGTGAGTGAAGAGTAGAGTATAAGTGCAAATGAGGTAATTCCAGCCAGAAATGTAACAAGAATGAATGGAAAGACGACTGGCATTTCCCTCTTTTCAACCTTTTTCTTTGAACGCCAGATAAATAAGAAACCCAGGAAGATGATGCCCAGTCCAAGAGTGTGATATATGTGTTCAGGTAACTGGAGTTTATCCTGCGGCCATTCGGCTGAATAAAGCCAAAGGTAAAAATAGGAGAATAACTGTGATCCCAGTGCCATTGCTAAGATAATCATTAAGGCAATCATTCCCCACCAGAGCGTGCTTTCTGTTCCGGTAGGATTAATGGAAATCTTGAGCATTTGCTGAGTCTGCATGGCATTTTGTCGGAATGAGGAATCAGCTGTAGGCCATAACCATTTAATCATAAATCCGAGGCAAAAAATTAAGGCGATTGCAGATAAAAGATAAAGTTTTAAGAGGAGGCCTATAAAAAAGACAGTAAGGATAACAGCCGCTGCAAAAGGAAAGAGAGAGGGGCCGGGTAGCCATTGAAGACATTGTGGTACCGCTGTTACAGCATCTGTGACAAGTGTCGCTCTCCAAGCGACAGGAGTTCCTGTTAAATGTTTCTGTAATTCAGTTCCAGGCCTGCCCTCATCAATAAACTCACCGTCTTTTTCCAGATAATGTGGAGGTGCCAGGAAACTATAGGAAGGAGGTGGTGAGGAAAGAGTCCATTCAATGGAACTTGCACCCCAAGGATTGTTGGAAGCGACTATTCCTCTTCTTAGACTGTTCCACATATTAAAAACATAAATCATAAAGCCTAGGGCCATTAAATAAGCACCAACAGTTGACAGAATATTAAGGTCAGCTAGTTCAAGCTCTTTTGGGTATGTATAAACACGTCTTGGTAGTCCATGAAAACCAAGAAAATGCATAGGAAAGAAAGTGAGGTTAAATCCGATAAAGACAAACCAAAAGCTTATCTTACCTGGAAGTTCCGGCATAAGCTTTCCGGTAATCTTTGGGAACC
>JBKHWS010000012.1:0-64010 GCA_046566385.1 Bacteriovoracia bacterium | reverse complement strand
GTAAGTTCACGTGAAACACTAACTTTAAGCTTTGAACAATGAAAACCAGTACCCGCATGGGCCGCAGCTGAAATGGAAAATGCAAGTATAAAGAAAAAAAGAAATTTCATAGGTAATCCTTTAATTAGATAATCTTAGTTTAATGCTAAATTTACTCTTGAGGACTGGCAAGTTAAGTGACTTTAATTGCCAGTAGTGCCAACGCAAAAATTAAGCTTTCAACGTTTAGGGACGTTTCCACAAATGCCACAATGAAAGCAAAGGTTTAAAGGAGTAACAAACTGTATCAGGTAGTGAGAAAGACTACTTCAAGCTTAAAATATCAACCATGAAAAACAAATGTTTCAAAATACTGATGGAGCAGAATTAAAATTCTTTTAACATAAAAAGTTAAAATCCTTGAAAAAGTAGAAGAGGATAGCGTATTACGTTCACTTATAAAAATCAGGATTTTTATGAAGTTAGCTTTAGTAGTAATTCTATATTCATTGAGTCTCCAGCTTTTTGCCTGGTCAGAAAGGGGCAATGGTGGGAACTCTATAATATGTGATGATTCAAAACAGAATAAATTCTACGATGCCTATGAAGCCGAATTTCGTTACGGCAGAAAACCTGTTTTCCCATACCCACAAAGAGAATGCTATGACGAAACAAGCTGTTTTAATTTAAGTGTAACGATAGCCCGAGACTTGATTAACAGAATCCCAGATTTTGATACCCGCTTAAAAGTTTTCATGCACCAAAAGCTAAGAAGCTTTGGGGATGAATCCAACTTTTTAGATAATATTGTACTGTTACCAATAGACGATATGGGCATTGCTTTCATACCTAGAAACTGCAAATTACATCAAACAGTCATACAGCGAGAGCCCCGAGTTCCAGGTGACAAGAGGTACATCATATCAAACGATCAGTGGAAAAAACTTTCTCCCCATCATCAAGCAGTAGGAATTATCCATGAACTTTTGTACTATTACGCCACCCACATTCAACGTCCAATAAAAAACTCTGAAGGTATTAGGTATTTAAACGGGATTATCATCTCTGACGAAATTTCAAATCTCAATGAGCAACAATTTATGGAGTTGTATCATCTTGTCTATACTGATCACAACCAACTATGAATAGCGCAGTAAGTAATCTCTCCTTTATCTTCAATAATGTTTAAAAAAGAGGAAGGAAAAGAATCAAAGCTATTCAAATCAGAGCGTTTGTCCATCAATATGGGAAACATCAAGGTCGAAAACAACCTCAGGACGACCGTAAAGTATCATCAAGGAGAACAAATATTCAATATGGCAAATCCACTACAAAGAGGATTTCCACTCTCTTGAGTAAATGCTCCTCCTACATAAAGAGTCGTTTCTGCAAGTGCTAAGGAGCGAATATTGCCATTTGAATCAGGATTCCATGTGGTCGCATTGTTTGTAATAATTGTGGTATCTTTCTCAAATACAGAACGGAGCTGTTGGGTCTTTTTTGCATAGATAAGATTTCATCATTGCGTTCTCTTCTTTAAGTTCTTTATTTTCTTTTTTCATTGAAGCTATTTCTCTGGAGACTTCTTTTAAATGAGAATTTTGTTTCCCACTTGCTTCATAAAGTGACAGCACTTTAACATGTAGCTCTTTAACAGCGGCTATTACCGGTGAAATAAGTGATGTATATGAGACGGCCAAGAAACCATCATCAGTTTTGGTCACTGCCTCTGGGAAGGCTTTTTGAACTTCCTGAGCAATCACCCCTAACTGACGTGCGCTTCCGTGCTTTTCAGGCTCCCTCCAATCATAGGTTACCGTCTGCAGGGTATTAATTTTTTCGAGAGCATTTTCAACAGTCGCAAAGTTCTTTTTGAGCCTTCGATCGGATGGGGTAATAGTACCTGAAGCAAGGATATTGCCGATCACGTGAAGTTTTTCCGAGGGTGCATTGGTACCAATGCCTAAGTTACCAGAGGAATCGAGACGCATTCTTTCTGCCCCACCCGCTGTATGAATTATGGATTGGCTGCCAAATACAGTTAATTTTATACCTCCTGTCGATGATTGAAGAAGCAGATCAGAGTTCCCTATGTTTCCATCACCAATTCTAGCATATTCTGAACCAGCACTATCACGAAAACTAATTTGTCCAGTGGCAGCAACACCCGCACCATCAGAATCTTCAATGGTCATAGCAGGATTTGGCCCTTTAATAGCAAATTGAGATGCATAAGTAGGCGCTGGGCCAATGGAAACTCTACCAGATGTAACAACGATAGGTGAGTCACCCAGGGCACTCGCACCGGTAAACATCGGGACTGTATTGGTGGTACCAGAACCGGTCATTCCACTCGATGAAATAAAATCCTTCCAAGCTCCACCTTCATAACCTTCGAATTTATTCAAAGAGGTATTATAGCGGATCATGCCATTGATAGGTGTCGTAGGACGCGAAAATTGGCTATCGCGAGGAATGAGAAGTGCACTTTTATCCCCCGTTCCGGCGATTTCTAAAAGTGCCTGAGGTGCAGCGGTTCCAATACCCACATTACCAACAGAATCGATGCGGAATCTTTCGCTGTAGGCAGTTGATCCGGTTTGCTGTCCGATCACAATATTTGGCGAATAAACGCTTGCTCCGGCCTGAGAAACAGCACCAATATAAGCACTTTGAGGGATGGCGCTTGAATTGTTGGCGGCGAATTCATAAAAGGCACCATAGTTATCTCCGCTTCCAGCATGTACTCTCATAGAGGGATACATAGAATTAGGTGCTGGACTAGCAAGGGAGGAAGACTGAATCTGATAGGTAGAATTTCCTCCTCCTTGAATTTCTAACCTTCTCCCTGGAGCATTTGTCCCAATTCCTACGTTACCGCTGACAATCAATCCGTTCGTGGGAGCTGCAAACGAGACGTATGTACTACCTACACTCACTCCACCACTGACCGATAGACTTGAAAGCCCTCCTCCCCCTATGCCCAGGCGACTATTAGTGTTATCCCAAAAAAGATTACTGGAAGCACCGAAAGCACCTGAGTTATTAAACTGTATTTGTCCGTTAGCTCCTGCAGGAGAGGCAGAGACAGTGCCCCAACTTGTAGATGTTCCGTTAGTAGTAAGAAATCTTCCGCTGTTCCCGGTTTGAGAAGGCAGAAGACTATTTATACTCAAGGTATCACAAGACCATGTATCAGTGAGGAGTATATAATGAAGAACCTCACTAGCGCCGTTACAATTAGTAAATAGGGTTGGTTCCCAATTTGAAAGAGTGTCATTCCACTTCAAAAAACTTCCAATCGATGGTGCAGTTGTAGAAACGGATCGCCCCTGAAGTTTAGTCACTGTGAAGGCACCAGTATTGGAAAGTGTCACATCGCCCGATGCGGCCACTGGTGTTGCAATATTTGAGGAATCACCAACAAAAATATTAGCAGAGGTAAGAGAAGTGCCAAGTTTTGAATTGAACGTCGTCCAGTCAGTGGAACTTAAATAACCGTCGGTCGTTCCATTTGATTGTGCCATGGAGACAACTGGTGCCGTGGTACCAGTTACCACAACAGGCGCAGTTCCGGTAACACTGGTCACAGTTCCAGTTCCAATCAAATCAGTCCAAGCTCCGTTTTGATAACCTTCAAACTTGGCCGTTGTAGTATTATAGCGGATCATCCCGTTCACTGGGGTACTAGGACGATTGGCGGTTGTTGCCCGAGGAATGATCATCGCACTATTGAGACCTGTAGTTGCCACATCAAGCTGGGCCAGGGGAGAATTAGTGCCAATTCCCACTTTTCCATTTTTTAGGACTATCATAGCATTGGATCGGCTAGTACCCGTCCCGGTTCCATTACCAATCACAAAAATCGGATCAGTCGCAACCCAAGTCGTTGCGCTTTCAGTTCCAATTGGAAGATTGTTTCTCCCAACTGAGACTTGGGCATAAGAATCTGCAGTCGTCTGGCGACCAAGAGCCACTCCATAAGTTGAGAGTGCTCGTGACCCACTTCCCAAAGCGACCCCCGTATTCCCACTCGCAATATTACCTTGACCTATGGCCACCGCCCAAGAGTTACTGGCAGTATTGGAACTACCAATAACGACTGATGAAATACCACTGGCCGTTGAATAATCCCCAAGAGCTGTAGCGCCATCATCAGAAGCGGTTGTATAAGAACCTGAAGCAAATGAATAATTACCGCTGGCCTTAGTACTGTCACCAAAGGCCACTGATCTTAATCCAATGTTAGCATCATCCCACTCAGTATCATCCACACTCCCCGCTCTGAAGGCAGCTTTTTTTGCATACCACATCATCCGTGTGCCGAGACCAGAGGCGGTTAAATTTTGACCATCAGTACCTACTGTTCCATAGCCTAAAGATAGAATGGAACCGTCAGTACTGGTTCCGTTACCTAAACTCAAAGCAAATGAAGGAGTCGCAGTCCCTATACCAAGTTTGGAGTTTGTATTATCCCAGAAAAAATTGCTGGAAGCTCCAAAGGCCCCTGAGTTATTAAACTGAACCTGGCCATTTGTTCCTGCAGGAGAACTTGTGACTGTGGTCCAGGATGTCGTCGTGCCATCAGTTGAAAGGACTTTACCGCTATTACCAGTCTGAGAAGGCAGCAAATTATTTAATGCCCCATCAGCTGTTGTGGCCCCAGTTCCTCCACGAGAAATCGGTAAAGTTCCACTGGCTATATCAGTTGCACTAAGCATGGCATTGACCCAATTAGTACCATTGAAACGAAGGAAATTGCCGGTAGTTAAAGTGGTGATAGCAACACCCGTTCCTTTGATCTTATCCACACTCGTTGTATTATAAGTCCCACTAACGTCTCCAGAAAAAGAAGTACTTGTTCCAAGCTTAGAGTTGAAAGCATCATAATCAGTTTTACTTAAAAGTCCTGCTGTCACCCCCGAAGCACTTGCCATCGGGATATTTAGCGTATGAACTCCGGTTGCAGTAGTGGTTACCCAGTTAGGAGCTGTACCCGTAGCTCCGGGGGTCGCAAAAGATTGAGAGCCCTGAGAAGAGCCATTAATGCTGGTGATACCAGAGCCGCTCACTCCGAAGGCCTGCCAGCTTGAGCCATTGCAGTACTCAACACTCGAAGCATTGTAGCGAAGAGTTCCTGCCTTAGTCGCATCACAAACTGCAGCATCTGAACCAATCTGTATTCCTCCTGCCACCGTTAATAAACTTGTCATGGTCGAGGTTCCGATACCAACGTTACCAGTGGATCGGTAGACATTGCCCGAGCTTTTCTGCCATTGCCCGAAACTATCAACGTATTGCTTGGTAGCAGCGTCAGAGCTTGCAACAGGAGCAGCGAGATTAGTTACAGTGTTGCCTCCCATATTCAAGTTACCACTCATGGTATCTCCGGCAATCTCGACATAGTTGCCCTGATTGCCAGCAAGCTTACCAAGGGCAGAAAGCACGGTATCAGTTGCAGCGACTGTTCCAGTACTTGCTGCAAATCCGGCGAGATCAGTTCCCCGAACAGCAGCTTCGAGATCCTGCCATGTCTTATCCCCTCTCCAGTATTGAGCAGTTGTTCCACCTGTAATAGCGGGCTCTTTATTGCCAAGGTCTGTTGTGAGTCCCGCAATCTTTGATTGCTCAATGGCCGCAGTCGGAGAGATGTCTGCATTCACTATTGATCCGTCAGTTATACTGGAGGAGTCAATGGCCATTGGGCCCCAGGATAATACTCCAGTCCCATCAGTCTTAAGAACATACCCATTGGAGCCAGCATTGGCAGGCAGAGTGAAAGTTACACCCGTTGTTGAAGCAGGGGCCTGGAACTCAACATAGTTTGTACCTGAATCTTTAAAACGAATCTTTCCTGAAATGATTGCATTACCAGTTACTTCTAGTTTTTCATTTGGGATGGAAGTACCAATCCCAACATTTCCTGTATTGTAGTAGATATTGGGAGCAGACGTGGACCACTGAGACTCATTTATATTGGTAATCTGATCATCCACATACTGCTTATTCACAATCTGATTGGGAGTCACTGGTGGAGGCACACCATCAATTGTTCCTACACTTAAGGTCCCACCTGTCTTATCAAGCTTTCCACTCTGAAGATCAGTGACCTGGCCCTGAAGCTTTCCAAAAGCATCAATCACAGTATCAGTATTAGTAACGGCCGAACCTGTAATTTCAGTAAAAGTGGTGAGAATCTGAGAGAAGATATCAGTCTTGAGAGTTGCCCACGTGTTGTCCCCTCGCAAGTACATTGTTCCATCCCTCACGCCATCAAGTTTGGAAGGATTGATGGAACCGACAAGATGAGAATCTAAAACTCCACCAGCTGGAATATAAATAGTACCTGTAGTTGTAATAGGTCCGCCTGCCAGACCTGATCCGGTGTTAATCGTGGTAACGCTTCCGTCCCCCGTCCCCACCGATCCTGGGATCCATTGTGAGCTACCGGCATCCCACTTTAAAACCTGTCCCGAAATAGTGGCTCCCATACTACCAAGGGATTTTGCAAAGTTTGCCATGTAGGAATAAGGGACTGAATGAATGGTCTGGATCGCGTAACTCCGTAAATTGGTCAAGTCCGTTACTTGATACGTGAGATTATGACCAGAAGGCACAGAGCTCATGACGTAGTCGAAAGTATTGCCCTCGCATTCAGAAGGGTCAAACTCCAGTTCAACACTAAAAATCCCCTGAGAGAGTGGGACACCATTAACAGTTTTACTGCACAAAATATCACTGGGATCAAAAGTTGAGCTGATATCAAAACGTATATTTGGTGTTCCTGAAACTGGTTCTCCATTTGGCTGGACTAAACGACCGGAATACCCTAAAGAGCTGGATGCCAACGAGGAAACACTCATTACCCCTGCTGCTATTAAAACGAGTAGTTTTCTCAAACTAAAGTCCTTATTAAGATTAACTAAAAAAATCTTACCCCCTATTGAGTGCTCCTGATCAAGGATGGAGCAGTTTGAAGCAATCTTAAGCATAAATTAAAAGAATGGAGGTAAAGGCAACCGAAAAGACCTGCATGAGTAAAGGACTTCAGAAACGTCATAAGCAAATCCTCTCGATAATAGGGGTCTTAGTCCTTTTTTTTAATATCGCTTTAGGAGTCATTAAAAATGACAAGAGGAAATCTTCTCTTGAAGAGAATGACTTCTACTTAGAGGAATCGGAAAAGACGGCCCGAAGCCCTGCTTCTGGACTGCATTCTCAGGAGTCCCCCGCTCGTAAGTCCAGTCTTACTATTACCCAGGCCGAAAAGAGAGAACAAAAAGTTTTTGAAGATAATCAGGGCTTCTTGGAAGATTTTTTTGAGGATTCTGAAGATTCTTCCCAGGAGAACTCAAATTATTATGAAGGAGCCCCAAAACTACGCACTCATGGAAAAACACATTCTCATCATAATTCTTCGCCCTCTAAAGAAGATAAAAAGATGGATCAAGAAATAACAGGCCTTCCTTATTACTACCCTTCTCTGGATTCCCAACTTTTTGACAACAGGTCAGGAGAAGCAGATACAGATTCAAGTGAAAGTAGAAATAACAGTACTCAATCTACATCTTCTCCCAACACTTGCTCCTTAAACATTAATGGTGGATCCTTTCAGGGTCCAGTACTTCTGGAGATAACCTGTTCAACTGCTTCTGAAATAGGTGTGTGTGTGAGTGAGAATTATTGTTGTGATCCAGACTCTGGCTCAATCTACACAGGTGCTTTCCAGCTGGGTGAAGCAAATAAAACGTTTTGCATAAGTTATTCCGGAACCTCGATTCATGGAGGAGTTTCATCAGAAGAAGGAGAAGCAGTCTTCACTTTCAATTCCAATCTCCCACATCTGGATGTGACTGTTGAAAAGACTCATCTCCAGACAACCCAGTTAAACGGACAAATGACACTTCTAAGTAACGATTTTGGAAAACCTAATTATTTTATGGGCGCAATTAATTTAAAGTCCCATGATCCAACTCCCTCGGGACTTAATCTGACCTGTACAGATATTGTAGAAAGTCATTCCACTCTAACTTCTCCTACGACAAACTCTCCTCTTCCTGAGTTCTCAATGGAGCCTTATGTATCTCCATCGCAAGTTGATTTATCTGTAGGTGGTTCAGATTTAGCCTATGGTCCTAACCACATCAGTTCCTATGTAACAAGTCGGATTTATTCTGTTCCAGAGTATGCCTGTTCTAATTCAAATATTACCCTGGAAGACTTTTACTATTCTCAGACGATTCCAATTAAGATCGAAACAGTTTTGGGAGTAACAGAATTCATTGGCGGTTTTACTCCTGTTAAAACTCTCCAGCCAGACCCTACTATCTATAGAGGGCCTGCAACAGTTACCAATATCGCTTCGGGGGAAGAGTTAAGGACTGGAATTGTGAGTATTTTCTTTGATAAGTAATTTCACCTCACTGTACTCTTTAAAACCAAAAAAAATAGAAGATCACTGCTTGCCCCCTGTCTTTAGTTCGAGATTAATTTATTTGGTTTCAATAACTTAAATTCACCAAGAGCCAAAATGGCTCCAATACCTGTACACATTTGTGAACAGTAAAAACTTCAAACCCCTTAGCTTCTTTGACACTTTTTTGGTGGTTGCATACTTTGCGCTTGCCGAGGCAAACGGAAAATAAAAATGAAAACCAACATTTCAAAGGAGACAAAAATGAAAACCGCAATCGCCCTAGTAATCGCCCTGAACTCTCTTTCAGCACTGGCTGGAGGATTCCACACCAAGTTCTTCACGAAGTCTTTCAAGGCCTCTACGGAAGCTGAACTGGTAGCACTTGTAGAAGCAGCTATCCCTTCAATCAAAGATGGTTCTGACAGATCAGTAAGACAGGATTTCAGCTTTGAAGGATGCTGGCCTGTGACTGCCAAGCAAATCAAAGTCAACAGCCTTTCAGTAGCAAAATACTACAAGGCCGAAGGCGAGACTCTGGTTCCTTACTACTCAGGAACTCTTTCTTTCCTTCACAAAAACTGCAGATACGATCGTTAATAACAAAATTGAAATAACTTAATCATTTAAAAACGGAGAACAAAAATGAAAACTGTAATCGCCCTTGTCATCGCCCTTAACTCACTTTCAGCACTTGCTGGATTCCACACAAAGAACTTCAGTAAGTCTTTCAAGGCTTCTACGGAAGCTGAGCTGGTAGCACTTGTTGAAGCTGCTATCCCTTCAATCCAGGATGGCTCTGACAGATCTTTAAGACAGGATTTCAGCTATGAAGGATGCTGGCCGGTAAATGCCAAGCAAATCAAAATCAACAGCCTTTCAGTTGCAAAATACTACAAGGTTGAAGGGGAAACTCTTGCTCCTTACTACTCTGGATCTCTTTCGATCTCTCACAAAAGCTGCAGATACGATCGTTAATCTTCCCGGGGAGGTCCAGTAAGGGCCTCCCTCCTTATCTCGAGTAAGAAAACAGTGAATTAATTACACTGTCAAGGTCCCATTAGGAGTCGTTTTGGCACCAGATGGTGTACACATTTGTGAACAGTTAAACTTCAATTACCTCCATCTGCTTTGACACCCATTACCAGTATGAATATTTTGCCCTTGCTGAGGCAATTGAAACGAAAAAGGTATAGAAACAACCAAAACCGGAGAAAAACATGAAGACAGTCATCGCCCTGATTTTAGCTCTTAATTCTTTTGCAGCTTTTGCAGGATTCAGTACAAAGTTTTTCAGCAAGTCTTTCAAAGCTGAAACTGAGGCTGAACTTGTAGCTGCTGTAGAAGCAGCTATCCCTTCTATCAAAAATGGTACTGACAGATCAGTCAGACAAGATTTCCATTATGAAGGATGCTGGCCGGTTTCCGAGCGCTACATCAAGATCAAGACTCTTTCTATCTCGAAATTTTATAAGTTAAACGACGACGGGTCTCTCTTACCATATTACAGCGGAAGCCTTTCTTTCTTGCACAGAGGCTGCAGAAACGAACGTTAAATGAAACACTGGAAAGAGTAAGATGAATCAGGAACATATACCGACAGTAACAGACTATCTGAATTATCGTCAGTACCTGAACGATTTCTATGAGGCCAAGAAGAAGGTGAATCCTTCTTACTCTTATCGAGTCTTCGTTAATAAGGCCGATGTGGGCTCCCCGTCTCATTTAAAAATGGTGATCGATGGAAGTCGTAATCTTACCCTGAAAACAATTCCTAAATATCTTAAGGCGATCGGATTCAGGAAAAAAATGGATGAGCAGTTCTTTAAACTGCTCGTTCAGTATAACCAGGAACAGGACCCAGATCAGAAGATTAAGATCTTTAATGAAATCATGGAACTTAAGAGGAAGAAAGGACTTTCATTACTGCAAAAGCATCAGTTCAACCTCCTGGCCCACTGGTTTTATGTAGCGATTTACGTGCTCATTGATATTCCCGGATTTAAGAATGACCCTGAATGGATTTCCGCGCGCCTGAAACACAAGGTGAGCCCGAAACAAGTCTCTGACACACTCGATGCTCTTGAGGCCCTGGAGCTGATTGAAAAGGATCCGATCAAGGGGTATAGCCAGACCAATGGAGCTTTAAGCACAGACGATGACGTGAGAGATCTTTCCATTCACGTCTATCATAAGGAAATGATTGAACTAGCAAAGAGCTCTCTTAATTTCGATCCCCTCGCTGTTCGTGAATTCAATGGCGTCACTCTTGCGATTGATAAAAGTAAACTGAACCTGGTCAAAGAAAAGATCAGAACGTTCAGAAGAGAAATGAACGAATTAACAACAAACATGGAAGATCCGGACCAGGTTTACCAGCTTAACATCCAGTTCTTTCCATTAACAGAGGTTACAAAATGAGAACTCTTATTCTTTTGATTCTGATATCCGTAATCTCCTCTACTGTCTGGGGAAATGGCGGTGTGGATGTAGGAAATGGAAGCCAGAAAGGTTTTGTGACCGGAATTGTCCTTCCTGATTTCGAACAGGAAAAAGAGTTCCTGAATTTTGTGAAAGAAATTCTTCCCCAGGTACGAAATGGCTCTCACCAGAAACTGAAGGAATTTATTGAGCAAGGGAATTGTGATGCCGACAAGATCAGCGTTAAAGATGTTGAATCTCTTAAGATTTACAATTTCATAGGAGAAAAGGCTGCTGCACGCCAGACTGGATATCTTTCAATTGAGCTAAAGAACTGTCAGACACCAGAATTAATTAAAACTGACAAAAGACCAAAGAACGGAAGAAAGACTTTAAGTTTTATCTGAATTAAGAAGGCCACCATACAGGTGGCCTTTCTTACTAGTGCTTAGTTCCTGCTCCCTGTCCGATTGAGATTTTCTTAGATTTCTTCTGGGCGCCTTCTTTCTTAGGCAGAGTAATTTTAAGCATGCCATCTTTGTAGTTAGCTTCTACTTTATTGTCATCCACCTCTTCATTTAAAGGAATCGTTCGATAGAAACTTCCGTAGGAGATCTCAGAGCGAAAGAAGCCTTTGTCCTTATCTTCATCTTTGTGTTCTGATCTTCTTTCACCTTGAAGAGTAAGCACGTTTTCATCCAGACTGATATCGATATCTTTCTCTGTCATTCCTGGGATCTCAGCAGTAACCAGATATTCCTTCCCTTTGTCTTTCAGATCAACTTTGGGGACAAACTGTGTGGGAGTAGAACTGGGAAGGCCCTCTCCCCAATCTTCATTAAAGCGGCTCACGAGATCTCTCATTTCCTCCTGAAAAGAAGACCATGGATCAAAACGATTATTTCTTCTACTTGTGCTTGTAGGTAAATTTCGATTAAACATAAGCACCTCCTTGTGTGAATGGAATTATACAGGAGCTAGTGAACTTTTTTGATTTAAGAGTGGCCTTAAAACATTTACCTCACTAAAATGATTATTTCTGAAGGACTTCTTCCGTAAATAATCCTTCATCACCTCTGGTAATTAATTTGTCAGAATCAATATCGAGTAGTGGTCGGATTTTTAAGTTATTAAAGACGTCATGTACGCCTGACACATTTTCTATCACTGTCTCCGCCATTTTCTTAGCATGGCGCGAGTCCACTGATCCATTCAGGAAAACACAGTTGTTTTGAACCTGGACTTCAATATCTGTCGCATCAACATCAGGATCCCAGAATAGTAGTTCACATACCTCTTCTTTTATACTTTCATCGGGACGGTTATATCCTTTAGGCCCTTGTCCATAATGGCTTTCCGCTCCAGCATACGTTCTATGATCGTGATCATTAAAAGAAGAGAGAGAATAATCACTTGATCTACGGCCGGGATGTTTCCAGCCTTTGCCATGAAATTCATGCATAGAACCTCCTCGATGCTCAGTATTTTTGACAGGAAAAAAAACTATGTGAAGATCATGGGCAGGGAATTGTTACAGGATTCAGGTAGAGGATGCAGAAAATCAAGAGGCAAACGCTTTAGTCCAGTTGTAGGAGACATTGCAATAAGCTACTTCAAATAATAAACTTTTCGAGGAAGAAGTCAGGGCTCATAAGAAAAGGAGCAATCATGAATGCTGAAAGAATGAATGAAAGAGTGCAGGTAATACTGGAAGGTGAAACAATTGCAGACACCATGCTTGCAGTAAAACTTGTGGAAGAGGGCAAGGAGCCAGTCATCTATGTTCCGAAAAATGATATCAAGGAAGTTGACCTTATCAAGTGCGGAGAAGTTGATTCCCCAGATCTCGGACACGCTGAAATCTATACAATTCGGCATGGGGCCCATGACATTGAAAATGCCGCCTGGTCATTTGATGAACCAGATCCCCATTTACAGGAACTTCAGGGTCGAGTGGCATTCTCTCATGAGAAGGTGCAGGAAATAAGAATTGGAGATTAAAATGAGTGACAAGGAAATTCCCATGGATGAAAAATCCTGGGTAGGAAAAAAAGGATTTGATGAAGCCCAGTATTACAATAATGATAAATATGAAATCGGCTTCTCAAAATCAGATGAAAGCATAAGACAAAAAGTTCTTGAAACGGCTGAACGACTTGGTGAAAATATCGAAGTAAAAGTAGAAGATGGCCATGTCACATTAACGGGTAAAGTTAAACATGCTGAAAATACAGAAGAACTCCCAAGAACAATATCCGGTTTTTCCGGTGTCAAAGAAATTCAGAATAATCTTCTGTGTTAAAGAGTACTTTATTCTGCTTTTGGGCTTCCAGATGTTCATGCAGCGACATCATTCGCCAGTTCCCCTGGTCAAAGACAAACCAGATATCCGGGGTTACCTCCACGAAGCTTCCCTCTTCAAAATTTTTACTTCCATCTTCAGCAGGAATCTCATGCCAAACGGGGCCAATGTCCGGTGCTAGTTTCTCGTATCGCAGTGACATCAGGTCACTTATATGGATGGTATCCCCTAACTCTGCTTGTAACTTCTTATAAATCATCACAGGGCCCTTTGCTGTAAGTATTTTACCCTTCAGAAGCAGGACTGAGAACGGCTTCAGGAAACATTAAATCTTCTCCGACAGCACAGCTCTGTTAAAAACCTGACGAGAATGTTCTTTCCTTAATCAATCAAAAAGCACTTCCGATAAGAATTAAGATGAACTTTACACTCCGGTGATCAATCCATGACTTCTTATACAACATTAACAGTGATTTTATTTTCATTCCTGTTTGTATTCTCTTGTTCTCAGAAGCAAACGAGCGTGAAACTTGAAGTCAGTCATAATTTTGTATTTGGCGGGGCCAGTACGGCTGCCATAGCTGGTGGTGGTCTTATGGTCTGGGGTTTAAACGACAAAGGGGCCAGTTTCGGGCAAACATTGGAAGGAAGTGATTCACTTCATCTCCAATTACCTCCAGGTCTGTGGACTTTCTATGCTATGGCCTGGGAAGGGAACTTAAATTACACCGGTGGCGCTGACTCAAACATTGTTTTTGGTGGCAGACCGAGATGTGGAAAAAGCCCTGCCACAGAACTTGAAAGTGAAGCTGTGAATGTTTCTCTTACAATCAGTAATGACAATTGTCTTGACCCCGCTTTTGCAGGCGGTGTTACTCCCACGGGTACCTCTGGCAACTATGCTCTTGCACCAACACGATTTAATTTCTGCGGTCGCATGGGTCCTCTTCTCTCCGGAGTTGGATTCAAATGCGGTGATACTGTAAGTGATCCAAACGTTGTTTATGAGAAGGGAGCTATCGGGAGCTTCAGAATTAAAATGCGAAATTACGCTGGCTCACCGAATGGAAAGCTCTTTCTCGCAGGAGGATTGACGGGTGCCTGTGTCGCATTTGCAGGAGATGTTGAAGCCGGAACAGAAGTTGCGGCACTTTATGGGGCATCAACAGTAAAAATCCCGGGCCTTCCGGCAGGTGGACCTGGACTTCCTTTTCATATGACTCTTGAAATGTTCGGCAGCAGTGACTGCGATGCTACTACAGGAATACGTGGGGCCCTTCATAAAGAATTTATCAATGGCATAGGATTTGCCAATAATCTTGATAATAAATATTTTCCTGATGGTAACGATCATCGGCAATATGTAACAGTATCACCTTCGGCCATTTGTACTCCCCGCTCCTCCATTGACCTTGGAGATCATCCATTTGCCTGGGGTACTGGTAGCCAAAGTTCACCATTTGTCATCTGTAGCGTTCCACAATTTTTTGCCATGAATATAAGTTCAGGGCTCTACATGCCCTATCATTTCAAACTTCAGTCAGAGCTGGATTTTAATCCCTATTCAAAAGGATTAAGTACAGTTTCTTTACCTGCCATCTCCCTTGGTGGCTCAACTTTAAGTGATCTCTTCCAATGTCTGGAATATGGATCGAATTTTCTTCCTATCGGTTTTACCTCCCCTTCATGTGCCGGACCCGGTAATGCCCTGGTTGTAACTCCTACGCAATTTACCGGAACTTTCCAGGGAAGTGGGTTTAAGATAAAAAATTTGAGATTAAGGCTGGAATACCTGGACAACCTCGGGCTTTTTTCTGACTTCAGAGGGACTCACGTGGGTAGCTTCATCCTGGAGAATGCAGAAATTTCCGGAGGCGCCTATGTGGGTGCAGTCGCAGGATACGCTTCAGGGGCATCAGTTCCAGCAGATCTTAAAATCTGGAATATTACCGGTATCAATCTTGATGTGGAGGCCAGGACTCAACCAGGACTTTCAAAAGTAGGATCCATAGTGGGTCATCTGGCGAATGCCACTCTAGACAAGTTGGTCTTAAAGGACTCCTATGTAAGAGGAGAGGGCTCAGAGGTTGGGGGCATGTTTGGATTTGCTAACAATATTATTGGAAGTAATTTATCAGCAGAAGTGGACATTGAATCCCAATCTCCTGCTGCCCAATTAGATATTGGTGGTGTCATTGGATTTGCTCAGGATGCAAATTTATCCTGGGTAAAACATGAAGGTGGAGTTTACTCAGATGCGCAGAACGTTGGTGGCATACTAGGCTCCGCTAACGGAACAACGAATTTATCTGATTTTTATGCCATTTCTTTTGTTCATACTTATGACGGCTCATCCACTAATAAGCTTGGAGGAATCGTTGGATATATGAACACCAATCCCGGGGTAACACTGGGCCCAGGCTATTCTCTTGCAGTCGTCAAATCAAAGTGTGCCACTAGCTGTCAGCAAGGAACAATTATTGGGGGAACAAATGGCAATGGAATAACAACCCCTAACTGGATCTACACCTTACCAAATGCACAGACTGGGGCCGGACCAGCTTCTACAACTCTTGCCAACGAGTCACCACTTTCCGTCGTCGCTGACATGAGAGTCAACGCAAACCTTCCTGCTCTCACGAGTGCAGGTCTTGCCGACTGGAGCATGTCAGCTTTTGAATACCCGAGGTTCGATTTTGAAAGTCATCCCTGTCATGTTTCGGGTGTATCAGGTTCCGGAGATGGATCACTACTTAATCCCTATCGTATCTGCCATGAAGGTCAATACTTTGCTCTGGGAGGAGCGGCTTCTGGAAGTTATCACAAACTGATAGCAAATATCAGACTACCTAATGACAATACTTCCCAGTATGAAATCATGAACTTTAATGCCAATCTTCTGGGTGATTTTAAATCTCTCATTGGTGGAGATTCCATACATTCTTCTTCAACTGAAACCGGGCATATCCTTAACCTCAATGGTTCCATCAGCAACTTAAGAGTTCAAGGAATGCAGCGAACTGCTTCTGTTTCAGCAACTAGTTCAGCTCCTCATGGAGTTTTTGTAGCCAATAATTACGGAACCCTTAGAAACATTGAAATTTCCTCCTACCCTTCGTGGGAAGACTATGGAACAGGATTTGTAGGAACAAACAAGTCAACAGGTGCCATTACCAAAGTAGAAACTTTTGGTATTGTCAGAGGTAAAAGTTTCATATCCCCTTTGGCCGGAATCAATGAAGGCCTTATATCGAGAGTGGTTGTTCACACTGAATTAAGTTGTATCAACAATGCCGGATGCACCAATATGGCAGGACTTGCTGGTAAGAATGACGGTCAAATTGAGAAATCAGAAGTAACTTCCCGTTTGGAAAATGATCCTTCCATTCCAGGGAATACCACCAGTGCCTCTTTATTGGTTGATGAAAACACAGTAAATGGATCCATAACCGATGTCCTTGTTTCAAGGTGGGCACGCTTTAAAGTAAATGCGGGGGGTACTGGCCATTACTTCCACTTCACCAACGCCGGCGCACTTACACGAGTCATGAACCTTGGGGAGATCACTTCCTATGATTCAACCTATGCTTCCTCTATTACTCTCTTTGACAGTGACGTTGCAGCAATAAATCCAGGAACAGGGACGCATACAGATGTCTATCGTTCAGGAGGACGCTCAGGAAAAATGCTTCTTGAGAATGCACCATTCAGTTGCTCAGACACAATCACAATTTCAATTCCAGACTGGAATACAATAATTGATTATGCAAACTGGGAAGGTGCTTTTGGATCCGGACAATATACTGCCTTCGTAGATTCTTCTAAGAAACTTATAGTCCATGCAAAGATGAGCGATGGAACCCAATTTTCACAAAGGATTACTGCTTACAATGGATCCGGCGTCTTTGTTCTATCCGGAGCAAATTGCTATGCCAGTGCTACAGGAGAGCTTGGCCTCTACTACTCTGAAGATTTAGCATTTGATTCCATTGGCAATCCTCTTTCAGGGGTCATGCCACTTCAACTTGCAACAGTTAAATCCAGTTATAGTCCGACCTGGCAGGCAGAGATGTGGGACACATCAATTCCAGCAGACTTAGATGAAATGATGGATTATTTTGCTTATATCATGGGATTAAGTACTACTTCTGTTACTCCACGGACGTGGGAACTGGAAGGTGATGAAGGTTTAAGACTATTCAGGAATGACTAATGGTTCTTCCTGATTTTCTTCTTCAGGATACTCTTCTTCAAGTTGGGGGTCAAAGTCCCCTTCAATTAACTGAACCTCTTCTTCCCTGAGATCAATACTATCGACCGTTCCGGAAAGGGAAGCTTCTGCTTCACTTGCTTCGGTGCTATCTGTAGACATTGTTCCCTGTCCATAAACGGCCAAAGGAACAAGTCCAGTTATCAGCAAGATCAGACCATACATAAATCCTCCTGATTAATGGGTTCTGAACCTCTCAAGTTCAAGATGGATGCGGTTGAGTTGATCGAGAAGATTGAGAATGATGGGAATCGCCTCATCATTAACGCCAAACTCAGACCGGAGTTCCCAAATCAGTTTTACTCTCGCAACATCTTCATCATCAAGAACAGGAGTAGCAGCATCACGGGGAAGTATCCACTCCTCCCTGATGTAGTGAAGAATGGTGTCACAGGGGACTCCACAATATTCTGAAACTTCTTCCAGTCTTCGATGCTCCATCAATAATTCCTCGGATTGTAGTTAAACTGACCCTTTAGATTTTCTACTGCATTTCTTAAACCGGGATTTACTTCCTTTGGCATGACAACTTTTAGGATGACAATCTGACTCCCTCTTTTACTCTCCGGCCCGGCCCCTTTTCCTTTTATCCGTAGTTTTGACCCCGTGGAAACACCGGAAGGTATCTTCATCATCACAGGGCCCTCTACTGTAGGAACTTCTACTTCAGCTCCTGTGATGGCCTCCATAAAGCTAATGGGAAGTTCCATTTCAATATCATTTCCCTTACGGCGAAACCCCTCAAGAGGACGAACCTGAACTTCAACAAAGGCATCTCCGGCAGGTCCATTACCAATTCCCGGTTGTCCTAATCCCCGGAACCGTAGTTTTTGACCTGACTCAATCCCTGCCGGAATCTTCACCTGAAGATTTCTACCATCAGGAAGAGTGATAACTTTTTCACCTCCTAAAGCAGCTTCACGAAAATCTACCTCCATTTTATAGTTCACATCCTCTCCAGGGAAATCCATTCCCCCACCTCTTCTCCCCGATCCGAAGAGATTCTCAAAGAAATCAGAGGCATTAATGTCATCTCCAAAGTTAAAAGAATAACGGCCACCATCATGCTGGGTCTGATAATAAGATGGTCCATGTCTTCTTTTCATGAATTCTTCATATTGCTTTTGCTGCTGCTCATCTGTCTCGCCTCTGTCAAACTTAGCGCGGGCCTCAGGAGTTCCGATGAGATCAAAGGCATGGGAAACATCTTTAAATTTTATCTCTGCTTCTTTATTTCCGGGATTGAGGTCAGGATGATATTTCTTTGCCAGTTTTCGATAACTTTTTTTGATCTCTTCCTGATCAGCATTTTTTGAAACACTCAGCGTCTTATAAGGATCAAACATCCCTACCTCCAATGACAAATTTAAGTCTGTTGAGTCTTAATCAGAATGGCAATCTTGCAGCGCCGGATATTGCAAACATTAAAAATCGGAAATACTTCAATCTAAAAGAGTAATTTAGTCATTAGACTTTTCCAACTTAACTGTTAAAGATTTTGAGCAGGAGGAAAGTATGGAAAATGTTCTGCGGATACCGGTAAATGAATTAGACCATCATCGTGGTGTCATAGATTCCCCTGTTACCATTGTCCAATACGGTGACTATGAATGTCCCTATAGTGCTTCTCTTGCTCCGGACTTAGACAAGCTAGTGAATGAATACAAAGGGATTCTCTGCCACGTTTATCGTCATTTCCCACAAACAGGAATCCATGAAAATTCTAATATTGCGGCCCTGGCAGCTGAGGCCGCTGGTGAACAGGGAAAATTCTGGAAAATGCATAGAGCGTTGTTTGAAAACTCAGAGGATCTCTCACCAGACCTTATTCGCTTATTGGCACGAAAAATCCCTTTGGACATGAATGAATTTGAGATGGATATGAAACTTTTCGAATTGTACGACAAGATAAAAAATGATCATAAAGGTGGAGTTGAAACTGGAATAACTTCAACTCCAACCCTATTTATAAATAATGTCCTCTATGAAGGATCGTCTAACTATTGGCCTCTGAAAGAGGCCATAGAAGACGCCATTAGTAACTACCGTTCGGCTTGGCTTTAAAGCGAAGGTTGAATGATTCCACAAGCAATTCTTGATCCCGCATCTCCACTCGGTTGAGATTTCAGATCATCCTTACCGGCATGTATGATGAAAGCTTTTCCCAGTATTTTTTCCATGGCATCACCATCGTGCTTAGGAATAGATATCTCTTTCTCTGCAACTCCATTTTTATTGGCCTCAAGATTCCCTAAATCACCCAAATGGCTCTTTTTATCCATAGGTGCTCCATGTGGTTGATCGTAGGGATTCAAATGATCACCTGCAGATTTATAGTCCGGACCTTCACAAACTCCGTTTTGATGAATATGGAAACCATGTTTTGAATTAGGCTTTAAACCTTTCACCAAAACTTTAAATTTAATTTCTTCCTCAAGATTCTGAATAGTAACAAGTCCTGATACTGTATTATCCGGTGAATGTATTTCAGCTGCTGCCCTTGCCACTGATTCTTGTGGTTCAGCAGGTTTATGATTATTAGATGCGCAGGAAACAAGGAATAAGGCAAAGGCCAAAGGTATCGTTTTCATTCAGGACCTCCATTAAAAGTTAGGCCAAATGTAGCAAAAAAAATCAGATTCCAAAGCTTGTTTTTTAATAAAGAGATAAATAAATACGATCAAATTTTACACACTCTACCTTTTAGGAACCATCGTCATCTGAATACAATACTAAGCAGGAGAATGACTCATGCAAACTTCGGAACTCTTAAAAGTATCCCGCGAAAAAATTCTCCATGAATGGGAAGAGGAAGTAAGGAGAGATCTGCCTTCGGCTAAACATGAGAACAGGTCTGCATTACGGGACTCCCTGCCTCAATTTATCGATCAGCTCGCAAGCACTTTGATACAGACGAAGCAAGGGAAGAAGAGGGAGCTTACAACCGTCGCTCAACGGCATGGAGCAGAAAGAGCAAATTTATCATCTTATTCAATTGAAGAAGCCCTTAAAGAGTATGACATTCTGAGAAAAGTTATTTTTCGCATTCTGGAACAAAACGGCCCTTTAAGCCAGGCTGAAAGAGACACTATCTATGACGCCATTTATTTGGGCCTGGCCAGTGCAGGGACCGAATTTAGCAAGACCCAGTTAAGAAATGAAGAATATGCCAGAGAGCTGGCGAATAAAAGACTCCAGGAGAAAATCCGAATTGAAGAACGTTTTTTGCTCGCTCTGGAAGCTTCAGAATTTGGCATTTGGGAATATCAGCACGAAACTCAGGAAATCATTCTGACAAAAGAAGAGGCTCGTCTCTATGAGCTTCCCGAAGATCAGGAGATATACCATGTGGAAAACCTTCTTGCGAAGATCCACCCGGAAGATAAAAATAAAGTCATGAAAAACCTCTGCTCCGATGTCCCCTCAAGCGAATCATTTACCCTCGACTTTAGACTACTCCTATCAGGTGGCAGGACCAGATGGATTACGACGAAAGGAAAAGCAATCTGCAATGAACAGGGACGGGTCATTAAAAATATAGGAATTGACAAAGATATTACTGACCGGAAAGAAGATGAGCACCTGCTTGAAAAATCAACTCAGAAGTTAAGACTCATTACAGACATTCAGCCATCTCTGATTTCTTTTGTGGACAAAGATCTGAAATATCGTTTCGTAAATGATTCTTATGAAAAGGCCCTTAAAATCAAGAGAAGAGATTTACTTGGAAAACACATGAAAGATTCTTTAGGCTTCAGGGCCTGGAATGAAATAAAACCGTATGTCGAACGTGTCCTGAGGGGAGAAGATGTAACTTATGAAAAAGTAATACATTATGATACTGGTCCCCGATATATCAAAGCTCATTACAGGCCTTCATTTGATGAAAGTCATAATATAGAAGGATTTTATGTCTCTGTCCTGGACCTTACTGAACAAATGAATATCCTGCAGGCCTTGAGAAAAAGTGAAGAGGAGTTTCGAACGTTATCAAATGCGATACCTCAGCTGGCCTGGATGGCACATCCGAATGGTTCTATCTACTGGTTTAACTCCAGATGGTACGATTATACAGGATCCTCCAACGATGATTCCATGGGGTGGAGGTGGCAAAAATTCCATCATCCAGAATATCTTGAAAATGCTGTCAATTTCTATAAAGAGAAAGTTCAGGAAGGGAAAACATGGGAAGATATTTTTCCTCTTAAAGGAAAAAACGGGCAATACAGATGGTTTCTATCAAGGGCAATTCCTATCAGGGATCAAAGTGGTAAGATTCTTAAATGGTTCGGAACGAATACAGATGTCACCGAGCAGAAAAAGATTAATGACCAGCTTCAAAAAGAACAAAGTTTAAGAGATCGTCTTATCTATACCCTCTCTCATGACCTCAGAACACCACTCACCGCTGCCAAGATGGCTGCTCAGCTCATCCAGAGAAAAAGTGATCATGCTGAGGCAGTATCAAAACAATCAGAACGCATTATCAAAAATATAAACAGAGCAGACCAGATGATACAGGATCTACTTGATGCCAGCAGGGTCAAGGCGGGCCAGCTCATTAAGCCTGATCTGCATCCATTTGAGGCCAGAGAGGCACTTACCTCTACTGTGGAAAACTTAAGAACAATTTATGGCGACAGGTTTAAAGTGAGAGGTAAAGAGAAAATTGAGGTTTTCTCCTGGGCCCAGGGCATAATGCGAATAGTAGAAAATCTATGCACCAATGCTGTTAAATATGGAGCATCAGATAAAGAAATAGAAATCACACTAGACGATGAAGAGGATCATTTTACATTTTCTGTGCATAACTATGGTGACCCCATAGAGAATGGACTCAACGTATTCGAAGAGTTCCAAAGATCAGACAACGCCGAACAAAGCAGCAAAAGAGGCTGGGGCATTGGTCTTACTATTGTTAAAGGGATCACAGAGTCTCTCGGAGGTGATGTTACTTTTCAAAGGCATGAAGATGGCACAACCTTCACAGTTATTCTGCCTAAAGATTCAAGGAATAAAACTCCGACTCACCTCTTCAACGAAAAGCAACATTAACATCCCTGATAAAACCTATTCTAAAGATCAAATTTAATTTTCTTATATTAATTATACGCTTAAATAAACAGCAAAGTTTCTACAAGAGGAGAGGAAATGAAAGATGCAGTTCCAAGAGATTACTCATTAATTGCCCCTGTCTACGATAAAGTTTTCAATCGATTCCTGAATGAAGGACACCGTCAGTTAGGTTCCTTTTTAAGAAAAAGCCGTTCACCCAAAAAAGAAATTCAGGTTCTGGAAGTAGGAGTAGGTTCAGGATTAACCCTCGATTATCTCCCTGCAAGCATCAGGTATACGGGCATTGATATTAATAAGAGAATGCTTTCTTTGGCCCATAAGAAGGCAGAAAGATTTAAGAGAAGAAAGATTTCACTTTCTGTAATGGATGCACATCGCCTTAGTTTCAAGCCTAATTCCTTTGATCTCGTCCTCGCTGCATCCGTCATAACCGCAGTGGAAAATCCGGAACAAGTGATGAAAGAAATGGTTAGAGTCACCAAAAAAGGTGGAAAGATTGCAATCGTTGCCAATATCCGGAATAAAAGCTATCGCTCTCAATTGGTGAGACGATTCGATCCTCTCACTAAAAAATTTCTGGGCTTCCGGACTGATATAGATGCAAGTTACTTTGAAAACATCAAGGGCATCAGACAGATTGAGAATAAAGAAGTTAACAGTTTATTTGGCATTCCACTTAGTTCTTTCTTAGTCTTTGAGAAGATATAAAAAGACCTAAGATTCTCCTGTTGACCTTGCTTCTTTAAGAGCCTTATTGCTCAGCTGAAAATTACTGGTGTCATCAATTTTCAGCTGAGTAAAGACATCTTCCACACCCGGTATGCTGGCCACAAGATCCTCTGCGACTGTCCTCATTCCCTTAGATTTAATTTTACCTTTTAGGTAAACCGTTCTGTCATCAACCTCTACTTCCATTTCACTAGGGTCAACTTCATTGCTATGGTAAAGGACGTCGCAAACTCTTTCTTTTAACCTCTCATCTGTCAGCTTCCAGCCTTTGGGTCCCCTCCCCCGATAATAAGGGTTAAGATGATCTGTAGAGAGATCCCAATTCCAGGAAGTGCCGGATGAACCGAATCCAAGGTCAGCATCCCTGGGAATTTCTTTTCGTTTATCTGGATAATAAAAAGCGTCTCCTCTACTTCCTGATCTCATGGTTTCAATATCAATATCATCCTCGAAGGGTACTCCTGTAACTCCTCCTGGATGCTGGTCCCTGTCCATACTCCGCATTTTATTGTTGTCATACATATCACCAAAACCACCCGGGCCATAGTTGGCCTTCCCTTCCTGCGGATCAAGCTTTCTTTTTTTATGGGCCATATGATGCTCCTTAGCTGAAAGAAAAATGGCCATCTGTCGATGGCCACTTTTTGTCACTCTGGGACGACTTCCGGGAGATCCCGGAGAGAAATCCCGAGGACTAAAACCATTTTAACGCTGGAAAGAAAGAGGATAAATAACTTTAACCTAAGTTTTTCCGAAAGAAAGTAAACGCATATGATGAGGATTTAATTCCCATTTCCAAACCACCAGTCTCTCCACCTTTCACTCCAGCGGGACCACCAGGTATCATTTTCTTCCGGCCCCGTAGGTGGAGGAGAAGGTGAAGTATCTTGATCGGTCGGTGGATCACGTCTTGGCCTTCTTCTTGGTCTTTCTCTTTCACGTCGTGGCCTTTCAGGGGGTTCATATTCATTCCAGGAATCCCCGTCTGGTACAGGGCGGTCACTGACCCTGGTCAAGATCCCGCAAGCAATGGGAATCTCCTCACCAGTTGCAGTAGAGGGACGTCTGGTACGCAAAGAATAAACGACCACAACCCTCCTCTCAAGGGGAAGTTCCATCTCAGGCAATTTCACCATCGCATCGTTACTGACTTCATCAGGTAAGTGGAGATCCGCAAGCATCAGATAGTAAGAAGTTGAACGAGAGTAGCGGTAATTCCCACTGAGTACGTATTGGTAGCCCCCCGCTTGAGTGCTTAAGTCCCCATCAAGAGGAACGATGGAGGAACCAGCTACAAACTTTGATTCATAGGCATCAATATAACCATCATTGTTCAGGTCATGCTCAACACGGGGACAAGCCGAACCTGTCTGGAGATGCTGACGTAAAGGACCCTTTGGTGATCCACGCAACCTAACACTAACTTTAAATTCATCACCATACTTGTGGACTCTTGCATCTCCGTGAACCTGACTTGAAATACGATAATTGACAGGCACTAGAATAGCAGAATAAGTGCCGTCAGGGACCGGGCCTTCTTGTTTATCTTCATCTTCTTTATCATCAATTTTTTTTCCACAAGAGATGAAAAAAATAAAAGATAACAGGAGCAACATTTTAACCATGGTGAACTGTATCATCCTAAGGTTTTACTTAAGATATCCTCACCTTTTGCTTGTCATCATTCAATGCTAAGGGCGCAAATGACTCAGTCTGTGTTAAGTGAAGTGATCCAATGAAAGAGAGCAGCAAGGACTTGGTAACTGAAGTAAAAGGAAATTCCGATCAGTATCAAGAGTGAAACAATCACAAGGCCAACAATCATTCTTGATTTGATAGTTTCTCGCTTTGGGTTTAGAAGGTGCCCTTCGATTAATTGCATATTCCTGTTATTGGCCTTCCAGTAAAAGTCGAAAAAATTGCCTATTATGGGGATCATGTCAAAAATGTTCTCTAAAATAACATTGAAGGCCATCCTGGTGAGAGTGGCGGGAGGAACCCCGGCCGCAGCAGCCTCTGCAATGATATACACAGACAAGGCAGAGGTAATGATATCTCCAACTCCTGGGATCAGACCAAGTAGCCCATCCAGTCCAAAACGTGTTCCGAAGGGTCCTCTGAATTTTGAGTCCAGAAGATTACTGAGAGAACGTAAGTCATCCAATGATTTTTGATTCTTTTCCATTAATTAATACAATACCCTACTTACACGTAAAGTTAATACGCAATGATTCTTTCCAGTAGTACCCCATAATCTCTTGTTCTTTTATCTGTTGGCCCAGTCGTATTTTGAACTGAAGTATCAAGATACCAGCCTTTTCCAAGTGATCGCCTTACCCCGGTCACTCCCCCACCTTGTCCCGCCCCTACTCTAAGGGAACTACGGCGACCAAGACCAATCTGGGCCGTTGCCCTTCTCGACTCTGGATCATACCCAATGTAGTCCACTGGACTTCCGGCAAGAAAATAAAGAACGGAAAGAGAAAGAATTCCCTGTGCCAGAATTTGATTCGTTTGTCGGGCAGAATTCTTATCATCAGGGGAAAGCTCTTCGAGTGGTCTTCCAAACAAAAGCACTGAATAAATATCATTCTGGGGAAGAGGGGGCTTGCTAGTGAAGGCATATTTGGGATCAGAAACAGGTCCTTCAACTTTCATCGTTATTTTATACTCAGGTAAAGGAAAGAGTATAACAGCGTTAACAACAGGACTTTGAGGAGCATTAAATTTCACAAAAAATTCTTTAACCTCAATGGGTCTTTTAAACACAGTAGTCTTAAGGGGAAGTATCTTAACATAACCCGATTTTATCTCCCCTCCCCTCACATTCAAATTAAAGTTTAAGCGTAAAGGTTCTTCAATGAGATTGCTCCGTATGTGTAAGGCCTGTTCATTTTCGGCTTCCAGATTGAATGAAATGGGAGAAGGTGTACTTTTATCGGCAGTCTGGCTTTGAGGTTCTGGTCTTGTTTTGAAACGATTATCCGGAAAAAACTGAGGAGGTGCCTGCTTCCGTGAAAGGCGTGGTAATTGAAGGACAACCTTCGAAAAATCAATTCCAATGTTCAAAATCCCTCTGGAGAAATGAAGAAGATTAAGGGGAACGGTGGAGTCAACGGTTAGGTCAAGAGTTTGTGTTTTACCTTTCAAATCCAGATGGGTTGCAGCTTTAATCAAGACATCATTTTTTCCGGCCTTGTCAGTTGTAACTCTTATTTCAACAGCGCCGTTCATTGTATTCAAGGGAGCGGGAAGTTCATCATAAGGTTCAGGTACATAGGTGTGAATGAATTTTTTGAGGTCCTTTATTACCGCCACTGCAGAGGTCTTTAAAAGAATATCTTTTCTGAACTGAACAGATGCAAACTCATCTTTTAGGGGGAGGTCAATATAGGATTTGGCATTCAGGTCGACTCCATCTATGTCACCTTCAAGCTTCAAAGGAATACCGTTCGCGTTCATGAGCGCAGTGAGTTTAACGTTTTTTAACAGGAACGGTTTCTTAATTTTAAATCGGAAAGGAATTTCATATACTCTGGGTGCATAGACTTCTACTTTTTCTGGTTCTGCGATCAACTTACCACCCAATGCTTCTATCACCATCCTCTCTTTCTCCTTAAGCAAAGAAAGATCAAATTCCTTGATACCGTCTTTTCCAATTAACCTTATCTTTTCAAATTTAAAATCCAAAGGAGGAATCAAATCAGACCAGAGCCTTTGCCAGTTCGTCCAGATTTCCGGCGGCCCGCTACTCCTGGTCTCTTCGGCCTTCAGGAGCTTTAACTCAGTAAGAGCAGAACGAAGATAGACTGGCGCAATAGGCGTTATTTGAAAACCTGCTTTTGGATCCCAGGCTAAGTTTAAGTCCCAAGTAACTTTCTCCAGGCAACTATTAACGAGAAAATTATTTGCATCATAATCAAAGCAGAAGTCTTCTATCTTCCCTTTAATCCTTCTCTCATTCCATTTTTCCCATATGATGTCGATTTCGGCATCATTCCATGACCAATCACGGAAGACTTCAGTTTCGCTGAGAATAAACTCAACACTACTTTTGTTTATGACCCATTCCGGCTTAAAAAAAAGAACCGTTAAAAACAGAAAAAGACCTGTAAAGAACAAAAAGAGAAACGTTAAAAGAAACTTGAAAATGAATCTCTTCATTAGAAGATTCCTCCTATTCCGAAATAAAGAAAGTACCCTCTATCTCTGAAAGGATCTGTAATATATCCACGCGAAACGTAACCTTGAATAAGTCCAATTGGAGAGAGCCATCTTGCTCCAACTCCCGGAGAATAATAGAGTGAGCGATCCAGGTCCCAGGAATCGTCACCGAAATATGCAGAGTCCAAAAAAGTGAATCCTTCTACTGACTCCCGGAAGAGATAGGTCCTTCTGAGTTCCAGCTTCAAGCTTACCCTTGTAAGAGCGCCGAGCCCTTGATTATTCGGAATGGTATTCAGCAGGAATCCCCTGATGTCGTTACTTCCTCCCCCGAAGAATTTCACTGTGGGTGGAAGTCCTTTGAGTGAGAGTTCATTCTCTATCCAGGTTGTTCCCATATTTAGTCTAGCCGCTCCTACCAGAGAACCTCTTCCCCAGTCAGTAAGCTTACCTAGATTTAAGATTGATGAGTCTACTTTTAAAAGAGGATCAGAAAAACCAAGAGAGGGATGACGAGCATCAAAGTTGAAACTGTAAACCTCTCCCTCCTGCGGATGTAAATCAAAGAACTCGTATGTGTGCGATGTCCATGCAAGCCCTCCTTCAAGAATTCCTGAAGAAAAACTTTTTGTGTCTGTTGTATCAACAGAATGGTAAGTACCTGCTTCATATGTAGGACCAAGAGTATAGAGCTTATGAAATCCTTCGGAGTCTCTCGTCCATTTCATGTGAGGTTTTAGTCTTAGTACCAACTGTTCATAGTCAAATTGAGATTCGTGAATGATTTCAAACTGCGACAAGAGTGAGCGTCTAGGTCGATGGTTCCAGAAGAAAGAATCGGCAGATAAGTTTAAAGATTGTGAGCGTAAAGAAGCTTGTAAATTGGCGGAGAGGATGGAAGCCATGGATTTATAGCGGTTGTGGGACCATCGAACCCGAGCAAAAGGACCGAGTTCAGTGCTTGCACCAACTCCAAATCGAAAGGTCCTTGGTGGCCCGATGATAAAGTGTTGGGATAAACTAAAACTTTTCTCAGTACAGTTTTCCAGAAAATATGTACCCTGGACAACCTCTGCTCTCAACATCCTCTTTTCAGTCAGTTCAAGCAGACGTTCATCAAAAGTGTAATCCGGACTAAAAGGGTAATACCGATCAAGAGCACTTTCTTTCAAACCATCTATCTCTTCAACATCTACTTCTCCAAATTTGTATTTCCTTGTATCTGTTAGATTTATTCTTATCTCACCGGAACCAGTGTAGGCTTCGGATGAAACTTTTGCACAAGGATATCCCCTATAGCTCAATTGCTCGAGGGCCTCAGCTTCAACTTCGTCAAGAAGACCAGTAGAAAGAACTTTATCTTCAAAAAGTTTATCCAGCTCATCATCAATTTTTTTCGCGAGATTACGATTCTCTCCCACTGTTGAAATTTGCTTTACCTCTTTCTTTTTTCCCGCATGAACATGAAGTTCTTCATTTCTTATTTCAAATTCAGGATTGAGATAACCCCGGGACTGTAGAAATCCTTTGAAAAAGAATCTTGCTTCATAGGCCGGTATATCCTGATATGGCCGTAGTTTTTCATCTCCGCATATCATCCTTTTTTCAGTTGCCGTTAAGTTCAGATCAGCACCATAAATGAAGACACCGCTGCAAAGTTTTTCCTTTGCCAGCGCCGGCAATGTAAAAGTGAAAAGGAGAATCGCAACTAGTAGTTTCAACACTCGAAAATAATAGCTGAGAGGCTTTATGAGGAAAATGAAGGTTGGCTAAAGACATTTTGCAAAGGCAAAAACTCGATTAAGCAGCTGCGCATTTATCTCATGAAGATATTTTGGTTTTATAACTCTACTAAAAGAAGGAGCCGTCATGGAGAATTCATTTGCAGTGGTAACAGGTGCATCAAGTGGTATAGGACTGGAACTTGCAAGGCAGTTCGGTCTTAATGGCTTTGATTTAATTATAGCTTCTTCTTCAGATGATATTTTCAGAGCACAGGAAGACCTGCAGGAAGAAGGCTTTAATGTAGAGGCAATTAAAGTTAACCTGGCGACATATGCAGGGGTAGAGAATTTGTATAACGCCATAAAAAAGTCCGGAAGAGTTCCGGATGCCATTGCCATCAATGCAGGTGTTGGCGTTGGTGGTCCTTTCTTGGAAAATGATCTTAATGAAGAAATTAATCTCATCAATCTAAACATTATTTCAGCTATCCATCTAACGAAGAGAATTCTTCCTGATATGAAAACAAGAGGACAAGGCAAAATTCTTTATACCTCTTCAATTGCTTCTCAAACTCCCACCCCATTTCAGGCAGTTTACGGAGCATCCAAGGCTTTTTTAACCTCTTTCGCCGAAGGCTTAAGAAATGAACTAAAAGGTAGCGGCATCACCATTTCAATTCTCATGCCAGGTGCTACTCATACTCAATTCTTTCATCGGGCAGACATGGAAGACACTAAACTCGGGAGTGAAGAGAAGTACAGAAACGATCCGGAAGAAGTTGCAAGACAAGGATTTGAAGCTTTAATGGAAGGGAAAGAAAATGTTTTTGCTGAAAGCTTTCTCACGAAACTCGGCGGATATGCTATGAAGATATTGCCTGACAAGGCCAAGGCCCAGCTCCACAGGAAGTGGTCTGAACCCGGCAGTGCCAGGCACTGATAAATTTATTTTATATTTCCGTGAAGTCGTACGTCGGTTAAACCATACCTAAGAAAATCCACCAGCGCTTCCTCTTCTTCCTCCGTAAAGAAAAGTTTAAGTGGAAGATCTTCAGGGAAGTTGGCGTATCTGGCTTCATTCGTAGAATGATCGTGATCTTTGATGAGCTCTACGTAGTTAGGCATTTGTCCTGAAAGGGTGAATCCTTCAAGGCTGGCCTTGATGTCATCATAATGCTCAACAAGTTGCTCAAGCGTTTTGATAGATCCATTATGGAAGTAAGGCGCTGTTAATCCCACATTCCTTAGAGGTGGAACCCTGAAGGCGTATTTTGAGCCTTCATCTCCATCCCATTCATATCGTCCGAAATCATCACCATTATGCTTCCCGGGACCAATCTGAGGAGAACCAACTCCATCAAAATCAAGTGCAGATAAATGTTCACTATGGTGACAGTCTCCACATTTACCCTTGTTGAAAAAGACCTCCATCCCCAGTTTTTGTTTGGGAGTCAAGGCCTCAATGTCTCCTTTGATATAGCGATCGTACGGAGTGTCTGAAAAATAGAAGGCCTGTGACTGGAACTCTGCCAGTGCTTCTCCGAAATGCCCTATATTTATTTTCTCACCAGGGTAAACTTCAGCAAACGCTTCCAAGTACCCAGGTAGCTTCAAAACTTTTTCTACGATCATTTCCCAAGCTTCATACTCATTTTTTGCATCAGCTATGGGATTAGAGCCTTTTTGTCCCCTCATTTCTGCATGGTCAACCATGGGAAAAATGGCCTGGGCCGCAAGGGCCGATTTTAACGTTGCAGCAACGTGGGTCTGTAAAGGAACAGGAGTGGTAAAGACTCCGGTCTCAGGGTTGTATTCGACCCGTCCATCCCAGAACATGACATTGACGTTATGAAGATTAAAAAGAGCAGGTGTGTTTCTTGCCAGAATTTTACTGGTTCCCTGATGACGTATTCTTTCACCAGCTTGAATACCTGTTGATCCTTCTCCCAGGCCTAATGGGATCCCATCATGAGTCATGACTCTCGGATGATGACAATCCTCGCATCTAATGTTGTTATTCCCAGACAGTCCTCTTTCGTGAAAGAGGTTTCTTCCAAGAATGAAAAGCTTCTGTCTTCTCATCCCAGGGCCCTCAAGGGTAGTAAGATTAAATTCTTTTATGTAACCAGATAATTTATCATCAATGGTTTCTGAGGCCAGAACTGGAGTAGAAAGAATAAGGAGAAGAAAAAGTTTCATCATGCGTTTCTCTTTTATAGAAAATTTATGTTTTCAGATTCTTTCTCCGGATCAGAAATTCTGATCCGAAAAAAGAATCCCTTAGGATAACCTCTGGAAAAACAGGGCGGAGATCCACCATGACTTTGTTCCCTGAATACCAGACAGTTTGAATGCCTAAACTTGAGTTTTAAGTATCAAACAAATTTTTAGATGTAAAGGAAGTTGCAGCGCAAAAAAAATGAGAAGTACCAATGGTACTTCTCACAGCTTAACTATCTGAAAACTTTAAGATCGAAATCTTTAACATCCTGAATCACTAGATCCTTTAAGATGTTGGAGGACTCGTTGATTGCCTGCTGAATTTCATCACTTAGGTTTGAAAATTTGTCACTGAGCTTACTGTCTACAAATTCTTCTTCTTTGTTTCCCACAGGCAGTGAAGCTCCTGTCAAGGCCCCAAGTCCGGCGCCTAAGGCCATGTAGGCCATTGGATCGAGATCTTTTACTTTTGATTTTCCACTTTCTGCAAAATCAGAAATCTTCTCTTTAACTTTATCTTTATTAAAGGCGCCCGATGATTCATCCTGTACATCAAGATTACTAAAAGCAGCTTCTGCATCGGCCCTCATGTCACTGCTTTGGTGCTGAAGATTTTCTTGGACTTCTGTGGCCTTTGATTGAACATTTTCTTTAATCTCGCCGGCCTTTGAACTAAGACCTTCCTTAACTCCCTGGACTTTATTTTTCAATTTCTCCCCTATTCCTGGAGCAGTGGGATCTTTATGGGGAATTTTTGCCTTCACATTCTCTTTCATCGTCTGAACACGAGTGTTGAGATCCGTTTTCGCAGAAGAAAATTTTGTCTTTGCACTGGTTTCATACGTTTTATGAGTTTCATCTTCCATCAGCAGAATGGTTCCCAATGAAAGGAAAGTAGTGCCCACAGGATTTCGTTTTAGATGATCAAAAGTAGACCCAAGACTTCTTCCGTGAGGATAGAAGATGGCATCATCTATGATTTGGCCTGGTGAAAGGCGGCCTTGAATTTCGTCAAGATCTCTTTTGACATTACGAATCTCCTTATGAACTTCTTTTTGTAATTCATTAGAGGATTTAGTGTTTTGTGATTTCATTGACTTTCTCCTTGAGCGAGTGGCGTATTTCACCGAAAGCTTCAATTGATTTTCTTGGTTTTAATTTGTCCGCCTCAAGCTTCTTTTTAGCAGCTCCCAGCATCCCGGCACCAATAAGCAAAAAGGCCACTGTTACAATTAGTGAGGCTACCCAAAGACTGGTTACTAGGTTCAGCAAGATGGTTAAAGTCGCTGCCAGCGAAAGTACTCCTACAAACAGGACCACTCCACCTGATATCAGCGAGGCAGAAGCCGTTTTAATGTCACTGGCCTTTTCATTTAGTTCCGCCCTGATGAGTTCACCTTCTTTTTCAAACAGGTGAGTGACATCAGTGTAAAACCTGTTAACCATGTGTTTCCAAGATTCTCTTTCAGAGTAATCTGTACCAACTGATGTACCAGTAGTGCTGCGGTCAATGAAAGGATCTCTGTTACTTGAAATATTTGAATCCATAAAAACTCCTTTTAATGAATTGATTGATCAAAACTTGGTGGTTCATTACTTATTGTTTTGCCACTTCCCCCTTTGGTCCTGACCATATGACGGCCAAGCCTTCCGAAGAAGAGGCCAGCAATATAAGACGTACTAAACATGATGCTTGGTTTTTTATCTGCCATATCAGAAAGATAAGTTGTAAAGGCCTTGACATCATGAGATTGCAATTTTTCACAGGCCTGACCGATTCCATCAGCGGCTTCACGGAAGAAGCGGGAAACATATCTTTCTTGATCATTGGAACCTTCTTTATTTAAAGCATCTACTCCTGCATGTAGACCTTTGGAGAGAGCATTTAAATAGGGTGTTATTTCATCCTGATACTTAAAAACTACATTTATGAGAGGACTATAGGCCTTCTTACCGTATTCCTTTAATTTAGCACTTGAGATGGGGCCGTTTGCCCCTCCCATGTCAGATAATGATTGATTTTCATCGTAATTGTTCATGTTTTCCTCCTGATGCTTACCTGCAGTTTGAGAAGCAAATAAGGTACCACTATGTTGAATGCTTTCTCTCAGGGATCAACAAACTATTCGTTTTCCTCGCCGCTTGTTGATCCTGCTGTAATTGTGCCTTCTTCAATGTCTGGTCCGACTGTACTACCAGCACCTGTTCCAGTTCCCATGCCGCCACCAACATTAGGAGCTCCGCCCATACTACCTGCCCTTTCCCGATATTCTTCGGCTTGCCGCTTAGTCGTCCCCTGCGGACTATCTGAAATTCCGCCAGAAGCATCAGCGCCTCCTGAACGAGCATTAGGAGGAGCTCCTATCTTTGCATCCTCAGGAATTTCTGTCTGGGCATTAAGGTTAACAGTGAAGAGAAGAATTGCTGTGATTAATGAATATTTCATATAGCGCTCTCCGGAAAAGCATTATCTCCCAGATGAAGCGCTATCAGAATTTAAGAGTTTCTTTTCCTACTCATTAAGATTGTAAATCAAGAACAGTAGATAAATCCCTTATGATATCTTCTGGTTCTTCCAGGCCGATCGAAAGCCTTAGAGAATGGGAATTAATCCCAATCTCACTTCTTTCTTTCTCAGAGAGATCGAGCCCAAAAAACGTTTGAGTAGGACAAATGATAGTTTCCGTGGAACCAAGGCTTGCAGCAAGTTGAATAAGACTAAGTCTATGACAAAAAACATCCGCCGATTCAGCAACTTTATTATCGATTTCAAATGCAATGACTGCACCCATATCTTTCATCTGTTTTTTTGCCAGTTGATGCTCCGGATGATTTTCCAGTCCAGGATATCTCACCGATTTAATTTTGGGATGAGATGATAAAAACTGTGCAACTTTAAGTGAGGTTTTAGTCTGTTTTTCATAACGGAGCATGTATGTTTTTAAGCCTCTTTCAACGTAGTAGGCAGATTGAGGGTCAAGACTTGCACCTATATAGAGAGCGACTTCCTTCACCTTTTTCATCAGGTCTTTTTTTCCTGAAATTGATCCCGCAATAACATCACCATGACCATTGGCAAACTTCGTCAGGCTTTGAATCATGAGATCAACATCATACTCTCTATGCTGATGAAGACCGGCAAAAGTTCCATCCATGCTTACCAGGATATTATTTTTTTTAGCGACCTGCAGGATATGGTCGATATCCGCAATTTGAAGGTTAGGATTTGAAGGACTCTCAAAATGAATGAGTTTCGTGTTACTCTTGATCACTGAAGAGAGCTCAGAAATATTTCCGAGAGAGAGAAATGAACTTTCGATACCGTAACGAGGAAGAAAATCCCGAATATATTGTCTTGCCGGTTTATAAAGCTCCCTAAAGGTAATGATATGGTCACCTTGCTTAAGGAGCGAGAGGAAGGAAACTGTGAGTGCAGCAATCCCGGAAGAAAGAGCGAGGCAGTCTTCCCTCTGCTGAATATCTGCCAGGGTGAGTTCAAGTTGCCTGGTGGTGGGATTAGACACTCTTGAATAGATGAACTGGTCCCAATAAGGATAATTTTCAGAAGGAGTGTATTTCGCTGAAAGGTAAACGGGACTTATAAGGGGAGTATTTCCATCGTGAAGATCAACCCTTACTGGGTGGTTAAGCCTGGTATTAATTTGCCACTGGTCTCTTGAATTTCTGTTCATAAAACAATTATTCAGGAGTTCGTTAAAGAAGAAAAGTCCTAAATGATATTGAATTTCTTTTTGGATTGCCGGTCATAACCATAGTTGATGGTAATTTCCTGGCCAGGTTCTATATCTTTGCATGCCTTGAATAACAGCTGCTTTTTCCGATAATTAAAATAAAAGATACAATTAGAAGAATCACTATGGTTGTAAAGAGAACCGCTTCCAAGGGCCACAGCTGCCTTTCTTTTAGAGTATTGATAAACATACCCCTCAAGATCATCCTGAACGTGCTCAAGGTCAAGAATGATTAACTCGCAGGTCTCGATAAGCTCACCTTTCGTGATAAGTTGGAGAGCGTATACCCCTCTCCCTTTGATAGGATCTCTTTTGATGATAGTTCTCATATTCAAATTCTCTCGCAAGGTCTTTAACAATATAGCCTATGGCATAAGGAACAGAATATTTCCTGTTTTCAGTTCTTTCTTTCTCATGATGAAATCCGAGCTTGTGCAACCACTCATGAGTCAGATGTGAGGCAACTTCGGCAGGACTATGCTTATTAAAATATTTCTTGTTCATCCATATGCGACGCGAACCGGTCATCGTATATCCCAGAACTTGTGACCTATAATCGGAATAAAGCTCTACCTCTACATCCATAGCGTTATTTTCATAAGGAAAAAGTTTTTCTGTTCCTTTCAAAAGGAGATTATAAATCCGTCGATTAGAAAGGCCTTTGTTATGAGAAAAAGCGTAACGTTCGTTAAACCTATGTTTAAGTATTCGCATTTTAAATTCCTCAGATGAAAAAACCATTCTCAGCAGTTCAACTCCCTCAAAGAGCTTATTTTCAGACTGCCTTCCCATGCGGATCGGTTCGATATTGAATTCAAAAGTATGTGCCTCAGAAGGTACAAAGGCTTCCACCTTGCCAAGAAAAGTCATGAGCAGAATACCAATGAGTTTTTTCATTCAAGTCTCCTTAGTCGGAGCATGAGAATGTCACAAACTTATTAAAAAGGGACGTTAGGAGGCGGCAATTGCTGCGGAAAATCTAATGCAAGAGGAACGGCTCACGCAAACTGACTATGAGAAACATTCTCTAAATAATGGAGAGAGATGTCATTTTGTGAGAATACATGCTTCATCGTGGCTTCAATAAAATCAAGCGTGAGATCTCCGGAAGCTCTTACTTCCTTATCGTTACCAATTAATGGATTGAACTCAACGACATCCATACTTTTCAATCGACCTGTTTCTGCAAGCAATCCTCCTAATAGGAAAACTTCTTCGAGATGAGGTCCATTGGCGACTCTTGTTCCAGTGGAAGAGACATCCAGTTCATCACAGAAATCGACATCGAAACTAAGGTGGATTGGATAGACTCCTTGAGGGTCCGCACGATGAAGTGCCATCTCAAGAATTTCTTTAGATCCTATACGATTAACATCGTCACTTGAAAAATATTGAATATTATATCTCTGAATAAGTTCAACTTCACCCTCGTCAAGATCCCTTGGGCCGATCAGAATCAGCTTCTCGGGTAATAACCTGTTTCTGATCCAGGCAAATTCTGGTTGCTTAGCGATCTTCATCAAATAGGCAACCGGCATGCCATGGAAATTACCGCTGGGTGAGCAGGAAGGAGTATTGATATCACCATGAGCATCGGCCCAGATGACGACAGAATCAGGATGATGTTCAAGGACACCATGGACACTACCCAGGGCCATTCCATGATCTCCACCAATATTCAGTAAAAAACTATCTTGAAGATCGAGATTTGAAATCTTGTCTGAAATCAAAAGATTTGCCTGTGAAACCTCATCGAGAAACTTCACTCCGTCTCTGATATAGTCCTTCTTTTTTTCTGTAAACTTTATGTCACCCAAGTCATCTACTTCAGTGAAAGAAGCTAAGCGCTTCAAGAGGCCATTTTTTCTTAAATGAGAGGCGGCCAGCGCAACCCCAGAATGATCCTGGCCGAATTCGAAAGGGATTCCGAGTAACTTAATTTTTTTCATAGGCATCACTTATAATCTCATGAGTTAGTTTTGCGAGGGCCAGTTTTTCTGAACCCTCAACCTCTTCAAGGACAGTAAGGTTGGCAGTAATCTCACTTTGTAGACATACCTTAAACAAGTGTTTGTGAAATGTCATGTCACCATGCCACGGAGAGACATGTGCATTTTCTCCTGTGTATTTTAAACACATTGGTTGAATTTTAGTTTGTGTATCAACTGCTAGTTGAAAAAATGTACTCTTAAAAGGGAGAACGCAAGATCCATCGGTGCTTGTTCCCTCTGGAAAAAGAAAAATATTAAATCCCTGTGAAAATTTTTCCTTCATTTTTTTCAATTCAAGAAATTTTGTTTCCGACCGGTGAAAAGCTTTTCTTCTCTCAACAAAGAAACAACCTGCAAGTTTACATATTTCTCCCAGGAAAAAAGTTTCTCTGATTTCCACAGAAGTAACAAACAATGAAGGATAATTTGAAAAGAGGATGAGAACGTCAAGATAAGAGAGATGATTGGCCACAATGAGCTTTTGTCTTACTTCTCCTCTTCCCCCGGTCCTCACCACTTTGATATTCAGCACCTTCAAGGCAAGGCCCGAAGTTAATGAAATGCTTTTCAGAAAATATCTCAATCTACTTCTTTCATTGAATACGAGAAGAGAAACAATTGAATGATGAAGAATAAAAACAATCATCAGCAGGACGAAAAGAAAGTACTTGAAAATCCCTTTCGTAAACTGAGTCAGATTCAAATCTGTCATGCTTGAAAGGAGCGAGATCAAGCAAACCTCCTCTCGAAGCTGGGAGGGAGATTATGCAAGTCCAGGACAGTGAACATATCAAGGCAATCCATTTCAGAATCATAGGCCACCGTCTTTCCCATCTTCGCACCTGCCATTAAGTACATATGCATGAGCGAGTTCATCACTTTTCCATCTGCTTTTACGACTGATGAACTTTCTATTGAGAAAGGAACTCGGTATTTGGGTTTAACTACTACTTCCATTCCTGCAATAAAGGCGTCTTTAACTTCAAGGTATTTCATCATCTCAGGTAGTCTTGAAAAATCCTTACGATTAATACTTGAGCAACCAAACAGATAACGGGTTTTTGATTTTCTGGCATATTCTATGAGTCCTTTCCATAATAAGCTTATCACTGCGCCGTTTCGATAATCCCTATGCACACAAGCTCGTCCCAGCTCTAACTTATGTCCAGGCAATCTCATGAGATCATCGATCTCGAATTCTCCTTCAGAGTAGAAAAGCCTTTTCTTCTTTTCACTTCTGGAAGAAAGCAATCGATAACAGGCAACAACTTTCCCCTCTTTTTTATCTTTAACGATCAGGTGGTCACAGGAAAAATCATGCCAATCCACATCATAAGGAAGAAAAGGAAATTTAATCTTTTTACTGGAAAACTCTCCAAAAAATACTTCAAAGCGAAGTCTTAAGACCTGAGCGAGCTCTTCAGGGTGGTTGACAGTCTTTACCTGGTAGCAGTCATTTTCAAAATCAATCTGGATGAAGGGTTTGAGAATTTTACCTTCGAGTCTTCTGAGCCTCAAAACGTGAGGTGCTGCCCCCATGGTAAATTGGGCATTGAACCATAAAGAACTGACTTCCATTATTGTCCCTTGTTGGTGTTGATAAACATATTGTTTCAACACGTCGACAACTTGGCCTGTCAAGATCAGGTCAGATTTCTATAAGGCATGTTAAGGTGGATGTTCTTTATCAACTAGTCCCAGGGATCACTGCTTCTTTGAGCAGTCAGTTCTTCCTCATCTTTCCAGGCATCCATTTCTTTTGCGAGGAAATCATGGAACGCCTTTTCCAGTCCTCCTAAAACTTCCGCAGAAGTTTCAAGAAGAGCTTTGGCCTTCGGGTGTTGATCAAAAACGTGAACTTCACTTTTACAAAGGCATTTCAAAGAACACAGGATGTCTTCAATGTTCTTTGCATGTTCTATTGGATTTGGTGAAGGTATTTTAGAAAATTCCATTTTTAAATTTAAACAGAGACTCTCCGCACTTAGGAAATGTTTCAAACTGTAATTTTTCTTTAGGAGAGAGAAATATTTCTCTATGACAACGGTGGCCGCAATCTTGCTTTTTTATTTCACAGTAACCTTAAGGTTGCGTAAATCATGGAGGATGAAATATGAAAAAGCTCAATTTAGGAGTTGTCCTTTCAATGGCAATTGCCCTTACAGGTTGTGCAATGACAAAAGGACAGCAGCAACAACCGAATCAACAGGTCTCAGAAAGTGCATCTACTCAGAAGAAAGGCATCGTTCAAACCCAGCAGAAAGATCAGCAGGCCTTTGAAAAGGCTTCGCAGCTGACCCAGGGGTGGCCGGAAGCTTCAACCAAAGCGGCTAAGGACATGATATCCAAGTATGGCGATCCGGCAGAAGCAACATCACAAATGCTGGTGTGGAGAGGGAATGTTGCCCCATTTAAGGAGATCATTGTCCATAAAGAAGTCTATACCCACAATTTCCCTTTCTTGCACAAAGACACTCTTGAACATGTTGTGGAATACCAACCTAAAGTGGATAAGGTAGATGATGTATTAAGGTATAATGGCGCCATTGTGTTTAATAAGATTCAGGGAGAAATGTCGTCTTTCTCTAATAGTGAAGCGATGAACATTCTTGCCTTAAATCTCGCGGATAAAATTATGAAAGGTCAGATGGGAGCAGAAGCAGCAAGAGTAAAACTAGGTAAGGAATATCTGAATTACGTGAATGGAGAAAAAGCAGCTATGACTTCAGTACTCAATTTCGGTACTCAATTCCAGACTGCAGATCAGGACAAGCCAATTACCGACCAGATCCGCTGGGTAGGTGATCCGGATCGTAAACAACAAACACGAGAAGCTCAGGAAGAAAAGCCAAAGAAGAAAAAATAGACGTCAATGGATAACTCCAACGAGGGAACTGCCAATGCAGTTCCCTTTTTTTTAACGATTCGTTATCAACATAGTTATACGACCGGAAGAAATTAATTTATCTTCCTGGTTTATTATCGACACGTCCCAGATGTGAGTCGTCCTGCCTTTGTGGACACAATGGCTTTTTGCTGTAATGATATCACCTTCTCGGGCCACTGAAATATGGTTGGCATTAACCTGAATTCCAAGTGCATTTTGAACCTTAGGGTTAATCTGTAGATAAGAGCTGAAGCTTCCAACAGTTTCAATTAACAGAAGAGAGACCCCTCCATTCATGATGCCACCGGGCCTTAGATGCCTCTGATCTACTTTTAACTGCGCGGTCAAAGAGTCCTGATTTATTTCAGTGATGTCAATCCCCATCGCTTCCGGGAGTTGATTCTTAATGAAACTTTCTTTTATAAGTTTTAAGTCCATCATTTAACCATCTTTATCCAATCATTCAGATTGTAGTAATTAGTAACTCTGGTTATTTTTCCTCCATTGATGTCAAAGAAGGTTCCTACTGGAATTTTATAAGTTTGGCCTCTGGCAGGAGGAAGACCTTCATCCGTATTTTTATAAGTCCCGTTACAAATGAATTCTGCTGAAGCTCTTTTTCCACTCGCATCAGTCATGATCACTATGTCAGTTAAATTTTCGTCATAGAGGAAATCCATTCTTTGAAGGAATTCTCTGAATGCTTTTTTGCCGGGAATCCTTTTACCCTGGTTAATGTCATGAGAAACATCTTCTGACAGAAGTTCCAGCATCCCCTCATAATTTTTCTGATTGAAAGCTTGATAATATTTTTCTATGAGCAGCGAGGTTTCATTATTCATTAAATCTCCTATATTTTTTTAATCCAGAATTGCATTTCTTTTGAGTCTTCATTAATTTTATCGATGTCTTTCCATGAATATGTCGTTCGAAGCCCTTCAGCTTTGCTGAATCCCATACTTTCCCAGAAGGAATTGAGTGGTTTATAGTCCTGTGGTTTCAGAGGATGATCTGAGGGTCTTTCAACTGCGCAGAAAGAAAGAGTGTCAACGAGGGGAATAGTCCGTGCGAAGGCTTCTCTTTCCTGAAAGAAAATTTTCCCAAATCCTTGTCCTCTGTATTCCGACAACAGGACTGACTCTCCAAAGTAGAAGACCCTGTTGCTGTCAAATCCATGATCTTCAAAAGGCTTTCTGAAATTAACCTCTTCTTCGGAAGCCAGAATGCTTGTTGTCGCCCCAACAATTTCTCCCCTATCTTCAATCAAAAAAATAAAAGAGTTTCGGGCCTTAAAATAGGTCGCCAGATAATTTTTTTCATATTCCAGGGTGCCTTCATAGAGATAAGGAAAGCTCCTGAAGACTTTTAATCTTAAAGAGGCCATGTCATTAACATAAGGGCGAGCCTCTTCGCCCTTAAGACGGTGAAACTTAATCATAGAAAAAGATTACATGACTGGAGGGAATCTAGGAACTAACTATTTAATTATCAAAATCAACTTTTTCAAATGTTCCGTCCCAGCTAAGCCAGTTGATGCCAGGAGAAACGATAATGTCTTTAAACTTTTTGTTATTAGTTAAAACGGCAGGATTTTTTTCATCAGAATGAAATGCAACGTTATAAGACTTATATTTATCCGGGTTTAACGAAATTCTGACACTTAACTTAAAATTATAAGTATTATCATTCTGGAAGACAGGGGCCTTCTCGAAGATCAGGGCCTTTCCGGGTTTTTCAGCATTTTCAAAAATCAGAGGCTTTCCTCTTTCAAGATCAGCAAAGGAAATTTCCTTCACCATAGTCCCCTTCTTATTCTTATAATAAAGCTTTAAAAGCATGGGTCTGCCGTTTTCATAAAAGACAGAAAGCTTACCTTCCCCATCATGATTCACTTTTAGTTTTGAAATATCTTTGTAGAGGCCCTGTGAAACAGCATCCATCGTTTCAAGAAGTTCCCGACCAGGCAACGGAATGGCGTCCTTATCGCAGTCTTCCTGTTGAGCGAAAACCGCAAGAGAAAAGTGCATGGATACTATCAGTATAAGGATGAGTTTCTTCACATCTTTCTTGTCGGATAATTCTTTCGAGAAGTTTAGTCATTTTTCAGAGTTGTTTGCACAGTTATTCAAATGTTTAACTGGATGGGACTTAATGCCTCATAAAAATGATAAAAATCAGTCAATTCCTTGGCCCCCCTTTTGAAAGCTTTACTTTTGAGGGGGTCCTATGGAAACCAAAAAAGTATTGAGTCATGCAGAAGAAAAAGCTCAAACCGATCGGGACTACTATGACCACAATCTCACTGACTTACCTTCTCTTGAGAAGATCCTCTTTGAGGCCATCGACATCTTGGAGGAGTCAGGAATACCTTATGCACTTATAGGAGGAGTTGCCACTAAAAGCCTGGGCAGGCCTCGTATAACTCATGACATCGATCTCTTCGTACGTCCTGACGATGCTGACAAAACTTTAGATGTACTTGAAGCAAAAGGCTTCACAACTCAGAAGCGTGATCCATTCTGGCTTTTTAAGGCCTGGAAAGAAAATATCCTGGTAGATATTATTTTTAAATCAAGCGGTGACATTTATTTTGATGAAGACGTGCAGGCACATGTAAGAAGAATGCCGTATCTCGGAAGATTTGTAAATTCCATCAGCCCTGAAGATTTCCTGGTGATAAAATGTGCCGCTCACCAGGAACATAACCCTCATCACTGGCATGACGCTCTTGCAGTTCTAAAACAAGGCAATCTGGATTGGGAATACCTTTTCAGGAGGGCCAAGAATGCACCTCGCAGAGTTCTCTCCCTTTTAATTTATGGACAGTCAAATGATATTGCCGTTCCAAATGATGTTATAAAAAAGTTGTATCGCTCCGTTTTTGAAGCGCCTTCATATGTTCCTGAACCTCATTTACATCCCTATAGAAGGTCAACTCTTGAAATGCCAGAAACATCTGAAGAAGGACATGATTCTCCTATTTATACGAAAGGAAGAATCATGGAGGCCCTGGCCCTGGATGAGCGAATTGCAGAACATGATGTAAAAGTCATTGTTTCGGATCAGTCAATAGTAGTCAAAGGGGAAGTCTTCACAGAAGAACAAAAAGAAGCCGTGGAAGAAGTCATCAACAGAATTGCTCCTGATTTTGACTTAAAAAGCAAAATCGATGTGAGAATACTGAAGGGTCCGGAAGGAAGTGAGGCCATCAAATGATCAGAATAGCAGCTGCTGGAGACGTCCATTTTGACAGGAAATCTCATAACCGCTTAAGTCAGCACTTTAACGGTCTCGAGAGCAAAGCGGATTTTTTTCTACTGGCCGGGGACCTTACACAAACAGGTCATCCGGAAGAAATGAAAGTTCTTGCTGATGATCTCAGGAAATGTCCGGTACCGATCATAGCAGTTTTAGGAAACCATGATTATCATGTCGACCAGGTGGAGCAAGCAATAGCCATTCTGAATGAGGTGGGGGTAACTGTTCTGGAAGGAAGCTCAATAATCCTCAATGTGAATAATCAAAAAGTTGGAATTGCGGGGGCAAAAGGTTTTGGAGGGGGATTCGTAGGAGCTTGCGGTTCCGATTTTGGTGAACCGGAAATGAAAACTTTCATGAGACACTCAAAACAGCATGCCCGTAAGCTGGAAAACACCATTAAAGAAATGGACGCCGACTACAAAATTGCACTTCTACATTATTCACCGACTGCTCAGACCCTTGCAGGAGAAAAAAAGGAAATTTATCCGTTTCTAGGATGTTATTATCTGGCAGAAGCAGTCGACTATGGGAAAGCGGATATTTGCTTTCATGGACATGCCCATGCAGGGATCGAAAAAGGTGAAACCCCGGGAGGTTGTCCGGTTAGGAACGTCGCCCAGCCCGTCATCATGCATGCCTATAATATTTATACCCTGGAAAAAAAAACACATAGAACTGACCTCTCACTACATTAATGGTCTGACTTAAATTCGATTCATTTGCAACGGAAAGTCTTTCCTATCTTGGTGGCAATATGGCTTGATGTCACCATTTGCAAATGCAAAGGTTACTCTTACTCTTATTCATCTCCATTACGGCCCTTTCTTGCGGAAAATCTGACAATGATTCTGAACCTGAAAAATATAAAATTGTCATCAACCACGCTCTGGCCAAGACATTTGATGCCAATCTTTTTCTGGTAAATTTCTCTTACACTGAGAGGGAAAAGATGGAGAAGGCCATTGAAGTAATTAAACTGGTAGTGGCAACAGAAGAATTCAGGGAGAGAGTTTTAAACTATACCTATAACGGACAAAAATCGTTTGTCGACAATAATGGCTGGAGTAACGAGGAAATTTATCAAATCATTCTTGATGGAGCGGAAACACTTCAACCAGCCAGAAATAATACAATGGATGCGGAAATCGAACTGTACTACGCAAACACGAACGTCATTGGATATACCTATCCTTCTTCAACCAGGATCTGGATCAATACAAAGTACTTCAATTCTTATTCCCCTGCTGGTGTAGCACACAATCTCTTTCACGAATGGATGCATAAGCAGGGATTTAACCATGCCAGCTCATGGAGTCCCAGCAGAGACCATTCTGTCCCTTACGCCCTGGGTTTTATCATTGGGGAAATAGGTCAGGATTTTTTATAAAATGATGAGAGGAATTAAATGAAAATAATATTGTTCATCCCCCTGCTACTCTCATCTGCTGCTTCAGAAGCTAATCTTGAACATAAACCAGGACATGGGGTTGTTGTAGACGAGAAAAGGGTCACCAAGGCCAGAGGATGCTTTGCTGAAGCAAAGCTTCTTGGCTGTAGTCATCCAAGAGAAGGTGTTGATTATTTTAAAACTTGCCTGAGAGAAAAGAACGATCATCTCACTTCTTCCTGTCGGATATTATTTCGAAGATTGTATGGGGAAAGAGAATAAACTCCCTTCCTCTCCTATTCGCGATTATCCTGACCTCTCCTCTTAAACAAAAAACTATTTCCCAAATTTTTCTTTAGAGTAAACTTCCAATATGAGGAAAAAAATATGCCAAGAATTTTAATTGTTGAAGATGATCCCCAAATTACAAAAATCTTAAAACTCAATCTTAAAATCGGTGGTTATGAAACAGAAGCAACGACTTTGATGAAAGATGCCTGGAATAAAATAACAACGGAGCATTTCGATCTTATCCTCATGGATATCGGCCTTCCTGATGGAAGCGGGCTTGACCTGTGTGAGAAGGTACGAGAATCAGGAAACGATGTACCCATCGTCTTTTTAAGCGCGCGCACAGATGAATCTACAGTTGTTCGTGGTATTAAGAATGGAGCCGATGATTATCTTAGGAAACCTTTTGGGATTGAAGAATTGAAAGTCAGGATAAATAAATTTGTAAAAAAATTAGCTCCTGCAATGCAAACAATAAAATTCGGTGACCTTACCATTGATCCAACACGAAGAGTTGTCACCATAATGGGAGAGATGGTAAACCTCGGGAGGAAAGAGCTTGATATCCTCACCCTTCTTGCAAGAAAAGCGGGAGATATCGTCACGAGAGAAAATATCCTCAATACGCTCTATGATAATATCGATCTCTATGACAGGACTGTAGATTCTCATATGAGTCATCTAAGAAGGAAGATACGTGAAGTGGCCGGACTATCTTTGCAGATTACTTCCGTTTATGGACTAGGTTATAGACTGGAGTGGAAAGGGCAGTGAAAGTCTTTTTTTACTTTAAGCTTTTTTTCATAAGTATCGTAGGAGCGCTTACAATCAGCCTCATCAGTCTCTATTGCCTCGTCAGAATATCTGATGTCGCCGTTGAAAACTATCGCTACGGATATTTAATGTATGTGGCGAGAGTTATCGAGAAGTCGAATAACTATCAACCAGTTTCAAAAATCAATGTTAATAAAGTAAATGCTCCTCCTGCTCCAACGAACGATTCATTAAACCTTTTGAAGATTACTGAGTTTGGAACTGATATAGGGGATCCTGTTTCTGAAAAAATGCCCAAACCATCCCTGTGGCTCGTCAGTAATGAAGGAAAGATACTTTCAGCAAACACTTCTGCAACGTTGCCTTCTGAGTGGAAGAAGCTTCGCAGACCAAAAAAAATTCATGGTATTAGAATGAATGAGGATAAGTTTGGAATAGAGCCAAAAACTTTCATTGTGAAGCTTGATACAACCCCTGTCACTTATCTCGTCTCAAGAAATGAAAGAAGTCTTTTTCAGGGGCCCTATCTCCTTATTCAGGGAACCCATACATTCACAACAGCTGCGCTCGCTGTATTTCTTGCTCTATCAATAAGCTTCTATTACCTCAGGAGGAAATCTTCGGAAGCGAGAAAAGTTCTCATGAAACTGGGATCAGGAGATCTCAAGGCCAGATTTGAAATTAAGAAATTTGATGAGTTCGGGAGTCTTATCCTCGATTTCAACAGAATGGCAGATGAAATTGAAAGACTGGTCATGCGTCTTCGTGAAACTGAAATCTCGAGATCAAATCTGCTACAGGAACTTGGTCATGATCTCCGGACACCTCTTACCAGTCTCAATACCGCATTCGAAACTCTCAATATGCATCATGAAGAATTAAGCATCGATGAAAAGAATGAACTTTTCTCCATGATATCTACTGATATCCGCTACTTCAAAGACCTCCTTGATAAATTGACCCTGGTTGCGACAATAGATGGTCCCCATTACAAGTCCTCTACTGAAAGGATTGACCTTTCAGGCCTTCTGACTACTGAACTTCTCTCAAGACAAATTGGTTCGCAGAATCTGAACTGGAACTTCTTCCTGGAAGAAACCGCTACCCCCTATATTCTTGGAGATTCTCACCTTATAACAAGACTTTTCAGGAATGCTTTTGATAATGCTTCGAAGTTCGCCAATAATAACATTACGGTAAAGATAAATGATCTTCGGGATAAAGTTGAAGTTCTGGTCATGGACGACGGACCCGGTCTATCAGAAGAAGCTTTACAATCATTTGGTAAGCGCAGGGAAAGAAGACAGCGAAAAGAAAAAGATCCTGATGACTTCTCCCTGGGGTTAGGCTCAGTTATCATGAAAACCATTGCCCAGGTTCACGGAGGACATGTTGAGATGCTAAATATTCTTTCATCGGGTTCTATCAGTGGAGCCTGTTTAAAGGTAACATTCCAAAAAATCTGAGGAAGCTTTTTCCGCATCCTCCTCTCCACAATGCTTCCACCTTCTCCTCTTATGATTCGATAAAGGAGAAGAAATGAAGATTTATCACACTGTCGTTTTTATCAGAGTTCTCACTTTCTTTATCATAGCTCCCAAGCTTCAAAGCTTAATTTCTTTTTTCTCCGGAGCGGAGTTAAGAAAAAGACTTGCTTGCGATGTCTCTATCCCAGAGACAAAAAGATAATAGAGAAGTAGTACTGTATTTATATCCATTGAAAAGTATCCGTGGTTTGTCTCCGGCAAGAGAACTTCCCATGGTGAAAAATAATGGGAGAAGAGATGCTGAACTAGGATGTGCAAATTCTCCATGAGGGGCAGATTTTCTATAATCAAGAATTTCCTCTATCTTTGCCTCTTCAAGAGACTTCAATAACCATTCGTTAAATTCTTTAATTTTGGGATTAACATTCTCCCCTCTTGCATGCCAAACAATCTTGGCCGGATTAAAAGCTGCCTCACCACTGCCCATGAGCATAAAGCCTTTTTCCCTTAATGAGGAAAGTGAGTGCCCAAGTTTCATTATTTCCCGAGGTTCATGATAAAGTGGGAGGGAAATCTGAACAACGGGAAGATCACCTTCCGGCCTTATAAGACGAAGTGGCATCCAGATTCCATGATCAAGGCCATAATTAGTACTTAAGGTAGTTTCAAAAGAATTTTCACTCAAACATTCCTGAACTTCTTGGATCAGTTCTTCAGAAAAGGGGGTTGAATAATTAAGGTCATAAAGCTCTTTCTGAAATCCATGAAAATTATACTGTATGAAAGGCTTTGGGTTCGAAGTGATCTGGAGAGGGCCTGGTGAAATCCAATGAGAAGAAACACAGATAATTCCCCTGACTTCAATGTTGCGGCCAAAATTGATCAGGGCCGAATTATAGGGATCATCCATGAGGGCCATTGGAGGCAGGCCATGACTAATAAAAATTGAAGGGGCTTTTTGATACATAGGTAAAGTTTAACATGAAAGAGGGTCCTCCATATGAAAAGCTCCTTGCAGAAGGACTAAACATTGGAAATCTTGAAGGCTAAATGCGCCACGCAGCTAAAACTAAGTAAATCTAATCATACCTATTAGTAAAATTTGACAATTTTCCTTGAGAATAAGTATGTTTATGCCTCATCTCAACCTAAGGCGACAAATGAAGTATCTAATTCTCATCCTACTTCTTACAACCCAGGTTTTAGCTGCTCGTGAATACATAGCTGAATATCCAAAAGGACCAGATAGTGAACTGACTCCTGGCTCCCTCTGTGATCGCCCGGATGCTTATCGTTATGCTGAAAGAATCCCTTATTGCAACCGCGACGTTGATCCTACTCTTAAAGCTGATGTCTTCCGTGAGTATCGGGAAGAAGGCTACAGGCTTAATCCCAAGCAAAGGGATAATTATAAAATCGATCACCTTATTCCTCTGTGTGCCGGAGGAAGTAATAAAGAAAGTAACTTATGGCCTCAACACATTTCAATTTACACTCAGACCGATCCACTAGAGTCATTGGGTTGTGAAAAGTTAAGAGCAGGAAAAATCAAGCAGAGACAATTAGTCCAGCTCATCCTCTCTGCGAAAAGAAATACCTCACTCGTTCCATCTACGTTGAAGTATCTTTCAGGATTATAAAAAATATAAGGCTCCCAACGGGGCCTTATTTATTGATGAATGAATTGTTGTCTTTCTGTTGATCCCTCATAGGCAAGAGTTGATGAGCTCCCTCCGGAAATAACACTACTTACGAGATCAAAATATCCAGTCCCCACCTCTCTCTGGTGTTTCGTTGCCGTATATCCGGTTGATTCAGCAGCGAATTCTTTCTGCTGAAGTTCTGAATAAGCACTCATACCTCTTTCCTGGTAATCCGTTGCGAGTTCATACATAGAATGGTTCAAAGCATGGAATCCTGCCAGAGTCACAAATTGAAACTTGTATCCCATTGATCCTAGTTCTCTCTGAAAGCTTGCAATCTCTTTCTCAGAAAGATTCTTTTTCCAGTTAAAGGATGGTGAACAGTTATAGGCCAGAAGCTTCTCCGGGTGCTCTTTTTTGATGGCTTCAGCAAAACGTTTTGCTTCTTGAATACTTGGGGTAGATGTCTCACACCAGACTAGATCTGCATAAGGAGCATAAGATAACCCTCTTGAAATGGCAGTTTCAATCCCTGCCTTGATTCTATAAAAACCTTCGCTCGTTCTTTCTCCAGTCAGGAATTCCCGGTCCCTTTCATCAATGTCACTGGTCAGAAGCCCGGCCCCATTCGCATCCGTTCTGGCAATGAGGATCGTTGGTACATCCAGGACATCAGCTGCCAGACGGGCAGCTGTCAGAATTCGGATGAATTGGGAGGTTGGGACGAGAACTTTGCCGCCAAGATGACCGCATTTCTTCTCAGAAGCAAGTTGATCTTCAAAATGGACACCGGCCGCACCAGCTTCGATCATGCTTTTCATAAGCTCAAAGGCGTTTAAGGGTCCACCGAATCCGGCTTCAGCATCAGCTATGATAGGGGCCATCCAATGATGTTTTACATTACCTTCAGCATGCTCAATCTGATCGGCCCTCATGAGCGCCCTATTAATTCTCTGAACTACATGAGGCACAGAATTAGCAGGATACAAACTTTGGTCCGGATACATTTGTCCTGAAAGATTTGCATCTGCGGCAACCTGCCATCCGGAAAGATAGATGGCCTCCAGTCCGGCCCTAACCTGTTGAACCGCCTGATTCCCGGTAAGTGCACCAAGGGCACCTACAAACTCTTCCCTTTGAAGAAGTTCCCAAAGCCTTCTTGCTCCCATGTCAGCGAGGGTATGTTCAATACTAATAGATCCTCTGAGTCTCAGGACATCTTCCGGACCATATTCCCTTCTAATATTTTTCCATCTTGGTTCTGTGTCCCAGGTATGTTTGAGCTCACGAGCTATCATCATTAATGATTCCATCTTAAACATCCTTTTTAAAACTTATACGGGCTCTGAGGCCAGTGTTAAAAAATCTCTTAATTCTTCTTCAATGAAAATTCTTGCTGCTTCATCTCGGGCCCTGCCAAGTTCAACTTCCAACTGCCTATGATACTTCTCAGGTGTTTCTGCTCTCATTTCAATCAGGATTTTTTGATATTCTTCATCAAACAGCTGGATGATTAGGCCCTTAGAAACTCTGCTTCCATCATCAAGAAGAATTTTGTGATGAAGCCATTGCCAGGTCTGGGCCCGGGAAATCTCAAGAGTGGCAAGATCTTCCATTAGATTATCAAAGGCCACACATCCGATGTCTTTCTGCCATCCATGCATGTAAGCGATTCCTACCCTGATATTGGTTCTTAATCCTTCCAATGAATGAGGACCATCTCCCTTAGGAAGGATGTCCGAATATTTATCAAACTCTATCTTGCGATGGAGTTGGTTTTCGAAAGTCATGGCCTCCATAGCAACATCAATGAAGTAAGGATGAGAAACCCAACATCCGTCATGACCCCAAAGAGCTTCACGTTTTTTATCTTTGAGTACTTTCTGCCGTTGTTCCTGCCTTAGTTCAGGAGATTTTCCAGGAGTAAACGCTGCCATTCCACCCATCGCAAAAGCACCCCGATCATGACAGACTTTGATCACTCTTTTTGCATAATTTTCCATCCAGGACTTTTCCATCGTGATCGACCCCCTGTCCGCCATGACTTTGTCAGGATGATTTTTTAGTACTTTAATATCACTGAAGATTTTGTCCCAACGCCCGACATTAAGACCTGCCGCGTGTTCTCTTATTTCATAGAGAATTTCTTCAACCTGATATGTGGCAGGCAATGTTTCAATCAGGAAAGTGGCCTTAAGTGTGGGAACGGGAAGACCCATTTTTGTTTCAAGTTCAATGAAAACGTCATTCCACCACCGGGCCTCAAGGTAATGCTCACACTTCGGGATGTAGTATTTAGGAGTCAGGTTCTGAGCGAGATACAATCTGGCAGTATGAAAGAAACAAGAAGTTAAATCCAATAATCCTGCGGAGATTTCTTCTCCATGAATTTTTATATTAGTTTCGTTAAGATGAAGTCCCCTGGACCTCACCATCACATAGGCCTTATCATTTGCATTCAACTGGTATTTTTTGTCCCCTACGAATGCAGTCAAGTTTCCTCCAACTGCACCAATGACATTTTTAAACCCTTGCAGGACGTTCTCAAAGCTAGGTTTCATTGAATCTTCAAAATCAAGCATGGCCATATCCGCCCGGCTGCCATCTTCATTTCTATTGAGCATATTGATGACCATTTTCGCCGAATTAACCGGACCGGTTATTTCTACCCGACGGCATAGTAGCTCTGATGGAATCTTTCCAACCTTCCAGTTTCCACTGGCGGCAACAGATGATGGATCTGGAAAACCCGGAAGTTTGCCGGCATCATATTCACTTTGACGTACTCTTCTTTCTTCGAGAAGTTTAAGCCTTCGGGGATTAAATTTCTGATGCATATGTATGAGTAAGTTGATTAACTCCTCCGGGAAAAGTTCCTGGAACTCTGTTGTCCAGAATTTTCCGGGGAATGTAACAACATCATGAATCTTCACTGTACCCATATCGAACCTCCAGTATCACATTAATCAATCAGTGAAGTTTTTCGTCAAGTTGCACGTGCTGAATCGAAGGCCTCTCTCTCATAGGAAATTGACCTGTAGGCCTGGTAATGGGAGAGACCATTAAGCCTTCCCTGGAAATATTCTTTCAGGTATCGACAATAAAAACGGATGACTCCATCTTTTCTCATCTGACTCAAGTGCACATGCTCATGCACTATAATCTCTTTCGAGGGATGCTTGTCGCAGTAGAGGACAAAAGGATAGAGCACAATTGCATTTATTTTTAATACTTTTAATAGTCGAATGTTTTTTATTTCCATAGATTTAAAAGGGATCCCCGGAGGGATCCCTTCCGGCCTTGTGACCTATTCTTCCATGATTAAAATCACTTTGGATTTCGACGCCTTCCCTGGCACCTTCTCAATTTTAAGTAACCTCGTAATGGACCTCAAATTTAGTCTTAAACAGTGAAGGGCCCGTCAAAAGAACTCTAAATGAATCTTTCCTGTCATACCCTTTATAATGTATCCACTTTTCAAGTTCAGATGCTTTCCTTTCAAATAAGGAAAGAGAATATTTTCCGACGGATTTTAATACAGCAACTCTGGCCGGAGGAAGTTCATCAATTTTAACGAGTCGATTTATAGGTTTGGGGGCATTAAAGAGGGTCATGTCGGGCGGTAGTAAGACACCCGTCTCCCACAAATTCCCATGTTTTGTGTAAAAGAAATTACCATTATTAGTAATCTTTGAAACTCTAAAGTTGTTTCCGTTGATGTAGTCCTTGAGATATGTCGTACCCTTTTTCAAGGCATCTTCCTGTGACCCTCCCGTTCTCACCCTTCCACACAACATTCTGTGATAAAGCCTAAGTTCAAAAGGTCCTTGTGAACAGAGAACTGTGAATCTTTCAAAAGCCTCTCCCTTCCAGTTGAATAAGGAAAGTATGGTGGAAGTCATTCCTACTCCTTTTCAAAATAGTACACACAGAATAGCTTCTCAGGATCCTGCCAGAATTTCCGGATCTTAAATTTGGCTTTAGCGCAGAGTTCACAAAATTCTTCTACAGAATATTTATAAGATGATTCGGTATGAATAGTTTCTCCCTCATGGAAGCGAAAAACAGTCTGATTGACCCGTACCAGTTGGGGTATTTTACTCTTTAGATGCATTTCGACTCTCCCGAGCTCTTCATTATAAAAAGCTTCATGTTCAAAGCTCTTGATATCAAACGAAGCTGAAACTTCTCGATTTAACCTTTCAAGAAGATTGAGATTAAAAGCAGCTGTAATACCGGCCGAGTCATTGTAAGCACGTTCAATTATCCTTTTATCTTTTTTCACATCGACTCCAATAAGAAGACCTCCACCTGAATTCAACATCTTTCCGTACCGTTTAAGAAAGAGGATCGCTTCGTCAGGATGCAGATTTCCTATCGTTGACCCGGGAAAGAAAAGAACTTTCTTTCCCTTTCTGAATTCAATAGTAAGAGGCAACTCCAGATCCTGAGTAAAATCAGCACAAACAGGAAGAACATGTAGCCAAGGGTACTCCTCCTGTAATTCCTCAGTCATCTGAATCAAAGCTTCTTTTGATATTTCAACGGGCACATATCCGACGGGATATTGAAGGTGAGGGAGCAGAAAACGTACCTTCTCACCGCTTCCACTCCCAGGTTCGATGACCAAAGCTTCAGGACCTATTATTTTGGAAATCTCTTTAGCATTCTTTTTCAGAATCTGTAATTCGGACCGTGTAGGATAGTATTCCTCCAATGAACAAATTTTTTCAAAGAATTCAGACCCCTTTTTATCATAGAGAAATTTAGGGTGAATTGTTTTCTGACTTTTAGACAGACCGGCCAAAACTTCTTTTAGTATATTCCCAGTCTTAGGTTCGAAATCTACCAATTCAATAGGAGCCTTTAAATTCATGCTAAATCCTTCGCTAATCTTATTCCTCCGAATTGCCATCGCATGTGAGGATAATAAAAGTTTCTGTAAGTTAACCTGTAATGAGATCTGGGTGTCACACAACTTCCTCCTCGTAAAACAAACTGGTTACACATAAACTTTTCATTGTATTCGGCCAGACCATGTTGAAACTTCTCATACCGTGGATACGGGAGATAAGAACTTTGTGTCCATTCCCAGACTCCCCCATGAATCTGAGAGAAATATTCATGTTCATCCATTGAAGGACCAGGTTCAAGATAGCCATCTTCAAGGAAAGTTCCTTCGCTTCTTTCAGTTTTAGCGGCAGTTTCCCATTCAAACTCTGTTGGTAGCCGGCTTCCTCTCCACTTCGCAAAAGCAGCGGCTTCATAGAAACTTACATGAACGACAGGGGCTGCGCGATCCAGGGGCATCATTCCGCTGAGAGTGAACGCCCACCACTGGCTGCCTTCTTTTTCCCAGTATAGGGGTGCACTCCATTTTTCTTTTTCCTTCATCTCCCATCCATCCGAAAGCCAAAGAAGAGGATTGTCATATCCGCCCTCCTCTATAAAGCTGAGAAACTCATCATTGGTCACGAGATGTGAAGATAATAAAGAAGCCTCGATCCACCTCTTATGAGCATCCTTTTCATTGTCAAAGGCAAATTCCTTAGAATTTTTTTCAACACCAACTCTGTTGATCCCACCGGGAATATGATGCCAGGTTGATTCAGAAGATTCATAGGGACCATGGGAATGGTCAGAATTATATTTAGGTCTTAGAGGGTTTTCATAGAAGTTTCGCTTGATGTCCATGAGGAGGAGTTCTTGATGTTGTTGTTCATGCTGGATTCCAAGTTCAAGAGTTTCAAGAATCCCAGGAAGTTTTTCTTCTTCCAGCTTTTTTACTTCTTCTCTTATACGGTCAGTGATTGCTCTCCTATAATCCATTATTTCCTGAGTCGTGGGTCGGGAAAGAACATTACGTTTATGTTTTGGTAAATAGTTACCAAGGCTTCGATAGTAAGAATTGAAGATGAAGTGGAAGTCCTCCCTATAAGGTTCATAATTCCTGTAAATCTTCTTCAGGACAAAGTTCTCGAAAAACCAGGTGGTATGGGCAAGATGCCATTTAGGTGGACTTGTGTCCTCAGTGACAGAAAGGAGATAATCTTCCAGTACCAAAGGCCTGCAAAGTTCCTCTGTTGTACTTCGGACAGATTCGAAACGATCAAGAACCGCCTCTAACCTGGAGTAGTATTCTTTTACAAATCCCATTCTTACTCCTGAAGATCAGATATGGCAGGTCCCTCAATGACTTTTCCCTTCGTATTAAAACGACTGCCATGACAAGGACAATCCCAGGTTTTCTCTATATCATTCCAGTGAACGATTCCTCCCAGGTGAGTACAGATAGCAGACTTCTTCTCAAAATTGTCCTGCGGGTCGTGATAAACACAAGTTTTAAGAATTCCTTCTCTCATGACAGATCCACTGTCTTTTGGAATATCTTTAACTTCACTTACCTCCGAAGGAGTTATCCAGTCTTTGTACTGAAAGGCCACATTAATATTTTCCTGAACAAAATCCTTCAGCCCATTAACCGGAGGACGGGCAGGATCAAAAACTTTTGCCCATGGATGATCTCCTTTATCAATGAGATCAGGAATGATGAGAGAAGCAATGGTTGCGGAAGTCATTCCTATGCCGGATTCTCCTGTTGAAATATAGACATTTTTATGAGTTCCCGGATTCTTGCCTATGAATCCGATCTGATCCATAGGCTCGAAAACCTGGCCTGACCACTTCCACTTAACTTCTTTAATGAAGTTGAAATTTCTTCTACTCCATTCTTCCAGATTAAGAAACGGGTCTGTTGCTGGTTCCTGACCTGTCCGATGGTCTTCTCCACCTACTACCAAAGTATCTTCTACGAATCTTATATAATGGTAGGGATCTTCCGTATCCCACAGGAGACATTCTTCCTTTGCCGGAACATTGAGCTTGAAGGCCATTGCATAAGTTCTATATGCATATTGTTTTGTATGAATGTGAAAGCGATTATTGACCGGGGAATCGGTGGCGACAACAAGATGATCAGCTTCAATCTTGTAGCCCTGGTCAGTTAAAAGAGACCAGGACTCTTGATTTTCCTGCCGTATGTCTTTTACATGTGTTCCTTCATATATCGTGACGTCCAGATCTTTTAAAACTCTTAGTAATCCTTGCATGTATTTCAGAGGATTAAATTGTCCCTGTCTGGGAAAGCGGAGACTGGGAACAGAATCCTTTAATAAAGGAGTAACTTTAATGAAATCAAGATCAATCCCGCATTTTTTCCCTGACTTCTGTTCTTTTTCCAGATATTCCCTGTCAATGTTTCTTCCCTGGAAAAGATAGCCGTCCAGGCGTTTAAAATCGCAATTGATATTCTCTGTCTTTGCCACATGCTCGATAACATCAATGGCGGTTCTGTGAGCTTCCAGGAATATTTTAACAGTTTCTACATCATGCATCTTTAACAGCTCATTGAATTCCTCTTCAAGCTGGCATGTGAGGTGTGCTGTCGTCCTTCCGGATTGGCCCGAGCCAATCCTGAAAGCTTCTACCAACATGACCTTATGTCCACGCTTGGCAAGTTGATAGGCGACAGATACTCCAGTCATACCTCCGCCCACCACACAAATGTCAGTTTCAACATCACTGTTTATTGCCGGAAAGTGCGGGAGTTTAACTTTCTCCCACACAGATTCTGTACGATCCTTCATACTCTCCTCTCAAAATCTGTTCTGCGGCCTGAATCACTTCTACGATTGATATCAGAACGCCCCAAACTGGAATCTTTAAGGTTTGACTCAGAATTTCTTAAATCCTCAGAATCTGATCGAAAGACTTCCTGAGTTCCTCTTCTGGACTTGGGAAAATCGGCTCTGGCCTGATGACTGACAACTGTCCTGCCTGCTACATCATTACGTTTTTTCCAGGCATATGCAGTCAGAAGAAAAATAGCCGAGAGGATAATATGAAAGCTGTGATCCATTGTCCCGAGCTCGAGAGCATTAGGAATTATGACCAATAGATTCTCATCCGCCTGCATATTTCCCACATCAGGATATCCCGGATTCCCAAAGATAAATCCTGCAAGACCCAACAGACCATAGATGACTCCAAAGGCTAGACAAAAATTGTAGGCCCTCTTGAAATCATCTGAATAACCTGCCCAAAGCGCAAGGGCACCGGAAACAAGGTGAATAACATTATGAACCAGACTAAGGTGCATACCAAACATGGCAGGGAATACTATTCCCCCCAGACCCACAATCACGAAAAAAATTCCCAAACCAATACATACTTTCTGAGCTATTGTTCTAGGTGTCGTCAGGTGGTGCGGTTGATGCGGATTCATTACTGTCGCCATAACCAACTCCTTTTTTAAAGATATGAGAACTAATGTTGCAGGTTCTCTACGAATTTATCCATTCTGGATAAAAATTCGCTGGATACTTTTTGAATCGAATCTTTCCATTGAACTAATTCATCCTGAAGCTGAGGATAGTCTTTCAGATCTTCTGCTGAGAACTTTCTCAACTTCATGAAGTCAAGTCCCATTTGCCGGAGGAAATCATTATCAAGAGCCACTTTCATTTTCGGGAGCGTCACACTCTCTTCTTCCATAATGTGATTTCTCAGTAGCTCGGCGAGAACTTTTAACTCTACTTCTACTTCATCCTTTAATGACCTGGCCTGAGCTAATCGGGGCTTTAACTTCTTTACTTTTTGCTCAATGATCTCATGTTCAATCAGGGATTCCATGATGCTGAATCGGAAGAACTCATTTTTTTTAAGGGAACCGTAGACAGCAGCACTCTCTGCTTTCAGATGAGTTGAGACGACATCAAGAAAGCTTTTTGCTACAGATAACTTCTTTCTTTTATCGACATTCAGATCAACAAAAATGTCGATGTATTCTTTGATTTGTCGATGGTCGATCAATATCAGATCGACGATGGTCAACACGTGAATTTCCATTTGAATATTTAATCTATTACCGTGCTCCAACATTTTTTTCCTTTGCAACATCCGGACGAAGTAACGTCCTTATAATTAGCAAGGCGGAGGCCAATGATGCAGCTCCCGAAGATACGGAAAGTATTGGGGAAAGTTTAGTGTCATGGCCTTGATTGTGGTTGTTTGCCCCACCTCTTTTCTATCCGTTTCAATCAGTCATCCCAAACTTTTTATCCTTATCAAATCATGGGATAATTTACAAAAGGAGGTCGTCTATGCGTCCACAAAAAATTGCTATCGCACTTCCCCTGGATCAAACTTTGCTGCATCCTTTGTATGACTGGGGAAAGAAATTCGATTTCAGTCATGTTGAGAGTGTCCACTTCTTACATGTGGTAAAAAAAAATATTACGCCACTTGAATTTGGGTTAATAGAAAGTCCCGATGATAATACTTTTCAGGAAATGATTCCGACATTGGATAGATTTTTGAAAGAGGAAGCGGGAAAGATAATTCCTCCTGATTTCAAGGGTAAGATTCAATTCGAGATTACAAAAGACTTCCATCCTGAAGAAGAAATTATTGATATTTTAAAGAGGATCCATGCCACTTTGATCGTCGTGGCCACCCGAGGTAAGCATGGATTTGAGGGCCTCTTTCATAGTTCATTTACCGACTATATGGTAAAGTTCGCTCCTTGTGATGTCTTTGTCGTGCGACCGGAGCCGGAACATGAACAGGAGTTCACGGAATCTGCTTGATCGTTTCTTTCAGTCTGTTTCCCAGATTTTCGATGATGAGTTTAATCCACTTTGGCTGGGCATTGACTATGGGGAGAACCTTTTCTTTTGATATAGCAATGAGCTCAGTCCGTTCTACAGCCTTCACTGTCAGGAGTCTCTTGTCAGAACCAATAATGGCCATTTCTCCAACCAATTCACCTGCTCCAATCTTACCGATGGTTTTTAAATTTCCATCGTTGATTTTTTTGCAACTTTCGAGGAGTCCAGAGACAACATAATACATGCAGTTCCCGTCATCCCCTTCCTGAAAAAGTAATTCTCCCGGATTGAGGATAACTTTTGATTCAGTTTTAATACTATGAGGTTTTGTTTTTTCATCATAAGCTTGCTGTATCTTTTGTAATAAATCTTCTTTCTGAAAAGGTTTTTCGAGAAATTGTGATTTTCCCCACTTGAGATTCCTGGCCTTCAACTCTTCCATGGCCCCAGTAACAAAGACAATAACCGGAAGTTCTGCTTTCTTGGCCTCATAAAGATCCTGCAGGAGAAGAAAAAGTTTCGGCCCTTCTATCTTCGGCATTTTGAAGTCGATAATAATTATGTCGAAGTCTTCGTTCCTGCATTTTTGCATACCTTCCGATCCATCTCCGGCACAAACGACACGATAATGTTCCTTAGGAAAGTAGCTGGTAACAATGGGATGAAGTTCTCGTTCATCATCAATAAATAACACTTTTTTCATAATGAGCTCCTTAAGGTATGTCGGCAGCAAATCTTAAAAAAAACAGGGTTTTAATAAGAATTAATGAAGATGAAGGACTTTAAAAAAATCCTTAATACTATACCTCCCAACTCCGGCATTCTTCGTTATAGATAGCCGTTAAAGTTCCGATAAGAATTATGGAGTTTCATATGAAATCGGGCTTGATTATATTACTAACACTCCTGCTTTCCGTTGCTTGTGTAAAAGAAGAAGGGAAAGTGGCTGAAGAAAATATTTCTTCAGATGGAGGAGGTGCAAGTGGAGGTGGTTCTTCAGGAACTACTCCATCAGTGGGATCAGATCCCCTGGCTTTCTACGCCTGGCATCTGGAAAATACCGGTCAAAATAGTTTCTCTTCTTCCGGAGGAGTACCAGGACAGGACATAAGTCTTAAGTATGTGCATGAAACTCTCGACATACTTGGAAGAGGTGTCACAATTGCGGTCTCTGATACCGGAACTGACACTGGTCATCCTGACTTATCCGGAAACACTCTTTCCACCCTTCATAGAAATTACAGTCTCACCTCCTCCTCACAATGGCACGGGGCCAACCCTTACCCTTCAGACGACGAAGCCCACGGGACTGGAGTAGCAGGACTTATTTCTGCCCTAGGATGGAATGATATTGGTTCAAGGGGAGTTGCCCCCGAATCCCAATTCGCCGCCTTCAGATATCTCTATGATTCAGGCGATGAAACAGCAGCTTCTCTTCTTGCAAAAACAATCGACCAAACCAACGGAGACTTTGATATCTTCAATTATAGTTACGGTTATTCTGGTTATGTTTATGTTTTAGATGACCCGACTGTTTATGAAGCTTATGAAGTTGGTGCTACAAGTCTCAGGGACGGAAAAGGTGTTCTTTACGTCCAGTCTGCAGGCAATAGCTTTGATGAATATTATGAGCTTTGTGATGCAGACGTTGATCCTGACTGCGCTTTTTATGTTTCTGGAAATACCAATGCCCATTCTGATCTGGCCACTCCTTATAAGATTGTCGTAGGAGCAGTGAACGCTGATGGAGAAAGGTCCAGCTACTCAACTCCCGGTAGCTCCGTCTGGATTTCGGCGCCAGGTGGAGAATTTGGAACGACCACTCCGGCAATGGTAACAACTGACATCCAGGGTTGTAGTGCTGGAAGCAGTTATCGTAATTCAAATTATCCAACTCTTTTTGATTTTGGTGGCCACTCTCTCAATCTTCTTTGCGATTATACCAACAGGTTTAACGGGACTTCATCAGCTGCTCCAGTTACTTCAGGAGTAATTGCGCTGATGCTCGAAGCAAATCCTAATCTCACCTGGAGAGACGTAAAACACATACTCGCTATCACTGCCGATAAAATAGACTACGACATCTTTGATAATATTCTTAGCCATCCTCATGGGCTGAATCCATTCGGGGTCAGCTATGATTACGATTATAAATGGATCCTAAACCAGGCGGGCCACTTATTTTCGAACTGGTATGGTTTCGGAAGAGTCAACGCGACTGATGCAGTTCAAACGGCGCTCACCTACAACCTTTCCACTCTTGGAACTTTTGAACAGACTAAAAACAGTTCAGGAACCTGGTACTATGATTCCGGTACACTCAGTGGAAAAACAATTATAGATGAAAGCACTTCATACCTCGAAGACAGGATATGGGTAGGGCACAGTCTTACCGTTGAAGCTGTTCAGATCAAGCTGACAACTGATCATCCCTGGCCCGGCGATCTTGCCATCCACCTGGTATCCCCATCAGGAACTGAGGGCCGGCTCCTGACCCTGAATAACAACATCTATGGAGACGGGCTCGAATCTGAATTCATCATGCTATCCAATGCTTTCTATGGAGAAGATTCTGAGGGCTACTGGACGATCAGAATTTATGACGGAGATGCTTTATTTGGCTCAGGTCAACTTGATAACTGGAAAATACTCGTCAGTGGCCATCGGGAAGCTTCTGATCTTGGTAATCCCTATCCACCTACTTCAATAACTCTTGGTGCTGTTCCCGCATCACTGGATCGCACACCACTTTTTTCATTTGCCGACTCTGAGTCAGCAGCTTCAGTTCTCTACTACCAGGCGGCCATTGGTGATGACTTCGATAATGAGAACATTCTGAACTGGACTTCTATAGGCCTCAGCAATGCAAGCCAACAAATTACCGGCTTATCCCTTAACAGCGGAACCACCTATTATCTGAAATTACGTGCCGTAAGTTCTTCGGGAGTTTCAGCGGTTCAACTCATCCAATGGACGACACCTTAAATGAAATGGCGTAATTCCTACCTCATTATTCTTTCCCCGTTGCTTCTAGTAGCACTGATATTTATGAACTCGGGTGACAAAGCAGAAACCATGGAAAAGCAAACAAGGGAAGTTGCCTCAAAACCCGTCATCACCAAAAAGCGTTCAAAAAGAATTATTCTGACTGAAAAAAAAGCACGCTTTTTCAGGGATAAGAGTAAAGGACATCTCATTCTGAGAAATCGAATTCCTCAAAGTGTAGAGGCTTCTTTCCTCAAAGATAAGTCTGTGAAACTTACCAGAGGATATGAATTTTTGCAGGATGTAGCAGCTATTCAAAAAGACAAATTTGAGCCTTTAATGGGAGAAGTTCTGCAAAAGTCCGATCACTTCATTTTTTTCAGGACAAGACCAGGTCATCCCTTTATTCCTGTGGCAATTTCTCGTTCGACTAATATCCTTTATCCCCTTTCTTCAATCCTCCACATCAAAAAAGCAACTCCGGAAATACGGACAAAACTTTTAAGTGAAGGTCATATTCAGTATTATTATTACCCTCCCCTCAAACTTCTTTCACTTGAAAGTAAATCAGGTGAACTTCTGAAACTCTACTCTTTGCTTCGTGACCAGGGATATCAGGTTGAACTCGAAGTGCTGAAACCGCCTCATCAGAAAATTTAAAGACTATGCGCACCGCATTCTCTCGACAAACGACTGTTTTTTCATCAAAATAGTAGCCACTTCCAAAAACTAGTTCTGTGGAGAATTCTATGTCAAAAATCAAAGTACAAAACCCAGTGGTTGAACTCGATGGAGATGAAATGACCCGTATTATTTGGGCATTCATCAAAGAACAATTAATCCTTCCTTATCTGGATGTTGATATAAAGTACTACGATCTTGGGATCGAAAGTCGCGATAAGACTGATGACAAAATTACTATTGAAGCTGCTGAGGCCATCAAAAAATATAATGTGGGGATTAAATGCGCCACAATCACACCTGATGAGAAGCGGGTTGAAGAGTTTAAGTTAAAACAAATGTGGAAGTCTCCAAATGGAACTATTCGTAATATTCTTGATGGAACTGTATTCCGTGAGCCAATCCTGATTAAGAACATTCCTCGACTCGTTCCTGGTTGGACAAAGCCAATCGTCATTGGACGTCACGCTTTCGGAGATCAGTACCGCGCTACTGATACAGTGATTCCAGGAAAAGGAACTCTGAAAATGAGCTTCATTGGTGAAGATGGTAAAACACAGGAGTGGGAAGTTTATAACTTTAAGGGTCCTGGTGTCGCCCTCTCTATGTACAACACTGATGAATCCATCCGTGGATTCGCAGAATCTTGTTTCAATATGGCCCTGGTCAAAGGCTGGCCACTTTATCTTTCAACCAAGAACACTATCCTTAAAAAATACGATGGCCGCTTCAAGGACATCTTTGCTGAAATCTATGAGAAGGATTACAAGAAGAAGTTCGAAGCTAAAGGTATCGTTTACGAACACCGTCTCATTGATGACATGGTTGCAGCTTGTATGAAGTGGTCCGGCGGATTTGTCTGGGCCTGCAAAAACTATGACGGTGACGTTCAATCAGATACTGTCGCTCAAGGTTTCGGCTCCCTTGGTCTTATGACATCTACCCTTCTCACTCCAGATGGCAAAACCCTGGAGGCAGAAGCTGCACACGGGACTGTAACTCGTCACTACCGACTTCATCAGCAGGGAAAACCAACTTCAACTAACCCTATTGCCTCTATTTTCGCCTGGACAAGAGGTCTTGCTCACAGAGGAAAACTTGATGGAAATAAAGACTTAATCAATTTCTGTGAAACTCTTGAAGAAGTATGTATTAAGACTGTTGAAGAAGGGAAAATGACGAAAGATCTTGCTGTTTGTATTCATGGAGATAAATGTCCAGCTGACAAATACCTCACTACAGAGCAATTTCTTGAGGCCATCAACTCTAATCTTCAGAAAAGATTATCAAAGTAATTAGTTTGATTTAATGAAAATCAAAAGGGGCCCGAAAGGGCTTACTATTACCCACTTCTTCGGAAGTGGGTTTTTATTTTTTGGCCATAATTTCATAGATCTCTGCAGTTTCCATGATGCTCATCCATCCTCGAGTAATAGTTATTAGTCCTGGATGACCATCACCTTTCCTGTTCATGAACCCTCCGAGTCCAGCTATTAGCTTAGTTACTGTACACAAGTCTGGTATGTCATCTGGAGGTTCTGCTTTCATAAGACCAGCTTTAATCTTGTCCTTATGCTTTTTGATCCAAAGTACTTTCCATTCCACTTGAGTTAAGGCCAGTTCCCCACTAGCTTGAGGAACTTCCCGGCCCAGCCAAGTTAGCCACATAATTCTCCAGGCAATGACTCCACAAAGTGCAATGAATTTTATGAGCTTTGCACCTTCATCTAAACGGCATTTCTCAACATTGCATCCACTCTTTAATGACTTAAAGTAAAGCTCTATTGTCCATCTCATCCGATAGAACTTCATTATTTCTTCTGCCTGAACTGGCGTTTCTATAGGAAGATTCGTTAGGAGTGTCCATTTAAGTGGGGACTTATCTTTCGGATGACACCTCTCTTC
>JBKHWS010000011.1:0-70959 GCA_046566385.1 Bacteriovoracia bacterium | reverse complement strand
CAGTAAAAAGACGAAAGCACTGTAAGAAAAGCCATATAATAAGGAATTCACCAAATACATAGTGTCTAAACCTTGCTCGTAAATAACAAAATCTTTCAGATTAAGCTTATAAAAAGCAGGTAGAACCAGATGATAAAATTCCAGGATTTTATTCATGTATTCCCGGAACTGGACGAAAGTGGCATCTTGAGTTTCTTTGATCGCATGGCCCGAGAGCAGAATTACTAAAGAAATGATGGCAGCAAGAATATTATTCGTAAACAAGGAGAAAAAAACAACAATAAGAAGAAGTAGGATGCTTTCAAGAATATTAAAAAGAATGGCAATAATAATAAGTGAATTTATTTCTCCACCTAAAAGTGAAGAAGCAAACAGGGTCAAAACAGAGAGTATGAAAATATTTAGGACCAGAATGCATATCAAACCTGCAAGTTTCCCCGTTATGAAAACCCATCTTGGAACAGGCCGGGAAATGATCATATAGACTGTACGAGAATCAATCTCGTTAGGAAGAAGGGTAGCGCCCATGAACAGTGAAATTCCCAGCGTTGAAAACGATAGCAGTCCAAGACCAACATCGAGTGCTACCTTCTCAGGTACCCCATAAGTGAACTCTGTCGCAACATAGGTCATGAGCATCATCACCAGTCCAATGGCACAGGTGATGTAAAGGATTCTACTCTTAAGAAGCTCCTTGAAAGTATACTTACTAACGATATAGAACTTGGAAAACATTATTATCCCTTAATATGATAGAAAATTTCTTCAAGGTTTGGTTGTACAAGTTCAATTTCCGTAACGTCGATATCCCTTGAGATAAGTTCTTTCAGGATTTCCTGCTTGTGCTTCTCTTCCACTTTAATAGATTTTATATTACCAGGAAAATCCTCGCTCCCTAGAAAAGGAGTTTTAAGGTCTGAAGGACTTAGAGGGGACTTGTACTTTACGGTGAAAGTCATCCCCTGGTCTGACTTAAGAAGCGGCTCCACCTCTCCATCATAAATCAGTTTCCCTTCTTTAAGGAAAATAACCCTGTCACAGATTTCTTCAATATCCGGAACGATATGGCTGCTAAAAAAAACCGTTTTCCCTGCTCTATGAACTTCAACAATGACGTCCTTAAGTTCCTTTCTCCCGATTGGGTCAAGACCTGAAAGGGGCTCATCCAGGATAATAAATTTTGGTTCATGAAGAATTGTGGCGAGGAAACCTATACGCTGGAGCATACCTTTAGAATAAGTTCGAAGAGGTCTGTTCAAGGCATGATCAATCTTAAATCTCGGTGCCCAACGAGTGACAGCTTCAGAGATGGATTTCTTATTCATCTCTGAGAGTGATCCCATGAATTGCAGGAACTCATTACCAGTAAGATTGGGATAGAAATAAGGTCTTTCAGGTAAGAATCCCACATTTTTAAAAACATCAATCCGCGACTTTCCCATTTCACTTGCAAATGAAACAGAACCTGAGTCTGGGCGAATAAAATCCATGACGATTTTTAAAGAAGTTGTTTTGCCAGCGCCATTAGCTCCAAGAAAACCCACCATCCCGCCTGATGGAATTTCAAATGAAACATCATCCAAGGCTACAAATGGCCGAGACAGTAACTCTGACTTAAAAGTCTTGGTTATGTTTTGGAATATCAACATAATTAGATCATATGATAAGAAGTAAGAATGACAACAACATTTTAATTCTCCTCCTGGCCCTGGCTTTATATGGGGGAGCACTTTTCATTCATAAGAAATTTGAAAGACCAAAAATTGTTGTTTCAAAACAAGACAGTGCAGTAAACCTCAGCCGTGGTTTCCTTCACATTGCTTCCTTGGGTAATAAAAGGCTTTTTTCCAGTTTCATCTGGGTTCAGACATTGCTTGAGTCTGATCTTGAAAAGTACAAGGGCAAAGACTTGAACAGCTGGATGTATCTCCGCTTTAAAACAATAGCTAGCCTTGATCCTAGGTTCTATGAAAATTACCTCTTTGGTGGCATGTTCTTATCCATTGTCAAAGACGACCTGGAAGGAGCAGCCGATATCTTTGAAAGTGGTCTCAAATATTATCCTCGGGACTACAAGCTCAATTACAATGCTGGCTTTAACTATTACTTTGAAATGGGGGATTTTGAGAAAGGTCTGGAAAAGCTTCAACTCATCGAGAATCATCCCGACGCCCCTGAACCACTGGCCTCCATTGTGAGTAAGCTAAAATTTGAAACTAAACAGGACTTTGATTCAACTCTTGTTCTTCTTAAACAAAGATATGACCTGGCCCAAAGCGAGGGCCTGAAGAAGAAAGTTGCCTCTGAAATCTATGCCGTGAAGGCTGAAAGAGACCTGAAATGCCTGAACGAAGGCGGAAACAACTGTGACAGGACAGACGCGCGTGGTGAAAGTTATGTTTACAAAAATGGAACCTGGGTGGCCATCGAGGACTTTAAGCTATACCGGATAAAAAGACGGGCCAATCAAAAAGCCCCGGAAAAATCCGGGGCCCAGAAAAGAAATTAAGTCTTCTAGCTTTTAGTATCCGTTAACAACTGATTTAAAAATTTTATTGTGATTCATATTCAAACCGGAAGCGGTGGCATTGGTAACTGCGTCACCTGAAATAAAGCCTACAGCAGACGCCTGATAAACCATGGTAGTTGAATCGTTCTGAGTACCTACACATGATCCGGTTCCAGCCGCGGTTCCAATACCTGTTTCAGTACAAGTTGCAGCGGCTGCTCCGGCAGCATTTGCTGCAGAATCAGCAACAACATCAATAATGTTAGCACCCAGACCTTTTCCTGCAGGAAACCAGGAAGCATTGTTACCACCAGAAGCTGCGGCAGTATCATCAACGATAGTCGTGTTGTTCAAGCAATCTGCTGCCTGCATACCTGAGTTAACAGCTGCAGTATGAGCTGCTGCAGCTCTGGCAGCGGCACCAGCACTGATACCAATTCCATAGTAACGATTAAGTCTTTCTCGGGCCGGATCAAAACCCATGTAACGTAAGCATTTTGCATAGATGTTGTAGTCACTGAAAAAAGAAGACTGTGCAGTGTAAAGAGCAGATAGCTGAAGTTTTGCTTCAGAAATCTTAGACTTTGCCTGGTACTTCTTAAAATTCGGCACGGCAACAGCAGAGAGAAGACCAATGATGGCCACAACCACCATCAGCTCGACGAGTGTGAACCCGTCTTGTCGCTTCAGCGACTCGAGAAACTTTTTCATTTAGCACTCCTTGTTTCCTGAACATTAAGATTTCAGGATATTAAGTTTTGAAGTTGCTCCCGTGGGGCCCTGATATTAAGAATCAAAGCTACGTTCGTCCTTCACCATAAATATTAACATAATCCAAGATTTTAGAGCTTTCTTAATTTATCAAAAAATATCGTTTAATAAATCCAGTACTTATCCGGCAATACTTGCCCCTACTGTTGGCCCTCCTGAGGGTGACTGCCCCAAATTTTAGTCACCCACTCCACCTGCTGACATGAAGATAGGGAGATACATTGCAATCAATACGAAACCGATCATCCCCCCCAAGACCACGAGGATCAGGGGCTCAATGAGTTTTGTTAAGTTAGCTACCAGGTCATTCACTTCTTCTTCAAAAACATCCGCCACCTTAATAAGCATCTGATCGAGGTTACCTGTAGATTCACCCACTTTAATCATCTGAGTTACCAGAGGAGGAAAATAGGTGATCCGGGAAAGAGGTTCTGTAATTGATTTACCCTCAATTACAGCCTTCCTCACTTTCTGAAGATCCTTGGCCACCTGAGTGTTGTCCAGGGTTTCAATACAAATTTCCAGTGAATCAATAATCGGAACACCTGCGGCAAGCATAGTGGCGAGAGTTCTTGTGAAAGATCCAAGATTGCCTTTAATGATGAGCATACCAAAAAGAGGAGCCTTCATCGTAATTCTATCCCATGCAACTTTGCCGTCTCTGGTCTTGATGAAGTTTAAGAAGAACATGGTTCCCCCGATAAGACCCGCCAGAAGGAGTAACGTATAATTCTGAAAGAATTCAGATATATCAATAACTGTCTGAGTGACCCAGGGAATTTCCTGATTTGAATCTTTCAGAATATCCACGAACTGCGGGACCACAAAAGTCATCAATCCGAAAATAACCAGAATACCTACAACAACGACAATCGCAGGATAGGTCAGCGCACCCTTGACCAGTTTCTTAAGCTTTTCTCCTCTCTCGAGAAATTCAGCCAGTTTGACAAGAATGGAGTCCAGAATACCTGCGGACTCTCCAGCTCTTACCAGCGCACAGTATAGTTTATCAAAGCCTTGCTGGTTGGACATTGAATCGAAGAGGGATTTACCTTCTTCTACCTGCATGGCAATGTTCTTAATCACTCTTTTTAAAACCATGTTCTGCTCTTGTTTGTGGAGGATTTCCATACATTCAAGAATGGGAACACCGGCATTAATGAGAATAGATAATTGCCTGGTGAATCTCATGAGTTCTGCTCTTCCGAAAGGACGGGCAAGTCCTTTTTCCACCATGAACTCACCGAGATCGACTTCAAAAAACGAAGGAGGGATAACCTTGGTGGCCCTGATATTCTGACGTCTAAGTAGTTTTTTTACATCGCGAATGTTTTCGGCTTCGATCGAACTTTCGATCTTCTTACCATCTCCTGTAAAACCAACGTACTTAAACTTAGGCATACTTTATTATAACTTCTTTTTAACGTTGTTAGTTAGCCCCAGCATTCGGGTTAATTCTTCCGGGTTATTCGAATAGGTCATAGCTGTCTCTGCGGAAATAATACCGGAGTCCAGATGTTTCTTAATATGCTGGTTCATCGTATTCATTCCGGTATCTTCCTGGCCTATCTGCATCTGGGAATAGATCTGGTGAACTTTGTCTTCTCTGATAAGGTTTCGGATGGCAGGAGTTATCCGGAGGATCTCCTGGACCAGAGCTCGACCTTTTGGAATTCTTGGCAGAAGTTGCTGGGCCACGACACCCTGAAGAACGAAGGAAAGTAGAGTACGAATCTGTTCCTGCTGCTCATGAGAAAACACGTTAATAATACGGTTAATCGTTTGCACGGTAGAGTTAGTGTGGAGTGTCCCGAAAACAACGTGACCAGTCTCTGCAATCGTTAAAGCTGCTTCAATTGTTTCAGGGTCACGCAACTCACCAACCAGAACAATGTCTGGATCTTGACGGAGAAGCGACTTAATTCCTTTACCGAAGCTTAGTGTATCAGCGCCGATTTCCCTTTGATTAACGAGGGAAAGTTTATGTTGGTGCACAAATTCAATGGGATCTTCCAGTGTGATGATATGAGAAGGCGACCCTGCGTTTAGTTTATCAATGATGGATGCCAGTGTTGTTGATTTACCGGAACCAGTCGGACCTGTAACAAGAAAGAGACCAGAAGAGACATTCACCATTTCTAGAAGTACTGGTGGTAAACCAAGAGCTTCAAAGTCAGGAATCAAACTTGGAATCTGTCGGAAGACAGCAGCTACCGCACCTTTTGAATAGAATACGTTGGCACGGAATCGGGCAAGACCTTTAATACCAAAAGAGAAATCGAGCTCCAGGTTTTTCTCCAGTTCTGCTTTCTGTTTTTCAGTCAGGATTTGATACACCAGACGTTTTGTATCATCAGGAGTTAAACTTCCCACCTTAACTCTTACAATATCCCCGCTGATTCTCATCCCCGGAGCAGTTCCTACTGAAAGATGCAGATCCGAAGCTCCGTTATCTACCATAACTTTAAATAGCTGCTGGATCTGAAGACTGCCAATGCCTTGCTCGACATTGGTTTTGGTGGTGGTACTGGTATTATCACTAGACATAAAAGCTCCTAAAGTTGATCTGAAGCTGAGTTAGAAACAGCTTCCTCAAGGGTAGTAAGGCCTTGAGCAACCTTCGTTAATGCGCACATTCTTAATGTTTTCATGCCATCCCGGATGGCCTGTTTCTTAATATCATCTGTTGAGGCGTTTCTTAGAATGAGTTCTCTTACCTTGGGAGTGACTGCCAGAACTTCATAGATCGCCACGCGCCCCTTGTATCCTGTGTTGTTACAAATTTCGCACCCTTTACCTTGATAGACTTTAATCTTTTCGGCAGATGCGGGGGCAAAACCACAAGCGATAAGTTCTTCAGGACTGGTCTTTCTTTCTTCACGGCAGTTAATACAAATTTTACGACAAAGTCTCTGGGCCACGATTACGTTCAATGCTGCTACAACGAGAAATGGTTCAATCCCCATATTCAAAAGCCTGGTGACAGTTGCAGGGGCATCGTTTGTATGTAGCGTGGATAACACGAGGTGACCTGTCAGGGCCGCTTCGACGGCAATCTCACCGACTTCAAGGTCTCGAATCTCCCCCACCATGATGATATCCGGATCTTGTCGCAAAAAAGCTTTCAAGGCCGAAGCAAAGGTGAGTCCCACTTCTTTTTTAACGTTAACCTGGTTACAACCTTCAAGATTGAATTCACAGGGATCTTCTGCTGTAGAAATGTTGTTATCTGGAGTATTCAGATCCGCCAGCGCGGAATATAGAGTAGTCGTTTTACCGGAACCAGTTGGTCCCGTAACAAGGCACATACCATATGGCCTGTGAATGCCTTCTTTAAAGACTTCCAGCTGTTTTTGTTCGAAGCCAAGCTTCGTCATATCAAGTTGCAAGTTCGAGGAATCAAGAAGTCGTAAAACGATTTTCTCACCAAATAAAGTTGGTAGTGATGAGACCCTGTAATCAATTGGATTACCGCCAATGAGAAGCTTAATACGGCCATCCTGCGGTTTTCTTTTCTCTGAAATGTCCATCTGAGACATGATCTTCAGACGAGAAACTACCGGGGCCATCATACTTTTTGGAGGTGACGCGACTTCAACCAGGTTTCCATCAATTCTGAAACGAACCCGGAAAATTTTCTCATAGGGCTCTACATGGATATCTGAGGCTTTTTTAACGAAAGCCTCAGCAAGAAGCCGGTTCACAAAAGTCACAACGTCATCAGAAATATCCTCAGCCTTGATGGATTCTTCCTGAACAGAGTTAGCTGTGACTTCCTGAATGTTATTGATCAAGTCATCAACTGATTCCTTAATACCTGCGAATAATTTTCTCCAGGAAGAAATGTTCGTAAGTATGAATTCAGTTTGTTTTTTAAAACCATCTGATAATTCTTTTGTAGCTTCAGCAACAACACTTGGATCGAAAGTTGCAAGAGTTACCTTGGTTGCTGTCTTCTGGATTGGAATGGCCCTATATTTAATAACCAGGCGTTTTTTTAGTGTCGAAAGAGTATCGGCCGGGACTTTCGCATTTCGAAGATCGATAAAAGTCATGCCGAATTTTTCAGCACAAATCTTTGCAAACTTATTTTCATCAAAGTAAGGCATTTGCAGAAGTTCGAATTCATTAACTTCATCTTCCTTACCCATAGAAAGTCGCCGCATCTCTTTGAGAGTTGCCATACCGGTGTTTGTGACGATTTCAATGAACTCTTTACGAATCATGGAGTAAATAACCCTTTAAATGTATGTACACTGTTTCGGATTATTCACTACTTAAGTTTAGATATAACTTTCCCAGAATTTGATGGCTGCCTTCGCCTGAAGCTCGAGCATTTCCCGACCATCTTGATAAGAAAATAGTTTATCAGGTAAAAGGCTTTCATGTGGAGCAAAGGAGTAGTTGAAATCCCAAAAGATTTCTTTTCCCGTGAGCATTCCATTAAAAACAAAGTCCCGTGAGCAGGCATTTATGATTAAGCTCTGAGCATTCGGATCTTCATAATAACGAAAATCCAGATTAAAAAAGTCAGGAGAATTTTTTCGGGAGAACTGTCTGATTGGAATATTTAAATCAAGGGCAATAATTTTAGTGAGTGCCGCCATCACCCCGTCACCAAGAAGAAAAATTTGAAGGGATCCGTACTTTTCACAGTAATTTTTCAGGATTTCAACAACCGCCAGCATATCAGTGTTGGTGGCAAACGTTCCATTATTAGAAAAGGCCAGGGTGTTGATTGCACCTAACTGCTGTACCTGAGGGGAGGGTATGATCACCTCATTCAGGAAGTGCCTTTTATAAGGGGAAGTGATATTTAAACCGTCTAGTTTCCCTGAAAAATATTCCAGTGTAGGAATATCTTTATCTTCTTTGAAAGAAAATAGCTCATAGGATTCCAACTGACTCCCCAGGAAGTTTTTATAAAGCTCAGGAGAGAGTGAATGCTCAATTGGATAACCGAGAAGTCCCAGTTTCATTTTTCAGCCAGATATGTTTTAGCCTTATCAACATCAATTTTAATTTGATTGATAAGATCATTAACAGTGGAAAACTTTTTCTCATCACGAAGCTTTTGAAGGAACTGAATCTCCAGGATCTCTCCGTAGATATCAGTATTGAAATCGAACAGATGAGTCTCAACGTGGAGTTGAATACTTTCATTAAAAGTAGGATTATTTCCTATATTTGTAACTGAATTATAAGTCATACCCTTATATATCGTTCGGGTTACATAGACACCGTTCTGAGGTACCAGCAAATCCTGAGAAACCTGAATATTAGCGGTGGGAAAACCTATCTTTTTTCCCCTTCCTTCTCCTTTGACAACTACTCCTTCAAGATGAAAGGGCCTTTGCAACAGATCTTCAACTTCATCAATTTTTCCAGATTGAAGTCTTTCTCTTATGAGGCTTGACGATACAACTTTACCTTCAAACTCAAACTTAGGCTGAACTTCTACTTCTACCTTAAAGGGTTCACATAAAGAGTGCACTAAATCATGCCCGCCTTCTTTGTTGGCACCAAAAGCGAAATCATATCCAAGATAAAAATCTTTCAGATTTGGGTAGGAAAGTAAGTAGCGGGAAAGGAACTCTTCGGCTTTCAGGGTACTGAAGTCCCGGGTAAATTTCATTTCGACCAGGATATCAACACCCAATTCTTCCAACAGTCCTCGTCTTTGCTCGTAGCTATTGATTAAAAACCTTTCCTTATCTGGCTGAAGAATCTTCTGAGGATGTGGAATGAATGTTACGACAACGAAAATAAGACTTTTATTTTTACATTCTGCTTTTATTTTCTTCAGTAGCTGACGGTGGCCGATGTGAACGCCATCAAAGTTCCCTATCGTGAGCCCTATCGCGGGCCAATCTCCATTGGCATCTTTTGGAATGTCGTTCAGGCTACTAATGGCTCTCATTTTTTATACTCTCTATGTATTTTCCCAGCTCTCTGAAATGACCCGACTGATAGCGGAATTCAGATTTGTTCTTTTTCAGAGAGTATTCCTTGTAGTCATTAGAATTTAATAAATCAATAAAATATCTCTTTGACTCCTCAGGCAAAGGCGATTCTTTAATGATTGTAGATGGTGATTTCCCCGTTTCTTTAATGAGAGGAGATATCCATTGCACAAACTCACTGATTTGAAAGTTACCTTTCTTGAAAGCCGCAGGAATATCGTGATGAAAAGCGGGGAGTGAGAATTTCTGATTTCTGACAATCCACCCTAGTGAAATTAAGACCGCAAGGGAAGCCAGCGAAAGATTTATATAGGGCAGCCAGGTCTTCCAGGTACTGCTTGATAGGTCAGCTGGACCATTAAATTCACCATTTTTTGGTTTCTCAGGAGCAGACTGATCACCAATGGCAGAGCGCTTTTCTGCTTTTACTTCGGGCTCCGTAGCTTGCCCTCCGGCAACAACGATTTCAGGTAACTTTAATTCCGTAGATACGTACTTTTGGGTGTTAGGGTCAAAGTAGCTCAAAGTGAACTCTTTCGGGTCCAGGGTAAGATTTTCCTTGGCCAGGAAAGTATAATCAAAAACCTTTGTTGCATTTTCTGCACTAGATATTTTCAGGTCTCCATTAGTTTCAAACTCTTCAAGACCGGGATGATCGATAAGATCAGGAGCCTCCAGATTTTCAAGGGCACCAACACCAGTTACAACCAGTTTGACTTCCAGAGGCTCATTAACTATCAGCCGATTCTGGCCAATTTGAAGCTGAAAATCGTGTTGTCCCACCAGACCGGTAAAATGAGGGGGAGCAGGCTGTGGTAGTGGTAGAATCTGAAGTTTTATAGTTTCACTCTTAAAAGAGCGCGTTTTATAATCTTTACTTAAACCAAAAGCGCCGAATGGATCACCGGCCTTGGCATTGGGATAGGTTGCCGACAGCTGTAAGGAGTCAACTTTCAACTCACCTGTCTTTTCAGGATAAAGTTTAGCCGCATATATTTGAGTCCTCATATAGAGTTGCCCGTCCACAGCTACTCTTTCAGTTCTTTCCGGCTCCTGAATGAAACGTTTTAAAAAATTATTGAGTTTGGGATACCTTTTAATATCAAGATTCATTACCGGAACCTTGCTGTATAGATAATAACGGACAACAACTCCTTCACCCAGAAAAAGAGTTTTCTTTGGAACATCGGCCATGACAAAGACATCTGACGGCTCTTCAGCTTCTTTTAGAACGTTAAAGCTTACGGTTGGATGTTTGATGATATTACCACCCAAATCCACACGAATATCCCTGAGAGCAGCATAACCAGGTTTTGCAGCAACAAGATCATAAACGATGGTAAGTTCTCTTGTAACAGTGAGCTTTCCATTCGCATAAACGGTCCTGGTAGAAATACCCTGATTTGACTTTCCTACAACTTCAACACTTGATGGGCTGAAATTAATTGCGGGTTCTTCATCTGCGTCCGTAAATATTCTGAAATAAGCCTGAAAAACCTCACCAGCGACAGGTTTTGTTGGATTTATTTCAACTTTTAGCTCATTTGCTAAAAGCGGGGACGAAAACATAACTATCAAGAGTATTAAAAGGCTCTTCATTACCAATCCTTGCTCTTCCTGGACTTTCTCTTATTCAAGTCCTTGGTTCCCATTTCGATCATCTTTATCTGAAGTTGTCTGTCATCAGACATTAACTGCTTGAGTTTTGCTGGAATCTTTTTAGGAGGAAGTTTTTTTTCCTCCGGATCACCCTGTTCGTTGTCTTGATTTTTATCTTCCGACTCATCCTTTTTATCTTTCTCCTCAGAATCTTCATTGCCCTGTTCTTTTTCTTCTTTTTTCTTTTCGCCAGAGCCTTGATCTTCTTTCTTCTTCTGTTGTTCTTTAGAACTTCCCTGTTGTTCTTTATTTTGTCCCTGACCGGACTGATTGTTATCCTTTTGATTTCGATTCTGCTGGTCTTTATTTTCCTGATTCTTCTTCTGCTGTTGCTTCTTTTTCTGCTCCAGTTGTTGGAAATAAGTGACTATGTTTCTATCCATAGTTTCCCTTAGTTTATCGCTTTCCGCTCCATCCCCCACAGAATCAGAGAGGTTTTTATAAGTGTCTAAGGCTTTTTTAATCTCCCCTTTCTGAAGCAACGTCGTACCGTAATTAAGATAAGCTTCTGCCGGAACTTCTTTATCAATCCTTGAGGGGAGGTTTTCCTCATACAAAGAGAGCGCCTCTTCGTGAGCACCGGCCCTGCTTAAATCATCGGCGAGTTTAATTTTTTCCAGTCGACTTAGTTCGCCCCTTTGAAGTTCGTCCAATTTCATTATTACTTCAGGGCTTAATTCGGGCTCAGGCTTCTCTTGAGCATGGACAGGTGCTATCAGTAGCAGAAGACCAAGTGAAAAAACTTTTACTGACTTAAGTAAATAGGAAAGTATAAGAAAAATTATGCTTGGGACGACTATCCATTCCATAAGGACGGGCCTTATAACCATATCTTCCTGGTTATTAGTTTTCACCTTCTCTTTCTGGAAAAAATTCAGGACTTCTTCGGAAGGTAAAGAGTAGGAATTTGCCAGCCAATATTTACCAGAAGGAATCTCAGAAACGACATTTTTGAAAAACTTTTCATTCAACTTCGTTACAACATCTTTACCACGTTCTTTCTTATAACCAAACCTGAATCCCCTGCCATCATCAAGTGGAATTCTTCCCCCTCTTTCTGTGCCTATTCCTATGAGAGCGACATGGACACCTTTAGGAACTTTAAGATCAATTCCTTCAGCAGTTTCTTCTCCATCAGTTAAAACAAGAATATTGCCCCTGGCTTCACCGCCTGTTTCCCGAAAATACTGAATGCTTTCCTGTATGGCATGTGTAACGGCAGAAGACCCATATTGATTCCTGAGACTCTCAATTGAATCAAGCCGGGCATCAATAAGATCAATATCATTGGTAAAGGGGACAATCTTTTTTTGAATTTCTGCGAATGCCACTATGGAAATCTGGTGACCTGCGGCTTTTCGTGCAAAGTGCTTTGCTATTAAAGTCGCCTTCTGAAGACGGCTTGGTTTAACGTCTTCAGCGAGCATACTGGCAGAAGTATCCATAAGAATGATTGTTCTATCCTTAGGAACTTCAGTTTTAATTTTTTGCTCAGGTCCTCTGATATCCAAAAGGCTGAATAATAAACCACCTATACCGAGCAAAAAGAGGACAGTGGATAAATAGCTTAGGAGACTACGGTTATAGAACCAGTAAGTTTTCACAAACTGAAAAAAGCGCTTTTCCATAAACATGACAATGACAATAAAACTTAGAAGGAGGGCCAGGATACCCGGCCAATAATTAAATTGGTTAAAGTTCATACGATATCCTTCAGGAGCAAACGTCGTATGACTTCCACTCCAAAAAGAAGGGTCACACCCAGAAGCAAGTAGCTATAATACATCTCATCGTAGACAACCTGATGATTCACTTTTATTTCAGTCTTTTCCAGTTTCTGGATATCGTCCAGAATCTCTTTCAGTCCTTGCTCACTTTTTGCCGGATAAAATTTCCCTCCAGTCATGTCTGCAATTTCCTTCAATACTTTGTAGTCAATGGAGCCACCTGGTATCAACTGGTACTGAGTTCCAAAAATACCGTTACCAACGGGAATTCTCGCGTCATCATCAGTACCCAAACCAATCGTGTACACCTTAATACCAAATTTCTTCGCTTCTTCAGCGGCCTGTAACGGAGTCAGTGTTCCAACGTTGGCAACTCCATCAGTAAGAAGAACAATAACCTTATTTTTAGTTTCACTATTAACAGCCCTTGCCACACTCAGAGCGAGACCATCCCCTATATTTGTACCACTGCCAAGATAGCCAATTGAAATTTCTGCCAGGACTTTATCAACCAGTGCGGGATCAGTGGTAAGGGGTAACAGAGTAAATACTTTCTCTGAGAAAATAATGACTGAAATTCTGTCCGTTGGACGCAAGCGTACGAATTCCCTGATTTTTTCTTTCGCGACTTCAAGGCGATTCGGTTTTATATCTTCTGCAAGCATCGACCGGGAAACGTCTATAGTAAGAATTATGTCATTTACCTCAATACTACTCGGAGAAAACTTTTGTGGCTTCCGAGGTTGCATGAGCGAATAACTGAGATAGGCCCAGCCGATGATACCAGCCAGGAAAAGCACAAATCTCAAGGTTTTTTTCCACCATCCAAGATGTGATTGACCAGCAGGAAAATAAAGCTGTGCTTTCTGGAAGATCTTCCAGTAATCAAGTGCCCACAATAATCCAGCTACAACTCCCACCCAAAGAAGATATGGTGATTTATACTCCATTAAAGCCACCTTCAATTTTTTGAATGAATGACCTGAACGCTTTCAGTACTTCTTCTTTTTCACTTTCCGACTGCTTTGGTTTGAATTGATATTTAAAAAGCGTTTGCTCAAGATGGCGAAAGGGCTCTTCCAGGTGATCAAACTCTTTTAAAAACTGATGCTTTTTCTGCCATATAAAAACAACATCCTCAAAGGAACGTGCCGAAAACAGCTGCTCTTTTAATTCCTGTTTTCTTTTTTTCTCCAATTGCTTCGTCTTCCAACGTTGTCTGAATACCCACGTAAAAATTCCAACAGACAGTAGTAAGAGTGCTGATAGCACAAATAACCACACGTTCTTCCTTCCGGGAATTGTAAAATCTGCAAATATGAGTTTTTGATCTGCTTCAGTGGTTGTCACTTCTATTTCCGGCCATGAAATAGTAATGTTCCCGTTTTCACCTTTATAGATCAGACTATTACTTTCAGGGACTTTTGCAAATATCACTGTCGCTTCAGCATAGAAGGCTCCATCGTCGCTCTTTCTTTCAAGAGGTGAAATATGATGAAAGTAGAGGACATCCTCGACTGTTTCACCTTTTAGTTTTTGTATGTTGAACAACTGGGCTGTTTTCATATCAACATTCAGCACAGTCTTTTCAAGACTTCCCTGCTTTACCTCTCCGTCAGGAAAAGACAAGAGCACTTCTGCATAAGCAGAAGACAGAATTAAAAGCATCTTGAATAAAATAAAGAATACGTACTTTTTCACACCAACTCTTTAACAAATTTTTCCAGGTACCTTTCATGCACTCCGATTTCTTTAAATCTCTCTTTCATAAAGAGAGGCTTATTCTGATTGCCTTTTAGCTCTGTGACCATTCCTTTTCCGTTAAATGGATTACGTAGCTTAAGCATGAAGGGGAGTTCATTATTCTTATCCACTGGAGAATAGACCCTGAAACAATGCATGTTTCTCTTATCGAGTAGCTTTCCCCAGAGTTCTTTGTTTTGCAGAAGACTCAGGTCACCCAGGTAGATAACTTCTTTTCTTTTAGCTAGAAAGGCTTTGATCTGAGCGACTTTCTTTTCTTCCTCCAGGTCATTAATTCTTCTTTTCTGTTCCAGAATCACTTTCCCTTGCTCATTCAGGAAGCCGAGTTTTTCCATGATTGATATGAACAAAGTGAGACCTTCCTTACCTTTCTTGGGAGGAAGATTCATGACGTTTTCTCCCCAGATAACAACCCTGATAAGATCATGTGTTTCTCCGGCAAGTAAGTATAAGAGGGCAACGATTTCGATCATTGCCTGAAGTTTTGAAACTTCATTAAAACCATAAAGCAGAGTATGGGAGAGATCGAGGAAAACCACTATCTCCACATTTCTTTCCTCTTCAAACGTCTTAATATAAACGTTTTGGGATCTTGCTGATAATTTCCAATCTATGAACCTAACATCATCACCCGGGACATAAACCTGATGCTCTCTGAACTGTAGTCCAGAGCCACGAAAATGAGACTTCAGCATACCGGTTGAGTACGCATTTGAATTACGGAAAATGTGGGCCTGAATCATTCCAACAACCCTTTCTATTTCCTTCAAATTCATATCAAACAACACTCGCCGCTATGGTAGCAACCAGATTACGTGTGTTGAGTTTATCAATTTGCGCTTCATAGGATGGTATGACCCTATGACCCAAGACAGATGGAACTATGGAAAGCAGATGATCAGGAGAAACAAAATCTTTTCCATCCATGAATGCCTTGAACTTGGAAATCTTATAAAGCCAGATTGAGGCACGCGGGGAAGCTCCGGCCGTTATGGCACCATCATACTTTTTAACGAAGTACCTGCTTCCAGGTCTTGTGGCATGAACAATCCGGATAATCATGTCTTTTATTTTTTCGTCAACATAGATAGCTTCTACCTTGTCTTTAAGGTCAAATAAGTCATTTTGATTAATTATAGGCCTAAGATCCAACTGAGCTGATTTTAAACCGAGAACGCTTTTTTCAGCTTCAAAATCAGGATAATCTACGGTTATCTTCATCATGAATCTATCCAGCTGAGCTTCAGGAAGATTGTAGGTTCCCTCTTGTTCAATTGGGTTCTGAGTTGCAAGCACAACAAAAGGAGAAGGTAGTTTGTGAGTTTTGTCTCCAATCGTTACCTGTTTTTCGGCCATCGCTTCAAGTAAGGCCGCCTGAACTTTAGCCGGTGAACGGTTTATTTCATCTGCCAGCACCAGTTGGGTAAAGATAGGTCCAAACTTCGTTGTGAATTCCTGTTTCTGCTGATTGTACATCATCGTTCCAATCAGGTCAGAAGGGAGCAAGTCAGGAGTGAACTGAATCCGTTGAAAATGAAGATCACACAGCTTGCTCATGACTGAAACGCTTAGCGTTTTACCAAGCCCTGGCAAACCCTCAATCAGTAAGTGCCCTTCACATACGAGAGCTGCAACGATGGATTCCAACAACTCATCTTGTCCGAAGATGATCGTTTTGGCCTGCTTGATAACGTTATGAACTTTTTCCTGCATCATCATATTTTACTCCACGATATAAAAATAACTTTTTATGTAGTTCGCTCTATCTGACAGGGAAGAAATCGGATGATCTAGTCCCTGAATTCCTGAATACACTAATTGAATACGACGGTTCTCTTTATAAGAAGCTTCCAGGATGTTCTTTTGAAACTCGTCATGGCTTACGTAGTGAGTGCACGATGAAAATGCAACCACACTACCCGTAGTTAATGCCTTAAATACTTTTCTATGAAGCTTACTATATCCTTCAAGGGCCTGTGACTTCTGTAATACACTCTTTGCAAAGGCAGGCGGATCACAAAGAATTAAATCAAAGAGCTCTCCAGCTGCCTGAGCCTGATCAAGGTATTTGAAAACATCGGATCTTAAAAATTTACCTCTATTACCAAACCCATTCGTCTCGAGAGCAGTCATCACTTCCGGCCCGAACTCTCCCTGGTCGACAAATGTAACTGCTTCAACTCCAGCTTGTAATGCACTCATTCCCCATGCACCGGCATAACTGAACAAATCTAAACCGTTTCTTGGTTTATTTTTCAATCTGTTAATTACATTCATAAGCTGTAACCGGTTTTCTCTATGGTCATAATAAAAACCGATTTTCTGCAGGACCTCTGGTCTTATTAAATACTTTAACCCGTTCTCATTAACTCTTAACTCCGGCAGTTGCTCATTCGGATAAACGGGGAGGGCCTCTTTCTCCCGGTACTTCGGATTGTCCAGGAAGTGCACGGGGGTAGATGTTAATCTATTAACGCAATCTTTAATCAGCTCTCTGAACCTGTCGATGCCAGCCGTATTAATCTGTACAATAGATGCGTTTTCAAAGTTATCTATTATTAGTCCCGGGAGCCCATCACTTGCGCCATAAAATATACGCGCATTATTTCCATAGCCTTCCCAAACAGAACGTTTACTGTAGGCTTTCTGAATTTTTGCAACGATATATTTTTCAGGGGTGAAGACATCAAGTTCATCCGGTGCAACTTTCTCCAGAATCTGAGCACAGGCATACTTCTCCTGAATGTTTGGATTTGCGTACCCAGTCCAAAATTCAGATCCAGCCTTAACAAAGAACCATTCGCCCGGAATCATGGATTTCAATGATTCTTCAAAGTCAGAAGCTTTCAGTTCGAACTGATAACTTCTGACCTTAGTCAGACCGCTTTTAGAAAAACTTAATGAACGCACAATATACCTACAAAGTTATTAAATTATTATAACTTGGAACAAGTCACACTCAAGGAGGAAGGCCTTCACTTTTAAATAAAAGCAGAATGATCAGTTTCTATTTTTGGGGAGCGGTAGAAGGCTTTCCCTCACCCAGGAAATACTTTAAAGCGGTACCTTCATTGATCTTGTAGTTTTTAAACTCGATCGTCTCAGAAACTGACATTGGTTTTTTGTCAGTCCCTTCTGACCGATATTCTGTAGTGACTTCGACTTCAGTCAGGACGCTGATTCCCTGTACTTTACCATATTCCAGTTCCTTGCTGACCGTCATTGTCTGGCCATTCTCACTGGCTACCGTTTTTTGTTCTTTTAGAACCCATTTCCCTTCACTGAATGATTCTTTTTCATACACAGGTTTAACAATAAAAAGACCTACTGGTTTCTGTCCGTTTACTTCAATTAACCTGTCTTTATCATCAAAACTCAGACTAAAAGTTGGAATAGGCGCTATTCCACTTGTGTCCCTGGCGATTATCTCTCTCTGTTTTTTCCCCTGGGTAAAAGTATATCCAGCGAAGCGCTGGGGAAGAGTCTGTGGTATTAAATTATCCAGGAGTGGAATAACGCTCACCTTCAGTTCTTCTTTAAGCTCTTTAAAGCCTTCGGGGAGCCCAATGATCTCAATAGCTACTCTTTCAGGTTGAGAAGTCCAGTAAACACGAAACAAAAGTTCTTCTACTTTTCCGAACAACTGCTGGTCATTCATTTGCTTTGTTAGTTTTGAACTTTCAATATCTACAACAAAGTCTTTAGCACCTTTATTTTTCAATGAATAAATTTTTGAATCAAAGCTTTTTAGATATGCCACAGGGTCCTGAGCAAACGACAGAGCAGATGAGATTAGCATTACGAAACAAAGTAGGAGTTTCATTTCATTCCTTAATTAAAGAGCCCAATTCTACTTTTGGACAAGTAAGGTGTTTTTCTTTTTTGTATGTTACCATACCAGCCGCTCCGGAAACACCCTTCAAATTTTTCACCTGGGTATGAATAATAGGAATCCAATCTCCAATAAAGTGAGAAAAATAGGCAACTATTGTGGCTCCTGTGTTCAGTATGTCCGGCGTTAGGGGAGTATTGTTCAGTAGCTTAATAATGACGTGAGAGCTTTTTAGATTATCCAGATGTAACCAATGATCCTCACGACTGGCCCATTTATTTCGTAGCTGATCATTTCCCTGAGAGTTAAGGCCAACTCCTACCTGGAAATTTTCAAATTTATATATTTTATAATGATCGGGCGAGATTTTAACAGGGATGAGTGATGTTTGTTTTTCTTCTCCCCATATAGGCTTAATCATCGGAATCTTTGAATCCTGTACTTTAACGCTTTTCTTTCCGGCAAGCTCTTCTTCAACATCCCCCAGTCTTTCTCTTAATATAGATTCCCCTCGCTTCAATTTTTTTATCTTTTGAAACAAGAGATTCCTTCTCTCGTATGGATTAAGCTCTCCTTCGAACTTAATCTTATGATCTCCAACCTTGAGTTCATACATATCAAGATCTTGCCCTTTATCAAGGATGTTCTGAAGTTTTTCCCATTGTCGGGCCCGACGTAAATCGCCCTCAATATTTTCTTTTTTCCTTTGAAGGAAAGTAGGAGCAGATGTTGATTCCTTGATCGCTGCAGACTTCATCTCTTCAGCTAAAAGTTTATCCATGAAGGAGATTTCTTTTGATTGCATGTCATGGTTCATATCGTGATGACGTCCAATTTCATCAAAATACTCAAAGAGATCACCCACTTCATTCCCAGGAGTAAAAGCTTTGCCTCTCCAGCTTAGAAGCAATTTGTAGGGCGACTCTGGTTGATCAAGATAGTAATGAACAAAATAAAGTTTTCTTCCTTTCCAAAACCATAGGAAAGATTGAATCTTACCAAACTTTCGGTAGTCCATTTTTATAATTCGATCATATTGATCAAGACTAACAGATATGAAGCTGCAGGAGGAAAGATACCTTCTGAAGTACTCCAGGAAGTTATCTTTCCTTCTGATTTCTGAAGGCGGCGGTGACTCGTGTAACCAGATTCCTTCATGGCCTCCGCCTCTCCCAAGATAAAGAAACCAGGTTTTACCAGGCGCACGGATTGAAAAAGAAATATAATAAGCGGTGCTGTAGATTTTCTGAATTTGTCCTTCTGAGAGAGACTTATCTTTGATATCTTTGACCTGCTTTTCTAAATCAAGATAATATTGAATCATATGACGATAAACCTTATTTCTACCCAACATTCTGTGCATCATACCCAGGTCGAATGGGATGTTCTGTCTGGAATTATAGCTCAATTTGCTTATTTTGAGGGCAATAAGAGAAGTTTAACCAGTAGAGTCTTTAAAAAAGACCATGCCGCCCTGGCCATCGAACTGAGCAAAACTCAAAATTATATGGAGGAGTTTCCGGAAGACCACCGTTCTTTCTTTCATCAACTAATAGGCAAATTACCGACAGATAACTCGCTTGAAATTCATATTAAACATCTTTTGAAAGAAGGCGTGCTTTCATTTATTGAATTGAACAAAGTTAGCCTTCTCATAGAAACTGCTTTATTTATTAAGCAGGACTTTCCATCCTTTAAGATTCCTGAATTTGAAAAAGTAAGATCGATTGATTTTCAACCAGTTCAGAGAAAATTTTTGAAAGAATTCAGGAACCTCGTAGATAGTAGCGGCGAAGTACATTACGATCGTCATCCGGAGCTATCAGATCTCACAAGAAGATTAAGGGAGCTGGAAGAAAGAATAAGAAGGACTGTTCAGGACTGGATAAATAATCCTTCACACTCAAAGCTTCTTCAGTACAACAGTTATGATGTTCATTATGATCGATTTGTTGTTCCCGTTCGGTCTGACTCATATAAGTCAGAGCTGGGGTTGATCGTTTCAAGATCGGAGTCAGGACAAACTCTCTTTGTAGAGCCTTATGAAGTTCGGGAGGCCTGCAACCGCCGACTGGAAATGATTGCAAAAATCGATGAAATCATCAATCAACTTGCCATTCGTTTTTCAAAGCAGCTGAATGTCTTCTCTGATCTTACTCAGGAACTTCATTACCTCATCTTCACAATTGATTTCTACCTGGCAAAAGTGAATTTTGCGCAAAGGCATAATCTTCAGCGCCCCGTAATAAAAACCAGGCCCGGATTTAAATTTACTTCACTTTTTCATCCACTTCTGAAAGACCCTGTAAAAAACAATGCCGATTGTTCTGACAGGGAACATGGAATAGTTATTTCCGGTCCTAATACCGGAGGGAAGACAGTTTTCCTGAAATCAATTACCCTTTCCTACTTGTTATTCTTCCATGGATTCTTTGTTCCTGCTGCAGAAGCAGAAATGTATCCTTATGAAGGTCTCTTTTATTTTGGGAACGACCTTCAGAATCTCCAGGTTGGACTCAGTTCCTTCTCTGGTGAGGTTAAGAATTACATAGAACTAATGGAGAATATATTACCCTCAAATCTTATCCTTATTGATGAGATCTTCAACTCAACGTCTTCCGATGAAGCATCTGCGCTCTCTCTGGCCTATTTTGATGAACTCCATAAAAGAGCAGATTGTCACATCATCGTCTCGACCCATCATCAGATGTTTAAAACGCTTATTCATCAGGACAGAAGTTACATTTCCTGCCATGTCGGTTTTGATACGGAAAGCATGAAACCGACTTATAAGATTCAATGGGGAACTCCCGGAGCTTCCATGGCCATTGATATTTTTCAGATTCTTGCCAGGGGACATGAGGAAGTAAAAGATGTTCCCGCTAAAGCCTTGAGTCATCTCAGTGCAAAGAATGTAAGTTATGAAACTCTCCTGCAGAAGGTTTCCCAAAAGCAGATTGAACTCGATAAAATTTTGAATTCAACAAGACAGCTTGAAGTGGAACTGAAAAATCAGAAAGGTGCAATGGAAGGAATACTCAATCTTAAGATGAATGAGGAAATCAGCAAGGCAAGAAAAGAAGTCGATCGAATCCTGAATGAAGCAAGACATCTGGTGGAGGAAGCCAGGAGAAATGAGATTACCAAAGTTAAAAGGATTGATGAGAGAGCTCATCAACTAAAAAGCCAGATAGGAAAACTCAAGGGAGCAGAACAGAATGAGGTAACTGAAATTCCGGAAGGGGACATTGATATAAGTACCCTTAAAGCCGGCTCTATTGTTTACTCCTATATTTTAAAGAAGGAATTTACAGTTCAAAATATAGATCCTCGAAGAAAAGAAGTCACAATAGCCAAAGGTCCAATCAAACTAACTGTTCCGGTGAATACTCTTGGACGTTCAAAACGTGCTCCTCTTGAACCAAAAGTGAATGTAAGTTTTCAGAAGTCTTCAACCTCCAGACTGGAATATGATGTGAGAGGAATGCGATTATCAGAGTTTCAAAATCTCATAGAAAAAGCATTAGGTGATCTTCTATCAGGGGATGTTCCTTACTTAAGTGTTATCCATGGACACGGAGATGGAGTCCTTAAGAATTGGCTAAGAGATTATTTAAAACGCTCAAGAGATTTCCAGGCAGACACTCCGGAATCCGGAAATGATGGCGAAACTAAGATTATATTAAAATAGAAAAGGGCCACAAGGGCCCTTTAAGTTTACTCAATAATCGTACCAATTCTCCAGGGCCTGAACTTCCAGGATTCCTGCTCATCCTCACTCCAGGGCCACGGAACAGACAATGAGAACCAGATCATGATGGCCTTGCCTTTGATATGTCCAAAGGGAACAGTTCCCCATCGACGGGAGTCTGCTGAAAAGTCTCTGTTATCACCCATGACAAAGTAATTATCTTTAGGAACAGTGAACTTATAGTAGTTGGCAAAATACTCATTCCCCATGTCTATCTGAGTAATATGAGATTTATCTCCAGTCTTTGTTTCAAGGAATTTGAACTGATAGGATTTATATCTGTCATCCATGTCTTCCAGAATCTCTTTCCCGGAGACTTCTTTTGTTTCAATAGGTTTATTGTTTACGTAAACAACCTTATCAATAACTTCAATGGTATCACCAGGAAGACCAATCACCCGTTTAATGTAATTAAGATTGGTGTCTTTGGGATACTTAAATACGATGACGTCACCTCTTTCAGGCTTAGCAGGTCCTGTCATGTAGACAGGATCAGTGAACCAGTCACTGAAAGGAACCTTGAATCCATAAGAAAATTTATTCACCAGAATAAAATCGCCAATCAGGAGTGTTGGAATCATTGAACCCGAAGGAATTTTAAATGGCTCAAAAAGGACTGAGCGGAAAACTAAAACGGAAAGAATGATGAGAGTAAATGACTTTACTTCCTTAACGAACTTTTCTTTCCTGGAAATTAGTGGTGCAGCTGCACCTGCAGGATCCTGGCCCTGGACAGAATCGGTTAGCCCAGGATTTGAATTTTCTTCCATTATTTACACCTTTTATTTTTTCTGAGTGTGAAGAGTAGAGTAATAGAACTCAATAATGTTCTTTGCAAGTAGTGGTGATTTTATATACCACTTCTTCTGATTAACAATCATCACACAAATTGAAATACCTTTGTCACTTTTATCTTCTAACGATTTTGCATAACTGACAAACCAATCCCGCTTTCCGTAGGGCTCACCACCTGTCAGGCTTCCGGTTTTCCCTCCAATTTCCAGTTTTTCAAGAAGATAACGGCTACGCCTGAACGAAGACCGCGCTGTCCCTTGCGTTATGGTTGCCATGAAGAGAGTTCTCATGTCTTCAGATGTCTTCGGCGTCAAAATAACTTCATCTTTTTTTATCGGAGGAAAGATGGTCTTACGGTCGGTAATGCCTTCAAGTGATTTTATCACAACGGGATATTTTAAAACTCCACCATTAGCAACTACTGAAGCAATCACTGCACCATGGACAGGGCTCATAAGAGTTTTTCTGTTTAACCCAGAGGAGAATTCAGCAAGATTATATTGATCCGCTGCCATGTTAAAAACAGAAGGAGACAGGTCAACTCCATCCACAAGTCTTTTATTAAAGCCGAACTTCTCAGCCATTTTCTTTAAGCCTGCTGGGGTAAGATTTTCAATTGCTGTACGCCCAAAAATAACATTGTTGGAAGTCGCAAAGGCTTTTTCGAGATCAATGGTTCTGATCCAGCGATGACGATTACCTGGATCTCTTAATTGATGCTTATAAAGAGTTGTGGAACGACCGGTAAAATTGAACTCGGAATCAGTTTTAATATGAGTATTTTCCAGGAGGTCGGCGGCAGTGATAATTTTAAAAATACTGGCGGCCGGATGTGAATTGGTAAATGCCAGGTCACGGCCAAAGACATTCTTTTTTCTGGCATAATCTACAGCAGCAAGAATGTTCCCCGTTTCATTGTCCATGACAACTACTGAGGTAAAGTCAGGTCGATATAGGGCCAGCTGCTTTTTTATGTAATCTTCAAGATCTGAATTAAAAGTATATTCAACGTTATATTTAGTGCTGTCATAGTCCAGTTGTTCAGACCAGCTTTGATGAGTAGAAAGAATTTTCGAAAATTCATTCCGGTCAGGCTCATTTTTTATGGTAACTGAGGGTGATGAAAAAAGAGTGTTATCTTTAATGAAATTGAGATTTCCCCACGCAGGAAATGTAATAAGGGCAAAGATGCCAATCCCAAGAAAAGCCTTGCGGTTTAAATCCGTAAAAACCATAAAAATCATTATGCCTTAAAGTGCTTTCCAATGACAAAAAATTCTTTAGAAACACTTCTGGTCGATTTCGGCTTTAAATAATGGAACTCTTTAAACAGGTTTTTCTGTTCTTTCAGGAAATTCTGGGCAAATTGGGAATCAAAAACCTTAATAACGAAGTTTCCGCCGGGTTTGAGGAACTTTGGAAGGAGGCCAAAGACAGATTCTACCAGGTTAAGACTTCTGTCCTGATCCACAGACTTGATCCCAGTGGTGTTTGGCGCCATGTCAGACAAAACTGCATCGAATTGCCCTTCCACCCCCAGCTGACCGAGATCGTGAATATCAAAAATATCTTTCTGGTAAACCCTTACATTCTTAATCCCGGTAAGCTTTTTGTTTATGTCCCGGATATCAATGCCAACTACCATTCCCTTATCTCCAATAACCTTGCTTGTGTATTGAATCCAGGAGCCTGGATGATAACCGAAATCCACCACCACCATGCCAGGTTTAAGGATCTTATATCGCTCGTCGATTTCTTCAAGCTTATAGATACTTCTGGCAAGATAGTTCTCGCTCTTAGCCTTATTAAAATAGTGGTCTTTTACTTTGAAATTCCCCATGTTCATTTCTTAGCAGTCTTTGTGGAAATAGGCCAATTTTGCTAGTATGGGGAGTATGAAGAAAACTGAATTAGCCTCTGAGATCTATAAACGTCTTAAAAAAGTTCATCCGGACGCTCACTGTGAATTGAATCATTCGAATCCCTTTGAGCTCCTGTTAGCAACCATTCTTTCAGCACAATGTACCGACGCACGTGTAAACATAGTCACTCCTGATCTTTTTAAAAAATATCCCACTCCTCAGAAACTGGCCAAGGCCAGGATGGAAGATGTTGAGGAGACCATTAAGTCCATAAACTTTTTCAGGAACAAGAGTAAGAGCCTCATTGGCTGTGCCCAAATGCTGATGGAAAAGTATAAAGGAGAAATTCCGAAAACAGTGGAAGAGTTAAGTGAACTACCTGGTGTCGGGAGAAAAACGGCAAACGTTGTTCTGGGGAACGCCTTTAACATTAACACCGGCATCGTTGTCGATACTCATGTTAAAAGAACTGCTCACCTCCTGGGACTGACTAAGCAAACAGATCCTGTAAAAGTCGAAATGGATTTGATGAAGCTTTTCCCGAACGAACAATGGACTGACTTATCTCATTTACTGATTTTCCTGGGTCGCAGGACCTGCATAGCCAGAAGGCCTCAATGCGATCTATGTAATCTTAAGGATATTTGTTCCTCTAAGGATAAATTTCTGAAAGCTCAGAGAAAAGCTCCTCATGACACCAAATCAAAGGTGGCAGGTAAAGCTTCTGCACGCTCTTAACTTCTTTTCCTTGTGAATAGAACTTAAGTCCCGCCTCTTTACAGAGAAGAGTTCCTCCAGCAATATCCCAGATATTTTTTGGCCGGAGACTCACAACAAAGTCGGAATTTTGAAAGGCAAGGCGAGCGAGCTTATAGGCAATACTACCCATAGCTTCAATGACATACTTGCCTTCATAGTTTACCCTTTGAAAAAGTCCTTCATTAAACTCTGTTCGCGACACTTCGCCTTTGTAAGATGTTTTGAAATGAAATTTATATTCAGGCAGTTCTTGAGTGAAAACTTCACCTCTCAAAGGATTGTAAACCCAACCCTCTCCTGAAAATTCTTCTGTCATGAAATGACCAAGGGATATGGCCCATTCATCCCTACCTTCTACATATTCACGGGTGCCATCAAGGGGATCCAGAGCAAGCAGGGGAAACTTCCATTCAGAAAGTTTTTCTTCTGAATAAAAAGTTGAGTCCTTAAGTTCTTTGCTAAAAATAGCTTCAATGTAAGCAGACAAGGCCAGGTCCAGATCCGTTACTGGTGATCCATCCGACTTGTGACTAACATGGGCAGATGGGTGCTGTCGCGCCAAGTCATTAAGACCTTCCAAATGAATTTTCATGATTCTGGCCAAAGATTTTATCAACAAAGATTTTTTATCCACATTTCCACCTAGGTTTTCCACAATCTATTTTATTGTCAAAAACTAACCCTTACTGACATTGGAGCAGTCTGAAATAAGAAAATCAAGGACATAAAAAAAGGGAACCCTAAGGTTCCCTTAAAAGATTTTTTGAGAACTATTCTTGACTAGATTAGTTTTCCCCAAAGTTCTTCAACTGGCTTCATACATGGCAAGCATCTCAACCCAACCATCACCAGCTACAGACAAGGCAAAGACCCCATCAGAGCTCATATTTGTTTCATCTACTACACCAGTCACGAGTTTAACCCCTGAGGCATCAACATAAACAAATGGTTCTGAAGGATTGTGGGAATTCTGGCTGGAGAAATGCTGGTAGCAAGAAGAGAAATCTTTGAAAACAGTAGCGGTTAAGGGTGCCTTGTACAAAAGTCCTCCTTGATCGCAAGAAGAGATCCATTCTCTTCCTGAATTTCTTACATCTATTCTACCAAGGCAAAATAAAACGGTGCAAAACAAATCTTTCAAAAGTAAGTAAATCTAAGATCTTAACTCAGGATTAACGATTAATAAGCTCAACTATATCTGGGGGGGATTGATAAAAATTGTAGAGGATTCTTACACGGCCCTCAAAGTGAGAGTCCAGTAAACAAACTAAAACATAAATAACATAAATAAAGTTTCGACGACTTCTTAGGCGCGATATTGATTGAAAAATCCACTCAAGTGGAAGAATGCAGAGAAAAACGATAAACCATAATAGGCCAAAACTTTGAGCCAGGTCTTTTTCTATCAGAACACTCATCAGGATCAGGCAAATAACCAGCAAAGTAAGTTCCCTGAGTCTTTTCACATCCAGGGTGAGAACAGTGAGAGTCTTCCGGTTTGGTTTAAGCACCATTAAGAGAAGGGAAAACAATCCGATTGCGGATAAAGCATAGAAGGCTTTTCTATCCAGTACTACTTTCAGGTATGAGTAGAATTCTTTCCAGGTATAGGAGTCTTCAAAAAACCGTAAATCAATATGCGTGATCATCGTGATCAGAATCAGAAACATCCCAAGCATCGTATACTTTACAAACTGTCCTCTATACCAATCGGTGCTTTCCTTCAGGAAAAAAAAGTAGAGTAATCCAAGTCCCAGAGGAAATAAAAAAAAGTAATTGAAGTTTAAAACCACTCCTACATAACAGAGTAGGCCAAACATTAACCCTGACCTGTAAGTCGAGCTTTTAATACACCAGAGAATTGACCAGACCCATAAGACAGAAAAACATGTGGTCGCACTTAAGTAAGGGTCCTTTTTCAGGAATAAAGAAAATGACCAGGTTGAAACGAGGGCGAAAAGACCCAGAATAGAAAGTCTGCGGGAAATAAAAAATCTCATGATTCCATAGAATGCCAGCAGATAAAGCCCAAAGCCCACAAAATAAAAATGCATACTCCAACCAAGATTTACCATGTGAGGAAATTTCTTGAAGGGAAAGAAATTCATGTGGAGATAATTCCAGATCTGGCCATGCATTTTCTCTTCAGGATCAATAATGAGCTTCAAGGTTTCAAGGTTACTAAGGAACGGAAAGCTCGGCATGCTGACTACAAACATCGCCAGAGTTACAAATAAAACAGTCTTCTCAAAAGAGTCGAGATACTTGTACTCAGTGAATTGTGTGGATACTGATTCCTCAATGATTTTTCCACGGGTAGGCCATGAGTAGAACAAGCCCACCACAATAAAAAAACCCCAGAAAAAGTGCCTGACAATGCTATCTGGTATGAAGGACATGAGGTTAAAAAGGATGACCATCGTGGCATTTCCAATAATCACCCGGTATAGGACCCGGTCAATACTGGAATTGGCCCTGAAGTATATTTTCAAACGATGATCTATTTCTTTCCCCAGCAGATACCATTGCCCCGCCATGAACATAAGGTAGGCCATCATTAAAAGGCTCTGAACAAAGATATTTATCTCGAGGGTCTTCTGAATCCACACAGGCAGAAGGAGAAAAGAGAAGTAGATAAGTACTCGATTTACAAAGAACTTTGACTTTTCCCAGATAATATTTGAGTTTTTCTCTAAAGCATTTTCCATAATGTCCGATCAGAATGGTGGGACATTAACAAATGCTCCCAACCTATAGACTAACGAAGAAGAGAGAAGACGTTGTTCACCTTCTCTCTTTTTCCTTTTCAAGTACCTACAATCGTAGCGCACTTTCTTCCCGCTTGCGACAACTAACTCCCATGATACTCTTTAACTGGGTAACAGGATGTTTACCCGACTCCAATCGTCCGCTAACTTTCATGGAGGAAAGATTTGGGGATTTCGTTCGGCTCCATTAATTCAGGTCTGCCTAAGGACATCGTTCAGCAAATCGTTGAAGCTGAGAAGATTCCTATTAAGCAAATGGAAGCCCGAAAAGAAAAAATTGATAGCAAAAAAGCTTTAGTCCAGCAACTCATGACTCTCGTAGAAAATATGAGAGGAGAAGTTCTTAAAAATAAAAACGCACGAAGCTTACGTGAACTGGCAATCAATACGGGTGACAGTAAGAACATTGCAGTCACTGCAGATAAAAATGTCGCTGACCCAGGGAAGTACCAACTCGAAGTCGTGCAACTCGCTCAGAAATCCTCAGCAATTACCAATGGTGTAGAGGACAAAGACAAAACTTATATTGGAGTTGGTTACATCAGGGCCATACTTCCGGACGGGGAAGAAAAAGAAATTTATGTCGATGAGGAACACGCAACTCTCTCAGGTATAGCAAAGCTCATCAACGGCAATGCTGATCTTGGAATGAGAGCAACAGTTGTTGATGATGGTAAGGGTGGAGATGAACCATGGCACCTTATGGTTTCCATGGCCGAAACCGGTGACAATAACATGGTCGAGTTTCCTTATCTCTATCTCGTGGACGGGGAAGTTGACCTTTACTTTGAACAGGAGAGACCTGCTCAAGATGCTAAAGTAAAACTCGATGGATTTGAAATAGAAGTTCCTTCGAACAAAGTTACTGATCTCATCCCCGGAGTCACTCTTGATCTCAAGAAAGCGAAACCCGGGGAAGAGATGACAGTAGAAATCTCTGAAGATATTCAGAAGATTGGTGGAAAGATCAGCAGTCTTGTCGACAATATCAATAATGTTCTGAGATTTATTAAAGAGCAAAACGCTCTTGATGAGAAGACGGATACGCAACGAACTCTGGGTGGTGATTCAACGTTAACCACCATTGAAAGCAGAATTCGTTCAGCTGTTTTTGCCACTATCCATACTGACTCAGGACCTATGAGAGTAGGTGATCTTGGTATTACTTTTCAAAGAGACGGTTTATTAAAACTAGACCAGGCTAAGTTTGAAGCTGCCCTTTCCAAAGATTATAAAGCCGTAGCTCAAACTTTAACCGGAAAGTATTCAATTGAAGGTGGGAAATCCAATGGATTTATCGATATCCTGGATGATACGGCCAAAATTCTCCTGTCTCCTCCGAGTGGAGTTCTTCCAAACAGAAAAGGCGGGTTACAAAGTCAGATTAGCCAAATTGACCGGCAAATTGCCAATCGTCAGCGCATCATTCAGCAAAAGGAAGAAGTGCTTAAGGCTAAGTTTGCAAGATTAGAAGAAACAATCTCAAAAATTAAAGGCCAGGGAGCAGGGCTTGCAGGATTTGCCGCCCCTCCAGGCATTACTCAGTTATGATAAAATTTAAAGCGACATAGGAGGAGGGTCCCATGAGCTACGGATTAGGTGCATACAAGAAAACTTCAGTAGAAACGGCCAGTAAAGAACAAATCTTACTGATGCTTTATCAGGCCGCCATCAAAAACTGTAAAAAGGCGATGGATGCTATTGATCAAAAGAACATCGCTAAAAAAGGCGAGTACATAGGAAAGATGCAAGATATTATTGTAGAGCTTTCCAACAGTCTCGATTTTGAGGTTGGAGGAGAAGTGGCCAAAGAGCTTGCCTCTCTTTACGACTACATTCTCTATTCAAGTACTCAGGCCAACATCAAAATTGAGAAGAGTCACCTTGAAGGTTGTCTTAAAGTTTTAAACACACTTTATGATGGCTGGACAGAAGCTATTAAAAATCTAAAAACTCAAAATGCCACCGGCAAGAGTGCTTAATGGAAAAATTCACCCTCCTCTTTGAAGAATTCTTGTTGAAAGCCATCACCTTGACAGAGAACTTTCTGGCAAGTGATTTTAACAACAAAGATGTAAATTATGAGCAGTTCACTGCTAACAGAGAAAGACTATTGCAGATTCTTGATCAAATCTCCAGACAGGTTGATTGGAACGCAGTTAACTCTGACAAGCGAGATGATCTGAACCGCCAGATTGATTACATTAAAAAACTGGATGAAAAGCTTATCGTAAAGCTTCAGGAACACCAGGAAGAAATCAGAAAAGACATTGAAAGAACTGTCGGACAAAAAGAAGGCATTAAAGGCTATAACCTGAACGATGTTAAGTAATGAGAACTCTTTTAGTCATTCAGAAAGATGACCCTTATTTTCTTTTCGAGACACTTCGGGTTATCGAAAAAAATTATAATGCCTTCAAGGATTTTAAGCTTACCCTGCTAGTCGATGAAAAATCTCTTAAGGAAGTGTATAAAGATACTTCTCCCTTAATCAAAGAGATCACTCTTGATGAAACTGGTTGCGCTAGTACTCATTATGATATCAGTGTAAATCTATCGTTAAATGAAAGCTCCTGGTCCCTTCATGGTAATATCAATTCCAGCAAGAAACTTGGACCTTATTTTAAAGACGGCTTATTGCAGGTGGAAGATTTATGGTCGTCTTACCTTCTTACTCTGAAGTCAAAGACACCATTTCTTACCTTTCACCTCCAGGATATATACAAGAATATTCTTGGTATTAAAGATTTTCAAATCAGAGAAGAGCGTCCTTTTACAATTAGAGAGTTCGCAATTGGTCTGTCTGCCTCTCACGTTTTCCCTTCAGGGGAGCAAGAACTCTTTATTGAAAAACTTTCTCAGATGTATCCTGTTTATCCTGTAAAAGATGTCTCGGAAGTTGATTTGATCTCTGATGTTTCTCACACGCTCTATATCGGACCACCAACACTTCAATCCCTTAAATTATGCGAAGCTGGAGCTCATGCTATCTTTATATCTTCCGGCTTCAGAGGGTTCAATCTTCTTCCGTCAGAGAATACTTATTACCTTATGAGTTCAAGGGGAGAGAAATTCGAAGCAGCGCCACTGCTCAAGTTTATTCAGGACAAGTTATCGCAAAAGAATAATTCTCCCTGCCCCTACGCTCTTTACCGGTGTGACAATGAACAGGGCTTCGGTTCTTATTTAAAAAGCCTCAATTCGAGTGATGATCATTATCCTTTCTATCAGTCACACGTCGTCCTGTGGAATTTCCTTCTGAACCTTTTTGATGCAGACCTGGATATCACCAGGTGTAGCGCTGAGCAGGTTACATTACTCAAAAACAATTCAGATGTGCTTAAAAAAGTTATCAGGCTTCATGATTATGCAATGTCTTCCGTCGATCACGTTTACCAGGAAGCAAAATCTAAGCTTTCCAATGGTTCAAAAATTGACGAGTACATTAAACATCTTCTTGAAATTGATAAACTATCAGATCAAATAGCCTCTTCTCATCCTTTCCTAAGACCAGTTCTCGACTTCTATCGAATTCGCCGAGGGCAAAACCAGGGAAATAGTCTGCTTGAGCAAGCTCAAACCAGTCTCCTGACCTACAGTGAAGAACATCAGGCCCTTCAGGCCCTGCAAGAATTATTTTCTGTGACTTTGAGGAAAAACGAAGTTAACATTTGATTATACGAATCAAGGATGACTATGTCAGGGATGACTACATCTTCTTATAATCAAGAGTTTCTGGTTGAATCTGTAAGCTTAACCTTAGAGTTTTTATCAGATATTATACTGGATATTCATTCTATTGGTGAATTCAATTCCGGAAAAGAGTTTTTCTGGAACAGCAAAGTTACCAATCTTACCAGCGACATCAGTAAATTTGTTGAACTAACAACCCTCCTTTCTAAACTTGTAATGAATCGTAAGAAACAAACCATTCCCGGAATAAAAGAATCTCACATTCATTTACTGTTCATTCTTAAGGCCATGAATCAGGCCCATATTAAACAGGATTATCTCGCACTGGAAGAATTGATAAAGTACGAATTAAAAGATAATTTAACCCAGTGGAAAATAGATCTCATACCCCAGACCAGAAAGCTTCTGAATGCCTGACGTTGTACGTTGATCCGGCCATACTAACAGATTTTGAAAACATTGATTTTTCCAAGTTCCTTCTTTCAGATGAAGTGAACTCAAAGGTTTCCTTTTATAAAAGAGGGGCTCGCCTTTGGGTAAACTTTGAGGACGGGGACCACCTCGACTTTCCCTACTACGCTAAGAACATTATTGCTCTTTTAAACACCATCTCCATTCAGAACAAAGCCTCATCCAGTGAAGTCTTTGATGGTTTTATTAAAACCACTCATAGCATTGAGAAGAAAATCTTCTCAAGCGTTTCGCTGACACCCGGTGAAAATGTCAAAGATCTATGGGATGAAATCATAAAAAAAGTGAATTTGATTTCAAGTGATTCCCACAGTCTCAGAAGTTTAATGGAAAAGCTTCTCGATGTACCCTTTCTTCAGAAATTCGAAACCTCCCTTGTCATTCTCCACCTTAAAGGTCAGACCAAAGCAGAATTGCTGGGTACAATCTGGAGAGGTGAAAAAATTCAGGAGTTGATTGAGGTTAAGGATTTTAATGCTTTTTTTAACTCTATAAAGAAATCGAAGATCAAGTCCTTCTCATCGGACATTTTTCCAAAGATTAATTTACCCTTTAATGGAAGCTTCCTGGCGAAAGAAGTCACTTCTAAAAAATACAGTATGGTCGCCATTGTTTCCCGCCATGACTTTCTAAGCTACAGCAAGGATGAGATTGAGTTATTTGAAACGTGCATTGATCTCTTGCAGCCTCATTTCGAGAGACTGATAGATCAGGAGTTCTCTGATAAAAGAATTTCAGAGCTTCGGATTTGCCTCAAGGATTTTCCTCTTCCGTTAAGAATCAGAGATGGCAGAAGTGGTTCTTCTTTCATGAATGATCTCTATACTGCTGAACTCCAGGACAAAGACATATTCTTCAATAAAAAAGTAAAAGGTCCATTCTCGATTGATCTTTATGACAGTGACGAACTCAGACACTACGCTTTTGACCTCTTTCACTTCCAAAGAATCTCTCTCCTTGGTGAGCTTCTTAATACCCTAAGACATGAATTAAGCAATCCTCTCTTTGGACTGAAACTCGGTGCCCAGCTGTTCTCAATGATGGATGTCAGCAGTGACAATAAAGAGCTGATGTCAGAGATCGAAAAGAACGTGAATCGATGCCAGGTCATCATTGAAAACTTTTCTAACCTCTACCAGGTAGAAAGCGAAAACAAGCCTGTTCTCATTAAAAAGATCATTGATGAGTCTATTATTTTATCAAAAAGTGAAGGCCGTGAAGTCAGGAAGAGCGTGGAGTACCTTAATGGCACTGAAGAGGTACAACTCGAAGTCCCCCTCATCTTCGTTGTTCAGATTATCTTTAATCTCATCGTCAACGCCGCTCAAGCGATGAAAAATCAGGCAGGAGCAAAAGAGCTAAAACTTATTATTAACTCGAATGCAGATCAAGTTTTCGTCGATGTCATTGATAACGGTTCCGGAATACCTCAAGACAAGCTCACCCAGCTCTTTAAACCATTTTTTACCACTAAGACCCAGGGCACAGGACTTGGACTTGTTCTGTCCAGGAATTTAGCCTTAAAAATGGGTGGTAATTTGGAGTATTTGGTTAATAATAATCAAATAGGGGCACATTTCAGGCTGACGTTACCAAGAACATGAATAAAATTCTCATTATAGAGGATGAGATCCTCATCCAACAATCTTTGAAAAAACTCTTTGAAAGAAAGGGTCTTCAGGTTGATGTCTCTGCCAGTGGTAAAGTGGCCATTGACCTTATTTTAAGCAATGAATACGACAGAATAATCTGTGATCTCATGCTACAGGACATCTCTGGCTTTGATGTAATCGAAGAATCAAAGAAAAAGTTTTCCCCTGAAGAAATCAGCAAGAAATTTGTCATTATGACAGCCTATAATTCTCCCCAAGTCCTTTCCAGGGCCAATGCGTATCAATGCAGGCTCCTCAATAAACCTTTTGATGACCTGGAACAGGCCATGAAAACCATGACGGAATGATTATGAAAAAAAAGTCCGCAAAAATTATTGGAATTACTCTAAAACCTAATTCTACTCCTGAGTTTTACAGCATCCTTCCAAACTTATGTTCATGGTTGATCCGCAGAAAAAAACAAGTTGTTTTTCGTGAAGAAGATAAGGAGCGAGTTGCTAAATTCTTTAAGCAGAAATCCATCGATTCCCTTCAATTCTGGACTTCATCAAATTTCCACAACAAGGTGGACATGATGTTTTCCTTAGGGGGAGACGGAACATTAATAGGAGTATGCAGAAGAATAAATTCAAGGATCCCAGTTTTAGGAATAAATCTTGGAAGACTTGGATTCATTACAGAATTCAATAAGAACGAATATTTTGATCGCCTTGGTAAAATTCTTGAAGGTGACTACGAGCTTAAGCAGAAACCGCTTTTCCATGTGACTGTCCTGAGAAAAGGTGAGACTTATTTCAAAGATTATTTTTTTAATGATGCCGTTCTTGCTAAGAATGATATTGCCCGGATGATTTATCTCAGGGCAGAGCTTGAAGACGAGCACATTTATAACCTCGCCGGAGATGGAATAATTATTTCAACTCCCATGGGATCTACGGCCTACTCTATGGCAGCTGGAGGCCCTATTGTTCATCCGGAAGTTAAGGCCCTTATCCTCACTCCCATTTGTCCCCATTCCTTAATTCACCGTCCTTTTGTGATTCCTGATACTGCCCCTATCACTCTCAGAATTATGCCCCCACATCACTCTGTGACCCTGACGCTGGACGGACAAGTTGCCATCAATATCGATGAGCAGGATGTCGTCAGGTTAAACGATTCAAAAGTAAAAAAAGTCTCCCTGATTCAGAATCCCGACCGTTTCTACTTTGAAACAATCAGGGATAAGTTTGTCATAAGTAAAAAAGATTAAGCTTAATCTACGTAAAAAATACGGAAACACTTGACCCGTACGTAAACTATCCGTACCATTACATGGAGCGGAGGAATTTATGGAAGCCAGCTTTTATCTTAAAAATCTCATTATTCAGAACTTTGCCACTTTTAAGAACCAGAATATTAAATTTAAACCTGGATTTAATGCCATTATTGGTGAAACTGGTTCCGGAAAAAGTCTTGTTTTAGATGCCCTACAGCTGATACTCGGCGGCCGCGCAGACAAGAAAGTTGTAAGGAGAGAAACGGAATACTCTTTAATAGAAGCGGCTTTTTATTGTAGTGATGAAAAGGTAAAAGGCTTTCTTGAGAGCGAAGGTTTTCCTGTTGAGGACAGAGAAATTATCATCAAAAGACTCATTTATAGAAATGGCAGCACTAAAACGTATATCAATCATCTTTCTTGTACTGTAACTTTCCTCTCTCATTTTGCCAGAAAATACATTGACCTGGTAGGCCAGTTTGAAAACCAGAAATTACTTTCTGAGCCCTATCAGTTATACCTGCTGGACCATTATGCCAAACACTTGCCTGATGTCCTGTCCTTCCAGGTAAAACTGAAGGAATTAAAATCCTTTAAAAAAGAAAAAGAAGAGCTGATTCAGTCTAAAAGTTTCAGAGAGCAACGATTGGATTACCTCGTTTTTCAACTTCAGGAGATCGAGAAACTCAATCCCTCCTCCCAGGACGAAGAAGATCTCCTGAAGAAGAAAAACATCCTCATGAATCTGGAGAAAACTCAGAAGATCGCTTTCCAGGTGAAGGAGATTTTCGAAGGAAGTGAAAGCCATTCCGGGCTAACAGGACAAATGCGTTTTATAAACCATCTCTTTGCAAAAAACCCTGAGCTTTTTTCTGAACATCTTGATCTATTAAATGAAATTGATGACAGAATCCTTAGCCTGCAGGAAAAAATAGAAAGAAAACTGGACCTTGAAATGGATGAAGCTGATCTTGAATTTGTTCTTGATCGACTTGATTCTTATCAAAAATTAAAAAAGAAGTTTGGAGGAACAGTCGAAACAATACTGCAAACTCAGGTAGATTTTTTGAATGAAAAAGGACAACTTGAAGCTCTGGATTTTAACCTTGAGGAAATTGAAAAGAAAATTCTAAAAACTGAGAGAGCTTTACTGGCTGAGGCCAATATTCTCCATAAGAAGCGGGTGGAAAGCGCCAAAAAGCTTGCTAGTGAGCTGACGGCTAAAGTTCGAAATTTAAAAATGGAAGGTGCCACCCTCCGACTGGAAGTTGAAAAGACGGAGGAAATACATGATACCGGAATAACCAAGGCATATTTCCTGGGCGAAACAAATCCGGGTGAGGGCTATTTCAAGATTAAAGACATTGCTTCAGGGGGAGAACTGTCCCGAATCCTTTTAAGCATACGACAAATACTTTCGACCTATGACTCAATCAGTATATTTTTATTTGATGAAATAGATACTGGAATTGGTGGAGAAACTGCCACCTGCATTGGAAAGGCCCTAGCTGAAGTCGCTTTGCATGGACAGGTAATAGCCATTACACATCTTCCTCAGATCGCTCAGTTTGCTGAAGCATTGATTGTGGTAAACAAAGACATCCATCCAGGAGAAAAAGAAGCAAGAACAGAATCTACAGTGAAAGAAATATTCGGAAAGATGGTCTTAAAAGAAGTGAAGGCCATGGCCCAATTAAGTTAATGAAACAAACTTGGGCTCATGATTTTCAATCAGAAGAAAGGTATTAGTTCTAAGTGCAAAACCGTTATTAAGATAAACAGTTTCTGAATCAGAAAATTTAAATTCATCTTGCACGTGACTATGTCCACCAAGGACAAAATCATACCTACCCTTAGTAATGGTTTGAACTCCACTTCTAAACCGATTTTTTACTTCCTCAGGATCAAATTTCCTTGAACCCTTCTTTCGGGAAAGTTTTGAAGCCCTTTCACCAAAAAAGTTCAGAACTGAATAGGGCATGAAATAATCAGCGACTATTTTCAAAGGCTGAGAGCGGATAAATCTTATATAACGGTGGTAACCGATATTTTCAATCTCGTGCTCATCCCCATGGGAAAAGTAGTAGGTCTTTCCTTCTATCTCTTCCACCACTGGCCGGTAAGACAAAACTATCTCATTATCGTTCCAAATTTTTTTAAAAAGCTTTTCCAAATGGACGTCATGATTACCTTCAAAGTAATAGATTTTCTTGCCCTGTTGATGAAGCCTGCCCATGGCATGGAAAATTTCACTATACAGGTCAAGGTACTCATCATGGGGCCCAACCATGAGATCAAAGATGTCCCCTAAAAGGAGAATATAGTCAGCGGTTAGCACTTGTGGGTGATTGAAAAACGAGAGTAGAAGCTTATAAGCTTCATCGTTAGGGCTTTTTATGTGGACATCAGATATTGCAGCTAGCTTCATTACTATTCATTTATAACATGAAGCTCATCCTTTATCCGCTCAAAAATATACTTCTCCAGGTACTTACGGCTGATCTGATCAATTTTCGTAAAACGACAGCTGACTCGCCAGACTTTATAGGTCAGGCCATTAAATTCATCAGGCTCAATTTCCCGTATCATAGCGACTTCCGCTTCTGCTTTAGTGGACCACTTTCCGTTTTTGATTTCTACTAATGGTATCTTGTCATTCACCATGAAGAACTTAGTCTCCATTTTCGAAACAAAAAATGAAAATCCCCCTGAACTTATATCAAAGCAATCCTTTAGGAAATGCTGACTCATTGGTCGAGGTAAAGTGACTGTTTTCCCAAAACTAACCTTCACATCCCCAGAATCATGAACATTCAGTCGAAAGCTTTTCCTTCTTTCAACCTGTGCAATAAATTCTGGAATCTGAAGATAATAGCGAAAGGGAGCATCACTGGTTTTAATGTTACATCGCAAGAGTAGAGCAGATTCGGGAATGTAGAGATCAACATGACTCTGATTTCCCATCAGGTCCTGAACAATTCTATCCTGCCCTTCTCCCGGGATTATACAGAAGTCCCCTCGAAGTTTTCTTACTGACTCAATTCTTACTTGCCCAAGATGTTTTGATCCACCTATGAGTTTCCAGATAAAGACTTCCGCATTATTTTCCTTGCTGCCCGAAAGCAGGCTCAAGATTGTAGCTTCGTCCTTCACTTTCTTCAGTTTATTATCATTAACCAAAGTGAAATCTCCATAAAGGCTCCCCGTTTACACAGGGAGCCTTGGGCTTAAGTAATACAATACCTTCTTAGGAGTACGGTTTAACCAATAAGTCTTAGTGCTGAATTACCAAGTTGGTTAGCCTGAACAAGAGTGGCCGTACCAGCAGCATTCTTGATCTGTGCAGAAGCAAGTTTTGCTGTTGAATCAGCAACATCTACGTCTTCAATACGAGATCTTGCAGCTTCCTGGTTAACTACTGCTGTATCCAAGTTATTAATGGTCGATGTCAATCTTGATTGAACCGAACCGAAGTTTGCCCTGAAGGCACTCACCTTATTAATGGCGGCATCGATTCGCTCAAGGTTATCAATCGCATCTTGTTTGTCTCTTACGTTTGTCCCGCTGATACCGAGGTTTTCAGCAGAGGCATCAGTTGAACCTGCATCAAGTTCAATTGTGTTTTCTTCTCCGCCATAAGCTCCTACCTGGAATTTAAGGACTTCACCTTCTCCTTTTAAAAGAGGGCGTCCGTTAAACTGAGTAGTCTTAGAGATACGGTCAGCTTCCTGAACTAATTGTTCATACTCTAATGAAAGATAACCTCTTTCAGCTTCTCCTACTGTATCGGAACCGGCCTGGATGGATAGTTCGCGAAGTCGAGTAAGAATACTACTGGTTTCATTCAGACCACCTTCGGCAACCTGAACGAGAGAGATGGCATCGTTGGCATTTCGGGATGCTATTCGAAGACCTTTTGTTTCTGCATCCAGCTTTTTTGCAATCGCCAGACCTGCAGCATCGTCAGCGGATTTGGTAATCCTCTTACCTGACGACAGTTTTGAAAACTCAGCTTCCTGAGATTGATTGCTCACCCTCATGTTCCGCTGAACCTCTTGCGAGGCAATGTTGGTGTTGATTCTTAAGCCCATCAACGTACTCCTTGAAAAGAATCTGTTACACCTGACCACTATGGTTAGGTTCGTATCCCTTATCGAAAGACTCGGATAATATTTGAGTCCTATTCGACAATGTTGACTAAAAAAATTAAGTTTTGCCCTTGATTCAACTACTTAGAGATTTTTAAGTAGGTCTTAAATTCTTGAAAATTCATTGGATTGGATGGATATCTTTTGAGAATTACACCTAAGGCCCTTGAGGATAGCCAACTCCAGTCGGCACCAGTTTCCCACCTGGCGGAGACATTCCATTCTGGAAACTGATGGAAGTTTTCTTCGAGGATAAGAACAGAATGTTTCAACTTTAAAGAAGCACAGAGAGCTTCAAACCATAGGGAAGAGGGACAATTCACTGAATGTGAAACTTTGAAAAAGCAGAAAATATCGAGAGAGCTGTCTGGGGGAAATGAAACATTTCTGGAAATTTCTCCCAAAGAAAAAATCATGTTTCCTGAATTTTATGAATGATAGATGTTGTAGAATAACCGTCGACAAAACTGAGAGAGAAAACATCTCCACCATCAGCTAGAACTTCTTTTGCTCCAACAATCTGATCAATTTTCCAGTCTCCACCTTTGACTAATATTTTCGGTTTAACTCTCTTAATGAGGTTGAGTGGAGTGTCTTCATGAAAGATCTCTACAAAATCAACAGACTTCAGTTGAGATAAAACATAACGGCGGTCATCTTCATTGTTGATAGGTCGATCTGATCCTTTAAGACGTTTAACACTGGCATCAGAGTTAAGCCCAATGAGCAACAGATCTCCCAACTTTCTCGCTTCAGAAAGATAAGTAACATGACCTCGATGAAGGATATCGAAGCAGCCATTGGTAAAAACTATTCTTTTACCTTTATTCTCTTCAAGGAACTTATCAAGGTCTTCAGAAAACATTAATCAACCCTTATCACCTTGGCCGACGTGACCTTGTTCTGAAGGTCAAAGTAAGAAAAAAGACCGAGGCTAATAAAATTTAAAAGACTGATCACCGACCTTAAAAGCAGGGGAACCAGACCAAGAGGTATATTATCGAGTCCCAACACCCTTAATCCAAATAAATTTTTACCCAAGGTTGATTGAACAGTTTTTTCGAAAATTGAGAAATAAATAAGATAAAAACCACAGAAGAGGGTAATGACCAGAGGAGTAATTTCATTTGGATACTCAGTCCAGACTTCCATTAAATCCATGTGAATTGTTCTTGCCATTACTGTCAGCACAATTCCCAACAGGGATAATACAAAAAACAAATCCATCAGATAAGCAAACACCCTCTGCGGTTTTGTTGCCAGCCGATAAGTTTTCTCTTCAGGGATTTTTACTTCTGGTTCAGTAACTGCTGAAGGCTGAGCAGCTTGATTGTAAAACATAGAAAGGTCGTTTTGGTAAACGTTCATTTCTTTCTTTGGAGCGGCGTAATTATTTATCGAAGGTACAGCAACGGTCCTTTCAGTGACTACAGGTTTTAAATCAGTTGCTTTCTGATGATGAAACCCGAGTCCGGAAGTAATAGGTTTAAAATCAATTTCAAAATCATCTGCCGGAGGAGGAGTTTTTGGCTGATCTTTCATTTTCTCTAAGTTCATATACTTTCCCTTTTCCTAATAATAGCAGGCCGGCCTTCACTTAAGCAAACTTTGAAGCATAACTCCTGCTCCGGCTGCAACCGCAGTTGGTGTTCTGAGAATAGGTGTCGGCAAATTGACTACCCTTACTTGCTCGCGGGAGTGTAAAAATTGAATTTCTTCAGGGGAAAAACCACCTTCTGGTCCTACAATGAGTAACTTTTCATCCTTTCCAGAAGCAGGTCCTGCTGGCTTAGGACTTTTAGTTTGCGAATCGAGTAAAACTACATCCCCGTAATCTTTAAAGGGTATCTTTTCCCATGTGGCATGGACAACTTCTGGCAGATAAGGCGAATTGGATTGCTCAAGTGCGGAAACTAGCAACTTATGAACTCTGTCCTCTTCAGGAAACCTCATCTGAGAAAAGTCAGATTTTACCAGATAGATCTTTCGGAATCCCAACTCAGTACATTCCTTAAGACAAAGTTCAAGGGCTTCCCGTTTAGGCATCCCCAGAACAAGATCAAAGATAAAGTTTCTCTCTTCCCGTTGATCTACCAGTTTCTTTAAAAACATTTCTTTTTTATTGAGAGACTCTATGACGGTTTCGACAAGGAGCCCTTCGCCATTTAAGAGTAGAAGCTTTTCACCAACATTAATCCGTACGACATTCACTAAATGGTGAAGGGAATCTCCCCTTAGGTTATATTCGTCCAGAATCTGAAGAGGGTTAAGCCAAAGTGCTCTCACTTCTTTCCCTTCTCAAATAAGATAGCGGCCCAATCCCCTTTAACTTCATGGGAGGCAAGGGTCAGCCCCTGCTTTTGGTAACTTTCAATTATTCCCTGGGCCTGATGTTTGAGCAGGCCTGAAACTATTATTGATCCACCCTCGGCAACATGGTCTATCAGAAAATCTCTTTCCTGAAGCAGGATAGACTCAAGTATATTTGCAAAGACCACATCGTATTTCTTTAATAATCTTTCTCTGACTTCCGGAAGAAGAAGTCGAAAAGCCTTATCTTCGAGACCATTAATTTCTGCGTTTTGATAACAGTTTTTATTAGCTTCGGAATCAATATCGTAGAAATCTACTTTCGCATCCGGAAAAAATTTAAAAACTGAAAGCCCAAGAATTCCAGAACCAGAACCAAAATCAAGACAGGTCGAAATATTTTGAGTGAGCAGTTTTTCTGTAAAAAGCTTTAAACACAAGAAAGTCGTCTCATGACTGCCGGTACCGAATCCCATGCCAGGATAAATGGAGATGGTTTCCCTCGATTTAGATATAAAGTCATTATTCCATGAGGGAACGATCGTAAGTTTGTCATTTACTTCAATTGGAGAATAATGCTTTTTCCATTCCGCATTCCAATCCTGACCTTCTTTTTCTTCAATCTGAACTTCACATAAAAAACTGGTTTGGACTTTATGTAAAAAAGCAGAAGCGTTGTCAGCATCAGAAAAAAAGAATCTAAAATTAACAGGTCCTTTCAAAACCCTTTCTTCAACCTCATCAAGTACCTCCTGAGGCAGGTCTCCCCCCGAGTAGGATCTTTCCCCTAATAAAGCATCAACTTCCGGTTCACTGAGGGAAAACTCCTCTATCCCAAGAGCTTCAAACTCATTAACCGCCATATTTTCCGTAATGGCCCGCTCTTCAGGGCCTGGTTGAAAATGAAAAAGGGTCACTACCCAGAACGTATCCATAAAAATCCTTTAAAGAAATGGGTTATACTCCATGATTTCCCTTCTGTGAGGCTAAAAAAATTACATTTCCACAGGTTTTCTTGCGCAACGGTCCCTTTCTTTGCTAGAACAACGTCCCGTTATGCAAAAAATCTTTCTTATAGGTATCGCGGGTGGTTCAGGTTCTGGAAAAACGACTTTTGCTAAAAAGGTCATGAAGAGCATCAATAGCTCTAAATCCTGCCTTCTTCACATGGATTCTTATTACCTGCCAACAGTTCCCAAAATTAATGGAAAGGCCAATTTCGACCATCCTGATGCTTTTGACTGGAATCTTTTAAGGCACCACCTTTCAGAACTTAAAAAGGGTCATTCTATCAAATGCCCGGTCTATGATTTCTCATCTTCCACAAGAACTGAAGAGTTTGAGGAAATAGGGCCTTGCAAAGTCGTTCTATTTGAAGGAATTTTCTCTCTTTACGACCAGGAAATCCGGGAAATGCTCGATATCAAATGCTTCCTGCATGTTGATTCTGATATCCGTTTCACCAGAAGACTGCACAGAGACGTAAAAGAGCGAGGACGTTCACTGGAATCTGTTATCTCACAATACTACGACACAGTTCGTCCGATGTATCAAAAGTATCTTGATCCCCAGAAGCAATATGCTGACTTCACAGTTGGTGAAGAAACAGATGTTGCGGCCCTTATTCTCGCAGCAAGAATGAAGGAACTTTTAGAGGCAGAAAGCCCATCCATAAAGACTCTTGAAGAAATGATTTAAAAATAAAAACCCCTCCGAAGAGGGGTTTTCTTTTCACTTAAGTGTTTTTCTGTCTGGGATGATAAATTCCTGGTCTGAAAGCTCTGCAATTGATTCGATCGCAAAAATCAGCATTGATAGTTTTGGAATAACCAGGTTCTTAAAGTCAGGACCGGCATTCATTAATCTTGCCATCTCGTCCTGCCATTGAGCACTATTCCACAGGTCAAGCATATCGAAAATCTCTCTCTGGGCTTTCATGTCTCCAGACTTTGAGGCATCAACTTTAGCTTGAAGGGTACGGGTTACTTTCAGCATATCAAGATAGATCTTGAAATCTGTTACTCCCATCGCCATCTTAATTGAAGCAAGCTCCTGCAGCTCAAGACGAACTACTTCGATTAGCGAAGAAGAAGCCTTTGATACTGAGCCAGCAAGCCCACGGTCCCAGCCGTAGGAAAGTCTTAACTGTTGAACAAGTGTTCTCATTGCATTGATGGAAGTCTTTAACCTGTCAATATCGTCATAGTCAGTCAGAAGTTCGTTCAGAACAGTTCCAAATACGACGATTAAACGGGCGTTTTCCTGGAGTCGCCAATCTACGATGGAATATTTTGGCTTGCCGGTTTTTTCGTCCTTGGCACTTGTAAGATTGATACCTTCTGCCAGAGCTTCTGCCAGACGGTCAAGATGACCTCGGTGTGATTTTGCAATCTCGTTTCGGAATGATTCCAGATTTCTGTTCACACCGACATAAGCACCACGTAACATGCTGACTGCAGTAGATAGCGAAGCGTTTAAGGAAGTGGGAATACCATTATTGAAGTACAGCTTATCAAATGATATCTGGTAGTCTGGCTTGAGCTCAATATGGCCAACACCTATTCCACTGAACGTTTTTATGTGGGAGGCTTTTTCCTGATATTCACTACCACTGAACTTGCTTCCATTCCACTTACCGCAAAGACGCGACCCATACTGGATGCTAAGACAATTGTAAGCTATTCCAGTCATAGGCACTGAACTTGTAATCTCGTAGTGAATATAATGGCCAGCACTTGTTTTAGTGGAATGCTTCGCAACCAACAGAGCATCTATTCCATATTCATTCAAGTCGCACTTTTCAAGTTTATTTTTGTTCCAGCAAGCCTGAAACAGGTCGACCACAACAGCATCATCTGTATAGGAAACAACATCTTCCTGGGCAAAAGCTGAAAAAGAAAATGCCAGGAGTGGAAGAATTAATAGTTTTTTCATTTCGTCCTCCTTACAGGTCCAGTTCAGCTTCTATTTCAGCAATTTTCGAAGCTACTTCTTTTTCTTTCACATCGTATCTTTCAAGAATGTCTTCTTTCATGACCAAAAGATCAGAGATCAGATAATCGAACTTTTCATTCATAAGAAGGCGCTCAAGAAGGTCATTGTTATCCAGAATTGTTTTGGCAATCTTCAATGATCGATGGGCCGTGATGAGTGATCTCTGGTCACGAACCTGTTCAGAAGCGTTCTGAAGCAAAGCAATCTTTTTCATTGGAAGGAGAACATTCGGCCAAAGGTGAGAAAAGAAATCTGATTCATACTGAAGGTCTTTTGAAAGTGAGCGGGAGATTTCAAGAAATTCGGCTCCCCAGTTATCATTGTTTACGAGTTCACGATTATATAGCCGATAGGTTTCCGGGGCAGGCGTAGGACTGAAGATTTTGCCGTCAAGGATGCGTGAACACGTCCTCTCAAACTTCATTGAAATATTCTTTACGTGGCGACGAACCCGAAATGAATAATCGGGATCATAACCAGGAACGCCGATGTTATGGATAAGCTCACCATCAGCATAAACCTTGATGAACCCGTCAATTCTGATTCCTTCTGCAGAGATCAGGATTCTTTCGATATATCTGCCCTTTGTCTCTACAGAAAGTGTATCGCCAGGACAATAGCGTCCGGTTTTACCCAGGTCCTGGAAGTTTAAAACATCTGCCTTTGCAGACACGGTAAGCACTGTTGCTAGTGTCAGGAGGGAAAATTTACTAAAGGTTTTCATATTATATATTCCTTAAAGAGTTAGTTTTATTCTCGATTCAGGTCGTATTTTTCGATCATGTCTTGCTTTATGATCTGGAGGTCAAGTCCAAGGCGGTCAAATCTTGAATCCATAAGCATCATGTCGCTTTCAAAAAGTGGTGCTGCTGAATCAATTGCATCAATCAGAGCTTCTGCTTTCTTCTTTGTTGAAAGTGATCTGGCATCCCTGGCATCGTCCGAAGCCTGAACCTTGAAAGCAGCTACCTTAAGAGGTCTCAGGTAACGTGAAAATATATCGCTCCCAAGATCCATGTCCCGCGACAGAACCTGAAACTCAGCAACGATATCAAGAATACTTGCTCCCCACTGGTCTGTGTTGTAACCACGTCTTACAGAGCGCTCAATGTGTGAATATGAAGAATAATTTTTTCGAACCGTATAAATTTTGAAATCCAGTATCTTTATTCTGCTACGATCCTGAACCTTCAGGACAATTTCTGAAACATTTCCTCGGATGACAATTGGATAGTCTGGATCTCTTCCCGGGACTCCCAGTGTCGCGACTTCATCACCATCAGCGTAGACCTTTGCGAAACTATAGTTTCTCTGGGCTCCCTCTGCTGAAATCATCAACTGTTCAACATAATGAGAACGTCCATCATTGAACTTAAAAGTGATGTGTTCGTTTGAGTCCAGAGTCTTTATATATTCATTTCCGATAAACCTCTTCCCTTCCACTTTCAGATCAATCACTGCCGGCAATGATGCCAGGGCGTTGAAGGCCATGGTTAGCAGGGTTACTATTAGCGCCGTTTTCATTTTCATTTTTCTCTCCAATTTAATTATTCCTGACAGTTTTTAATTGCTTCTTTTCCAAGTTTTTTAAGTTCTTTTTTATCGTGCAGAGCTTTGTTTTCTTTCTGTTGTTTTAAAATACAAGACCTGATTCTTGGCTTAACTGAACAGGTTTGATAAGAGTCCACGATTGAGAGACCAAGGCTTCTGGCCTCTTTCATACACTTCACACCTGATGGGACCTCTGTTGCAGCTTGCGCAACTCCAGTTATCAATAGAATGAAAGTGAACAGAATGGTTTTCATGTAAACTCCTTTTCCAACTGCCAAAAACTTTGACAATCCAATATGCTGTTATAACTAGTCCTGATTTCTTTTTCTCAAGTAAGTGCAACAGCTATGCCACTAACGCTTTATTCTCTTTAAAGACAATGATCTGAGGGTGACTAAGAAAAGTAGATGAGATAAATTAAAATGAGTTAGTTGAAACCATGAGAGGCACAGTCTTGAAAAACAAATATTTTAGCGTTTTACCTATAGGGGGCGTTCAGGAAATAGGCTCTAATATGACCCTTATCCGGACTGAGGATGAGGATATTGTTATAGATTGTGGCATGCTCTTTCCCTATGAAGAGTGTTTCGATATAAATTATCTCATTCCTGACTTCTCTCTTCTTGATGCCTCCAGATTTCATTCCATTATTATCACTCATGGACACGAGGATCACATTGGTGGGCTTGCCCATTTATTAAAAGAGTTTCCTGACATTACTGTCTATGCCACTCCTTTTACACTGCACCTGATTCAGAAAAAGCTGGAAGAACACAAAATTACATTCAAGTACCAGCTGTATACCCCTCAGTCTGAATTGAATTTTAAGCAGATTGATGTCTTTCCCGTTCATGTCAATCACTCGATTCCGGAAACTTGTGGATTAGTTATCCGTTCAAAAGACAGGCATTGGGGAGCTCTTTATATTTCAGACTTCAAGGTAGATCTCTATTCAAAACATGAACAACCTATTGATTTAAAGCGAATTGAAGAGAAGCTTTCCGAATGTAAAATGACGGCCTATTTCCTGGATTCAACAAATATTCTGAGTGAAGGCAAAACAACTTCCGAAGGGGAGCTTTACTCGGATCTTAAAAAGCTCCTCCAAAGGGAAGAAGACAGGATATTTATTACCCTCTTTGCATCCAATGTTCACAGAATGACTAAGATTGCAAAAATGGCCATCGAATCCGGCAGGAAAGTGGTCATCATGGGAAGATCTCTTAAAACTTATATGGATTCTGCCTTTGAGACCAATCATTCAGACATCCCACCTGATCAGGTCTTTCAACCAGACCAGGTTAAGGGTCAGAGTGGAAAAATGCTGGTTTTCCTTTCTGGATGTCAGGGTGATTTCTTGTCAGCACTCAGGAGGTTCAGCTTTGGAGAGGATAGTACATTCAAGCCTGGACCAAATGACCTTATTGTTTTCAGTTCAAAAGTTATTCCCGGAAACGAAAAGAAAATTTACAGGATTTATAATAAACTCTCTGAGTTTGGTGCCACCATCATAACAGCGAGTGACCATCTCATCCATGCTTCCGGCCATCCCGGGAAAGAGGATTTACATCTTCTTCTTAAGAACTTCACTCCTGATTTTTATTTCCCGATACACGGAGAATCCTACTTTCTGAGAAAGCATCATGAGTTCATTAAAGAGCATTATCCTAAAATTTCTACTCATCTCATCTATAACTACCAGGAAGTTATTCTTGGTAATGAAACCGTGAAAATCGAAAATCATGAAGCCAAAGAGCCTCGACTTATCCATGGGAAAGCACTGGAAATTGAAAAAACTCAAATTTCTCAACGCCGGAAAATGGCTACCCAAGGTGCCGTATTTATCAGCTACCATCGGGGAATGGGCCATCTAGAAGTTTCACTCCTTGGACTTCCACTCATGGCACAGGACCTTGCCGAAGGCCTCAAGAAAAAGCTTCTTGAGCAAATTAGAAGGGATTTAGTTTCGAGGGAAGAGGGTTATTTTAAGGATCAAATAAGAATAGCTACCCGACAATATTTCAACAACTTCCTTGGCTATAAACCTATTACGGAAGTTCATTTATACTAGCGTTACATATGGGATGAATTACAATATGAGGGATGGAAAACTTAGCGATTCTTTTGATTGTCCTCACCCTTTTTATCCTGGTCATTGTTCTGGGTCTTCTTACTTTGCTGGTCTATAAATTATTAAAGCAACAACCCACCTTAAATCAAACGCCGTCATCCAATGGCGATGAAGTTCCTCATCCTGACATTTCCCGATCTGAGTTTCATCCAGAAGTTTTAAGGAGAATGCAGGAAGTGGAAAAGTTCAAGCCCAAACGTTCAGATCTCTTTTGCCCCAATCATTCTGAAGAGCCAGGAGAAGTCAGCTGTGCTATTTGTGACAAGCTCTTTTGCAAATCTTGTATAAAGCCATTCAAAAGTCTGCACTTTTGCAAGGAGCATATACCACTTATCATGAGGCATGATTGGGATGAAGTGCTTACTCTTAAAACCTCCACCTCTGACCCTGAACAAGGGGTTCATTTATATGAAGTCAAAAAGAAGCTTCTACAGGATGAAGACATCCCTACATATATCGAAACGCACTATAAGATAAATGTTGATCAGGACTATATTGAAACTTATCTTGTGTTATTTGCCATGAAAGAAAAAATTCCCCTACTTAAGGAAAAGTTTAAAGAACTGATTCAACCGGTTCATTGAGACTATGATGAAATACTCCGGATACGATTCTATTCTCGTCCTTTTACTTCTCATTCAACTGGCCGTCCTGGTGACTCCCTTTTTTCTTAGTTTGTCCCTGCCGGTTTTAATTTTCATTATTTTACTGAATGTCTTTTTGATGGGCACCAATTATCAGTGCATTGCTCATAACTTTATCCATCTTCCATTTTTTAAATCTGCTACTTTTAATAGTATTTTTTCTATGTTGAATTCTATTGGTCTCGGAGTTCCTCAATCAATCTACCGTCTTCATCATTTAAATCATCATCGATTCAATAATCGTCCTGATGGAGATATGTCTTCAACTTATAGATTTGGAAAGAACAATCAGGAAGAGAATATTTTCAGCTATTCTCTCTTAGGAATTGTTAGAACTGATTTAACAGGACTCTACCGGAAGGCTTCAAAGGATAGCAGGCTTCCGCTCCTGGAAACCCTGGCACTATTTATTTTTCTCGCGGCTTTCTCGTATCTGAACTGGAAACTATTTCTTCTTTATCTTGTTCCAAGTTATTTAGGTGGTCAGTTCTTTGCTGTCTGGGAAAATTATTGCGAACACCATTTCGCTAACCCTAATGATAGACTTAGGGACTCCGTAAGCTGCTATAATGCATTTTATAATTTTATCTGGTTTAATAATGGCTATCACCAGGAACACCACTATTCACCTCAGGTCCACTGGCTTCAAGTCCCGAAAGTAAGAGAGCAGCTACCTCCTGACAGAGTCATTGTAAAAGGCTGTCATTTAACTAATAGCTTCTAGAAATAAAAAAGCCCCGGTTAAGGGGCTTTTTTACTAGTATCTTTTAATTTAAATCAGATTTGCGAGTCATGGTTTCTTTCGTTCTTTTTCATGAAAGAAGGTGTGTCGAACTCATCTTCATCAAAATTGAAGAATCCAAGTTTTTCAGCAATAGACTTGATCCTGCTTTCACGCGATTGAGCCGCTTGAGCAGTAACATTGCCTTGTGTTGGTTCAGCACTATCAAAATGTGAATACTCCTGCCGCTCAGTAATTGGCGGAGCTTTTGGAGCAGCAGGAGCCGTTGCTGCAGGAGTAGCTTCGTAATTCTTTTGCGACTCGTATTTTGAAGCAGCACTTTGTAGTTTTTCAGCCCAGTTAATTTTTGGACGGGCGCTGGTTTCTTGCGCTTTTTGATCTTCAAGATCAAACATGATCTCAGACTTTACTGCATAATCAGTATTCTTTGCCATGGCAGGAGCTTCTTCACGTACTTCCGGAGTGGACACTTCCATTCTTGCAGCAGGAGCAACTGGAGAGGCCTGAACTGTTTCAATTGCCGGAGCAACCGGTGGAGTAGCAGGGCGAACAGCTGCTGTGTAGCCGCCCATCGAAACTTCTTTAAGGGTAGTCTGAAGTCCTGTGGCGATGACTGTTACTTTTACGTTCTCATCCATTGCATCATCAATCACAGTTCCGAAAATAATTTCTGCGTCTTCATCAGCAGCTTCCATAATAAGTGTCACTGCCTGATTTGTTTCATGCATAGTAAGTGAAGAGTTACCAGTGATGTTAATGATAATCCCCGTTGCACCATCAATCGTTACATCTTCGAGTAGTGGAGAACTAATAGCTTGTTTTGCAGCAAGTACCGCTCTTTCAGGTCCAGAAGCAGTTCCTGTTCCCATTAATGAGAGACCTTTATTTGTCATCACAGTAGAAACATCGGCGAAGTCAGCATTAATGTGACCAGTATTGTTAATAAGATCAGAAATACCTTGAACAGCATTCAGAAGAACTTCATCAGCAGCTTTAAATGTATCAACAAGTGATAAGTTTTCTCCAGCGAGCTGAAGGAGACGCTGGTTTGGTATACAAATAAGAGAATCTACAGACTCTTCAAGAGAACGAATACCTTCCTCGGCCTGACGTGAGCGTTTTTTTCCTTCGAAAATGAAAGGCTTAGTTACCACCCCAACTGTCAATGCGCCCATTTCGCGGGCAAGCTTTGCAATAACCGGAGCAGCTCCTGTTCCTGTACCACCACCCATTCCGGCAGTAACAAAAACCATATCAGCGCCATCTAAAACTTCAGATAGTCTTTCATAATCTTCAATTGCAGCTTTGCGGCCAACTTCAGGATTAGCACCGGCCCCGAGACCTTTAGTGACGTTACCACCAAGCTGAATTTTAGTTCCGGCCAGGTTAGCAGCAAGGGCCTGAGAGTCAGTGTTGGCAACGATATATTCAACGCCTGTTAAGCCTGAACGAATCATTGTATTAACAGCATTACATCCACCCCCACCTACGCCAATGACTTTAATTTTGGCGCCAAGAGGTTGGTTTGTATTATCGGCTATATCGAACATAAGCAGGTCCTCCGAGTATTAAAAAATCTCTTTGAAAACATTTTTTAAAGATTTACCTAGTTTATCAAACATATCTAATTCGTCTTGTACTTTTTCATTTCTGGTTACTGCACTGGAAACGTGTTGTGATTCCTGCAGGAGACCGAGCACAGTAGAGAACTTTGGATGTTGCATGGCCGTAGTCATTCCACCAAAAGCGGATGGGTAACCCAGCTTTACTGGTTTTTCCAGAATGTACTCAGCAAGTTCAGGTAGATTCTTGATAAGAGCTCCTCCGCCGGTCAAAACGAAACCGCCGGTAATCTCATCCTGCAAATTCTTTTCCAAAATCAATTCTCTTACTACTTGAAATAACTCTTCAGCTCTGGCCCCAAGGACTTCTGCCACAAAATTTAGAGAAACTTCCCGAGGTTTGGTGCCAGAAAGGCCCTGAACGGTGAGATAAGTTTCATTCAACCGGGCGTCTTTTAGGACCGTTCCGTGAGTCAGTTTGAGCCTTTCTGCTTCATTATGTGGAATTTTTAAAGCCACTGCCAGATCATTAGTAAAATGATTTCCACCCAGTGGAATGATTTGAGAATGAAGGAGACTTCCTTCTTTCCATACAGCTACATCAGTTGTGCCGCCGCCAATGTCGATGAGAACAACTCCCAGTTCTTTTTCTTCAGCCGAAAGTACGGATCGAGAAGATGCAATTGGTTGTAGGATGACTGAATTAGCATTAAGACCAGCTTGTTCAACACATTTAACCAGATTATGGATGAGGGGGGTTTTACCTGTAACGATGTGAACATTCACCTCAAGACGAGATCCGCACATTCCAATGGGATTTTTAATTCCAACAGTATTATCGACTTTAAACTCCTGAGGAATGACGTGGAGAACTTCCCGATCAGAGGGAATGAGAACTGCCTTGGCCGCTTCAATAACTCTATCAACATCAGATTGGTTGATCTCTTTGTTCTTTACCGGAACAACTCCGGAAGAGTTAAAGCAGTAAATGTGATTCCCGGCGATTCCCACTGTGGCAGATTCAAGTTCTTCAATGCCCGCCATTAGTTTGGCTTCTTCAATTGAGTTTCGAATACTTTCGACTGTCTTTTCAATATTTACGACGGAGCCTTTTTTAAGCCCGTGACTTGGATGAGAACCCACTCCAAGAATCTCTAAATTTTTGCCTGATTTTTGCGCGATAAGGGTACAGACTTTTGTTGTTCCAATATCCAAAGCGACGATGACACTTTTGGTACTCATGAGATTCCCTTCTCAAAAACTCTTCAGACTAGAAGAGGGCAGATTCATTCTGACTATTTAAAGGCGATCTTCGCCTCTTATAAAATTCTAGATTTTGTCAGAAAACTTGACAACAACCTTTTTCGAATTCACCAGGTTAATACTACTAGGATAACGTTTATTCTTGCCTACATAGCCCACAATCTTTGTGAGTTTTGTTAATTTTTCCTCCCAAAGATCAGCACCCATGAAAACGCTGGTGGCCTTGCCGCCAAGAGCGAAGATTATCGTCAACTCGTTGTTTTTACTGATAATAATCTCTGATATCTGAGACCGAAGATCAAGGGCCATCTTCTTAATGAAAGCGGCAAGATCTGTAGGGGCAGATCCTTCCAGCTGTTCCATTGAAATGGCAAGTAGTGGTAGGGAGTGATTAAGCCTCTTCTCTGATCTCATCAGGTTCTCATAATGAGGCTCATACATTCTGGCATTAGCACCAAGTATGGCGGAATAGTGCTCCTGACCGTTTGGCTTATAAACCTGAACTTTTGCCAGCGGCTCAAGACACTCCAGGTGAATGCTAAGAGTCTTGATGACTGGGTTGTAGGAAATTCTATAATCGCTCAGGAAGAACTTTTCATCTAGCTTCTCTGACAGAATCTTCTCTTTCACTTCTCTCAAAGAATGGTTCTTTTCGAATTCTTTCATCAGCATCAAGGTAAGCATGCCCGAAGATTTGGAAGGACATTCACCGAAGTAAGTCCGATAGTTAATGTTTTTCTGAGTGAATTTATCAGGAACATTGGCTTCCGACATTCCAGAAGCAATAGAAAGAAGCAGAATCAAGAATGATACTAAAAATATTCTTAACATGACTTAATGATAGGGGATTTTCACTTCCAATTCAAATTCAATTCCATAGAAGTGGTCCATGTTAGACTTTATGATGTTAACAAGGTCTTGAAACTGATCCCAATTTGAAGAACCCGTGTTCTCAATAAAGTTTGCATGCTTCGGACTTACTCTAAGCCCACCTACCGTTAAACCTTTTAACCCAATGAGATCGATTAATCTGCCAGCCTGTAATTCCTTGTGAGGATTCTTAAACACACATCCGCAGTTTTTAGTGGCCAGGGGCTGGGTTCTTTTTCTGTATTCTAGATACTCTTTTATTTTTGCACTTATTTGAGGGTCAACTCCATTGTGAACCACTACTGCCCCTACAATCACTTCACCTTCTTTAACGAAATGGTTATGACGGTAAGAAAAACTTTTATCAGAGATGATTTCTTCCCGAAGTTTCCCTTCAGGAGTAATCAAAATTACTTTTTTAATCAGCTTTCCAATTTCCCCCAGGTTTGTGCCCGCATTCATAAATATTGCGCCCCCAAGAGAAGCAGGAATTCCTGTGAATACTTCCCATCCCTTAAGGCCGAATTTCACGGCATGTGAAGTCAGATGATTCAATCCAATTGAAGCAGGGAGAACATACTCATCCCTGACCTCAGAAAGATAAGCAAGATCAAAGGGCATCTCGAGGTGGATGATTACTCTATCTGAGACAGGAGGAAGAATTTGATTGGCCCCCCAGCCTACAACTAAATAGGATTTTTTATATCTGTTCAGAAGAGGAAGGACCTGCTGAAAAGCCGCTGCCGCTTTGATTATTAGCAGATCCCCGCGGGAAGAAAGCCGCATTGTAGTAAAAGATGTCAGATCATGATCAGGTAAATACTCGCAATCCTCGATTTTTATAATGTCGGATTCAAAGTTCATAGCGATTTAACCATCTCCCGGATCTTTTTAGAAATAGCTCCGGCCCCAAGAGTGACAAAGATGCAACTTGAATTCTTTCTTTCGGTCAAGAGACCATTCATCTCATCCAGGGAACTTAGAAGTCTGACGTTTTTACCCTTAGACTTCATTTCATTAACCAGAGCTTCAGAAGTGATACCTTCAATAGGTTTCTCGGAAGCGGCGTAAATGGGAGAAACAAAAATTTCATCGGCACCTTCAAAGCACTCCTGAAATTCTTTCCAGAAATTCTGAGTTCGTGAATACCGATGCGGTTCAAAAATTACGCACAATGGACGATTATCAACCTTGCTCAACGTTGATATCGTTGCCTTTACTTCCGTTGGATGATGGCCGTAATCATCAATCACAACGAAGGTATTATTTTCATGGAGCTTTTCCAGCCTTCTTCCAACGCCCTGAAAACTCAGGAGGCCTTTTTCAATGATCTCCCATCCAAGGCCCGCTTCATGTGAAAGAGAAATGGCAGCAAGAGTATTAGAAATATTATGAAGGCCCATGAGATGAGTTTTAATTCTGGAAACTTTCTCACCTTTATAAATGAGATCAAACTCTGTCCCTGAAGCCGAGAGTTCAATGTTCCTGGCAACATAATCAGCAACATCCTTTTCTAAATCAATTCCATACCAGAGTATCGGACGTTTTACTTTTGATTTGATCGCGACACTTGACGGATCATTGGCATTAAGTGCAACTCTTCCGTAAAAAGGAAGTTTGTTAACAAATTCTATAAAAGCATTAACAATTTTATCTTTAGTTCCATAGTGGTCCAGATGGTCATCATCTATGTTAGTTACTGCAGCCATAATAGGGCTTAAGAGAAGGAAAGATCCGTCAGACTCATCAGCCTCAGCAATCAGAAATTCCCCATCGCCTTTTTTTGCATTTCCGCCTAGGTTCCGGACAATACCGCCAATAATGTATGTGGCATCTTTTTTTGCTTCATGAAAAATAGTGGCGAGTAAACTTGTAGTGGTCGTTTTTCCATGCGAACCGGCAACAGCAATCCCAAATTTTAAACGCATGAGTTCAGCGAGCATCTCCGCCCTTCTGATCATTGGGATTTCAAGTTCTGTAGCCCGAATGACCTCCGGGTTTTTAGTATCGATGGCAGAACTGTAAACAATAAGAGTGGCCCCTTCAACATTTCCGCTGTTATGGCCGATGAATATCTGAGCACCTTTTTTTTCAAGGTTCTCGGTTACGGCAGAACTATTGATATCTGAACCTGAAACTTTATATCCAAGATCAAGCAGGACTTCAGCGATGCCGCTCATTCCTATGCCACCAATACCAATGAAATGTAGTTTAGTTGTTTTAAGCCATCCCAACATGTTTCTTGATCTCTCTTATTACCGATACACAGGTATGATTCCCCTCCGAGGGTGTCCCTGAGTACTTTAACTCTTGTCGGAAAGCCTTGGAAAGGAATTCCTTGGTTCGAATCACACACTCTTCATGAGGCAACTTGGGATCAAGGATTTCGACAGTAAAATCAGATTCTTCCTTGAAGATTTCTGCATTGTAAACTTGGTGATTATCCGTTGCTGCAGGATAAGGAAAAATCAGAACAGGTTTTTTAATGATACCCAGTTCTGAAATGGTACTTGCTCCTGAGCGAGAAATTATGACGTCGCACCATTCATACTCATTCTGCATATTATCGATATAATTCATAGGAACATATTCAACAGGAGTTGGGAGATCTGGAGCTTGTTGATCCCCTCCAAGTTGATGGTGAATGATCATTTGAGAAAAGGGCGGATCCTTAAGAATATCAAAGATAACTTTATTAATCTGAGAAGCTCCAAGACTTCCTCCAAAAACCAGAACTCTCAAATTCTCTTCAACTTTTCTGGAAGAAACTGGCTGTATGGCCTTTCTGGTAGGATTTCCCACAACAAGGACTTTCTTTTCAAGGTGGGGAGAAAGTCCTTTGGTTTTAGAAAAATGCACAAAGATTCGTTTTGAAATCCATCCTAAGATTCTATTAGTTAGCCCCATCACTGCATTTTGCTCAATGATAAAAACCGGCACTCTTAAAAAGTATCCAGCTAATAAAGTTGGGCCACAGACGTAACCACCAGCACCTATGACTACTTTAGGTCGCCTGACAATAAAGCTTGCAAGAATTGTAAGAAAGCTCAAAAAGTTTAAAACGATGTTCTGAATGAGTTGAAAAGGATTTTTTGTACGCAGAGGTTTTGAATCCAGATGGCTCACTTTCTGACCCTTAAAGAGTTTATAATCCAAAGGGCGCTTTCCAGTGAGATATTGGATTTTCCAGCCTTCAGAAGCAAGTGCCTCTCCAATGGCCAGGGCAGCATTAATATGTCCACCGGTACCACCGGCAACTAGCACAGCATACTTTTTCATTAGTTAAACGCGCTTTTTAAAGCCTTTAGTCCGGTTTGTTTGCCTTTACTCTTAACTTCTCGGGCATCGCCAGGTTGAATTCTTATACAAGCGAAAATCAAACCCAATGCCGCCAGATTGGCCACCATTGATGAACCACCATAACTGATGAAAGGAAGGTTAAGACCCTTTGTTGGTAAAACGCCAAGAACAACACCCATGTTCATGAAAGCTTGAAAACCGATGGTGAAAATTATAGTCGCCACCATAATACTTCCCACTCTTGATTTAAGAGAGATGGACATTTTTAAACCAATAAAAATGAAACTTATGAACATGAGAACAGTTACTATTACCCCTACAAAACCCAGTTCTTCTCCAACAACAGAAAAAATAAAATCATTGTAAGCTTCAGGGAGATAGAAAAGTTTTTCATTACTGTTTCCCAGGCCCTGGCCGAAAAAAGATCCGTTAGCAAAGGCGAGGAATGACTGGATCACCTGGAAGCCGCTGCCTCTCGGATCTTTCCATGGATCAAGAAAAGTAAGTAGCCTTTTCACACGATAAGGAGCAGAGATGAGAATGCCAAATGCGCTAATTGCACCAACAACAACTGCCGAATAAAAATATTTTCTTGGAAATGAACTAAGGAATGCTATAAAACCAATAATCAGCGCTGAAATAAAGAAAGTACCAAAGTCGGGCTGGAGAATGAAAACAGCTAATGGATAAAGGATACCTGATAAATAGATGGCACGTTGTTTTGGAGTGTAGTTATTAAAATTTTCAAAGTAACGAATTGAAGCAAGCATCAGAGTGTATTTTAAAAATTCACCTGGCTGCAAGTTCATGAACCCCAGATTCAACCATCTTTTTGAACCTTTAATCACAACACTTAAACCAGGAATGAGTGTTAGCGTAACTAAAAATCCAAAGAAGGCGTTGATCTTGTAGGCCTGCTTATAGAGGTAAAGAATCTTTAACTTCGAAAAGATGAGGGCAATTCCCAGACCGAGAGCGATGAAAACAAGTTGTTTAATTAAAAAGTAATAGCTAGATCCCATGTTCTCTGTTGCATACATATAGCTGGCGGAGAAAACCATGATGACGCCAAAGAGTATCAGGAAAAACACATTTATCAGGAAGTAATTACTTAACTTTTCTAGTCTGTTATTATCACTCATGAGTTACACCGGAAGAGGTTTTCTTCCAGTGTAACGTGAGATTATTTTGTGCTCAATGATAAAGAGTGTTGGAGAACTTATAACTGAAAAATAAGTTTCTTGTAGTAATTGCCCTTTTCTTCGAAGTCGCGGAAAACGTCCGTACTTTCATTTCCCGGACAAAGTAGGATAGTGTCACCTGTTCTGGATTTTTGGTAGGCCAGAAGAACGGATTCATCAAAAGAACCAACCAGGAATGTCTGGGTCATATCGCCAAGAATTCTGTTCATGGTTTCTTTCACTTCCCCAACGAGGACGAGAACCCGGACTTTCTCATGAATAATATTTGAATACTTATCAAACGGAATGCCCTCTATTTCTTTACCGCCAGCAATAAGAATGACCTGGTCTTTAAAAGCTTCAAGTGAAGTTCTTAGCTCATCCATTGTTTCAGACTTAGAATCGTTGTAAAAACGAACCCCATTTTTCTCCACCACAAATTCCAGACGATGAGGAATACCAGGGAATTTTTCAATGCAATGTTGAATGGCACTATCAGAAACTTTCAAGGCTTTACAGGCAGTAATTGCGGCCATGAGATTTTCACGGTTATTCACACCAACAATTCTCATGTCGGTAACTTTAAATTCAGAATGAAAATGAATGTTTGAATGAATGCGCTTGTCATGGAAGTGGGTTCCCTGAATTTCCGAGATCACTCCAAGTGTTACGAAAGACTTTCTCGAGTACCAGAAAGTCTGGGCAGCTGCACTTCTTAAGACTGAATTTGAAGCAAGTTTGTCGAAATTTACAATAAGGAAATTTTCCGGACCGAGGTTTCTAGCAACTTTAAGGGCAGTGTCCAGATATTCGGCGGACGTTTTAAAGCGGCCAAGGAGATTCTTTTCTTCAAGGTTGGGATAAACGGCCATTACCGGCTTGAAATTATCTACCGTTTGTAACTGCTGCGGAGAAACCTCAATCACACAGTAATCAATTTCCTCTTTATTGGGAAGTGAGAGGAAATTAATAAACGGTTCTTCAGATGTACCACCTACGAACACATTCTTTTTATCCAGTTTCAAGGTATAGCCAATCATATGAGAGATGATCGTGCGCCCGTGTGATCCGCATACAGCAACAATCGGCTTATCACTATTTTCATAGGCAAAAGCAAAGTCTGAATAAACCTGTCGTCCATGTTCTCTGGCAACCCTAAGCTGCGGAAGATTTGGATCTACTGATGAGGAGTATACAACGATCTCTGCTTCAATGAAGTCCTCATCCTTATGTTCTCCCAAGGTCATCGTAGGAGTAGGATTGATTTTCTTAAGACGCTTAACTTGCTTATTAAGATCAAAGATCGGCTTTATGTCAGTTACTTTGATTTCACATCCCCATTGCGTGAATAGGTTAATCAAAGCAAATCCTGTTTTGCCAAGGCCAACAACCAGGACTTTTTTCCCTTTATATTTTTCCATAAAAACTCCTTAAATATTTTATCTTAACTTCAATGTCGCAAGCGCCAGGATGGCAAAAATAAGACTCACGATCCAGAAACGTACAATGACTTTGGTTTCCGCCCATCCGGACAATTCGAAATGATGATGGATAGGCGCCATTTTAAAAATTCTCTTACCCCTGGTTTTGAAGGAAGCAACCTGAAGTATGACAGAAATTGCTTCAATTACAAAAACTCCCCCAATGAGCACAAATAAGAACTCATTTTTAGTGAGCACAGCAATTGTTCCTAAGCAACCTCCGAGAGAGAGGGAACCAACATCGCCCATGAAAATTTCAGCAGGATAGGCATTATACCAGAGAAAGCCAACACCCGCTCCAATAATAGCTGCCACAAGAACAAGAAGTTCACCGACATCAGGCACATAAGGAATAAAAAGATAATTCGCAAGCTCTGTATGACCAGCTATATACGCAAAAAAGCCAAGAGTGGCAGCGGAAATAATTGTCGGGCCGATAGCTAAACCATCAAGACCATCCGTAAGATTAAGGGCATTAGATGAACCAACAATAACAAAAGCGGCAAATGGAACGTAAAACCACCCAATGTCCATGACTGGGTCTTTTAAAAAAGGAAAGTAAAGTTTTGAATCAGTCACTCCCCATCGGATCATGACATAGGAAGCGATGAGCGCAGTTGAGAACTGCCAAAGAAGCTTCTGACGTGCAGATACGCCCTTGGAGTTTTTCTTTAAGACCTTGAGATAGTCATCAAGACCACCAAGGAAGAAATAGGAAACTGTCACAAACAAGGCAATGAGAAAGGGGAATGAAACGAAATTCCCACAAAGTGCGCAGGCAAGCATGGCCGAGCCAAGGATAAAAACTCCACCGAATGTGGGAGTACCCTTTTTCTTTTTATGGCTTTCAGGCCCTTCTTCCCTGATAGACTGTCCGAACTGCCTGAGTTTCATGAGAGCAATAAAGTGTTTACCCCAGATAATAGAAACCAGTGTCGCTACCAAAAATGCGAGAAAAGAACGAAAAGTAATATACTTAAAAACGTTTAGTAATTGATAGTGTTGACTTAGCGGGTAAAGCCAATGATACAGCATGTTTATCCCTTTAAAAAAGATAAACTTAAGTTATATCGAAGAGTGACTCCAATTGTAAAGAGCGAGACCCTTTAATAAAATGAATTGGATATTTCTTTAAACACACATTTCTATATTCATTCTTAAACTCAGCACTTGAAGACTTCGTTTGTCCTTCTGGGTTTCCACTCTGATAATAAGAGGCAAAACGACCAACGAAAAAGACATTAGGAAAGCCCATTTCTTTTACTAATTCACCAATCTCTTTGTGATACTGGGGAGTTGAGTCACCCAGCTCATTCATGTCCCCCAGCACAATACAAGTTTCACTCATAGTATGCCCTTCCGATAGGACACTTTCTTTGAAGCCGTGAAGGGCCGCTTTCATAGAAGAAGGATTAGCGTTATAAGCATCAAGATAGATAGAAGCTTTTTCAAACTCAATCCATTCTGAACGATTTTTTGTTGGACGAAACTTTTTACACGCCTCAACAAACTGGACCTTATACTCAGGGTAAATTCTGCAAGCGATAAAAAGGCAGGTGACAAGATTTAATTTATTATGTTTTCCAGTGATGGACTCATTTTCTGCACGAAACTTTTCACCGGCATAAGAAATTTCCGCTCCCTGCTCAAGGAAACTCACCTGTGCCATTGCTTCAGGATCCTCTCCATATGTAACAGCGCCTTGAAATGGAACAAACTTTCTTAAGAACTTATCATCCAGATTAATCAGATAGAAACCTTTTCCCTCAGTATTATTCTTTACTGAGTAGTAGAGAAGGCCCTCTTCCTCAAAAACTTTTTCTTCAGTTCCAAAGAACTCCAGATGGGTGGCACCAATATTTGTGGTGATGCCTGCATTTGGACCTGAAATATCGCAAAGAACCTTAATTTCTCCCGGATGGTTACTCCCAAGCTCAAGGACTACGACTTCCGTTTTTTCAGAAACTCCAAGCAGAGTCAGGGGGACACCAAGATGATTGTTATTATTTTTTTCAGTAGCAACGATCTTCCCGGGAAGAACATTTTGAAGGATAAAAGCAAGCATCTCTTTATGAGTTGTCTTTCCATTGGAGCCGGAAATGGCAAAAACAGTGTTGCGAGGATTTCTGCTTTTCCACTCTCTGACATGAAAATGAGTTAACTCCTGAAGAAAAGTCACACTGTCAGTGACTGGAACAAATTCAGTCGTTGAAAACTTTGATCTTAAGGTTTTTACTTTTTCATCATTCACGGCATCTTGTTGATAGAAAACAACAGGACACTCTTTTAGCAATAACGAATCGATGATATCCAGCGGATTAACTTTTACTCCGGGTATAGCAACGAAGGCACCTGGATGTTGATATTTTCTAGTGTCGGTATAAAAATCAAGAACTCCCTGGTGCTGAACCTGATTTAAAACCGAAGGACATTGTTTAGTTAGCGAAAGACTGATCATTACTTAACCTTCTGAAGAAACTTTTCAACTTCCTCTACATCACTATAATGACGTTTTACCCCGTTCTGAAGAATATAGTTCTCATGTCCTTTTCCGGCCAGGAGGAGGATTTCATTTTCACCCAGTTCTTTAAAAGCTTTTTGGACTGCTATTTCTCTCTCGAGAGTGATGTGAACATTCTTAGATGACATACCATTCAAGATGTCGTCTATTATGCGTCCAGGATCTTCCGAGCGGGGATTATCACTTGTAACATAAACTACATCAGCCCACCCCTCGGCAATTTTTCCCATCATGGGACGCTTTGCCCGATCGCGATCACCGCCACATCCAAAAAGGACTTTCAAACGATGAGTTGGAAAGGATTCTCTTATTCCCTGACAAATGTTATCCAGAGCGTCTGGGGTGTGGGCAAAATCAACAATGATGTAACTTGATTTATAGGGCCTTATATAAAATCGCCCGTCCGGTGGAATGATTTTTTCAAAAGCCTTCGGGACTTTTATGTTAAAGCCACTTTCAATTATGGCAGTGGCAACTTCAAGGTTGCTACGGTTGAAGGAAGTGCTGAAGAATAAAGGCAACTTTTCTTCTATTTCTTTTGCCAACTCAACCTTATTAGTAACTTTTTTGATTCGTTGATATAACTCTTCCTCTCCGGAAGGAACAAAAACTTTTGCAGTAGGTTTTAAGTAATCCAGAAGAAGTAACTTCGCGGCAAAGTACTCTTCCATTGTACTGTGGTAATCCAGATGGTCCTGCGAAAATGAAAGCCATCCACCAGCATCAAACTGTAATTCATAAAGTCTTTTCTGAATCAAAGCATGTGAACTTGCTTCGAGAACGCAGAAATCTTTATTCTGACCATATTTGAAGAGATATTTCCGAAGATCTATAAAGGGTGGAGACGTCATTCCGAAGTCTAAAACAGTCTTGTGGTTTTCCCGTACGCCCAGAGTCCCGATGCTTAATCCCTTCTTGCCTGATATCTCTCCCAGCTGCAAGACAAGCTCTGCTGTCGTGGTTTTACCGTTCGTTCCGGTAACTCCGAAAAGCTTCAACTCAGGAAGGGGATACAAAACATTCAAAATTTCATTTTGAATCCTTGGCCACTCACTATCCGGAATAATTGAACTATTCAAAGGTCGAGATGGATGATCGCTATTTACAATGAGCCAGGCAAACTGGGCCTTATCAAGTCTTTCAATGAATAACTTCTGTGATTTTTCATCAGGGAGAATCTTATAAAAGAGAAGGGCATTTTTATCTGAATCCTCTCCCTTCCAATGGATGTCTGTAATCTTCAGAGGAGGAAGTTCAGCATTTAGTATCTTGGAAAGTTGTATTTCATTCAGCATAAGTTGGAGCTTCAAATTGCAGTCTCAGGCTGGTTTGACCACTAACCACAGTACCAGGTGCAACAGACTGTTTTGTAACTACACCATAACCATAAATATCCAGCTCAATATTTCTTTCATTGGCCAGCTGGAGAGCACTTGCTTTATCAAGTCCGGAGAAGTCTGGCATATATCCACGAGCATAAATCTTTGTCGTTTGCGCCTGCTGAGTATGAACCTCATCCAGGTTTTTGGAGTTCGATTTCTCATCGTACTTTGCAAACTGTGCAAAATCTTTTTTCTTATACAGTATATATTGAGTTATTTTTCTGAACACAGGAGCTGCTGTTACACCCCCGTAGTAACCCTTGTCAGTTGGATTATCAATATAGGCCATCACAACAAACTTACGATTTACATTAACAGGAAAACCGACAAAACTACCGATATATCCTGAGTACCCACCTTGAGGAGAAACTCTTTGAGCTGTTCCTGTTTTACCGGCAATTTCATAATGGGGAATTTTAGCACTATTTCCGGTTCCTTCGTCGACAACACTTACCAACATGCGGGTAAGTTCATCTGCTGTCTTTTGAGAAATAATTCGGTTTTCAGCTTTTATTTGAGAAACATCGCTCTTTAAAAGTGTTGGTTTGACAATATAACCACCATTAGCAAAAACGGCATAAGACCTGAGCATCTGAATGGCCGTAGTGGCAACACCCTGACCAAAGCTGATATTACTGAGAGTGAGAGGCTTAACCTTATCGTTTTCCTTAAAACTCAAAATTCCTTTAGACTCACCTTTTATTTCGACACCTGTTTTCTGTGCGATTTGAAATTTATCGAGAGTCCTTCTGAGTTTTGGATATTTGAGGTTAAAGGCAATCTTAGTAGTTCCCACATTCGAGCTGAACTTTAAAATGTCCGAAACAGTCAGCCACTCAAATTTCTCATGAGTTTCCGCTTCCGATATCCAATGGTTCTGAACTTTAATCTTTCCGTACTCGCAGAAGAATTTTGTTTCTGGCCGAGCAATTTTGTTCTCGAGAGCTGAAGCTATAGTAAGCGTTTTAAAAATTGACCCGGGTTCGAAAGGATCCGTCACAAAAGACAGCTTTCTGTTTTCCAGGGGAAACGAAGTTGCTTTATTTGGATCATAGGTAGGGTAATTTGCAATGGCAAGAATCTCACCGGTTTCGGCGTCCATGACTCCTGCTCCACCACGCAGAGCTTTATGGTGAGTCACTGCCTCTTTAAGATAACTTTCAAGGGCCCCCTGAATGTCTTTATCAATTGAAAGTTGAACGTCCGGTGAAACAAGTTCGGATGCTTTCGTTTCATATTTAATGGGACGGCCTTTAGCATCTCTGATGTACTTCACCACCTGAGGCTTACCTTTAAGTTCAGCATTAAGACTGTTTTCCAATCCTGCCAGGCCTGTATTATCTACACCTACGAATCCCAGGGTTTGCGCCAGGAGTTCTCGGTTGGGATAGACTCTTTCAGTGTGAGACTCAACAAAAATGCCATCAAGTTTTTTTATCTTTTTTACCTGCTCTTCTGAAAGTCTGATCTTTCTTCCGAGCCAGGTATACTTGTTTCTTTTCTTAACCAGCGAAGCAAGTTTCTGGTACTGAAGCTCTGGTACAATATTCGAAAGTTGCTTTAACTCCTGGTAGAACTCAGCATTTTTATTTTTTGGAATGGTAAAGACATTATAGACATGGACATTGATAGCAAGAGGGTTTCCATTCCTATCCACAATATTTCCACGATTAGGATACTCTTTTACCTCACGAATAAACTGAGATTTTGCATAGGACAGAAGCTTCGCCTTATTCACCACCTGAATATAGAAAGCTTTGCTGACGACAACAGCAAATAAGAAACAAAAAACTAAAAAGCTGAAGAAGATTCTGTTTTTCACGGGATTACCTAAGGAATAAGAATAATTTGTTCTGGCCCCGGCTCTTTCAGGTCATACTTAACAGCGAACTCTCTCAGGCGATGAACGGACATTTCGCGCGCTCTCTGTGCCTTGAGTTCTTTGTTCCTGATAGAGGCTTTATCAATTTCTTGCTCAATCGTGTTCAGAAGATAGGCCTGTTCTATACCCTTCATCCTGAAGCCGACAAATAAGATAGCAAGTGTTGTGAAGGTAAGAGTGAAAGGAAGAGCTTTCGGATTGAATAAAAAATCCATCAGTCTATTTTTAAATTTGAACGTGCCTTTTTTTCTTAATGCCATCAACCCCTCCTAGTTGAGAAACCCGTTGTAATAAGCGAAGTTTTGCACTTCTCGAACGGGAATTCTGTGACAGCTCTTCTTCCGTGGCTGTAAGTGGCTTCTTAGTTAAAATGATAGCAGGAAAATCTTTTTTCTCCACTATTTCTTTGAAGGTGTGCTTTACAATTCTGTCTTCCAAAGAATGGAAACTGATGATCGCAAGAACTCCACCTTCAGTCAGGAATGGTAACAGTTTTGGTAAAGTATTCTCAAGAACTGTTAATTCTTCGTTTACAGCAATTCTCAAGGCCTGAAATGTCCGGGTGGCGGGATGTATTTTTCCGTGACGGTCCTTTGGGGGATAAGCATGAAAACAAATGTCTTCAATTTGCCCTGTTGTCTGAATTTTTTCTTTTTGTCGAAGTTCAACAATCCGGGCAGCGATCTTTCTTGAAAGTCTTTCTTCCCCGTAGTTGAAAATAAGGTCAGCAATATCTTTTTCAGGGAGCGTATTCAGTAAATCTGCAGCTGTAGGAATGGATGAATCTCCATAATTCATTCTCATATCAAGGGGTGCATCGGCTCGAAAGCTAAAGCCACGTTCCATTTTATCAAACTGATGTGACGAAACTCCTAAATCCATCAGGATTCCGGCAAATTTTCCGTGCATCTGGTTTTCTTCACACCAGTCCGGAAATTGCTGGAAGTTCATTGGAAGTAAATGAACACTCCCCTCCTTGCCCCTACGGGAAATGTTTTCGAAGCCATTTTTTAATGCATCGGGATCTTGATCAGTTGAATATACCGTAGAACCACTGATGTGGTCCGACAGGGCAAAGGTATGCCCGCCCCCACCAAAAGTAAGGTCGGCAAAGGTCTTAGAACCGGAAGCTACAGAACCTCGTTCCATAGCTTCCAGGCATTCTTTAAGCATTACTGAAAAATGAGAAAGGTATTCCGTCATTTTTTAAGGACGACTTCAAGAATTTCTTTATGAGTTGCCATGTGAAGGGCAGCATCCGTCATAACGGCATACTGGTTTTCAGGTTCAAACTTCACTGGATTTTTTACCAGATCAGGAATGGCCTCTTTTACAAACTTTTGAGCAGAAACATAATTGGATTTCATCACATCCATGATTTCCTGAACTGTGCAGTGTTCTTCTTTCCAACAGTCGTAGTCAGTCACCATGGCAACTGTTGCATAGGCCATACCTGCTTCTTTAGCAAGAAAGGCTTCCGGTACGTTGGTCATACCAATAACTGATGCTCCAAAGCTGCGATAGACCTTAGATTCAGCCCTTGTTGAAAACTGTGGGCCCTCAATGCAGATATAAGTTCCACCCAGATGTCCCGAAACACCGGCCCTTTGACAAGCTTCATATAGGCGCTTGGAAAGACTTATTTCCACAGGATTTGCTACTGATACATGCCCGACAATACCCTCATCAAAAAAGGATCTTTTTCTTAATCCTTTGGTCCAATCAATGAATTGATCGACCATGACAAATTGTCTTGGAGCATACTCCTCCTGTAGAGAACCTACAGCTGAGATACTGATGATCGTATTCACTCCCAATTTTTTCAGTGCGAAGATATTGGCGCGATAGTTTACTTCACTAGGTGTGTAGTGATGGCCAATTCCATGACGTGGAAGAAAGTAGAAAGAATGGCCCTCTACTTCACACTCCATAATCTCCGCACTAGGTGGACCGAATGGAGTGCTAACTTTAATCTGGTTTTTAACTTTAATGGCATCGAGTTTATAAATCCCCGACCCACCAATGATGGCAACTTTTATTTCAGACATATCAACTCCTAAGCAAGCATCCCTGTCAGGTCTACTACTTTTCCAAGAGATTTCGATTGTCTTCCAAGGAAGCTGGAAGACTCATCTCTTTCTGATTCTTCCTTACATAGAATACACATTTCAGCAGTAGGGCGCGCCATGAGTCTTTCGAATTTGATCCAGCAGTCACATTCACTACATAGACCATACTCATTTGAATCAAACTTCTTTAAGGCTTTGTCCACTTTCTTAGCATAAAAAACTTCTCGGTTCCTGAAACGAAGTTGATGAGAGTTGTTGTAGTCAGAAATAGACTGTTCAACATCATCGCCCCCGTTTAAAAGTGCAAGGTCAAGTTCTGAACGTTGGGCATTCATAACTAAGCTCTTTTTCTCTTCAAGAAGCATATTCTTAAGAGTCTCGAGTTGTTTCTTAGTTAACGGTCTGTTCTTTTCGGCCATGGGAAAAATCTCCTATTCGAGAAAAAGCTATTCAAGTCCGCCCTTAATATTAAGCAGGACTGATTTAGATACCATTTTTAAAGTTTCAAAAACTCCCTGTCCGCTCGTCGCCACAGCTTCGAAAGCAGGAAAGTTTCTTTTGTTAAGTTGATACTGAAGATCTTCAACCGGAACTATGTTGGGAAGGTCTCTTTTGTTCCATTGCATAACCATGGGAACTTTTGAAATATCATATCCCTGTTCTGCCAGATTTCTTTCGAGACCTTGGTAAGATTCAATGTTCGCTTCCATCCGTTCGACTTGAGAATCCGCTACAAAAACCAGTCCATCAACACCCCTTAAAATGAGTTTCCTGCTGGCTTCGTAGAAAACCTGACCAGGCACAGTATAGAGATGAAAACGGGTTTTAAAGCCTCGGATTTCTCCTAAATCTAACGGAAGAAAATCAAAGAATAGAGTTCTTTCATTTTCAGTGTTGAGAGTGATCATCTGTCCTTTATTTTGAGAACTTGTTTTCTGATAGATATACTGAATGTTAGTTGTCTTTCCTCCCAGACCTGGGCCGTAGTAGACAATTTTGCAGTTAATTTCTTTAGTGTGATAATTTACAAATGACATACTAGATTCCACCCGTTGCAAAGAGGCGATCTATTTCTTCATCAGAAATATCCTGAAATAAGTAACCTTCTCTGGTTGTAACAGTACTTCTTTTCGCCGGTAAAGGTTCACTTTCAAACAATCTATCCATTTCTTCCTTTATCATCGCAACTTGCCTCTTTAGCTGCCCTGGATTCACACAGTTTTTATAAATCGCACCCAAGAAGTATCTCTTTCCGGAGTAGGCAAATGGAAAAAGATAGATCCCTTGTGAAGAAGTATCAAAACCGAGTCTGAATTCCATTACATCCTGGGCAGGATGAGCAAGTCCCATTAGGGCCTCCGAAGCTTGCCAGACTCCACTAACCAGTGCGGACACTGACGTCGTTGTTTCATTCTGAACTGAATCGTAAATAGCTATGCCATCTTCTCTTGTCACAAAAAGCCGGGCCTTAATACCTGGCTTCTTTGGATCAAGAATAACCTTTATTCTTTCTGTAACATTCATCGGCTTCATCAGAATCTCTTCCTGTTCTCTAAAGCTTTCGTAATCGTCATCGGGTCAAGGTATTCAAGGCTTCCACCTATTGGAACACCAAACCCTATTCGCTCCACTCTCACTGACTCCGGGAGCAGTGTTTTGAAGTAAGAACAGGTTGCATCTCCTTCTACGGAAGGATTTATTGCCAGAATGACTTCCTGAACTTCTTTTTCAATGATTCGGCTCTTCAATTCATCCATCTTCAATTCATCAGGACCAACTCCAAGAAGCGGATTTAAAACCCCGCCAAGGATGTGATAAACACCCTTAAAGTTTCCACTTTTCTCTATGGCCATGAGATCTGAAGCGTTCTCAACAACACAAACTGTTTTCTCGCCCTGCCGGCTTTCATCTGTACAGATGCTACAAAGTTCCTCATCGGCAAACATCCCGCACTCTTCACAGAGCTTGAGATCTTTTAAGGCAATGAGAGAAGATCCAACCTGATTAAGTTCCTGATCTTTCCAATGAGTCATGCTCATGACCATGCGAAAAGCAGTCTTCTCCCCCACACCGGGCAGCTTTGTAAGTGCCTCGACGGCATTTTTGATAACTTCTGGAAGTTGAATCACTTTAGAATAGTCCCGGGATATTCATGCCACCAGTAACTTTAGACATGGCCTGCTGAACCATGTCTTGTGATTCTTTCATGGCCTGGTTAACGGCAGTGAAAACGAGCTCTTCAAGAGTTGCAACATCATTAGGGTCGACACATTCTTTATTAATAGAAATGCTGAGCAGCTGTTGCTTTCCATTAACCTTAACTTTTACCATTCCGCCACCGGCAGAGGCTTCAACTTCTCTTTCCGCAAGTTCATTCTGAAGCATGGCCAGTTTGGCCTGCATTTGCTGAGCTTGTTTCATAAGGTTGTTCATATTCATATTAGTTCTCCTGATTTCTTAGAATGATTTTATCTATCTTAGAGTTAAAAAGCTTTTCAGCTTCTTTCACAAAAGGGTCGTTTAGAATCTTTTGACGCCTTTCTTCTTCTCTGGTTCGTATTGCTTCTTCATCTATCTCAACGATTGTCTGAAAATTCTTATCCTTTTTCTCGGTGGCACTGAGAAGCTGAGTCCGGAAATTGATTTTCTCAATATCCAGTTCAAAAAAATCTGAAAGATGATTTTTTAAACGAGCATAAATATCTCTTTCATCCACGTATTCTTTAAAAACGGCAGCCTCTTCCGGAAAAGCAATTTCAATCGTGAGTGGTACTGATTGAGTATCAATTTCCTGCAAAATGTTTCCATGTTCAAGATTGGCCGCTGTCGCCGGAGAAGTCTGTCGCAAATAATTAAGAAAGTCGTTCCATGTAAGTACCTTACTTTGAACAACTGGTGCTGCGACAATTGAAGACGCTCCGGCCTCAGACTTTCCCTGCTGAGGTACCTCGCCTAATTTAACATCGTCTCCGGAAAGAATTGATCTTCTGAGGCAAATTTTCTGCAGAAGGATCAGGACAACTTTGTCCGGATTCATCGTTGTCAGGGCCCAATTAAAGTCTTTGACCAGACTTTCATAAATCCAGAACATCTCCGCAATCGTGATATTCTTCAAGGCATCCTGAGCAAGAACTTCATCCTTATAAAGAGTTGCCTGATCATCAATGGCATTTATGACACGATAGAAGCCATCAAGGATCTGGTCACACAATTTTTTTAGATCAATATTTTCATCAATTAACTGTTTATAAATCTTTGAACAATTTTTACTGTCGCCAACCAGAATACTGGTTAAGAGATTTTTCATCGCAGATGTGCCCGCAAGTCCTAAGGCCTGGGTAAGGGATTCTTCAGTGACCGCATTATTACCGGATAGACCAAGTACCTGGTCAAAAATCGAGAGCGTATCCCTAACAGAACCTCTTCCCAGTTCGGCCAGTTTTACGGCTAGCTTAGGATCTGAAAACGTAATTCCTTCGGCCTTTGCAATTTTCTGAATATGCTGGGTAAGAGTATCAACAGGAACATTTTTAAAGTCGTATCTCTGGCATCTGGAAATCACTGTTCCCAGTAGTTTCTGAGGATCAGTTGTAGCTAGAATAAAAATAGCGTGGTGAGGAGGTTCTTCCAGTGTCTTTAATAAAGCATTGAAGGCAGATACTGAAAGCATGTGCACTTCATCGATCACATAAATCTTGTGCTTACCTCTGGTAGGTAGATACTGAACATTCTC
>JBKHWS010000010.1:0-72147 GCA_046566385.1 Bacteriovoracia bacterium | reverse complement strand
GTAAGTGCCTTGGATTTAAGACACCTTACGAGATTTTTTATAAAACTAAAAAGTTGCACTGGAAGTTTTAATCTAGCCGTGTACCTTTTCGACAGTGAGCGAGGATTTAGCGACGGAGAGGACGATAGATATGTCTCAAGTGGGCCAAAGGCATTGGAGAGTTTTTAAAGTTCTGGGAACGGGCATAGAGCCACATGAAGTCTGGTCTGGTCTGAGTTAGCCACTGACCACCAATTACATTCCCGGCACTGTTAAGTTCAACAACATACTCGTAATTTTTTGACAGGAACTTCTGGTGCTTGGTTTGAGTCACCGGTTGCTTGGAAACGAAGTTCTGATGTCCTTCTGCCGCTAGTTGAGGAGTGAAGAACTTAAGCTCTTCTCCGTAAATCATTTCTAGTTTTACTTTCACTCTCTTGGCAACTCCCATTGCCACAAAGCTTCCTTCAACGTTTTCTTCACCTACAATCTGCGCTTTGTACCCATAGATCGGCTGGTTCCAAACGTCATTGAATCTGTCGATATCAGCGACGAAGCCTTTTCCAAGAAGACCGATCATATTAGAGATGATGACGTGGAATGAACCAGCATTCACATCACGGCAATCTGCAGATTCAGCAAGCTCCTGAGCTGGATAAGCGCGATGTTCCGGACGATCACGCTCATCTCCTTCACCTTCGACTTTACCGTTTACACGGCAGCGTCTTCCGGCGAAAGCAAATTTTTCACCTTTGTAGTTGTAGGCCTCGTGCATGGCCAGCAGGGCCTTCATATCTGAGGAGCCAATGGGAACTTTAATACCCGCCTTATTGGTATAAACGACCGGGGCCGGTTCAGGATAGTTGATAGCGGCCTGGGCCCAGCCGTGACAGATTCCTTCCCACCAAAGATCCCTTGGAGAGTAAAGACTGAAGGCCTTTCTGGTGAGTGTGTAATTGTAATCGTCGTTTGAGATGTCATAGAGCTCAGCAGGGGAAAGCTTTCCGATTTCTTCCTGACTCATTCGTAGAAGTTCTTCTTTTGAGTGAAGACGATACTTGAATGGCTGAGGGTCTGGGTGATTCCAACGGTAAGCGATACCGCCCTTGTTTGAAGGCCAGTAACTTTCTGACCAGGCAAGGCGATCGTCAGCAAGCTTTCCGGACCGGGGAAGAGCATTGAAATTTGTGATAACACTCATTCCTGCGATCCGATTAAAATTGGCCGGGTGACTTCCGCCATCATACAGTTCTGCTTTTACGACAGAGGAAGCAATCATCATTGATACAAGCAAAAGGGACTTCATGTTATCTCCTTTGAATTCAGAAATTGCTCAAAAGGTATAACCAATGAAATCACTTTGCTCAATGAGGTCACTGTGAATTTATCAATGAAGTGATAAGTATGGAGTATTAAGTGTTGACGCTAAAGATTTGAGAGTCAGGTCAGATTTTTGGTTTTTTCTCTCGATTCCTGCGCCATTTTTTCGCGATAGCTTTTAAGTAGTTCCCGCAATCGGTCATCAGAAGTAGCAAGAATTCTTAGAGCTAAAAGTGCAGCATTGGCAGCGTTATCCACTGCGACGGTTGCCACAGGTATCCCTTTTGGCATCTGCACGATGGAAAGTAGACTATCCATTCCATTTAACGCTGTCGTGTTTATGGGGACACCAATAACAGGAAGTGTTGTGTATGAGGCAAGCATGCCAGGAAGATGAGCGGCCCCACCGGCACCAGCAATAATAATTTTAATTCCGTTCTCTTCAGACCATTTCGTGAATGTTGCCAGATCTTCAGGAGTTCTATGAGCAGAGACCACTGCTTTATGGGCCTTCTCTCCGAATTCTTCAATCATGAGAGAGGCGTTTTTCATGATTCTCCAGTCTGAATCACTACCCATGACTATTGCAATTTTCATAGCTCATATTCCTTTAAAATCTTTCTGCCGATGGTGAGAAGATCAGTATTACTTCCTTTATCTATAACATTAACATGGCCCATTTTCCTTCCCGGCGAACTTAATTTTTTACCATAAAGTTTTCCGTGGACTTCCAATGAACCCAGATCAGGAAGTTTAAGATCTCCGTATTCTCCCTTGCTCTTACCTAGTATGTTAACCATGAGAGACTTTTTCGCAGAAATCTTTTCGGGAGCGTGAGCAGGGGTAGTGAGATACATGGCAAGAAGGTCAAACTGCGAGAAGGGAGAGGCGTTCATTGTAAGGTGCTGAGAATTATGAGTTCTCGGTGCACCCTCATTGATAAGGACTTTGCCATTACTATCAATGAAAAATTCAAAGTTAAAAATGCCTGTCAGTCCGGAATGAATGATTTTGAGCAGGATCGCTTCCACCTGGCTTTCGAGATCGGGAGATACATCTGCCGGATACTTTACCAGATTACAGACTCCCTGCTCCTGGACTGTTTCCACCAGAGGAAGGAGGGTGTATTTACCTTCTTTACTCCGGATAAACCCCTGAGCTACTTCTTTGACAATGGCGACTTTTTCTTCCACCAGTAGCGGGTTTCCCTGATAGAAATTGAACTCTATGAGAGCGCTTTCAAGTTCCTCTTTATTCGTAACAATTCTGACCCCTTTTCCGTCATAACCGCCTTTGCTGGTTTTTAAAACGAAGGGATAAGGAAAGTCAGATAAGGAGACCAAATCTTCTTCTTTTTCCAGTGTGCACCAGCGGGGAGAAGGGATGTCCTCCCTGGCATAAAAAGTTCTCTGGGAGATTTTATCTGCAAAGAAAGAATAACTTTGAAGATCAGGAAAGAGGCCCTGGGCCTTCTCTCCCAATAATGTCTTTAATTCCTGAATGGTGTGAAATTCATTTTCAAGGGTAAATACTGAGCAATCCTGCTGAAATCTTTTCTCATCATTAGTCACATTTTCCGGGAAAAAGGTGTGCATGGGAGATTCATCAGCATGAGAAAGCGACAGAAAAGGAACATCCATTTTCTGCAGGGACTCTGCCAGCATCAGGGCCAGCTGGCCGTCACCAATAATACCGATACGGAAGCATTGCATCATAGGTCAGGTTCCAGACTGTACTGCATTAGTTAATCTTATACCTATTATTAGTATGGCTAATTTAACTGATTGGCAATCAGTTTTCATTTCTCGTATTCTGTCTTCATCAGGAGACATTCATGTGTGGAATAGTCGGCATTACCGGTGATAAGGATGCCAGTCAAAAAGTACATCAGGGTTTACTTATTCTCCAGCATCGAGGCCAGGACTCTGCTGGGATAACTTCTCATGATTATAAAACGGCCAGGTTTTCTACTCATAAGGACCTGGGTCAGGTCTCTCACGTCTTTGGAGTGAAGGAATTATCGAAGCTAGTAGGCGAAGTAGCTATCGGCCATACTCGCTATTCCACCATTGGCGAAATAAAAGAGTCTGATCTTCAGCCGATGATGGTGAGTTACCCCTACACGGTTGCCATGGCCCATAATGGGAATCTTTCTAATTATACAGAACTTAAAGATGAACTCATGAAAAATGGTCATTTCTTTACCAGTGATAATGACCTGGAAGTTCTTTTGCACCTTCTCACTCAGAACTTGTCAAGAAATGAGGAAGCTTCTTTTTTTGAAAAACTTTCAAATGCAGTTACGGAAATTATCTCGAAAGCGGAAGGTGGATACTCGGTTGTTGCCACTATTGGTGGGGAAGGTCTTATGGCCTTCCGGGATCGTCACGGAATTCGTCCCCTCGTTTACGGTGTAAAAAGAAATGAAGACAAAACCTTGAGTCATTGTTTTGCTTCGGAAACATCTGTCCTTTCATTTCTTGGATTCCAAATTATTGGTGAAGTAGGTGCCGGTGAACTTATTCTGGTAAAACCTGACGGAACTTTACTTAAAAAAGATCTCTTTAACTCTGTCCGGCTTCCCTGCATGTTTGAGTGGATTTATTTTGCCGGTGCAGAGAGTTCAATTGAAGGCAGAAGCGTCTATGAAGTTCGGCTCAATCTTGGAAGAGAGCTTGCTGCTAAAATAAAAGACTCAAACGTTACAAATGAAATTGATGTTGTGGTTCCTGTTCCTGATACCTCCAGGGCCAGTGCAATTGCCATGAGTGAAGAACTGGGCATTCCCTATCGGGAAGTCCTTATTAAGAACCGTTACGTTCAAAGAAGTTTCATACAGAATGGTCAGGACCGCAGGAAGATGACCGTTAATCTGAAGTTCAGTGTTATCAGAGAGCAGGTTGAAGGGAAAACGATCCTCCTTGTGGATGATTCCATCGTTCGCGGAACGACCTCTCAAAAAATCGTTAATCTTTTAAAAGAGCATGGAGCCAAGAAGGTTTATCTTGCCAGCACATGTCCTCCAATTGTCTCTCCTTGCTTTTACGGAATTGATTTCCCTACAGCAAATGAACTGGTGGCAGCTTCAAGAACAGAAAATGAACTGGCCGGTTATCTTAAGGTGGAGAAAGTTTTTTATAACGACATCTCTTCACTGAATGAAGCTTTGGGGAAGATTAATTTCTGCCGTGCCTGCCTTAATTCGGAATATCCTTATCCTGTTCGAGGAGTTCATCATGTCTGATATTCTTATCCATAGGGGTTCGACCAAGGATGTGTATAAGAAAGGGAACAACTATCTTTTCCGTTTCTCTGACCGTTACTCAGTCTTCGACTGGGGAGAAATGCCTGATCTCCTCGATGGGAAAGGAATTGCCCTCGCTCGGTTTACCAAGGCCGTTTATTCCTACCTTGAGGGCAAAGGGATCAAGCATCACCTCATAAATGAAACGTGCAGAGAAAATGAAATCATTGTTCGGCCATTTGAAGTCATAAGAGACTCTTCCGCTTTAAAGAGCAAAGAGAACGTCTTCATACCATTGGAAGTGATTTTCAGAATGGGGGTGGCCAAAGGCTCATCTCTGTTGAAGCGTTTTAATAATCCTGAAGACTGGCAGAAAGCGGGCCTTGGGAGGGCCTACCAGGAACTTGAAATGTTTGGTCGTCCGGTGGTGGAGTTTACCACGAAGCTCGAACGCTTTGACCGGCCTCTTACTCATGAAGAGGCAAAAGAATTATCAAAACTGTCAGAAGGTGAATGGACAAACCTATTATCAGTGACCGTGAAAATTGCTGAATCACTAAAAGAACTTTTTTCTGCTTCGGATATTACGCTTTGGGATGGAAAAATCGAACTGGCAGCAGGGGAATACCAGGGAAGCGAGAGAGAGATAATTCTGGTCGACTCTATAGCCCCCGATGAACTCCGTTTGAGCAGAAATGGTGTGCAGTTATCTAAAGAAGTGATTCGTCAATATTACCGGAACTCTTCCTGGTATCACAAGCTGGATGAGTTTAAGCATAAGTTCGGCCCGGACTTTAAGGAATATATTTCTCCACCACCAGCACTCACGAAAGAATTTAAAACTGCGGTTGAGGATATGTACGGGGCACTGGCCGGGATAGTTGAAGGAAGTACTGATGGTGAGATCAGGCTACAGAAGGCAATGGCAAAATTAAGGAGTTCAATATGAGAGTGTTGATCCTTGGATCGGGTGGAAGGGAACATGCATTAGCATGGAGATGTTCACAGGATGCTTCCGTTGAGAAAGTTTTTGTCTGGCCTGGTAATGACGGGATGAAGGGCGAAAAAGTGCAGGTTCTGAATCTGGAATGGAGGAAAGAAACCTTTGCCACTTTTCTTAAAACTAATGCAATTGATTTTGTTATTCCGGGATCAGAGAAATTTCTCTACGAAGGTGTAAGTGACTGGTGTGAGGAGTTAAAAGTTCTCTGTTTCGGGCCTTCTCAGAGAGCGTCGCAACTGGAAGAGTCTAAGATCTTTTCTAAGGAATTAATGAAAAAGGCAGGGGTTCCCACTGCTCCCTTCATGGATATTACTGAATCATTCAATCGTGACGTCAATGAAGCCTCAGGGATTATTAAGCAGTTTAAAAATCCAGTCATTAAAATCTCCGGTCCGGCCCTTGGTAAGGGCGTTTTTGTCTGTGAAAATCCGGATGAAGCCTGTGAAGTTTTAAGACAATTAAAGGAGTCTCCCGTCCCAGGGATTGACCAAGGACTTTTAGTTGAAGAAGGTGTTTCCGGCAAAGAAGTTTCGGTCTTTTTTGCCTGTAACGAAATGGAATACTCTTATCTTGGATCTGCTCAGGATCATAAACGTCTTCTCGATGGAGACAAGGGGCCTAATACAGGTGGAATGGGTACTGTCTCTCCCGTCTCCTGGGTCAATGAAGAATTTATTGAGAGAGTGAAGTCTGAGATCCTTTTGCCAACTCTTACCATGATGAAAGAAACAGGTATTCCTTTTAGGGGGGTCTTGTTCCTGGGTCTGATGGTTAATGGGAAAGAGATAAATCTCCTGGAATACAATGTACGGTTTGGAGATCCGGAGACTCAAGTCCTGATGCCTCTTATTGAAGGAGACTTCACCCAACTCCTCAGCCTCATGACTAAAGGGGAGAAGTGTACATTTGAATTAAAGAAATCTTTTGCAGTTCATGTTGTCAAATCGGCCAGGGGCTATCCCGGAACCTTTGGAACTAATATTGAAAAAGGCCAACCGATTTCAGTGGCCAGAAACTTGGATGCAAATACTTTTCTTTTCTTCGCCGGTGTAAAGACGAAAGGCGAAGGACTGGTAACAAGCGGAGGAAGGGTGCTGGGAGTTACGGCCAGAGCTGAATCATTTGAGGCTGCCCGGGAGAATGTATATAAGGCCATGAATAATGTTCATTTTGAGGGCGAGCACATGAGGCTTGATATTGGAAAGAATTTATGAAAAAGATAGCGATCTTTGCTTCTGGAGCAGGAACAAATGCTTTGAATCTAATTGCAGCTTCGAGGAGCCGAAGTGATGTTACTATTACCTGTCTTATCGTTGATAAGATGGAATCTCCATTGCCGGAGATTCTTAAAGAAAAGTTTCCCAACATTCCTGTCCATTTGGTTCTCCCTGATTCAAAAATTGATAAGGCGGATAGAAAAAGAGTCTTTGAAGAAAATATTCTTTCTATCCTTAAAGAGAATGAGTCTGAATGGATCTTTCTTGCCGGTTATATGAGAATCATAGAGTCCGTTCTTCTTTCACACTTTAAAAATAAAATCATAAATATTCACCCATCCCTCCTTCCTCTTTATCCGGGAATTGACTCCTATAAAAGAGCTTTTGATGACAAAGTAACAGAATCAGGGGTCACGATTCATCTGGTTGATGAGGGAATAGATACTGGACCCATCCTGATGCAGGAGAGGTTTCCTCGCCTTGTAGAAGACACTCTTTCAGATTTTACCAACCGCGGGAAAGAGCTGGAGTGGAGTATGTACCCGAAGATGTTTTCAAAACTGGATTCAAATATGCACAGATATCTTTTCACTATTTATTCTTCTGAAAATGAAACACATCAACTCTATTGGCTGGATGTCAACAAGCATCTTTCAGCTAAAGAAGTTGATGAGATAAGAATGCGCATCGGTGATTCTGTCGATCAGGAAGTTTTCCTTAATACTTCTTTCGGACTTAAGAAAGCTCTGCAAGGCCGTTTTCCACTTAGAGTGACTCACTTTGGTCCTGGGGTAACGGATAATGCAGGAAAAAGTTTCAATGAGTTAATCGCAAGGCTTCCTTTCCTGAGAAATACCCAAATCGACGTGCACTCAGGAACTATTTCTAAAGATGGGGAATATAATCCATTGATTCAGGATCAAATGATTCTTGAGGTTGAGTCAGACCTTGAAAAACTCATGGAAGTAGATTTTTCCATGCATTTGAACTCTAGAGCTGAAGTCCAGATATATTCTATGCTGGATGCTTCTGCTGAAGAGCTCTATGAGCTCTCAAGAAATAATTGCTGGGCCCTCTCCCGGGAGGAAATGGTCATCATTCAAAGCCATTTCAAGGAAATTGGACGAAATCCCACTGATGTTGAAATTGAAATGCTCGCTCAGACCTGGTCAGAGCACTGTAAGCATAAAATCTTCAGCGCTGAGATTGATTACGAAGACCAGGACCAGAAAGTAAAAATCAACGGACTCTTTAAAGAATTTATCAAAGCTCCAACTTACAAGCTGAATAAACCATGGGCCGTTTCTTTATTTGACGACAATGCCGGAGTGGTTCGTTTCCGTGAAGGGATGGACCTTTGTATAAAAGTTGAAACTCATAATTCTCCTTCTGCACTTGATCCATATGGTGGTGCCCTCACGGGTATTCTCGGTGTGAACCGTGACATCATGGGAACGGGGCTTGGTGCCCGTCCTGTCGCCAACACCGACGTCTTCTGTGTAGGTATGCCGGATGAAACTGATCTTCCAAAGAATCTTCTGCATCCAACAAAGATTTTAAAAGGTATCCACCATGGAGTTCAGGATGGTGGAAATAAAAGTGGAATACCGACAGTAAATGGTGCCATTTACTTTGATGAGTCTTATTCCGGAAAGCCGTTGGTTTACTGTGGGACAGTGGGAATCATTCCTCCTGAAATCAAGGGAAAGAGTGCAACCGCTAAAGGCCAGCGGCCTGGAGACATTATTGTCATGGCCGGGGGAGCAGTTGGTATTGATGGAATTCATGGAGCAACTGCCAGTTCACTTGTCATGGATAAATCCACCACCATTGGTATGGTTCAGATTGGGGATCCCTTTTCCCAGAAACGAATGATGGATTTTCTTCTCGAAGCTCGTGACCGGCTTCTTTATAACTCCATTACTGATAATGGTGCTGGCGGGCTTTCATCATCAGTCGGGGAAATGTCAGCCGCTACAAATGGTGCGACATTAAAACTTGAAACAGTTCCTCTTAAATATCCAGGTTTAAAACCCTGGCAAATTCTGGTTTCAGAAAGTCAGGAGCGTATGACTCTGTCTGTACCCAAAGAAAACTGGGAAGCATTGAAGGACCTGGCAGAGCTCTACCAGGTTCCTGTCACAAACATTGGTGAATTCACTAGCGATGGAAAATTCACCTGCACTTTTAATAACGAGACTGTATGTGAGCTGGATCTCAAGTTTTTACATGACGGTCTTCCGAAAATGAAACTTAAAGCGAAGTTCGAGGGTGAGTATAAGTCATGGAAGAAAACAGAGAGTAAGAACATTCCCCTTAATGACCATGAATCATTAATGAAGGAACTTCTGAAGCACCCGACACTTTCTTCAAAAGAAAAGTGGATCAGACAATACGACCATGAAGTCCAGGGAGGGACTGTCATTAAGCCCATGGAAGGGCTCCAAATAACTGCTCCGAATGATGCAGGAGTTCTGTGGTATGGAGCTTATGGACTTGATGGCAAGGATGGCTTCGCTGTAGCGAGTGGACTTTGTCCTCATTTCTCAATCGATGATTCTTATCTCATGGCCCGGATGGCGGTAGATGAATCCGTAAGGAATCTCATCTGTCATGGTGTTGATCCGGAGAAGATCGCGCTGGTGGATAACTTCTGCTGGCCTGACCCGACTCCGTCTCCAAAAAATCCAGATGCTGAGTTCAAGCTCGCTCAGTTAGTCAGAACCTGCATGGGTCTTAAAGAGATGATGGAAGTCTATGAGATGCCGCTAGTGAGTGGAAAAGACAGTATGAAAAATGATTATCACGGTGAGAATGTGAAAATCAGTGTTCTTCCTACGTTACTGGTTACGGCCCTTGGTCATGTTCCGGATGTCACCACTGTTCCAAGATCTCAAGCGATGAAAGACCAGCTCATCTACCGACTGGGAAAGAAGGACTATGGTCAATACTTCGGCCACTTTCTCCATCAGCTCACGAGTTTAAAAAGAAACAATAAGCGGACATTTGACTGGAAAGGTATCAGGGCACTCTATTCAAAGATCTTTACTGCCACAGGGATGAATCTCATTGGTGGGATTCATGACATATCTGAAGGTGGTCTTCTTCCTTGCCTCACTGAGTTTCTGATGATGAACGAACTTGGGATTAATCTGAGCTTCAAGAGTGGAGTCGATAGGACATCCTTCCTTTACTCAGAGCTCCCTGGACATTTTGTTGCTGCGGTTTCAAAAGACCAGCAAGCTCAGTTCGAAAAACATTTCAATCCGGATGAATGGGAGCTGTTAGGAGAAACTAACTCAACCGGTGTCATCGGGATTGATGAAGAAAAGCTTTCTGTTTCAGAGCTTTCAAAAATCTGGAGGAACTTATGAGAAAAGTATTAGTTCTCATGGGCGACGGAATTAACAGTGAAAATGAACTTGCTCTTGCCTTCACAAGAGTTGGTGCTACTGTTCATAAAAAACATGTAAACGAGCTTCTTAATACCCCGGCAAAACTACTGGATTATGAGCTTCTGGCCCTTCCGGGGGGATTCAGCTTCGGAGACGAAATCCGATCAGGGAAAATTCTTGCTGAAAAAATGCGGGACCAGCTTTCGGAAACACTTGCGGCTTTCAGAAACAGAGATGGTAGAATCATCGGGATCTGTAACGGCTTTCAAGTGCTTTCCCAGTTAGGTGCTTTTGATGATGCCGGCAGGAGTTTTACGCTCGCTGAAAATAATCATGGCACCTTCATGGACAAGTGGACCAAACTTCATATCGGTAACACTGATTCACCCTGGTTAAAAGAATTAAGCGGAGAGATGTTTCTTCCCGTCAGACATAAAGAGGGACGAATCGTTCCTGTCCAGAAAGGCATTAAACTTAATACTGCTCTTTCATATGAAGCGGATATCAACGGTTCCTTTGAAAAAATTGCGGGAGTGTTTGATAAGTCAGGAAATGTCTTCGGGCTCATGCCACATCCTGAAGTCGCCTGCCATTCCTTCCTCCATCCTTTCAGAGAGGGTGCTCTTGAGAATGCAAAGAAAGTACAACAGCTATTCATAAACGGACTTAACTAAGGAATAACGATGAACACTATGATGCCAAAGAGAGCTTTAATCAGCGTATCCAACAAGGCCCATCTTGATAACCTTGCTCCTTTTCTTCAAAAAAATAATGTTGAAGTCATCTCCACCGGTGGGACAGCTGAATATCTTAAAAAGCTCGGTCTTACCGTTACATCTATTCAAAGCGTAACCGGTAATCCGGAGGCCTTTGGTGGCAGGATGAAAAGTATCTCTTTTCAGGTTAGTTCAGCTCTTCTCTTTAGGCGAAATCATGAGCAGGATCTGAAGGAAGCTAAAGAATTAAGTATTAATCCGATCGATCTTGTTATCTGCAATCTTTATCCCTTCAAAGAAGTTGCTGCCAAGGCCAATGCTTCAACTGAAGAATTAATTGAAAACATCGATATCGGTGGACCGGGCATGATCCGCGCAGCCGCAAAGAACATGGAATGGGTAACCGTTGTCACAGATCCTGAGGATTATATAAAACTTGCAGACGCTCTGGAAAATGGCGGTACAACTCTTAATCTCCGGAGAGAATTTGCCCTTAAGGCCTTCTCCCTCACGGCCCAGTATGATCTGGCCATCGCTTTAAAACTTTCACAGGAATTTGAATCTGAATTTCCGGAAGTCTTCTCCCATGAAACGAAATCTCTTCGATATGGTGAAAACCCACACCAGAAAGCGAAGCTGTTTATTACAAATAATCAGCAGGGCCCGCAATCTCTCGCGGAAGCACCTGTGCTTCAAGGCAAAGAAATCTCCTACAACAATTACCTGGATTCTGATCAGGCCTTTAAATGTGTCTCAGAATTAAGTCACGCCTTTCCTGGTTTTGAACATTGTGTGATTGTAAAGCACGGGATTCCGTGCGGGGTTGCGAGTTCCCCTGATCAATTGAAAAGTCTTGAGAGAGCATGGGAATGTGATCCTACCTCTGCCTTCGGCGGCATCATAGCGTTCTCCGGTAAAGTAAATGCCCAGAGTGCTGAGTGGCTCGCTAAGAACTTCATTGAAGTTGTCATTGCTCCTGATTTCTCACCGGAAGCTCTGGAAGCCTTCGCCAAAAAGAAAAACGTCCGCCTGGTAAAAGTGACACTAAAAAGTGAGAACTCTAAAGAATGGACCGTGAGATCCATCAACGGAGGCATCCTGTGGCAGGAGGAAGATGAAAAGATGACTCTTGAAGCAAGCTACCCAACCAAGCGCCAGTTTGGAAAAGAAAAGTCTGACGTCATGAAGTTCGGCCTCGTGGTCACCAAGTACTTAAAGTCCAATTGCCTGATGCTTGCTGACTTCAGGGATGGGGCCTTCTCCATCCTGGCCTCAGGAGTGGGACAACCAAATCGCCTTGAATGCCTGTCACTCTTGATGGGACCAAGACTTAAGCAAAAGAATCTGAATCCGGAAGGAGCAGTTCTGGTTTCAGATGCCTTCTTCCCATTCCGTGATTCAATTGAAGCCGCCAAAGAGTGGGGCATTCAGTATATTGTTCAGCCTGGGGGATCAATCAAGGATCAGGAAGTGATTGCGGCCTGTGATGAGTTGAATATTGCCATGGCCCTGACTGGTGAAAGACACTTCAGACATTAGGAATTTTTATGGATTACAGGGAAGCAGGCGTTGATGTTGAAAAAGGTGATCTTTTCGTAGAGAAGATCAAGAGCTTCATCAAAGATACTTATACAGACCAGGTGGTAAGCGGAGTAGGTGGTTTTGCCGCCCTCTATGAGATTGATGATGACCGCTACCTCGCCACGGGAACTGATGGAGTCGGTACAAAAGTAAAGCTTGCTCAGGAGCTGGGCATTCACGATACCATCGGTCAGGATCTCGTCGCTATGTGTGTGAACGATGTGATCTGCACGGGTGCCCGACCATTGTTCTTTCTTGATTATCTCGCTTCAGGAAAGCTTGATCTCGAAGTTCATTCCAGACTCGTTGAAGGCATTGCCCGCTCCTGCAAAGAAATTAAGTGCGCTCTCATCGGCGGAGAAACAGCAGAAATGCCCGGGGTATACGATACAGGTGTCTATGATCTCGCTGGCTTCTGCGTAGGTGAAGTATCGAAAGAAAACTGGCTTGGTCCCCATAAAGTAGAAGCGGGTGACACACTTGTCGGAATCGCTTCAAGTGGATTTCACTCCAACGGTTATTCTTTGGTAAGAAAGCTTGTCCAGGATCATGAAACTCAATTAAAGAAAGAGCTTCTGACTCCCACAAAGCTTTATGTGAACCAGGTGATGACACTTCTTAAAAAGCAAAGAAGTAACATTCACGGAATTGCCCATATTACAGGTGGTGGTTTCCATAACATTCCCCGTATGAATGAAGAGCTGGGATATGAAATTATAAACCTTCCTGATGATTCATTCAGACCGAAGGCCATGAATACAATCATTGAACGCTCGAAACTTTCCAAAGAATCTCTTTATGAGACCTGGAACATGGGAATAGGGCTCGTCATCGCTTGTGAAGATCCGGAGCTTTTGATGAAAGAATTAAGAGAGATGGATGAGAAGGCGATGGTTCTGGGTAAAGTCAGCTTTAGAAAAGGAATGACGATCTAAAGTTGTCAGGTTTTATCTATCTTTAAAAAAAATCTTAATGTCGAAAAGGTATACGCTACCTTTTCGACACTTTCTGGAATTGGTTCTTATAGTGATTTCGTAGATTTTCAAAATCAATCCACGCCTTAGCATCATGCTTGAGCTTTCTCTCTGTGAGATCTTTCTCAAGATTGACCCGAAGCTCGTCTTTGTTAGTAGACTTGAAGAAGGCGCTCTGAACTGCTTCGTACAGATCTTCGCGCTTGGTTTCCTGGTTCATCTGAATCAGTTTATGAAGCACGAAGCTAGAGTAGATCTTTTCGTTGTTCTCAGCTTTTCTTTCAATCTTCTCGCGATCAATCACGAGATTTTCTACCACGTTCTTCATTCGACGAATGGAGTAGGCGAGAATGCCAAAGTGATCCGGAAGCATCATGCGCTCAACGCTTGAGTGAGAGATGTCTCTCTCGTGCCAGAGGGCACAGTTTTCAAGGGCAGGGATGATGTGAGAGCGAAGCATTCTTGCCATGCCTGTGATGTTCTCACTTGAGATAGGATTCTTCTTATGGGGCATGGTCGAGGAACCCTTCTGACCTTTTGAGAAACCTTCCCTTACTTCATCAATATCTGAATGTTGAAGCAGGCGAAATTCAATCGCCATTCTCTCCAATAAAGAACCAATCAATGACCCAATGGAGACGACTTTAGCGTAGTGATCACGGGGAATGACCTGACTGGAAACTGGCTCGACTTTGAGTCCAAGTCTTGTGAGAGTTTTCTCTTCTGATTCCGGTGAGACAACCGTATAGTTTCCAACAGCTCCTGAAAGCTGCCCAGTTAAATTATTTTGCGCTTCAGACCATTCAGTGAGGCGACGCTTTAACTCTGCGGCAAAGGAAAGGAATTTTTGCCCGAAGACCATCGCTTCGGCGCTGATGCCATGACTTCTTCCGATACAAAGGAGGTCGGAGGTTTCTTCAGCTTTTTTTCGAAGAGCTTTTCCTAGTTCTTCCAGATCTCTTTCAATCACCTTCATACTGTCTTTGATGAGAAGTGCATGAGCGGTGTCGATCACATCAGAAGACGTGATCCCGAAGTGAAAGAATCTTCCTTCTTCCGGTGCAAACTGCTCAGTGACACTCGTGCAGAAAGCGATGACGTCGTGATTTGTGACTTTTTCGATTTCAGAAATCCTTTCCGGATTGATTTTTGCTTCTTCAAGTTTATCTGCAGTGCCTTTGGCCACCAGACCTTCTTCTTCCAAGGTGCGAAGATGAGCGATTTCCACTTTCAGGTAATAGTTAAAACGGCCCTCATCGGTCCAAAGAGTGCTTATGTCTTTTACATCATAACGGCTGATCATAAAAAAATCTCTTATATAAAATGTAGTTTATCGTCGAGTTCATCAGGATTCACATCACTGACTTTCCCGCCAAAGTCTTTAAGTATTTTTTCTTCCAGGCTTTTAATACTTTCAGTGAAACCAAGGGCCATGTGGCCTTGTTTGAAGTGTCCCTGCATGATGGAGACAAGTTCATCCAGCTCACTTTGAGAAATCTTTTCTTTTAGTTTTTCATCAACCAGTACAAAAATTTTCTTTTCCAGGACCGAAACATAAATCATGGCCGTGACTCTATGGGAGACTCTGGAGGTTCCCCTGGTGTGAAAACATTCAAGGGCCTTTTCAAATGTTTCCCGATCAGTTTCAACTTCACTTAAGGCAAATTTCTTGAACCATTTAAAGTGTCCGACCCAGATCATGAGAACGATCGCCAGTAGCATTGCCAGGGGCCAGTAGTATCCGTGGTGGAATTCAAAAAATAAACTGAAGCTGAAGGTAAGAATAAAACCGGCAAGGATACCAAACCTTAAGCTCGCTCCGGGATAAAGATCAGATTCTTTTGCAAGAATGAGGAGAAGTTCACAGCCTGTGTTTTCTTCAAACTTCTTTAACTGAGATTCAACGAGCTTTACGTCATCTTGAATAAGTATTTGTCTCATTACCAGCTCCCCGAAGAACCGCCGCCGGAAAATCCGCCGCCGCCTCCACCCCAGCCGCCACCGCCGCCGAAGCCTCCACCACCACCGTATCTACCACGACCACCACTAAGTGCAAGAGCAGTGAGGAAGTTACCAATCCCAATGAGTCCCAGGACCAGACCAAAAATGAAGATGGCGACCATCATTCCAACAGCAACGCCCATGAATAGGGAAACACCGGTAAATCCCAGTCCTGTGAAAACGCCTCTGGCGAGAGGACGTCCCCGGAAAATTAAGCTTCCGAAAGCGAGTATCCCTAGAATGGCCATGATGCCAAATCTTCCGACAGGAGATTTTGTATGTTGAGGGGCCCGTCTTACAATTCCAGGACCTTCACTGGTTTTGATGTTAAATTTTTGAGCAACGTCTTCCATGAAAAGACGAAGACCAGAATAAAAGTCTCCGCGTTTGAAATGCTCTGGAAAAACTCCACGCGTGTAGCGGGCTGTATCGTAGTCAGTTATTTCACCTTCGATCCCGTTTCCAACTTCAATTCTCACTTTCCGATCTGCTTTAGAGATGACCACCAGTAGACCATTGTCTTTTTCTTTTGATCCAAGCTGCCATTTCTCGGCAAGGCGAATGGAGAAGTCTTCGATTTCATAACCCTGAAGATCCGGAACCGTGGCTATGGTGATCTGCGGCCCGTTGTTAGCATAGATTTCATAGGCAAGAGAAGAAAGAGCTCTCTCTTCTGTCTCAGACATGAGTCCTGCGAGATCCATGACTGGAGAGGTGAGTTGAGGGAGCTTTAATTCAGCTCCCTTTGCGTTCAGACTGAAAAACAGGACAAATGCGAGTAAGAACTGCACTAGAATTTTACTTCCGGATTTTTCGTGTCTGCTTCATCAACTGTAAACTGTGGTTTCTTCTCAAAGTTATGAATGATGTTATTGGTAATGTTAGTTGGAAAAACGGTCACAAGATTATTGAATTCCTGAACGGATTCAATGTAGCGACGTCTGGCAATGGCGATTCTGTTTTCGGTTCCTTCAAGCTGGGCCTGAAGATTCTGGAAGTTTTGATTTGCCTTTAAATCTGGGTATCTTTCAGCGACAACCATCAGGCGGCCTAATGCCTGAGAGAGCTGGCCTTGTGCTTTTTGAAACTCCTGAAGTTTTTCTGCTGATAAATTTTGCGGATCAACCGTTACCTGAGTTGCCTTCGCTCTGGCAGAGATGACACTTTCCAGTGTTTCTTTCTCATGACTGGCATAACCTTTTACGGTGTTCACCAGATTAGGAATGAGGTCAGCCCTTCTTTTATATTGGTTTTGAACTTCTGCCCATGCTGCTTCAACCTGATTGTTAGCAATAGGAATGGACCGAAGACCACAAGAAACAAGAAAAAGTGAGGCAATGAGAATGAGTAGGGAAGATTTCATGAATAGCTCCTGACCATAACAAATAAAAAAAGCCCAAAGTCGTTAACTATACTTTGGGCTTTATTCTGTTTTAATCAAGTGCTAATGGCAAACTATTTGTTCATTCCTGCAACAAGCTTAGTAAGACGAGAAGTCTTACGAGAAGCAGTTTGCTTCCTCATAGCAGGCGATTTAGCGAGCTTTGCAAGAAGAGACTGTGCTTTTACAAGAAGAGTTTGTGCAGTTGAAGCGTCGCCTTTAGCAACAGCATCACGAAGTTGCTTAACAGCTGTTCTTGAAGCAGCAGTTTTTGTTTTATTCGTCATACGACGCTTTTTTTCTTGTTTCGCTCTTTTTACTGATGATTTGTGATTCGCCACTTTGGTTCTCCTAAGCTGATCAATTTCAATTCAAAAATATTGCGATGTTATAAACTAATCCTTACCTTCATGGCAATAGAGAATCAATAAAGTGCTTTGGCAAATCCCTCGGGTTTTGATAGTTTAACGTCGCTAAATCATCATTATATAAGGGAGTTCTTCCTATGAGAAACATTCAAGTTATTGGAATTGTTGGTGCTGGACAGATGGGAAGAGGAATTGCTCAGGTTGCCGCCCAGACTGGACATGACGTTATTCTTTTTGATGCATTTAAAAATTCTTTGGATTTTGGTCATTCTTTTATAAAGACGCAGCTAGACAAAGGGGCGGAAAAAGGAAAATGGTCGGCCGATGATGCTTCCCGGGCCTTTGGAAAAATTAAAGCGACTCTGGAAATGAAGGATCTCCAAAACTGTGACCTTGTGGTGGAAGCGGCCACTGAAAGAAAAGATCTGAAATTTGAAATTTTCAAAAAACTTGATGAAGTTGTGAAACCAGAAGCAATCCTTGCTTCCAATACATCTTCTATTTCTATTACCGAAATTGCTGCTGTAACAAAAAGACCTCAGCTGGTTGCTGGCATGCATTTCATGAATCCGGTTCCGGTGATGAAACTGGTGGAGGGGATCAGGGGTCTTGAAACATCTGATGAAACTTTCAATACAGTTGCCGCTACTGCGGAAAAGATGGGAAAGGTTTTTGTTCGCGCAAAAGATTATCCTGGATTTGCTGTTAACAGAATCCTTATGCCGATGATTAACGAAGCTGTTTACGCTCTTTATGAAGGCGTTGCGGAAGTTAAAGATATTGATACTGCAATGAAGCTTGGGACGAATCAGCCAATGGGTCCACTTGAGCTTGCTGACTTTATCGGACTTGATACTTGTCTGGCGATTATGAATGTTCTTTATGATGGGCTTTCTGATACGAAGTACAGACCATGTCCTCTATTAAAGCAATACGTAGCTGCCGGAAGATTCGGCCGTAAAAACGGCAAGGGGTTCTATACTTATGACAAGTAATTTTGAGACCCTCTCCTTCGAGGAGCAGGATAAAATTGGTGTTCTTATCATTAACCGCCCGTCAAAGCTCAATGCTCTGAATATTCAGGTCCTTCGGGAACTGAAGGAATGTCTTTCTCAACTGCACAAAGCAAATCTAAAGGGTTTGATTGTAACTGGAGAAGGGGAGAAAGCTTTCATTGCGGGGGCCGATATCGCCGAGATGAAGCCCATGACTAATGGAGAAGCAACTTCTTTTTCTGAACTTGGTCAGCAAGTCAGTTTGCTCTTTGAAGCACTTCCTTTCCCTGTCATAGCGGCCGTTAATGGCTATGCTCTTGGTGGTGGCTTTGAGATGGCCATGAGCTGTGATTTTATTTTTGCTTCCAGTAATGCTGTCTTCGGACTTCCTGAAGTAAAACTCGGCCTTATTCCGGGATTTGGTGGGACCGTTCGCCTTGCCCGCATTGTCGGTGAAAGAAGAGCAAAAGAGATCATGTTCTCCGGAAGAAATGTTTCCTGTGAAGAGGCCCAGAAGCTTGGTATCGCCTTGGAAGTCTTTCCGTCCAAAGCAGAACTCATTGAAGGCTCAAAAAAATGGTTGAATCTCGCCTCTCAAAATTCTCCTCATGCTATTTCCCGTGCCAAATACGCCCTTCGTTTTTCTAACGAAGAAGTTATTCTTGACTCCCTCCGAGTAGAGAGAGTTGAGTTTGGAAATATTTTTCAGACACCGGAAATGGTTGAAGGCGCCTCCGCCTTCCTCGAGAAAAGAAAAGCGCAATTTTAAAAAGGACTCTCAATATGATGCTAGATGAACAGTACAAAGAAATCCGCGACATGGTTAAAAAGTTTTCTGATTCGGAGGTGGCACCTCTTGCTCAGAAAATTGATCATGAAGGGTACATGCCGAAGGAAATGATTGCAAAGCTTGCTGAGAATGGTTTTCTTGGCTCTTATATTCCTGAAGAATACGGTGGTGCGGGAATGGACTACATGTCTTACGCTCTCATTGTAGAAGAAATTTCAAGAAACTGTGCTTCGACTGGGGTGTTTGTTTCGGCCCACACCTCTCTGGCTGTTTGGCCAATATTAAATTTCGGAACTGAGGCCCAGAAGAAAAAATATCTTCCTAAAATGGCCGCAGGTGAGTGGATTGGATGCTTCTGTCTTTCTGAGCCAAACGCAGGCTCAGACGCGGGATCTCTGACAACTTTTGCCGAAGACAAGGGCGATCATTGGGAAATCAATGGTGTAAAAAACTGGATTACCAATGGAAAAGAAGCAAATATTTGCATTGTTTTTGCCAAGACTAAAAAGACTCCTGATTACAAAGGCATTTCGGCCTTTATCGTAGAGACAACTACTCCGGGGTTTTCCATCATAAAAGAAGAAGACAAACTCGGAATCCGCGGGTCTTCAACATGCCAGCTGGCCTTTGATAAAGTAAAGGTTCCAAAAGACGCACTACTTGGCGATCTGGAAAAAGGCTTCCGTGTGGCCATGGCAACACTTGATGGAGGAAGAATCGGTATTGCTTCTCAGGCCCTGGGGATTGCTCAGGGAGCTTTTGACTACGCCATTCGCTACACTAAACAAAGAGTTCAATTTGGAGCACCTCTTTCCGACCTCCAGGGAATTCAGTTTATGCTCGCTGATATGAGCACCAAAATTGGAGCTTCAAGACTTCTTATTTATCATGCTTCTGCTTTAAAAGATGCAGGGCTTCCATACTCCAAAGAGTCGGCCCAGGCTAAACTTATGGCCAGTGAATCGGCCATGTGGGTAACCACTAAGGCGATTCAGCTATGCGGAGGTAATGGCTATACCAAGGAATATCCTGTAGAAAGGTTCTTCCGGGATGCCAAAATTACGGAAATTTATGAAGGAACTTCAGAAGTTCAAAGAATGGTAATCGCCGCTAATGAACTGAAGGCCATCGACTAATTTATTTATTTTTAACACTCGTCAACGGACATGGCCTTTGCTAGAGTGTCCATTAAATTTGTTTTGAACGCGCACTAGTTGCGTCAGTTATTATTTTCAGGAGAAAATCATGGCGAAAAAGAAGCCGGCCGCTAAAATGCCAGTGAAAAAGCCCAAAGCTAAAAAAGCAGTTGGGAAAAAACCGAAAGCGTTAGCTCCTCAAAAAAAAGCGGCAAAAAAAATGGCTAAAAAAGCTCCAGTGAAAAAAGCGGCACCGAAAAAAGCTACTAAGAAAGTTGAAAAGAAAGCAGCTCCAAAGAAGCCTGTAAAAAAAGCTCTTTCCAAAGAACAGGAAAAGAAACTTAAAGAAAAAGAGAAGGCGGCAGCCGCAAAAGAAAAAGCACGTCTTGCAAAAGAGAAAGCAAAAGAAAAGGCCCTCTTAGCAAAAGAAAAAGCTAAAGAAGCGAAAGAAAAAGCAAAACAGAAAGAACTAGAAAAGAAAGAGAAGGAAGCCGAGAAGGCTCGCCTGAAAGCTGAGAAGGAAGCCGAAAAAGCTCGTCTTAAGGCTGAAAAGGAAGCTCAAAAAGCTGCAGGAAAGAAAGGTAAGAAAAAATCTTCCGATGAAGAAGATGAGGACGAGGATATTGAACTTGGTCCTGATGATGAACCTGCTTTCGGTGAAGAGCGCCAGACGAAGAGATCTGATGAAGACGAAGACTTCGATGAGTTCGAAGAAGAGTATAAAAAGTCCAAGGCCAATAAGAAGTCCGGAAAGAAAGCTTATGAAGAAGATGAAAGTCACGACGATCTCTTCGTCAGTAAGCCTTCAAAGAAAGGCTATAAGGCCGCAGCTCTTGATGAAATTGAAACGAATATCGCTGATGAGATTGCCCAGCTAAGAGAACACTTCAATTGGAAAGAAATTGCAGATGCTATCGGAACAATGGACTTCTTCATTGATGCGAAGAACGATGAATGTATCGAGAAGGGGTGTGACAACATTCGCACGACCCAAAGCTACTGCCGGCTTCATTACATTCGTAATCAGAAAAATATTCAGAAGAAACGCGAAATTCTGAAAGAAGGAAAACTTCAGGAGTATATCGAGGAACTTATTTCTAAGTACCCGCCGAAGTACATTGAAGCTCTTCTCTCTGATCTTTCAGATGATAAAGAGTTCTACAAAGTTCTCAATGAACTCAACATTACTTCTGACTTCGAATTTGAAGAAGATGAATTTGAGAATGCTGTGGATGATGACGATTCTGATGATGATATCGGAATAGAGACGATTTCAAGTTCGCTTCGTTACGAAGATGAATAATTAAAGATTAAGTTAAAATAAGAAAGGCTCCATTTGGAGCCTTTTTTTATTTCTACATTTCTTAGTGATCCAGGTCTTCTTCGTATTCTACATCTTCAAAGTCATCACCCAGGAGGCGATTGGCCTCAATGGTTGCATTGATGTTCTCACGGCTGATCTTGTAGAAGTAATTCTGATTCCTGTGGGAAACTTCCTGCCAGCTGGCCTCAAATTCATTCCATTCTTCATCTGCGAAGATCTCGTCAAAGAAGAGTCCGACAAGATCGATGAAATTTTTCTGAGTTTCTTTAACTTTTTCTTCATTTCCAATCTGTTCAGGTTCACTGCTTAAAAAGAGGGTTACTGGAGCAAGGTATTCATCCTGTTCTGAAAGATAGGAAACAACCAGAAGGAACTCCTCCGGATAGGCCTGTCCGTAAACATCAAAATACCGACCATTTTGTTTGCATTCGGACTTATATGTTTCATTTAAGAGCCTGGAGAGGCTTTCCACCCAGTCTTGAGGAAGAGTTTTCCCTGATTTTGAAGATTTTTTTCGAGCTAACATGACAACCTGCCTTATCCCCGGAATTTAGTGGTCTTTTATATAGCCCTTCATTAAAATAATTGCAGAAGAAAGACAACGATTCATTCTTAAAAAGGAACTCATTATGGCAGTTTATATTCTTGGTGGTGCTCGCACCGCAATCGGAAGCTTCCTTGGAACTCTTTCATCAGTTCCCGCCCCTAAACTTGGAGCCACAGCAATTGAAGGTGCACTTCAAAAAGCAAATATTGAAAAATCAAAAGTTGATGAAGTATTCATGGGGAATGTTGTGACGAGTGGTGTAGGTCAGGCCCCTGCACGCCAGGCCATGCTCAACGCCGGTCTTCCGAATACCATTCCTGCCACCACAGTAGGGAAAGTTTGTGGATCAGGGCTTCAGGCCATCATCCTGGGAGCTCGCTCTATTATGACTGGTGATAATCAGGTTGTGGTTGCCGGTGGCATGGAGAACATGTCTCTTGCTCCTCATCTTCTAATGAATTCCCGTTCTGGTTTTAAATTCGGTTCAACCGAAATGAAAGATTCTATGCAGTGGGATGGTCTTTGGGATGTTTATACAGACAGGGCCATGGGCAACTGTGCTGAAGAGTGTACTAAAAAATATGAAATGACCCGCGAAGAACAGGATGCTTTTGCTAAAGAATCTTTTGTCCGCGCTCAGGCCGCTTCGAAAGAAGGACTTTTTAAGGATGAAATCGTCGCAGTGAAAATTCCTGGAAAAAAAGGCGATGTGGAAATTTCTGAAGATGAAGGACCGTTCAAGGCCAACTTTGAAAAAATGCCTACGCTTCGACCGGCTTTTGAAAAAGACGGTACCATCACTGCTGCTAACGCTTCCACGATCAATGATGGTGCTGCAGCCGTTGTTCTTGGTGGGGATGAATTCGCAGACAAGGCCGAGTTTAAAATTCTTGCTTATGCTTCAAATGCTCATGATCCGACCTGGTTTACAACTGCCCCAGTTGAGGCAATTAATAAATCACTAAAGAAGGCCAACCTTACTCTTGATAAGATTGATCTGTTTGAAATCAATGAAGCTTTTGCTGCTGTAACAATGGCGGCGATGAAAGAATTTAAAATTCCTCATGAGAAAGTGAACGTATTCGGAGGAGCAGTTGCTATCGGACATCCGATAGGGGCTTCCGGTGCAAGAATCGTTGTGACTCTCATGAATGCGATGAGAAAGAAAAAAGCTAAGTATGGTTGTGCGGCGATCTGTATCGGTGGCGGTGAAGCACTTAGCCTTATTGTGGAGAAAATTCGTTAATGTCTTCCGCCGGAACCCAGACAAGGTCTGGTATCAAAAATTATAAAGCAGGCGAAGTACTCTTCAACGATGGAGAGATCGCTGATTCATTGTTCATCATCCAAAAAGGACAAGTGAGGCTCTATAAACCGAAAGGAAAAGGTTTTATTGAACTCGCAGTTCTTCGCGCTGGTGAAGTGATAGGCGAGATGGCCTACTTCGACGAAGATGGTTCAGGCAGAAAACGTTCATGCTCAGCTGCTGCTCTCACGAGTGTGGAAATAATAGAGATCTCTTTTGTGGCCTTTGGTAAAACCATGCAGTCTCTGAACCCATGGTTTAAAACAATCATCACAACTCTTGTCCAGCGACTTAGAAAATCCAATATCAGAATCAAAGAACTTGAAGATAACCAGGCCGTTTCTTATGGAAGCAAGCCTTCCGGTTATGAATTCATGAAGCCCATTGAAGTCATGAGAGTTCTTGGAACTCTGTTCCTGGTTTTCAAGGCCCACGGTGAACTTCGTTCTCAGTCCTTTGCGGTAAACAGAAAGACTCTTCAGCTTTACACTCAGGACATGTACCAGATCATGGAAGTGAAGCTTGAAAGTATCATCAATTTACTGGTTCAACTGGGATGGATGGAGATTAAGGAAGATGATGATAAGTTACCCAATCTTCTCCTTCTGAAAAACATTGAAATCGTCCGCCAGATCTTCATTTACTACAACGGCGAAAGACATCTGCCGGAAGAGAAGAAAATGAAGATAGGTGAGAAGTGTGAAATGCTGATCGCCAAAATGATTGAAAAAGCTCCGGCCAATCCTTTGATTGATATTCCGAACCTTAAAGTGATTGATGATGTTCCCCCTAAGTTCACAAAGTATTACAACATCTCATCCATACTTTCTGAGTTTAAGTCCAAGGGAGTCAGCATCAACGCAGATCATCTTGATGACGGTAAGAATGTTGGGTTGTTCGGGGAAGTCCTCATGCAGGACGGAAACGTTCTAGTAGAGACTGATTTTCCGAAGATTCAGAAACTTTATCCGATCATTCGTTTCATGAATGCCATCAAGAAATCAAATGCGGAAAAGGCTCCTGCAGGATCGTTTGATTAAATTCCTGCAGGGATGTAATTCACTTCTACGTTATCACCGGACTTATAGTAATTGCTGGCACCATTCAACTGGAGCATGAATCCTGTCCTGATCACAGGAGGGTTCTCATCACCAGCGGCCGGATAAGGAACCTTAATGTTCCTGGTCGTCGCACTTGAAGTGAGGTCACTCCACCCATTGGTGCTGCTTTGTGGAATTGTCCGCCCATTAATTCTGAGGTTTATCGAACTCACAACGGGTTTCTGAGGAAGAACCACGAAACCGAAGTATTCTGTACGTGAGACAGAGGTTACAAGCACACAATCTGGATAAACGAGAAGATTGCTGAAGCGGATGAAATGACTTCCAAAAACGGGTTCACCTGGAGTTGGTAGCTCTCTTGTATTCATATTCTCAGCAGGGTTTTTGTATTCATACGTCCAATCGGTGTTTCTGGTAAGCTCAACACTGGTACCGTTTGAGCTGACTTTATGAACACGGATTTCATTTAATGAAACCATTTCATCGTTTTCTGCAAAAGTGATCGGCCAGTAGCGGTACTGGTGAGGGATCAGAACTTGCTGAATAGAATTGTTGATTGGTTCAAAGATATTGGTTTCAGAGTTACAAAGATCGTGAGCATCCTGCTTCGCAGGATTATCTGTGGCCCCGGAGTCAGCATAGAGCTGCTTGGACATTTTTATATAAGACTTTTCCGAACCTCTCCACCCTGGCTTACAAGCATGGGTGTGAGCAGTAACAGAGATAAGTCTTAATTGTAGAGAATCCAGACTTGTTTTTATGTTTCTTAAGCTCGTGAGTCTCGCATTCCAGTTAGTCGTGTTCAGAACTGTCTGACCAGTTCCAAAGGGATCATCTTCAACTTCCGCATCACGGCCGTTGGAAACTAAAACCACAACCAGGTGGGATTCTCTTCGGATGAGGGCATTTTGATGAGCATTCAAGAAGCTCACAAGTCTGCCTAAGCCTTTTTCTGCACCGGAAGTAGGGGCATTTGAAAAGAAGGAGAAGTAGCTGGCACTAGTAATTCTTCTGGCGTCAGATGGAATTCCGCTCAGGTCTGAGGAGTTGGTCATCACCTGAAAATCCGCATTCCCCTGAGATGTTTCAAGCAGAGGAGTACCGATCACCCGGAAATCAAAGCTCGATGAAAGGGAATTCACTGTCTGGCCAAGGGCGCTCTTTACCTGATCAGGAATGTAGTAGTTACTGGAAGAGTTATCCACAACGTAAAGGACATCAACTTTTGGCCTGATAAGAGTGAAGGTTGAACAGGATGAGTGTGAATAGTTAGTTAAAGCGTTAGGTGTTTGCTTCGTTGATTGAGGGGCAGTTCCGAATTCTTCGCCTCCACACCCCACAAGGGTAAAGAGTAAAAGAAAGGATAAAAAGACTGACCATTGTATTTTCATAATCACACCTTAAGGTAGTTCTCTCTGGCTAATCGGAGAAAGGGCCTCATAACTTTAATTTTGAGGGGATTAGTAGGTCATTTTTGAGAGGGAAAATGTTGCCTCAACGCCTTTATTTCTGATGGGTTGGAGTAAGATATTAATTAATAATTATTTCAATAAGTTGAGGAATAGTATGGCGGATAACTGGTATTACGTTCAAAAAGGTAATCGTCAAGGACCGGTCGCAATTGAAGTGATTGAGTCTTTGATTAGAAATCAGGAACTTAAAACAGAAGACTACGTCTGGAAAAAAGGTTTTGAGAACTGGAAGAAGATAAAAGAAGTCCCTGAACTTGAGGTGAAGACAGAAGCGGCCGGCCCCGATTTTCCTCCAGCTCCTGAATTTCCTCAGGAGAAGGAATTGAGCCTTAAAGATCTTAATCCTGATGAAAAAGTTATCTTCATCAGAGTTGGAGCGGATAGAGGTGAAGCGCCAACGGAGTATGGGCCTTATTCGCTGAATCTCTTAAAAAAACTTTTTAAAGAAAACAGAATCAACGGAAAGACAGAAATTTTCATTAAAGGAACCCGTGACTATAAACTTCTCGGAGACCTGCCAGAGTATCAGGAAGTGTTTGAAGAAGTTCCACCTGTCATTCAGGAGTCTGACCGTAGAGTGACGACAAGAAAGCCTTTCATCGCAAGGCTCTTTATTCAGAACAATAAGAACCTTTTTGAAGGAATCTGCCGGGATATTTCAATCGGTGGAATGCAGATTCTTATCGATGATTTTAAAGGGAATGTGGGAGATAAGATAACCATAAATGTTCATCCCGAAAACTCTGAATATCATTTTACAGCTTCAGGTCTGGTTGTCAGAATTCTGGAAGGGAACTCAGGCTTTTCTTTCAGGTTCCAGGGCCTGTCAGATGAGGCGAAACGTTCAATAGAAAAATATTTGCAAGAAAACTAATTGTGGCTTCAAAGATCGTTCCGTTTGAAACAGAAGATTTTTCGATTACCTGCTGTGATGGCGAGGGCGATCTTTTTATTCGCCATTTTTCTCGCGGCACTCCCAAGCTTCACTTCCTTCTGGTCCACGGTGCAATTGAACACTCTGGCCGGCATATGGATCTCGTTCATTATTGGTTAAGAAAATATCCTCAGGTAGCAGTAACTATTTTTGATAACATCGGACATGGAAGGAGTGGCGGGACGAGGGCCTATGTTGAAAGCTTCAATCATTATATAGAAGACTTTGCGAAGATAGGTGAGTTTGTTGAGTCTAAGAATACCAAGGAGACGCAGACTTTCATCTGCGCTCATAGCCTCGGTGGACTCATTACTCTTACCCGTCTTCTGGATCCTTCTTACGGGTATCCTTTCCCGGTGAAGGGATTGATCTTTTCGAGTCCCTGTATCAGGCCAAGAACCATCCTTGAGACTTTTTCTCTGCCGATCCTGAATAAGTTGAATAAGCTCACTCCCAAGCTGCACTTGCCGGTCATCTATAATGGAAAAGATATGACCAGGGATCCTGATCGTGCGAATGATTTTGATACCGATCCTCTGATACCAAAATTTATGAGTGTCCGCATGGTCAAGGAAATCTTAGAGGCGAGTAATAAGATTATTGGATTATCCTACTATCTCCGAATTCCAAGCCTCTTCCTTATTGCCGGAAATGATAAAATCGTTGATCCCACCAGCACTCTTCTTTTTGCTCATGGGATTGATAAACAGCTCACACAGATCATACAATATCCAGACCATCACCATGAACTTTGGAATGAAATTGACCGTCAGGACATTTTTCAGACAATGAAGACATGGGTTGATAAGTTAATTAAGGAGTCCCCATGAAGTCGTTAGTAATTCTCCTTCTCCTCGCAGTTTCCAGTTGCGCGGTCTACAAGAGTTATAACAAGACAACTAAGGGAACAGTTAATTTCACGGGTGGGGCTTATAAGGATCAAACCTGGGATCAGAATCTCAAAATGAAGCGCTTAAGCTGGTATCATGGTATGAGCCTTTATTACGACATGCTGTTATGGAAAGCTGATATTGATTCACCTTTCGCTCAGTGGTTTTCACCTTCCGAAAAAGAGTTCTTCGTAAAATGTGAAAACTTCCTGGTTTCAGTTTCCTATAGTGCCGATCCTCAGAAAATTTCCCACATACTTGCCAGGGAACAGATGAAGCTCAATGGTTATGATGATGTGGTTGTGAATACGTTCGCTAACTATTTAAAAAGCCATCCTTCAGCGGTGGAATGGAAACTTGAAAACTATAAGGTCATTGGCTATTGCAAGCGGGCACCTTCTAGGCTAGGGACAAGTGATCTCCTGATTAACTTTCCTGGTTTTACAGAGTTAGAGGTAGACCTTTAATCCACAAATTACTGAAATTTCGAACTTGACCTTTAAATGTGAGATAAGCACTTATTTTGCTTAAGAAATTCCTATTTCAACCGATAGGTCCTTGAGGCATTATGAGCGATAAAAAGTTTCAACGATTTGGAAAGTATCTAATTTTGGACCACCTTGTAGACGGTGGTATGGCGAAGATCTGTCGTGCCCGTTACCTTGGTGAGCAGGCCAATAAGATGGTTGCCGTGAAGATGGTTCAACCGCAATTTTCCAATGACGAAGCTTTTGTTCGAATGTTTCAGGATGAGCTTAATATCACCTTTGGTATGCTTCATCCGAACATCATGCAGGTGTACGACTACGGTAAAGTAAACGGTCAGCTCTACACTGCCATGGAGTACATCCATGGTGCCAACTTGAAACAATACCTTGATCGCCTTAAAGAGAGGAAAGTGGTTTTCCCGGTTGAGATTTCCTGTTTCATTATCTCTCAAGTGTGTCTGGGTCTTCATTACGCGCACACATTCACTGATAAACTCACAGGTAAACCTTATAATATCGTCCACCGGGATATTTCCCCACACAATATCATGCTTACTTATGATGGAGCTGTGAAGGTCATTGACTTTGGTATCGCTAAAGCGAATACCAACTCTGAGGCAACTCAGGCAGGAACGATTAAAGGGAAGCTCTCTTACCTGGCTCCGGAGTATCTGGATGGGCTTGAACTTGATGCCCGCTACGATGAATTCGCTGTGGGTATTACTCTTTGGGAAATGCTCTGTTCGAGAAAGCTTTTCCAGGCCAATAACGATCTTGCTGTTTTAAAACAGATTCAGGCCTGTAAAATCATTCCTCCGTCAGAGATCAATCCATCTGTTCCAAAAGAACTCGATGCGATTGTCATGAAGGCGCTTTCTAAAGATCGTGCTCATCGTTACGAAAACCTTGATCAGATGAACCGTGCCCTGGTTCGTTTCCTCTATTCTACTTACCCTGATTTTAACGCTTCAGATTTAAAGTCATTTGCTTTCGACCTGTTTAAATCTGAGATCACAAGTGATCAGGATAAGTTTGTTGATTACGGAAGCATTGATATCCAGCCTTATATTGAAGATATGAAGCAGGAGGAGAGTAGAACCGGTAAGATCAGCAAGAAAGAAGCCGGTTTAAGTGGCCGTCCAACCGCAAACAAAGAACCTGTCAGAGAGAAGCCTCGTGAGATTGAGCTTGATCTTAAGCCCAGCGAAGTGGAAATTACCATTGACCGGCCTGACAAAGAAAAAACAGCGACAAAGAAATTAAATAAGACAACCCTTTCCAATGCGAAAGCGGCTTCTAAGAATAACAAGATCAACTCCTCTGCTTCTTCCATTCGCACGGCGAAAGAAAAAACTTCCAGCCGTGTAATGAGTAAAAAAGAAATTTCAAGAGAGACAGAGAAACAATCTTCTTCAATGTCCACAATCCTTTTGATCGTGGCGGCTTCATTTGCTGGGCTGGCCTATTTCCAGGCGGACTTAATTGAGGGGATTACAGGGTTCAATCTTTACCGCATGATTCACGGTGGAGCCAGCAGGACAATTTCTTCAGAACCAAAAGCAGCTAAGGGAACAGCACAAGTTCCAGGCACTAAGGAACTTGAGGCCAATGGAAAGCTTATCCTTGGTGGTCTTGATGTTTCAATGGAACTATATATTAACGGCACTAAAACTCAATATATTGGAAGACCGATTATTGTTGATCTTAACCGGCAGATCACCATCACAGTCAAGAAGCAAGGATATATTCCTTACATAGCGAAGGTCACACTGGATTCAGCTAACAATTCAACCGTGATCAACGTGCCTGAACTTGAAAGGGCCCGAATGGGACTTTTAACAACTTCTCAAAACTACACTGCAGGATCAAAACTGGTATATGAAGAGGCCGGTGAACTTGTGGAACGAAACCTTCCATTCAGTGATATGCACATTCCGGAAGGGACATATCAGGCGAAGGTTGTGAACCCGATTCTCGGTACAGAGAAGAAAGTTGAATTCACGATCGAAGAGAATAAGAAACACTTCCTCGAGTAAAAGTCAGCTCTCTCCGTTTCCGTCTTTTTTCTCATCGGGAAAGCGCTTAGATTGCTTGAAACGATTTACTTTTCTCATGTTCAGAAGCTTGATGATCTCAGCGGCTGTTTCTTCCAGGGCCTTTCCTGTGACGTTAAAAACCGGCCAGCGTTTATTCTCTGAGAATATGCGGTTAGCCCATTCAATTTCCTCAGAAACTTTCGACATGTCCGCATAATCACCTTCTTCTTTAGCAAGTCCAAGTCTCGAGAGGCGGTTCTTCCGAATCTGAAAGAGAGCATCGGAATCAATGGTAAGACCGAAAATCTTTCTCTGGTCTATCTGAAATAATTTCTCAGGAAGTGGAACGCCCATCACTATGGGAACATTGACTGTCTTGATTCCTTCCAGGGACAGATACATGGAAAGGGGTGTCTTTGAAGTGCGGGAGATACCAACGAGGACAACATCTGCTTCTTCCAGTGAATTTATATTTCTTCCATCATCATGATTGAGAGTGAACTCTATGGCGGCTACCCGTTTAAAGTATTGGTCGTTAACGGCATGGAGAAGACCTGGTTGATAATCAGGTTCCGCTTCAAAAAAGTTAGAAAAACAAGTGAGCAGGGGACCCATTACATCGACAGAACGTACATGGTCTCTTTTTGAGAGTTCTGCAATGTAGGCCCGGAGTTCAACTGATACGATGGTATAAACAACAATGTCATGATGAATGGCCGCTTCCTGGAAAATGGCGTCAATCTGTTCACGGGTTCTGATATTTTTATACCTCGTGAAGAAAATTTCCTTATCTGCGAACTGGGTCATGGCAGCCCGGGTGATGGCCGACGCCGTCTCTCCAGTACCATCTGAAATTACGATCACTTTTAACTTATCATTTGCCTGCATCATATTTGTCGTTTTCTGCAATCAGAATTGCCTTTAAAATAGGTTCAACCAGACTTTATTTTACTAGAGAGGAAGTTTAAATGCACCTAAGAAAATCCTTGCTCATTCCATTGTTCATGCTCTCCTTTACGTCTTATGCTGAGTGGAGACCACTACCGGATTCTCCTCCCATTCCAGCAGATAATCCTCAGACCAAAGAAAAAATAGAGCTGGGTAAGATGCTCTATTTTGATCCGCGTCTCTCTATCGATGGAACCGTTTCCTGTAACTCTTGTCACAACGTCATGTTTCACGGGGGAGATGGTCGTCCGGTTGGTGTTGGTGTTCACGGCCAAAGAGGAGGAAGAGGTTCACCAACAGTGTGGAACTCGGCCTACATGACTGTCCAGTTCTGGGATGGGAGGGCCGCTTCTCTGGAAGATCAGGCCGTAGGGCCGATCACTAATCCTATTGAAATGGGGATGACTTCTCATGATCTGGCGATTGAAAGAATAAAAAAAATTCCGGGGTATGTAGGGGCCTTTAAAAAAGTTTTCCCGAAAGAAAAACAACCAACGATTAAGAATGCTGCTAAAGCAATAGCTGCTTATGAGAGAACCCTTATCACTCCAAATTCTCCTTTTGACCGTTATCTGAAAGGTAATAAGAAGGCCCTAAGTGCTTCACAGATTAGAGGAATGAAGTTGGTTGAAGAAATCGGATGTACTTCCTGCCACACAGGGGTGAACCTTGCAGGTGAAGGCTTTAAGATGGGAGAAGGGAATTACCAGCCATTCCCTCAGATTCCAGGTTCAAAGTATGACAAGATGTATGATTTAACTGCAGATCTTGGACGTTACGAAGTTACTAAAAAAGATGAAGATAAAAATCACTGGCGCGTTCCCACCTGGCGAAACGTGGCCCTCACCGCACCTTATTTTCATAATGGCAAAGTTAAGACGCTGGATGAAGCAGTGAGAGTCATGGCCAAAACTCAATTAGGAATGGATCTCAAAGATAACCAGGTGGATGACATCGTTGCTTTTTTAAACTCTCTTACAGGAGAGTTTCCTCAGCAGACAATGCCAATGCTGCCTCATACTCTGAATACAACCCTTACTCCTGATCCCTAGAACTGATAAATTCATCTACTTGGAGAAAGATTTCTTTTCTTTCTTCAAGTGTATGAAAAGTTTTCTTGAAAGGATCCCGCTTAAACCAGGTCCTTTGGGACTTCGCCAGTTGTCTGGTTGAAATGATAATTCTTTCTTTGCAGTCGTTTAGACTTTTAAAAACACCGAAAATGTAGTCCAGGGTTTCTTTGTAGCCTATGCTCTGAAGAGGTTTTTCCAGACCGGTAAATCCCTGATCGAGGAGAGACTTCACTTCTTCGATGAGTCCACCTTGAAGCATTTTCTCTGTGCGGGTTTCAATTATTTTTAAGTGCTCTTCCCTTGGAATATCGAGGTAAATATGAAGAAGGTCCCAGGGATGGATGGTTGGGCGATTAAGCTTTTCATTGGATTCATCTTTTGATGACCGGGCCGAAAACATCGGCGTTCCCGTTGTCCACCAATGTTCAACGGCTCTCCTGACCCGGTAATGGTCATTCTCATGATAGCGGGTGAAACTATCAGGATCATTTTCTTTTAATATCTCAAGGAACGGTTTAATTCCGCCTCTCTCATAAAGCTCGTTGGATTTTTTTGTAACTGATTCAGGAGTAGTCGGCGAATCATACATCCCCTTCAGAAGGGCCTGAAGATAAAAGCCACTTCCTCCAACAAGATACACCAGCTTGTTTTCCGCGAGTAGTCTCTCAATAATAGGGAGCGCTTCTCTGGCGTAGTCGGCGGCATTCATGGGATGAGAAATGCTTCGAACATCAATCATGTGGTGGGGGATGGCCTTCTGTTCTTCTTTAGAAGGCTTGGCGGTACCAATTGTGATTTCTTTATAAAGGAGGAGGGAATCGAAATTGACGACCTCGCCCCCGAATGTAGTTGCCAGCTCAACGGCTAGGTCAGTTTTTCCTGTAGCTGTCGGCCCGGAAATGACGATAACTTTCATCTGAATTTTTCTGCCAGCAGTAATGTAAGATCGATAACAATCTTTTTCGAAATGAGTTCATCAATAGGAAAGAAGGCCAACATTGATTCCCAAGTGCTCTGAGACCAGTCCAGAGGATTAATTTCCAGATCGGAAAATGACCTTTCTTCCAGTAAAGTGAGAAGAATATCCTTTAAGGGAAAACCATTCATCCATTCCGGAATCCCTCTGAGAACCAGGGTTTCAGATCCAAGAAATTCAATCTCTGTTCCACTTTCTCCCAAGATCTTTAGTGTTTCAGCTTTCACCTTCCTGGCAGGAAAGGGCTCACTCACCAGGAGAGGAATGGTGGGCGAATTATTTTTTAGCTTAGTCGTTGTATAAAGCTCCAGAAGCCTGTTTGCAGAAACGGCGATCCATTTATCCTGCAACTTTTTAAGAAACGAATTACCCATCCAGATAAGATCATCCTGAGAGTTCTGAGGGAGCTGATGAGGAGAGAATAATCCCTCCATATTGTACTGATGTCTTTCCTGTTGAAGAGTAGGAGTTCCTCCAAGGTTATCCAGAAAAGAAGGCATGGTGCTTGGTGAACTTTGAAGACCTGGGGACTCCTTTATAACCTTCTTTCCTGCTGTTTCTTTAACAGTGGAGGTCAGAAGGCTTATAAGCTTGGAGTTTTCCATCACCTTGATAATCGTTTTATTCGGGTGGACGTTTACATCGATGGCATCAGGGGGAAGAAAAATATGGGCAATATAATGAAAGTCATCACCACCAAAAGTTGCATCGAGAGCATTGGAGAGTACGCGATGGAGTTGTTTGTCTAAAATGAAGCGATTATTGATAAAAATATTCTGAAGCTTTAAGGGCCCTTTAAACTGTCCCGGAATCAAAAAAAGGTCGAGTTCATTATTTTCATAAAACTTCTGGGAATGAAGAATAGAATCTTTTGCTTTGGGAAAAAGGTCAGCTATCCTTTCAAGTAGAGTACCACGAGCAGGAAATATTTCCTTTTCTCCCTCATCGATTTTTATCTGGAATTCAATGTCCGGCTTGGAAAGGATAAAAGCAAAGATAATTTTCTTGATGAAAGTGCGTTCCGCCTGCTGCGACTGAATGAATTTCAATCTTGCAGGGGTGTTGAAAAATAAGTCCTGAATAACAAGTTCCGTTCCATGATCCATAGGAAAGGTCTTTCTCTCATCATGGAGAATGGTTTCTCCTCCCTCAATTTTCAGTTCACTGGCAGAGGAACTATCAGCAGTTTTTGAAATGCATTGAAGCTTTGAAATGGCAGCAATCGAGGCCAGGGCTTCACCTCTGAATCCGAAGGAGTGAAGTTTGTATAGATCTTCAAACCGGGAGATCTTGGAAGTTGCATGTCGTGAGAAGGCGAGGGGAAGATCCTGAAACCTCATTCCATGGCCATTGTCTTTTAAGGAGATGAGATCAAGACCATTATTCTTAACCAGAAGTTCAAGTTTTGTTGAACCTGCATCCACTGCATTTTCAAGAATTTCTTTTATGAGGTTCCCGGGGCGTTCAATAACCTCCCCAGCCTTGATTTGATCGATTAAATGTTCCGGTAGAAGATCAATTTTTGGAGGAAGAGCATTCATTTATGCTTTAAAGAAGTTAACCTGGTTCCTTCCGCCTTCTTTTGATTTATAAACAGCAGAATCTGCTCGTTTAAAGAGATCTGTTCCGTTATTCACACCCTGGCGATAATCGGCAACACCAATGGAAGCCGTAACAGGTAAGCGCTTTCCATCATAAATGAACTCATGCTTCTCAACTAACTTTCTTAGTCGCTCTGCGATCTCAAAGCCTTGCTTCAAATTGGTATTTGGTAGAAGGATACAGAATTCTTCTCCACCATAACGGGCGAAGATGTCACCTTGACGAATTCCGTTTTCACGAACAAGACGTGCCTTTTCTTTCAGAACATAGTCACCGGCATCGTGTCCGTAGTTATCATTGAGCTTCTTGAAGTGATCAAGATCGAAAATAATAAGACTCAGAGGTTTTCCTGTTACTTTACTTTTCTTAACTTCAAGCTCTAGCGAGTTATTAAAGTAAGTCTTGTTATAGCATTTTGTAAGGCCATCAGTATTGGCCTCTTCGTGGAGCTTATCGTAGGTAAGCCTTTCAGGATCTCCTTTCGGAAGAAACTTCATGGCAATAGCTCCAATCTTAATAACGTCAGCGCGCTTCAGAACTGTTGGAGTCTCCAATTTCTGATTATTGAGATAAGTACCGTTAGCAGAACCAAGGTCTGTGACAATGGCCTGTGAATCATCAACTGTGACTGTGAAATGTTTTCTCGAAACTCCGTGAAAATCAAGAGGGATGGTACAATCCGGGTTTCTTCCTACCACTGTTTCACCAGGGTTAAGATTGAAAATTGTCCCGTTCAATTCTCCGCCTACAACCAATAAACAGGCAGGCTTTTGCTTGGCCTCTTCTTCAAGAGAGGCCAGGGCCTTACGTATATCAGTTATGACGACGGTGCTGTTATCATCGCTCATGTCTTCTCCAGAAATCAAACCTTTAGTGTGCTATCTATTCTAGGGCCACTGCCCATTTTGAGCAAGACGCAGATGATGACCTATCGGCATTTACTGATGGTTTTTTAACCACTCTTTAGCATATTTTTTTCCCGCTTCGACTCCCGGCTGGTTAAATGGGTCAACCTTAAGGAGTTCCCCGACCATGACCGTCAGGCACTCCGCAAATAGAATAAGTTGACCAAGGAATTCCTCCTGGAGGGAAGGGATGGAAAGATGAACCACGTGGCGCCCATTCTCCTGCAGGGCCGTGAGAGTGCCCTCGAATTCGGCCTTCATGAGATCTGATAAATGGAAAGGGGCCAGGTTTTTAAAACTTTCACCTGTTAAAGAATTCTTAAGAGGAAAATCCACTTGAAATTTCTGAACTTCGATCAACATGAGGACTTTATCAACGGGCCCTTCCATAAATAATTGCATTTGAGAATGTTGGTCGGTGGCACCATAGGCAGGAATTGGCGTAAGTCCCTTGCCATTTTTCCCCAGGCTTTCTGCCCATAGTTGAACAAACCATGCCGAGTAGTCTTTCAAGAGGGATGAGTAGGGCATCATCACAGTTTGATGAATCCCTTTGTCATGGAGATCCCGAAGAAAGAAGGCAAGGTCAAAAAAGTCTTTTCCAACTTTGGGATCAGACAGATGCTTCTGAATGTCTTCAGCACCTTCAAGAATGGCGGCAACATTGATTCCTGCAAATAAGGCGGGAAGAAAACCTACGGGAGTCAGTACGGAAAACCTGCCTCCTACATTGGAAGGAATTTCCAGAGTGTGAACTCCCCATTCATGTGAAAGTTTTCGAAGCTCTCCTTTAACCGGATCAGTACAGAAAACAAAATAGTCCTTGTATTTATCTTCGTTCACTCCGGCTTCTTTAAGGAAATTAAGAACTATTGCCATGGCCGCAACTGTTTCTGGAGTTGTTCCTGATTTTGAGACGACATAGATCAGGGAATCTTTGATATTCACTTTATCAAGCTTCCTGCACATATCATCAGGATCGATATTGTTTAAGAAAACGAACTCAACTCCGGACGGATCTCCCAGTGCCGAGAGAAGCATTTCCGGCCCCAGAGCACTTCCGCCAATGCCAATCTGAATGAAATATTTTTTATGCTTGAATTGTTCGAAAACCTTCCGAGTCGCTTCGAGAAGTTCTTTATTCTGAGGAAGCCTGAAAAATCCAATGTCTTCCGAAGAAAGGGTTTTTTGATAAGCCTTAATGGCCTCATCAGATGGAGTAGAAGTTGGGGAATGACTTGATCTGATTTTCCAATTAAGCATGATGTTCGTACTCTCTTTTGAGGTGGCGGGCAATGACCACACGTTGGATTTGATTAGTACCCTCTACAATCTGGAGAACTTTCGCATCCCTCATGAAGCGCTCAACAGGATATTCCGAAGTGTATCCGACTCCTCCTAAAACCTGAACGGCATCAGTGGTAACCTTCATCGCTGTGTCGGTGGCCTTAAGCTTTGCCATTGAACAGAGCTTGGAATCAGGTTTAGTCGAATCAAGTGAATGTGCTGCCGAGTGAACAAGGAGACGGGAAGCTTCAGTCTCCGTCGCCATATCAGATAACATGAACTGCAGCCCCTGAAAATCGAAAATGGGCTGCTTGAACTGTTGACGCGAAAGAGAGTAGCGGATTGATTCATCGAGCGCACGCTGAGCACACCCGACACCAATGGCACCTATTGCTACACGCCCCCGGTCAAGTCCACCCATTGCAACTTTAAAGCCCTGGCCCTCATCAAGGAGACGATTTTCTTCAGGCACAAAACAGTTTTCAAAAACAAGTTCTCTGGTAGGTGAGGTTTTCCATCCCATTTTCTTTTCCGCTTTTCCGAAAGAAAAACCTTTCATGCCATCACGGACGATGAAAGCAGATACACCTTTAGAACCATCGCCTCCAGTCCTCGCCATAACGATATAAGTTTTTGCAATTCCACCGGATGTGATCCACATTTTGGTGCCATTGAGCATGTATCCGCCATCAACTTTTTTAGCTGTGGTTTTTAGATTAGCGGCATCGGATCCGGCGTGAGATTCAGAAAGTGCAAAAGCACCAATGGCCTCACCACTGGTGAGTTCAGGCAGGTATTGTTCCTTCTGAATTTTGTTTCCATATTCTTTCAGGATCGATTGAACCATGCTTGATACAGATACTGTGACAGCATAAGGTACAGACCACTTGGCAATCTCTTCAAGAATCAACGTGTAATCATGATAGGAAAGACCAGCTCCACCAAATTCTTCAGGAAGAGTGACACCGGTTACACCGTACTCACCGAGGCCACGGAAAATTTCCATGCGAAACTTTCCTTCCGCATCGTCATGTTCCATGTGAGGCTCTATGGATGTCTGACAATATTTTCTTAAATTGAGAATTAATTCTTTCTGGAAATCGTTCATGTGCTCCAACTTTCTCCCGGACACTTTCCCTCGGAAAGGTCCGGGACCGTATTCATATTGAGGACTGAGTAAACCTTAATTCCTTAAAGCCTCTCTCAACAGGTTCTTTGCAATGATCAAAATCATCACTTCGTTGTTCCGGCCCCGATTTCATTGAGCTTGTTATCCCTCATCATTCTTTCAACCGGGAACTCTCTGGAGTAGCCGTAGCCACCGTGAAGCTGGATGGCATCGAGAGCAATCTTGGTCGCCATCTTCGGAAGCTGAAGTTTGACGGCAGAGGCGAGGTTATTTGATTTGTTTCCATGATCGTATTCGTAACAAACTGTATAGAGCATGCGTCTCATGGCCTCGGTTTCCGCGTACATTTCAGCAATCATTTTTTGCATCATCTGAAAGTGCGCGAGAGTTTTTCCGAACTGCTTTCTTTCGCCTGCGTACTTGATACACTGATCCAGGCAGGCCTGGGCGATACCAAGCGAGATACCGGAGATGGTGATACGTTCGATCTCCAGATTCTTCATCATGTGAATAACGGAATCTCCTTCTTCACCCACTCTGTTAGCTAGGGGCACTTTGCATTTATCAAATGAAAGCTCACCGGTAGGAGAGGAACGCATTCCCATTTTGTGAATCTCTTTAGAGACGGTAAAACCAGGAGTCCCTTTTTCCACGATGAAAGTGGTGAGATCTTTTTTTCCCGGGCCGGTTCTGGTGTAGAGATAAACGACGTCAGCGTACTGAGCGTTGGTGATCCACATTTTGTTCCCGGTGATTTCATAGAAGTCACCGTTCTTAACGGCCTTGGTCTGCATGCCGACAGCATCAGAACCATATTCAGGTTCCGACATACCCATACATCCAACATGCTCACCAGTGATGAGCTTCGGAAGATATTTTTCTTTTTGCTCAGGGGAACCATTATTATTTAAGTTATTCACACAGAGAATGGTGTGGGCCAGATAAGAAAGTGTTGATCCCGCGCAGGCCTTTCCGAATTCTTCCATCACGATCGTCGCGGCAGTTGCCCCCATGCCAGAGCCACCATAATCAGGATCAGCGGTTATTCCAAGTAGTCCAAGGTCCCCCATATGTTTGAAGGCCTTGAGGTTAAAGCTTTCCTCTGTGTCATGCTTTTCAGCAAATGGAGCGAGCTCGTTCTGGGCAAAGTCCCGGCAGACTCTTTGAATTTCTTTTTCTTCTTGGGTGAAAAACCACATATCGGACATCCTTTTTGAGAGGGTAAAGTGTAGCGGATAAATCAGTTTTTGGTAAAGGGAATGCGCCCCATTATTTTGATACACTTCTTATCTTTTATCGAGATAAAATGAGTTGTGACTTATTTAGAGAACTCTAAAAGCTTTGATCCTGTCCGCCCTGGAGAGCAATGGTTTTTCTATTGGAAAACTTCAGCCGCCCTCTGGGAGAGCCGGATTGTTCAATTCCCCCCTCACGAGGTGATATTTATTCCTCTGTATTGGGGACTTCACGGGGAAAATCCTGGAGCCTGGGACTTTGAAGGAAATTCCCCCGAAAAAGATCTTCTACGATTAACTCAATTATTAACGCAGCACGGTCGAAAGTTTTGTTGGCTCCTGCCTTTAACTCCGCCCCCTTTCTTCCTAATGGTGGAGTTCCCGTTTATTCGGCGAGGACTTTATCGACTTCAAGAGAAGGGGTGCATCTCGCTGTGCTTGATCAGGAATCGAACCTGCATAAGATCTTTTCTTTCTTCGAGCCAAAAGTGTGGGAGGGGTATTCAGGATTTCTTAAGGCCTTTGCGACATTTTTGACAACCCATAGAATTAAGGCCCCTGTTTGGGGGACGAAGTATTTTTACTGCCAGGATAATAATCTCCTGTCTTACCATGAGGATTCTTCAATTGCCTTTGAGCAGGGCTTTTCAAGGTTTTTGAAACAGAATCACCCTCAGGGAGCAGACATCAATGCTCCTCAGGTAGAAGCAGAATTAAAAGAAACTTTTACTTCAGAGGTTGGAAATTTATTTTCTTCAACAGCTGAATCCGCCCTGGCCCCTTTCTGGGGAGGCGTGCAAAGAATTGTGATGCTCGGAGGTTCTCCTCAGGAAACTATTCTAAGATCTCTTCCAGGTGGGAAGTCGCAACTGGAATACACCAGAGACCTCTTTGGGCTCTTTATTAATTCAGAATGGATATCGAGCGCGCTTCTGACTCCTCTGGAGAAGAAAGAAATTCTTTCGTGGATTCTCAATGAACACTTCGGCTCAAGGGCAATTGAAGAACGTTATCGCTACGACTCGCATAAAACAGACACTGACTTCAGGCCTTTTGGTGTCGTTGATCTTTTTGGCGGAAAGAAAAATGCGCACTTTCAGCAAACCGGACTGGAACCTTATCTGGGGAAACACTTCAAGTGGCTCTACCAGAATCATACAGAATTACCTTTTACTCCTGAATGGATAGATACCCATCATCACAAGCTGAAGTTTTTCCACGGGGAAGATCTAACCAGAACCGTGTTCGCTCAGCTTTTAAAACTCTTCATGATGGGTCAGACCGTTCTCCTCGACAGGTCCGGAATGCCTGAAGGTCTTGATAAGAAACTTCAGATTTTTCTTCTGGAAAATAATATCAAGTCGCAGTCCGTGAACTTCATGACCTCTACCCAGGTCTGTGAATTGGGAGAGGGAAAGCTCATTATTTTTGAAGGAAGCAAATTAATTGAAAACCCTTCCCGGGAGAAATTCTGGGATCATATCTTTAAATATCTCAACCTGGTTCAGCCCGAAATGATGATGGATGAAGATGTTTTCAGTCTGTGGAGAATACGCTCTACGACGCCTCATGAACTGTCTTACCTGGATGTGAGAAGGGTGAATCTCTATAACCCTACAAGTTACAAGAAGATGGTTTCCATTAAAACTCAAAAGCATTTTGCTTTCATGAAGCTGATTGATCCCACGAGGGCCCATGCTAAGTCCACCCCTGATGGGGTAGAAGTGGAGCTTCTTCCTAATGGAAAGATTGCTCTTGATTTCGGCCACTATGAGGAGGGGTAATGTCTCTTAATCTCATTTACCACTTTCAGGCTTCCCAAAATCAGGAAGGAGATTTCCGGCCCGCGAGTTACGGAGTTTTGTATTTCTTCTCCGATGAGGGGTTCCTGGATAGAGAGCTGTTACGGGAATTATCTAAAACTGTTCCCGATGCGGATCATGAAAAACTTACTTTTTTGAATTTAGACGATCTGAAGGTCTTCGCGTTAAGAGTTTCATCTGAACTTTCCTCCCGGGAAGTACGAATGATTTCTGTTCAGGATTATAACATCGGTTTAGATGGTGCCCGTGATCTCAATTCCTACAAGGCCATCTTTTCCCGATTTGGTGAACTGATCGTAAATGAATCAGTGAAGAAAAAAGGCCTTTTTGGAAAGCTTTTCAGCTAGTCGTTAATTTTCCCAACAGGGATTTTGGATCTTCCTGCTCACTCAACTCACGACATCCAAACTGCACACTATAAAGGGCCATTACCGAGAAGATCCAAAGGAATTTTTTCATATAATCCTCCAAAGATTAAAAACCACTTCCATGTTCGGGAACTGCATGGGGAGCACCTTCTCCCGGACCTGGTTCTCTTTGTTCCTGGATGGGTTCGTTTCTTTGGCTTTCACAACCGTATTGCACGGTCAGGATAGAAAAAAGAACACTGAAAAAGAGCATTTTTTTCATAGACCCTCCTTGGTCATGTCCCATTTTCCAATGGGGGGAATGGGACGTGAACCTAATAAAGCCTTAAGTCCTTAAAGCCGCTGAATTTAATGAAGTTTTTGGGACTCTGTTATCTTTTCTGGTCAAGTCCATTTCCCTTGCTTTTCCATAGTGAAGACCTTACTTATAGCCCCATGAAACCTTCATTCTTTGATCTTACCTACGACGACCTCAAGGCCCTCCTTGTCGAGAAGGGCTTTTCTCCTTTTGGGGCAACCCAGATGTTCGACTGGGTTTATAAGAAATGGATTCATAATCCCGCCGAGTGGAGTAATGTTTCCAATAAGGCCCGGGAATTTTTTCTTGAGAATTATGATTTCTCCCTTCTGAAAGTTGTATGGAATGGTCTTTCAAAAGACGGCACCAGAAAATTTCTGGTGAAAATGCATGATGGTCAAACTGTAGAGACAGTTGCAATCCCGGCAAGAGACAGGCTCACCCTGTGTGTTTCTTCTCAAGTTGGCTGTGCCGTCGGTTGTACGTTCTGTCATACCGCTACTCAGGGATTGAAGCGCCATCTGAAAGTGAGTGAAGTTGTCCTTCAGTTCATCACTGTTCAGAAGTGGCTGATGGATAATGTTCATGCTGAAGAAAAGTTAACGAACATCGTTTATATGGGCCAGGGTGAACCCCTTCATAACTTTGAAAATATGAAGAAGGCGACACTTATCTTTATGAGTGAAAAAGGCCTTGGACTTGGCCAGAGAAGAATCACTCTTTCCACTTCCGGTCTTGTTCCTGCCATTGAAAAACTGGCCCAGGATTTCCCTCCGGTTAATATTGCCCTTTCTCTTCATTCGGCCAGAAACGATGTCCGTACTGAACTCATGCCGATTAATAAGGTCTATGATCTCGAGAGACTCTTCAAAGCGATTAAGATGATTCCTCTTAAGGCTCATCGTCGCATTACATACGAATATCTTCTGATCGATGGCATGAATGATTCCATGGAAGATGTTCTCGCTCTCTCAAATCTTCTTAACTCCAAAGAGTCTAAGATTAATCTGATTCCTTTTAATGAATTTCCCGGCTCGAAGTACAAAAGACCTTCTGAGCAGAAGATCATGTGGTTTTTAGATCAGATGATTAAGAGGGGATTCACGTGTACTATCCGCACCACCAAAGGAAGTGACATCCTGGCGGCATGCGGACAGTTGAAGAGTGAGTTTGAAAAACTCAATTTGTGGGAAAAAGATAAGCCTGTGGTTATTCCGAGTATTGCCAGTAGCGTACTTCAGAATCAGTCTCGCTAGATTCAGGCTTCACTCCTTCATCCGTAACTTTTTGCGACTTCTTCTTTTTGATTTTTCCACCGGCAACGGCACGCTTGGCCTCCTGTTCAGGAGTTGCTTTTTCAACCTTATAAGCCTCAGCATCGGCCATTGAATCATGAACAACTGTGTGATCTTTTTCTTTGGCGTATGAGACGCTTACCCAGGCCAGAAGTCCTAAAAGAAATACATTTTTAAGCATAAAGCACCTTGTCCTTCGAAAGATCCAAATCTAACGGACCTTTTGATCTTATTCGGTTTTATGGAAAAAAACATAAGGGGTTCAGTGAATTCAAAGGCTTAAAGTGGGTAAAAAAGTATGATTTAGTGCGCTGTAAGGTTTTTTTCGGTGACTTTTAAGCTATATATTAGGACAGTTTAACTCTGATATAAGCTGGACTGATAAAAACTCATCGCGTTGAGCGAGGTACCCATGAAAAGCAGAATACTTTTTTTCCTTCTTCTCCTTGTTTCAACTTCTGCCTGGGCCGGCGTCAGCGCTTACTTCAATCAAAATCCCCGCTCTGCTTATACTGATCCTTATCGCAATATCCGCCGCAGTGGAGATAACCTTGAAGAGGTTCTTTTAAGAGAGATTCAATCGGCTAAGAAATCCATCTATCTTGCTGTTCAGGAACTTAGGCTTCCTCTTGTGGCCCGGGCCTTGGTTGAAAAACATGAAGAGGGTGTGGATGTCCGGGTTGTTCTTGAAAATAATTATAACTTCACTGTTCTCACTCAGAGGGATCCTAATACAGAAGGCGAACATGAAGCTTCAAGGATTCAGGAACTTCGCGCTTTTGTAGATATGAACAGAGATGGCAGAATTTCCAAAGAAGAACTTGAATCACGTGATGCCATTTATATGCTTCAGAAAGCGAAGATTCCGGTGATGGATGATACTTTTGATACCTCAAGAGGATCAGGTTTGATGCACCATAAATTCATGATTGTAGATGGAAAATCAACTGTCGTGAGTACCGCTAATTTTACCATGAGTTGTGTTCACGGAGATCTCCTTGCTCCGTCTTCCCGCGGAAATGCAAACTCCATGATCCATGTTGTTTCTCATAACTTTGCGAGAATTTTTACTGATGAGTTTTCGCAGCTATGGGGAAATGGCCGCCGAGGAAACTTCGGTCATAACAAGACCTATAGAGGTCCCATCACAACAACCGTTAAAGGAACTAAAATCACAGTTCAGTTTTCCCCAACCTCCCGTCGCTACAACTGGCAAGAATCCGTAAACGGACTCATCGCTTATCACCTTTCAAGGGCCACTCAATCCATCAAGGCTGCTTTGTTTGTTTTCTCCGATCAAAGAATTGCGGATGTCATGGAGAGAAGACATGAGAAAGGGACCCAGATAGGTGTGATCATTGAGCCGAAGTTCGCCTATCGCGAATACTCCGAGCTTCTGGATCTCATGGGACTTCAGATGCTTAATAATAAATGTACTTATGAACCTGATAACAACCCGTGGAAAAATCCGGTGAGAGAAGTGGGCATGGCCAGACTTCCTCAGGGGGATGTCCTTCACCATAAATTTGCTGTGATCGATAATAAAACGGTGGTGGTAGGATCAGAAAACTGGTCCGATGCTGCCAACTACATCAATGATGAAACTCTAATCGTAATTCAGGACACCCAGATCTCGGGGCAATTCACTCAGGAATACGAAAGAATCAGAAGAAGTGCCTCCATGGGGCCTCTTTCATGGGTAAAGAAGAAAATTGAAGACCAGGAAAGGGTCTGCGCTGATCTTGGCGTCTATTAAATTTCAAATTTCTATAATCTTCTTGTATACTTAAAGCTCTTGGAAACTTAGGGAAGGAGTTCCTCTTGAGCCGCGAAAGATCTAAAGGGATTGTCGGGATTTTTGTTCTCGTTACGATTCTATTTTTTATTTTTATTGTCTTTGCTTTCTACACTGTCTCGCAACTTAAAGAATCAAGTTCGATGGGCGAGAACCTTTTAAATAAAGGCAAGAATTCTCCCATTGCCGTGATCACCATCGAAAATGAAATCATGGAGTCCAAAAAGACTATTGAACTTCTGCTGGCCGCTGAAGAAGAGGCGAGTATCAAGGCCATCATTCTCCGCATCGATTCTCCCGGAGGGGCCGTTGCTCCGACTCAGGAAATATATGAAGAAGTCCGCCGGATAGATCAAACGAAAAAACCAGTTTACGCTTCTTTTGGAACAGTTGCTGCTTCAGGTGGCTATTATATCGGAGCTGCTGCCCGGAAAATCTGGGCCAATGCCGGAACTCTTACGGGGTCAATTGGAGTGATCATGCAGACTGCTGATCTTTCTGAACTTTTTAAATGGGCAAAAGTTAAACAGGAGGTCATCAAGGCCGGCCGCTACAAAGATATCGGCAGTCCTGCTCGTCCCATGAGTGATGAAGAAAGAATGATCCTGAATGATCTTCTTGCCGGAACACACAAGCAGTTCATGCAAGACATAATGGAAGTACGAAAAGACCGTTTAAAAAAGAATATCATTGAGCTTGCGCAGGGACAAATCTTTCACGGTGTTGAGGCCATGGATCTGGGTCTGGTCGATCACGTTGGAAGTCTCTGGGAAGCAGGCCGTGCCATACACAAAGAACTGAAACTCAAAGGGGAGTTCGGTCTCAGATATCTTAAATCTCCTAGGAAGAAATTTTCATTTTCTGAATTCCTTCAGGAAACAGAGGAAACGTTAACTTTCATCAGAAATAAGGTAGAGACACAAACGAGAACTGCCCCGGCGTATAAGTTTGAACTTTAAGGAGCGCCGTGGACTATACCTTTCTCTTAGAATGGGGAAAAGATCATGCACTGACAGTCGTCGCAGTGGTGATCACTCTGGTTCTCATCTATCATTACGTCATTGAGCGGGATAAGGCCGTCAAGCTTTCGAAAAAATACAGAAACAGTATTTTTGAAGCTCAGTCGAGGATCTTCCTCAATGCTACTCAGTATCTTATCGAAGGGAACAAGGATCTTGCGATCAAGGAGTTCCTGAACGCAGTAGACCTCAACCGTGAAACCATTGACACCTATTTTGCCTTAGGCGGTCTCTTCCGATCTAACGGAGAGATTGAAAAAGCGATTTCCATTCACCGCTCTCTTATTGCCAGAGAGAGTATCTCTGAATCCACACGGCTCCAGGCGCTGAAAGAGCTCGCTCTTGATTTTGATAAAGGTGGCTTCATTGATAAGGCCATTGAAACCTATAAAGATGTTCTCAAAATAAATCGTGACCAGCAGGACGTGATCAATGCTCTCTGCCGGATTTATGAGGACATTGAAGACTGGGATCAGGCCTATAACTACCGGATCATGCTCTCTAAAGTTGGACATGAGAACCAGTCGGAGACGATCTCTCATATCCTGGTCCAGAAGGCCAAGGCCCTGTTTGATAAAGGTCAGTTCAGGGCCTGTGCTGAAGAGCTGGAAGACGCTTTTCGTTTTGCTCCATCAGTATCAGCAAAGATTTTGCGGCTTCGGCTTTATCTGGTTCTGGGAAAAATGGAAGATGCTAATGGTCTCCTACTTGAGTTGTTAAAAGAACATCCCATGTATGCAACTTTCATCTTCGTGTCGCTTGAGCAGTTCAATCATAAACTCCCTCAGAAAGAGGAATACCAGGAGAGACTTCGGAGTCTAAAGGACTATTTTCTCGGTCTGAATGATGTCGATCTCATGAGTGCTCCTTCAGTTGTTCTATCCAAAATCAGGTTGTTAAAAGATCTTGAGAAAACCGGTGATGCTTTCCATCTCCTTGATGACTGGATGAAAGGCCATGGTCAGTCGGATGTTTTGAAAGTGGAATATATTAAAATCCTGATAGAAGTTGGAAAAGTTGAGGAAGCTCTTCAGAATACAAAATCACTCCTGAATAACCTTCATAGCTCTCTTACCCGGCATTATTGTTCACAGTGCGGATACAACTCAGATGAAATATTCTGGAGATGCCCTCAGTGTCACAACTGGGAAACGATACAATTCAGATGGAAGGTTTGAATAATGTGGTGGATTTTGCTTCTTCCGGCATTACTTTTTGCAGAGACAGAATCAACTGATGAGAAGGTTGTAGGAGTTTTTTACTTCACTCCCACTTTTGGTCATGTCCACCAGTCAGCAGTGAGAACTTCCGCGAGTCTCACCACCATCCAATGCTCGCATCCCTTAAAAGTCATTGAGAGTTCGAAAGTCTCAGCGGGACCTGAGTGGGCCTATGTTGAAGTTGCCGATCACAAAGGGTTCGTCCTGAAGCAATTCCTGGCCGAGAAAAGACCGGAATGTTTTCAGGGAAAGTATCCGAAGTTTTTTGATGCCTTTAATTTAGACCTGGCCGAGCTCTACTACTGGGGGCGTTTACACGACCAGTATATTGAAGGTGAAAGCCGGGTCAGATAGCAGGGTATTTTTATGAAAGTGTTTCTCAAAAACTTACTCCTATATTCCTGTGCACTATCATTCACAGGGCCAACTGTTTTTGCCCAGACTCCGAAGCTTCAGGATGAGAAAGAACTTGAAGTGGTAAATTTTAACAGCATCAAAAAGGTGCTTCAACAGGATGGTCTTTCAGAAGCGGCCAGGAAAAAGGCAAGACAGGTAAAGATCCTAAAAAAAGAGCAGGGGAAAATAGAGACCCAGAGATACCTTTACCCAGTTGAATCAGAATTATGGGGATTCATTTCAGAATACTGGTTAATTAAAAATGCCCAGCTGCTAAACTGGGATATCGATAAGCCGGACTATGGTCTTGATAAAAGCTTCAGGACAACACTCGAGACTCTGGGCTTTTACCAGAAGAAGTTTAAAATTCTCCTCGTTAATACTCCTTCCGTCGTGAGGGCAGGTTTACCAGGAACAGGAGAATCCATTTTTATTCTCTCCCTTCCTTTTATAAGGTCCCTTGATCTTTCAAAGATGGAGATATCCCTGCTTCTCCTGGAAGACTTCATAAGACTTGAGCAGGGATATTTCAAAAAGAAAGTTTCGACTGAAAAGATGAACAAGCTTGCCGGAACGAATTTCCAGGGCAGCAAGGCCGATGTATCCATGGTTGAAGAAGTTCTAAACAACTATTCAAAGCAGATCAACCAGAAGGGATATACATTCCAGGAGCAGTTTGAAGTCACCAAGAAAATGGATGCTTACCTTAAGTCTAATCCCGAACTCTGGAATGCCTACTACCGGCTATTGAATAAGATAGACCGTTTTGTAAAAGTGAATGTCCAATACAAAAACTATGTAAAGCTCTTTCCTTCTCCTGAGATGCAGGTGAAGTGGCTTAGTCCGGAAGAGAAAGTTCTCTAATGTCACAGGGAAATCTTTTTAACAATATTAAGTATTACGCCTCTTACCAGCTTCTTTTTGTAGTCATCTTCATTCTGTTGAGTTCAATTGGCGCCTTCTTTCACTTTCTCCTTGATCATGAGATAAGCATTGTTGAATCCTGGTTGCATAATAATCACTGGGAAATTCTCATCATCGCCAAACTCATTTCACTTTTCCTGCTGAACCGCTGGTTTCAGATGCGCCTTTATCAACTCAGGACTTTTCGGGAACTGGTGAGAGAACTTGTTCACTGGCCTGAGCCTAAGGCGATAGTGATCTCTTTCTTTATGCTCATCAGTTACCTCTCATTAAGTGGAGTTATTTATACCGGCCAGAACCTGGGTTACTGGTACTATCACCTGGCCTCGTTCCTCGGCCTTTTTATGTTTTTTGGAATTGAATTCATCGTGATTGCCTATCTTGATGGCGTCCTTAATAAAAAAGAGCAGCCGTCGTTGCTGTGGTTAAGCATCTCCTATACCCTTATCTTCTCGGCGGCATTCCGGCTTAGTGTTCCGGACTACTACAAGCTTCTTCCTTACGTTGTCCTGTCTTTCTCTTCTCTGATTTATCTCAGTGGGAAATCTTTTAAGAGTTGGAGCAATGTAGTTTGTTTTTTAATCGTCTTTGTTGCCCCTATGGGTTCCATCTTTGGTCTGGATCCTGTATGGGGAGATGATTTTTCTCTCTTCAAAGTGAAGGAGAAACTGGGTCATACTTTGCTAGCTGTAATTTGGATGATATCTTTTTCCTATTATAAATACCGTGATCAAATTATTCTTGGAGCCCGAAAGCTCGTTCGTTAGAGGTCAATAACATGCATGGATTAAACATTTGGCAAATTCTTTGGGAATCTGGCCTGGTTGTAAAATTTGTTTTACTACTTCTCGTTCTGTCTTCAGTCCTTTCCTGGACTATCATCTGGCAGAAATATAAGGAACTGAAATTTATCTCAGATGCAAATGATAAGTTTCATGACTTCTTCCGGAAGAGTAATTCCATCAGTGACATCAATCGGGAGGCCACTGAAAATCATGAATCCACCATGAGTCTCATGTTCAGACGTGGTTTCGATGAGCTCAATAAGACCAGTGAGAAACTCAACAGCGCGGGCAAAGGAAGCATCTCTCAACATTTTGCCACTCATGGTTTTCAGTCCCTGGAGCGTGCTCTCAAGGCTGCGTATAACACCGCCAACGAAAGAATGGATTTGAGAGTTTCACTGCTGGCCACCATCGGTTCCATTACTCCCTTCATCGGTCTCTTCGGCACCGTCTGGGGAATTATCGATGCCTTCTCCGGTCTTTCTCAGGGGGGAGGAAGTATTGAAGCTGTTGCACCTGGTATTGCGGAAGCACTCGTTGCAACCGCCGTTGGTCTGGCCGCTGCCATCCCGGCCGTTATCTTCTTCAACTTATTCAACAACCAGATTTCGAGAATCAATTCTCAGATGGAATCTTTCTCTCAGGATTTCCTGAACCTCGTTGAGAGAAATATCCTGATTAAGAAGGATCAATAGAAATGGGAATGCAAATGGGGTCCGGAAAAAAAGGACCGGTATCAGACATTAACGTCACTCCACTTGTGGACGTGATGCTGGTATTGCTTGTCATCTTCATGGTGACAGCACCGATGTTATTCAGTGGAATCAACCTGAAGCTTCCGAAGACACAGAAGGTGAATACCCTGGGTCTAAGGCCGGAACTTGTGATTCTCTCCATTACGGAGAGTGAACAATTCTTTCTTGGGAAGAGCGCAGTTACCCAGAAGGACCTCGTCCCTTCAATTTTAAAGCAGTTTAAAGAGCACAAGACAGACGTTATCTATGTCCGTGCCGACTACAATCTTAAATATGAAAAAGTGGCAAAGCTTATCGCCTCTCTTAAAAAAGCAGGCGTAAGCAACATCGCTCTAGTCACTGAAGTGGAGAAAGGTAAGTAAGTGGTTCGAAACTTTGACCGCGACTTTAATAAGAATTTTCTCATCTCTCTCGGAGTGCACACCCTTCTTTTGGTTCTTGCTTTCCTGGGGGGAGAAGTCGTTTCAAGAGTTTTCAAGAGTAATGACATAGAAATCATCCGTTCATCTGTAAGAGTTGATGTTGTCGGAATGCCTAAGTTCACTGTTCAGGAGCTTAAGAAAATGCAGGCAAATCCTGTTATTGAAAAAGTTCCGGAAGTGGCCAAAGGTGTAAAGGAAGAAACCAAAGCAGAAACGGAAGACGTCATTAAAAAGGATGATCTCGTTATCCAGGAAGTGGGAAAGAAAAAAGAGTCTTTTCTGAACATGCTGAGTGACTACTCCAATAAGAAAGTTAAGCCGAAGAAAGAAGACAAGGGTGAGAAGACGGGGACTGGTCCTAAAAATCTTGATTCGCTCATCATTGAAGGAAACCGCTTATCCAAAGGTTCCGCTCTGGTTGGGGATTACAGTGACCAGCAGAACTCTGAGTTTTCCGCCTATGTCCAGAATATACCCGGTATCATCCGTCCATTCTGGAAACTTCCGAGCTATCTCCTGGATAAGGATCTTCGCTGCAGAATTAAGATATATCTTTCACCTGAAGGAAAACTTTTAAAACTCGAACTTCAGGAGTCTTCCGGCGTGGCGGAATTTGATGCAAGAGCTGAGAAGGCCGTCCGCGATGCCATCTTTCCGACTCCTTCCGCGGAAGTGGGAAGTCGATTAACAAATTCCGGAATCATTCTTGGGTTCCCGATTTAAGGATTTCATTATGAAAACTTTTTTATCCGTTCTTATGCTTCTTATTAACATGTCAGTATTCGCTCAGGATGCCGTGATCGCTGTCGGACAAGCCGAGCAGGACAAGGACAAGTTAGTGATCGATGATCCTGAGCTTACAAGTCTTACCTCTGATCAAAAACGGCTTACCTCTGAAGTCATGGACATCCTCAGAAATAATTTTAATTTTTATCGTCACAAGTTTAATAACGTTGATTATTCTGACCGGGGGAAAAACTCCTTCACCAATCCTGCTCAATCAAAATGGAAAGAACATGGTGTTTCCTATTTTGTAGCTTCCAAGGCCGTGGGCGGGATCAATGATAAGGTTGAACTGAGTGTAAAGGTCTGGTCTGTCCTGGGTGAGAAAGAAGTACTCTCTTCGAGGTATAAAATTTCTAAAGACACTCTGAGATCTGAATCTCACCGGATTGCTGATGCCATCTATCATTCCATTACTGGTAAGCCATCCATCTTTACCACGAAGATCTTTTTTGTTTCTGATCGAACCTCCAAGAAGAACATAGAAAAAGAACTTTATATTATGGACTTTGACGGCAGGAGAGTGGAAAGGCTTACTCACTACGACTCTGTCGTCATTTCTCCCAATATCTCTCCGGATAATTCAAGAATCATCTTTTCACTTATCGCTGATAAGAAACAGATTTCAAAAAATAAAGTCCGGATCATCAAAAACAACGATCTCAAAGTTTTTGATGTTAAGACCAAGAAAGTTTCAACGCTTTCAGATTTGCCGGGAATCAACTCCGGGGCTATATTCAGTTCAAATGGAGAGAACCTTTATCTCACACTTTCCTTTGGTGGGAACGCTGATATCTATGAGATGAACCTTGCTACCGGAAAGAAGAGAAAAATTACATCTCATTATGCGGATGAAGTTGATCCTTCCATTAACAAAGACGGTTCCCTCATGACTTTCCTTTCCAGCCGTTCCGGGAAGGCCCATATTTACACAATGGATCCCTCTCAGACAGAGAAAGATGTGAAGAGAATTTCCTTCGTGGGACAATTCAATGCCACTCCAAGATTCTCTCCGGATGGAAAAGAGATTGCTTTCACTTCCTGGGTAGATGGCGGATTTGATCTCTATCGAATTGGTTCTGACGGAAACAACCTTGTTCGTCTTACAAAGAATTTCGGCTCTATAGAGGAGCCTGCCTATTCTCCAGACGGTGAATTCATCATTTTTACGTCAAAAAAGATGAAATCAAAGACTAAGGCCGTCCAGGATATCTACATTATGAACAGGGAAGGAGAGGTTTTGGGGCAGTTAACCCAGGATTTCGGCCGCTGTTTTTCCCCTCAGTGGACTAACCTATAGGAATTACTAGAAAAATTGAAGATATTTTAAACACTGCACCAAAATAGTCTTGTAAAAATTTCAGCCAGCCTGTAATATCTCCCTTGTAACGCACTGTGTAAATTTTAATCAATACGGTTATTAAAAGTGTAAAGGGGATCAACATGAAAACTGCTTCACTTCAAAACGAACTTGCTACTCTTTCTACAGTTCTACTTTCAAATCTTGATGAGACTGTATTTTTCTCGAAGCTTTCTGGTCACATCCAGGACCTTATGAAAGAGCACAAAGTCCTTGGTTTTGAAGTTCTTTCAGATGGTTGTACCCGCCTGATCGCTGAAAATGGTTCAGCTCTAAAGAGTGCCAAACTTTTCAACAAAGGTCAGGGTCTAGCCGGATATGTAGCTCGTATGAAAAGAGCTTACTACTCAAACTCAGTGAAACGCGATCCTATCGCTTCAACAGGTGTTAGAGATGACGTGGTTGAAGCTGAACTTTGTATGCCAATCATGGTTGAAGGATCAGTAATCGGTACCATCAATATCCAATCAAGTAATAAAGACCGTAACTTCGGAGAAGCTGACATGGCCATCGTTAATGATGTCCTGAAAAGTCTTGAAGCTCCCATCCGTAATATGCACCTTTATCTTATGGCAAAGAATCTCAACAGAGAGCTTCTTTCTAAAATCGAAGCTAGAGAAAAAGAACTTTCAAACCGAGTTGATATACAGATTACAAAAGGCTTTGAAGACAATTCTCAAATGATTGGCCTATCGAAGAACTTCCTGGAAATCGTTCAGACGGCAAAGAAAATCGCCTCCCAGGATTTCCCGATTCTACTCGAAGGAAACCATGGTGTAGGGAAGAAGATTCTTGCCCGTAAGATCCATGCATGGTCAGGCCGCAAAGGTGGAGTGGTTGTAGCTTCCTGTTCAGCCATGAATGAAGTTCAGCTTGATCGTGAAATCTTCAGCTCAAAAGGTCTTATGGTTCAGGCCAACGGTGGAACACTGATTATCGATGATATCGCTAATACAACTCACCACATTCAGACAAAGCTTTTAAGAGCTCTTGTTGCCGGTGAAATGGTGACAGTTGATACAGAAGAAAAAATTGCTCTTAACGTAAGAATCATCGCAACTTCTAAAGTATGTCTGAAAGACATGGTTGAAACTGGTTCTTTCAAAGAGGATCTTTACTACCGCCTCAACACTGTTGCTCTTAAGATTCCTGCTCTTAAAGAGCGTCAGGAAGATATTAAAGTTATGGCAGAGTTTTTCCTTAACCATGGAAAAGTTGAAAAGAAAGTCCTGACTTCTGGTGCAATTGAAAAGCTATCTGGCTACTTCTGGCCAGGAAATGCTCATGAACTTAAAAATATCATGGAGCGCACATATATCCTGACTGATGGTCAATATATTGAAGCTTCTCACCTTCCTGAGTTCGCTGTTGAAGTGAAAGTGGAAAAAGTAGAAGTTAAAGAAGTTTACCAGGAAGTTACACTGTTTGATCTTGAGAAAAAGCACATTATTGACACTCTTGATCATTTAGGTGGGAATAAAACCCGCGCTGCTAAAACTCTTGGAATTACTGTGAAGACTCTCTATAACAAACTTCATAGCTATGGATTGATTGAGGCCCGTGAACAATAAGATTTGAAGAGTCATCAACTTGAAAGTAAAATAGTAAGACTAGGAGCATATATGTCAAAGACTACTACGACGACGACCGAAGAAAAAGCAGCACCGGAAGTAATGACGATTAAGAACTTCCGTTCAAATGGCGATATCGAAAACTTTTACCGCTACATCCATGACAATGGACTACGCCGTGAAGCTTACATGTTAATGGAATACGCCCTTTCAAAAGTTGCCAAAGTTAAAAAAGGCAGACGTTCTAAAACATTACAGTAAAAATTTTTCTGATAGGGGTCCATGCTGGACCCCTTCTACTTTCAAAGTAAGAACATGGATGTAAAAACCAAAATTGTCTTCGATCCTCTCTACGGATTCATTCACTTAACAAACCTTGAATGGGAAATTATCCACACACCTTTCTATCAGCGCCTGCGCTGGATTAAGCAATTGGGATTTTCTTTTTATACATTCCCCGGTGCCGAACATTCCCGTTTCGGGCATTCCATCGGTGTGATGTTCAACGCTCATAAAATTCTGCAAAGGTTAGGAAAGGCCGTTCCTGAAACAGATCTCTTTAACGACAAAGTGCAGTCTCCTGAGAAGGCGTTTCATCAAAGCATTCGTCTTGCGGCACTCCTGCATGATCTTGGGACCTTCATGTTTTCCCATACGACCGAGATGGCCTACATCCGTTATGGTGAAACCACTCATGAAAAAAACAGTAAGGGACATCCCGATGATCATGAACATCTGGGGTCTTACATCATTAAGAACACTGACTACGACAGAGGTATCACCCATATCCTGAAAAAATACAGGATCGATCCGCAGAAGATTTCCAACCTGGTGAAGGGGATTGACCCGAGTATTCTGGCCAACCAGATCCTCCATTCCGAAGTGGATTGTGACCGGATGGACTATCTCTTAAGAGACGCTCACTATACTGGTATTAAATACGGAACCTATGACAGGGATTATCTTCTTCATCACTTCAGAGTGGTGAATGTGAGTGGTCATGATGTCGTGGCAATCGGACACAATGCCCTTCATGCCGTTGAGGATTTCCTCATGGCCCGCTTTGCCTGGTACTCGCAGGTTATTCGTTCCGCCCGAGGGGCACGCTTCGATGCCATTGCGGAAGAGCTTGCTTTTTACATGCTGGAGAAAGGAAAGATTTTTTCCTACTCGCAGCTCATGGACATGATCGCCAATGATCCGGATAAGTTCTACACCTTCAACGATCAGTATTTCATGACCCAGGTCCATCTCCATTACACCAGCGGCTCTTTTGATAAAAATCCCCGCATCAAGGACCTTGCTTACTGCCTTCTCTTTGGAAAGGCCCCAAGGACCGTGAGATGCGAAGAATTCAAACAGCGAATTCTGAATCAGGATGAAGACCACGTACTGGATAAAATTCTGAAACGTGCCGAAGATAAGATCAAAGAGATCAAAGATATTCTCAAGAAGAAGGGAACGGAGAAAGACTGGATCGTCGAGGATCTTCCAACCAAGCATATTATTTTTGTAAAATCCCGCAGGAAGCTCATCAAATCAAAAACCGGTGAGAACCTTCTCCTCGAAAGAGACCCGGTGAAAATTCTCACAGAGAATGGAGATGTTAAACTCCTGGGAGATGTGGAAAATTCCATCATCAGCGATCTGCAGACGAAGTTTAACTTTGTGCCGAATGTTTACTGCTCTGATTCGGCCTATGAGCTTTTAAAGCAGGAAGGAATTATTTCCTGAAAAGAAGTAATTTACTTTAGAAACAGCAAGACATTCATTATTAGAAAAACTGCTCTAGCATTTTCTTATGTTGGAGCAGTTTTTTCATTGGACGGCCCTCGTTATTGAAGCAGTAGGAGTGATCATCATTGTCCTGGGTGCGATTCATGCCATCTACCTTTCATACAAAAATCGTAAGCATAACAGTGAAGAAATTTTTGAATCCTTTCGCCGTCAGTTGGGAAGATCAATTCTTTTAGGTCTGGAATTTCTGGTGGCCGCCGATATTATTGCTACGGTCTCCACTAAACCAGATATGGACCAAGTGCTGGGACTAGCTCTGATTGTACTGATCAGAACTTTTCTTAGCTTCTCATTAGAAATTGAATTGGAAGGGAAGTTTCCCTGGAGAAGAAAATAGTCATTATAGCGTATTGATTTGGTCGGGCTTTCCTCTATTCTTTACTTTCTCGGTTTAATCTCGGTACAATGTTTGCATAACGTTAAATGGGTGCCATGAGGGAACCCCAAAAGAAAAAGGCAGGTTTCACGGATGTTAACCGGTCGAAGTCCACAACAAGGCCGTCCTCTTCAAAGGACAAGTAATCAGAATTATTTATTTCATCTCGACAATATGTCGGTGGAGTACGGGTCTATCAAGGCCCTGAAGTCCGTTCAGCTTACCATTTATCCTGGTGAAATTCTGTTCCTCACTGGCCCTTCTGGTGCCGGTAAGACATCACTTTTAAGTGTACTTGGTGGTCATTTGCAACCAACCTCAGGGAAGGCCATTTTGCCGCAGGAGAGAAACTCCAAGCATTTTGTCTCAACTGTTTTCCAGGATCTTCGCCTGCTGCAGAAGAAAAGCTGCGAGGATAATTTGTGGCTTGCTTACGATTCCTCTATTTATAACAACAAGAATGAATTCTTTCGGGAGATGGAAGATCTCGCGCACCTGCTTCAGGTGAAGGATCATCTGGGAAGGAAGATCGAAGATTGCAACGGAGGACTCCGTCAGAAAGTGGCGATGATTCGTGCACTTCTTTCGAGACCGACGGCACTTCTTGCTGATGAACCAACCAGTTCATTGGATAAAGAAAATTCTTATCGTTTATTTGAAGTACTCAATCACTTTAACCATAAGAAAGGTCTGACTCTGGTGTGGGCCACCCATAACAAGGAACTCATTAAGCAGTTCCCTGGGAAAATAGCTCATCTGGATGCCGGCCGTTTAGTTTATTCGGGACACGCATGTTTTATCTAAAAGAGTTTTTCAAAAGTATCGGAGAGGCGCCACTTCGTGGAGCGAGTTTTCTTTTATTCTCATGCCTCTTGGCCATGGGTCTCACTCACAGGCCCGTAATTGTGAAAACCATCGAGAAGATCACACCTGAGAAGATGGTGAATCCGTATTTTGTAGCGGTAGTTGATGGGACCGTTGATGCTGCAAAAATCAGAAACGTTCTCTCGCGGCTACCGGGAGTTTTATCGGTCGATGACAAAGAGTCTGACCGGTCCAGATCGAAACTCAATGCCCTGGTGGGACAACTTGGTTCTGATTATTCTTTAGACGCTAATCTCATGGATTTTAAATCTTTGAGAGTTATTTTGAGTCCTTCTCTCTCAGCTGAAAGCCTCGATTTCGTAAGAGATCAGGTGGTGAAGATGGGAGGAAGAGATCACGTGACGGCGACAGATGTGAAGTATCCCGAAGTCACTTCTGTCATGAAGGCCCATCCTTTTTATGGGTTTCTTGCAAAGGCCGGCGACTGGGGAGTGATTGGTATCCTCGCTCTTTTATGGATTGTTTCCTACTGGCTTTGTTATAACGTTTTTCGTTCGCGCTCTTACTTAATTGAAAAGTTTCAGCGAAGAAAACTGGTAGCAGCTAAAAGCATTGCCGCGGGCCTCGGAGTTGTCTTTGTCACTTTCACTGCCATGGGAATTTGGAATGGAACTTTAAAAGTTTTTGATTCTGCCATTCTCCTGATGGTGTTCTCGGTCTTCTGGACTTTTTCAATGCAAGAATGGAGATGGAAACCAACTCTATGAGATTAAGTCTCCTCTTAAGCTTATTCCTTTCATTTAGCGCAGTCGCTTCCATTAAGCGGCCAGTTGATGAACTTGCCCGCTATCGCTCCGAAGTGATGGAGATGGGGGCGCGTCTTTCTTCACTGGAAAAAGAAATCGGTTCAAAGAACAATCTCTATCTTTCAAGCATCGAAAGCATCCGGCAGTTTGAATCTGATGTTAAGCTCTACAAAGATGAGCTTAAGAAAAAGCAGGTTGAGGTGCAGGAAGCAAAGAAAGAAAACAAACGCATTCTCCAGAATTACCTTCTGGAAAGTGAGAATGATACAACTGAGGCCTGGCAGAGAAAAGTTCACCTGGAACTTCTGAAGCAGGCCCAGAATAAGCTGAAAGATCGAGAAACCGAGCTTTCAGGTTTTGAAATGAAAGTGGCCGAGTTTGATTCCAAGCTTTCCGAACTCCGGAAAAACGAGGAAGAACTTGCCGAGGTGATCAAGGAACTCGAAGAGCGGAAGAAGACCGCCATGGAAACTTATCTCGCCAAAGTTGAGAAGAAGAAAAAAATCGAGGCAAAGGTTCAGACTGCGAAGGTTCAAAAAAAGGTTCTGGAAGTTAAGAAGAAGTTGAGTGATGCACCTGTGATTGCAAAGAAGCCGGATCGCCTCTTTTCAAGCCCGGTTGAAGACTTCATGACCTTTACCAAAAGCCCAAAGGGCGTAACGTTCAAATATCAGGCGACTCAGCCAGTGAAAGCTGTTGGTGGCGGTAAGGTTGTTTTTGCCGGCGATCTTTCTTCCTATGGACAGGTTGTGCTGATAGATCACGGAAATGATCTCAGAACGGTGCTTCTGGGGAAGATGAATATCAGAGTGAAGAAAAATGATTTTGTGAAGAGCGGAGACATTCTTGCCTATACGGTGAACGACACAGAGGAAGCACAGAACCTCTACTTCGAAGTCCGGAAGAAAAACACGGCTCAGAACACTATTTTGTGGTTAGACCAGAGTGTAGTGAGTAAAATCTAAGACGATAAATATCTCTTAGGAGTTCTCATGTCTCGTCTTGCTTTCGTCGCATTCAGCACCTTCCTATTTGTTGCTCCCACCTTCGCTCTGGAGAATAAATCAGCCGCTCCCAAAATAAGTGAAAACCGTTCTCGTTTTGAACAACTGGAACTTTTTAATAAGGTCTTGCACCTTATTGAGACTTCCTACTATCGGCCGGTCAGCACAGAGAAGCTGGTTGAAGGTGCGCTGAAAGGAATGATGGAAACACTTGATCCGCATTCTGCTTTTCTTAATAAAGATTTCTTTGAAAAAATGCAGAATGACACGGCCGGAGAGTTCGGTGGACTCGGACTCGAAGTCACTCAAAAAGACGGAGTGATTTATATCGTGACTCCGATTGATGATACTCCTGCTTTCCGCGCTGGACTGAAGCCTAAAGATAAACTGGTTGAGATTAACCATGAACCGATCGTAGGTATGACCCTTGACCAGGCCATTGAAAAAATGCGCGGTAAAGTTGGAGAGAAAATCCAGTTGGGGATCATCCGTGAAGGTGAGGAAGGTATCAAGCAATTTACTTTGAAGCGAGAAATCATCAAAGTGAAGCCAGTGAAGTTTGAATTAATTGATGAGAGATATGCATATGTAAGACTCACTCAGTTTCAAAAGCGGTCTGCTGAATCAGTGGAAGAAGCTTTGAAGAAAATGAAAAACAAAGTTAAGGGTGGAAAGCTTGGAGGAATTATTCTTGATCTTCGCTCCAACCCGGGTGGCCTTCTGGATCAGGCCGTCGATGTCTCTTCACTTTTTCTGAAAGAAGGAGTGGTGGTTACAACTGAGTCCCGTGATCCTCAGAATAAGGATATCCGCTATGTTAAAAAATCCGGCTTCAAGGATTTGAAGACTCCTATGATCGTGCTGATCAACGGTGCATCAGCATCAGCTTCAGAGATCGTGGCCGGCGCCCTCCAGGATTATGGACGGGCCGTGATCATGGGCTCCCTCTCTTTCGGCAAGGGATCAGTGCAGACAGTTGCTCAGCTAGATAAGTTTACCGGAGTGAAGCTCACCATCGCCCAGTACATGACTCCTAAGAACAGAAAAATTCAGGCCATCGGAATTAACCCTGATGTTGCCATTGAAGAAATTGATCAGAAAGAGTTTAAGGATGATCTGAAGGAAGACCGTTATATCCGTGAGAAGGATCTTAAGGGACACCTCACCGCTACCATTGAAACTCCCGAAGAAAAGTCAGTCCGAGAGGCCAGCGAACGTAAAGAGCGGGCCCGTCGAATTAAAGAAATGGAATCCCGCAGGGCCATGAAGAAAAAGGGCAATAAGGATAAGGATGAGGAAATCTTTAAAACTTATGAACCTTCTGAAGACTACCAGGTTCTTCAGGCCGTGAGATATCTTCAGGGGTTTAAAATCTTCAAGTCAACTCTTAAGGCCAGTCATTAGTGATGATTGGATTCGATGCTGCCACCGTTTCCGATCTGGTTGGCTCTATTAAAGAAACTTTAGAAGAGCAGTTCCAGGAAGTGATGGTTCAGGGAGAGGTTACAAATTTATCTCCATCTGGTGCAGGCCACTGGTACTTCACGCTCTCAGATGAAAATTCCTGCATCTCCTGTGCTTTATTCAGGGGAGATGCGCTCCGAAATCCTCTTATCAGAAACCTGAAAGACGGCGATAAAATTGTTATAGTTGGTCCCGTCAGTGTTTATCAGAAACGCGGAACTTTTCAGCTTCTGGCCAAAAGAATTTTTCCTGCGGGAGAAGGGCAGCTCAAGCTTCAGTTTGAAAGGCTCAAAGCAAGGCTTTCGCAGGAGGGCCTCTTTGATATGGAAAGGAAAAGACCCCTTCCCATGTTTCCCAAAAGAATTGCCGTTATCACCGCTGAGCATGGGGCCGCTCTTCAGGATTTTCTCAATGTCATGAAGAGAAGAACTTTGTGGCATGACATTCTTATCATTCCTGCCCTCGTACAAGGAGAAGGTGCACCCAAATCTCTTCTTGATGCCCTTAAGAAAGCTCAGAAGATTGAAGGGGTGGATGTTATCGTTCTCACCCGTGGTGGAGGTTCTCTCGAAGATCTCTGGGGCTTTAATGATGAAAATCTGGTACGGGCCATTTCCGAATGCGAAATCCCGGTTGTGTCAGCTGTCGGGCATCAAGTGGACTTCACTCTTTGTGATTACGTCGCTGACCACCGTTCCGAGACTCCTACGGCCGCCGCCGAAACCCTTTCTCAACCTCAAACAGAATTAAAATCCCGGCTGGTTTACTGCCAGACCCACCTCAAATCCGATTTGTTTAAAGTCTATCAGCATGTTCAGCTGATGATTCAGAAGTTCCATCCCCGGGAACTCCTGGGCCTCATGAAACAGAAAATCCATGATGCTGAAAAAAGACTTTCAGAAATTCACCTGAAAGGCCGAGCATATGAGTTGATTGGACTCCCGGAGGCCACTCAGAGAGTGGATGAGTCCATTCTGCGCCTGAAGCATGCCACTGAGCTCAAAGGCAGAAGCCTCAATGAGAATCTTCTCCGGATGGAGCAGGTTCTTACGGCCCTCAATCCCTCCAGGGTACTGGGCAGGGGCTATTCTTATGTTAGAATAGGGGAAGGAGAAGTCGTCAGTTCCTATAAGGATTTTAAAAAGAAATCCAAGGGGACTAAGTTTGAAATCCACTTCAATGATGGAAGTGGTTCTGTGATAAAGGATTAACCATGAAATACTGCTTTCTCACTTTAATTATTTCATTAGTAGTGGCCAGTTGTGCTTCAGCGAAAAATCCCGTTCATAAAGAAATGACTATCAGACCAGGTGAAGTAAGGTGGATAAAGTTTGATATCCCTCATGAAGACGTCAGATTTTTCTGCCGGGGAAAAGAATATAAAATCCAGAAAAATAATAAGAAGGCCCAGGCCGTCGTTATCGAAAGCTACTTTTCAGATCTCAAGCCTTTTACCTGTGAGCTAAAGGATCAAGATCAGAATCTGGTTGAAATCTCCTTTAAGGTTGAAGAAAAAGAATACAAGGCCGAACAACTTCGCGTGAATCCAAGAAGGATTAAGCTCAACAAGAAAGACCAGGCCCGTGCGGATGCTGAACAACTCATTCTTAATAAGATCTATGCTTCTTCTCTCAATAACTTTCTTTTTGACAGTCCATTTAAAAAACCAATGGAAAGTGTGGTGACCAGCGTCTATGGAACAAGAAGGGTTTATAACAAAAAGAAAAAAGGGCAGCATCTCGGTACAGATTTCCGGGCGGCCATTGGGGAAAAAGTTCCGGCAACTAATAAAGGTAAAGTCGTTTTCGCCGGAGATCTCTTTTATACTGGCGGCACCGTCATCATTGACCACGGTCTTGATATCTTTTCAGTCTACGGACATCTTTCCAAACCTCTGGTAGAGGCTGGGCAGATTGTTGAAAGAGGTCAGGTCATCGGTCTCTCCGGAAATACCGGAAGAACTTCTGGACCACACCTTCACTGGGGTGTTAAAGTGCAGGGGCAATATATAGACGGTTTTGCTCTCATAGAGGAATCAGAGAAAATTTTTAAGGACTAATGCAACAATATTCAGGTCTCCTGCAGTTCAGAGTAGATCCACTCCTTTCCACGGATTTGAGGAAAGCACTGGATTCAGTCCTGTCTCCATTAAAGGAATCAGAGAAGTTCGATTCCCTTGCAGCGGAAAAAAGTAAAAATAAATTAACAGTAGATTTCGTTTCAGAAGGATCTCTTCATCTTCTTCGACCGGGAGAAGAGCTTCGCATCTGCCTTCTGGATAATAATCAGGGACTTTTTAGTTTCGGACAGAATATCGATGAATCCCTTGCTAATGCAGTTCTCGATGACACCATCGATCTGAGGCAGCTAGAGAGAGTGGTGTATCCATTCCTGAAAAAACTGATCCATTCAAGAGAAGAAGAATTTACGACTCTCGGACTTAAAAATCTGAGAAAATTTGAATCAAAAGTAAAACAGGTCATTGCTAAAAAAGCTGACGATGCGTTTACTTCGGAATCCCTCCTCAATTATTTTCAGTCTCTGGTTGATCTCGAAAAAGATCTCATCCAGGCCGACGAATTGTACAAGCTTGAGAAAGTCTTAAAGCAATTCGCAAAAAATAACATCGAAAAATCCAAATTTCAGTTTCTGTCAGCCAGTGACCTGGCGAGCATTTCACCTTCGGATAATTTCCTCCTGCTTCCTCCTTTCAAAGGGGAATTCATTGCTATTGAAATGCACTGGCAGGAAGAAGACACTTTCAGGTTAATTAAAAGGCTTTTCTTCTTTTATACCCTGGTTAACTTTTTCAAATCCCAGCATGACATTGAAGATCCTTTTTTCGATGAGTCTCTGTGGGAAGAAGTTCTTGATGCCATTCCGTTTCCCGTGGCCCTGTTATCCCAGAACGGAGAAGTTCACCAGCATAACACTTTATTCGCCAAGCTCGGGTTCACTCCGGGAAACTGCCTGAAGCTTAAGCTGCGGGAAAAAATTCTGATCAATGACATTCCTTACAATGTTTACCGCAAGGATGTTCATCACGCTGATCATGAAAAGATTCTCTTCGTTTTCTTTACAGAGAGCTTTTTCTTAAAGGGCGACGGCAACCTCACTCCCACCGGACAGGAACTGGGAATCATCAGTTCCAGCATCGCTCATGAACTCAATAATCCGATTGCCGGAATTCAGGCCGCTCTGAGCCTCCTTCTATTGGATGAAGAACTAAACCAGGAAGCCCAACAAACCCTGAAGGAAATGAAAAATGGGGCCATGAGATGTAAGCAGCTCATTGAAACCTTCTTGGGGTTCTCAAGAGCCAATCCGAAAAATCTTGCTGCCTCTGAGAACGCTCTAAGTACCATCGATATCTGCTATCAGCAGGCCCAGAACCTTCTTCGCTTCCGGACAGTGGAGAGTGGAATCAGGTTCCATTTCACTTCCAGTAAGCACGCTGACTTCAGGGCCCAGGTAAATCCGAGCCTTCTCACTATGACGTTTTATCTCATTCTTGGCGAGCTCATGACCCTGTATTCCCACCAGCTTCTGGTGGCGAATAAAAATCAGATAGAAAAGGTGATCAAAGGGGAGATCATTGAGTCTTCTCAGGAGATTCAGATCCAGCTCCATGAGCTAAATATCTCAACCTTGAGCCTTTCTAAACTCATTCAGAACCTATTGAATATTGAGAACTTTGTTCTTCAGGTCTCGGATTATTCCCTTCGTTTCATCTATAACCCCTAAAAACTGCCCGACTATATTGGTGTTAATGCCTTGGGGAGAAGCATCTGGTTGTAAAAATAAATAAAGATATCCAGGTGATCTTTTAATCTCTCTGGATCTTTTGTCGTGCACCAGGTTTTTCTGATCAGACGATTCACATTCGCCCTTAGCAAGGCGCATGTGTGGTTCACGATAAATAAGGGATCAAACTGGACTTTCTTAAGTTCCCCCTGCCCAGCAACGCATCCGCGCTCACTTTTAAAGGTGAGGTGCTTTGCTTTCGGTAGATACGCAGAAACAAAACCTGGATATCTTTGATGTTCATCAGACTTCACCAGAACCTCCGGTGAAACGATGGGAGTAATTTTTTGAAAAAGCCGTGTGAGGCCTTCAAAGAGCTCATCCTTCCTATGACCATATTTTTTTAGTGCAAGATTTGATAAGTGCCCGAAGGCTGGGATCTTCGAGACTTCCAGAGCGAGAATTGTCCTTCGGTCTTCATCAACTGCGATACTTACACTTAAGGGTTTTAGCTTTGAGTTCTCTTTTGTAATCAAGTCATCAATTTGGATGTTGTGAATTCTGCCCTTTAAACTTTCAAGATGACGTTCATTGAGCCTTCGGCATTTTTTTGCCAGGAATGGCAGCTTTCTCTCCACTGTTTTTTTATCAACCCCTAAAAAGATTGAAGATCTTCTCATAGAAACTCCGGACACAAGAAGTTTTAAAAGTGGAAAGTTCAAGCGCCGTTTTTTTTGCCTATAGGTTTCGGTAAAAGTGGCGTTAGAAAAACGCTGACCACAACTTTTACAGCGGTATCTTTGGATGAATTTTGAGTCTTCTTTTCTTCGAAATTTGCCATCTCGAATGATGATTTTGGGAAATGCGCAGGCGGGGTTTGGACATATTTTCTTCATGCCTCAGGAAGTGCAATTTGAAATCCAGGTTTTATTATCGTAAGTGTCCGGAGTTTAAAAGGAATGCCGCAATCAGAAAAATAAAGTTCCTGCTAAAGGATGATAAAACTTCCATATCCAACACCAGTCAAGTCGGGCAGTTTATAATATTTTCCTGGTACCTGTTGATTTTCCCTATCTATCAACAAATGCCCTTATCATTTGAGGATGGATAAACAATTTACGAGGCTGATTGCTTTTCATCTGGCAATTCTCGCCGTGTTTTTTACCGGTACCTCTAAGGCAGCCCTGCTGGTTGCCCTCTTCTTCTTTATCTGGAGAGGTCTCGCCTTAAGTATTTCCTATCACCGTTACTTTTCTCATCGAAGCTTCAAGACGACACGAGGATTTCAGCTTTTCCTGGCGGCGGCGGGTAGCATCTGCATGCAGCGAGGGGCCCTTTGGTGGGCGGCCAATCATCGGAACCATCATCAGTATTCAGATACAGAGAAAGATCCACATTCACCAATCGCTCATGGCTTCTGGCACTCCCATATGGGATGGGCCCTGCGGAAAGATTCATTTTTAACCGATTACTCACGAGTAAGAGATTTCGAATCTTACCCGGAACTCAAATGGATGAATGAGCATAGTGATCTCATTCACGGTATTTTTGCTCTCTTTCTTTTTGGTCTGGGGGAGCTTCTGCGTTTTTTAAGACCGGATTGGGGCACCAACGGATTTCAGTTCGTCGTCTGGGGTTACCTTATCAGTGGTCTGGCCCATCTTCACACGATTTTTCTGGTGAATTCACTGGGGCATCTGAAAGGTCAGCGTCCTTATCTTTTTCCCGCAAGAGAGGGAAGAGATAACAGTCATAACATTCCATGGCTTGCATGGCTCACTTTCGGAGAAGGCTGGCACTTCAATCATCACTGCTTTCCCGCATCAGCAAAAATTGGTCTCTTTAAAGGAGAGTTCGATGCTTCATGGGTTGTATTAAGAGCATTGGAGAAAATAGGAGTGGTGTGGGACCTTCGGACACCTACAGAAGAGACTTTGAAGAAGCTGGAGTTTGTTAATAGTCGTGGCCTTAGATCTTAAGAAAACTTTATTAGAGAAATCTTTGGCCATTTAAGTGGGCTTGTACAGAACTGATCAAAATATCATTCACCATGAATAGGGTAGTTAGAATTTAAATCTAAATTAACTAACGTCCTAATGCTGTTCTTACTTAAAGTAACCGAAATGAATTACTCATTACTTTCAAAGTAGGTGTTATGAAATGCGGAACGTTTGTTGGTTTGTTTCTTTCTCTCATCTTCTCTTTTAGCTTCAATGTGGAAGCTGCTCCTAAGAAAATTAAAAAAGATAAGGAAACGAAAGTTCCTAAAGTAACCATTCAAAAAGTTGCCTATAAAAAGAGAGGCATGAAAGAGTTTAAAAAGTTTAAGGGAAAAGAAGCAGAACCTGTAGAAGTATCATTGCTTCCCGCTTCAAGCTCAACTTCAACTTCAACTTCGCCCTCAACCTCAACCTCACTCTCGACCACCAGTACAACTACAACTTCAAGTACTCAGATCCTTTGTATTATTCAGAAGAGTTTCAGGGGATCTATCTACCAGAGGAAAGCTTTCAAGTGAGACTCGTGCATAACAGCGATGTTGAAGAAATGCTTTTTACTGGAATTGAAGGTGACCCAGAATTTAAGGTGATTGAAAATACATGTAATTACTCAAAGTCTTGCTACACTCTGGTTGAGTTCACTGCTTCTACAGAAGGTTTTAAGAAAGCAACAATATATTCCACTTTATATTCTAATGGTGAGCCTGTTTACTATCTTGGTTTTGGAATGACGGCCTATGTACTGGAACAAGGGCTCCCTCCAGAATGTAATGTCTATGCCATTGGTTCTATTATTAAAATTGATGAAAAATCTGTAAGTGAAAGAGTTCCGGTTGTAGGAGTTCCTTTTGAACTCTTCTATTCTTCTGATCACTCGAAAGACTTTGAACCCATCTACTCTAATGCAAGTAGAGTTAATTCATTCAACCCCGAGGGGTGGACGATTTCCATACTTCATCATTTAAATACCGAAGAAAAGAATCTCTTCCTGGGAAGTGGTAAGCTCTTAAAGAGAACTCCCAAGCCAGATAGTAGTGGAAATCTTCTGGTTGTGAATGGAGATGAGGTGTATGTCTTTGATCCTTCAGGAAAGCATCTTGCAACCAAGAGTATTCTTACGGGCTTTACCAAATATAGCTTCAGTTACACGACCGATAATAAAATCAATAAAATCACCGACGCCTATGGAAAAGAGACTGTCTTCACAAGAAACCTTAATGGTGGGCTTGAATCAATCGTAGGTCCTTATGGGCAAGTCACTCAAATAGGTCTGGATGTAGAAGGAAGAATTAACTCCATCACAAATCCACTTTCACAGTCTTATCACATCACCTATGAAGTAGGAGAAGATCCGGAAGACTTCATCCATACCTTCACGAAACCAAGTGGAATTCAAACCGAGTTTCTATTCGAGGATGGGTTTCTGGTTAGTGATGAAGGAAATGGCGGAAATGGCTGGGAAATCGTTTACGGAATAGAAGGCACGGCCCTAAAAACGGAGCTTAAATCTGAACTGGATAGAAACACCGTTTACATCACAGACGTAAACCTGGACACCGGGATGTACTACCGAACAGAGACTAAACCCTATGGTCTCGTCACAACCTTCAGCGAAGGGCCCGATCGTAGTCATCAGATGAGTAACCCTTTTGAATCATCAATTAAAACCACTCAATCGGATGAGCGCTTTGGGGATGCTCATAAAAGAGACGCGACTTATTCAGAAACCGTAAGTGGAGTAACGAGACTTACTGAATACTTACAATCAGTGACTCTTTCTGATCCCAATGATCCTTTCTCATATAGTGAGATTTTAAATACGGTTAAAGTTAACGGGGTTGCCACTACCAATAAGTTTGTAAAATCTACCATGACTTCAACCATTACCAGTCCCACTGGTGTGCAAACCTTTGTGCAATTAGACTAGTTTGAAAGACCTGTAAGTCTCCAGCTTGGCCAGGATGTTCCCCTAAGTGTCTCCTATGATACTGATGGAAGAGTCTCTCAAGTCTCTCAAGTCTCTCAAGTCTCTCAAGGGGGAACAAACAGCATCTCTTACATTTATGACAATAAAGGAAACCTAGTTACGGAAACGAATGCCCTTAATCTGTCCACTCATTACTCTCACGATGAAGCGGGGAGAGTGATTCAAACAACACTTCCTGACGGAAGAGTCATTGGATATGAATACAACCCGGATGGAAAAATCATCGGTATCACTCCTCCAGGAAGACCAAAGCACAGCTTCAGTTTCAATCTGATGGATCTGGTGCAAACTTATGAACCGCCTCTTCTCACGGGCATGATGGCCTCTCATACAACTTACTCATACAATGATGATAAACAAATGACCGCCATCCATCGACCAGATGGGCAGGTTGTTAACTTCAATTACAATCTTGTGACCGGTCTTCTTGAAAGCCGTGATAATCAAACCTACACTTACTATCCAAACACGGATCTCGTTCAAAGCATTCTGTCGCCGGATGGGGTAAGTAGTAACTTCACTTACTTTGGAACACAGAGAGTGCTCAGTGAATCACAAAGTTTTAATGGGGAAACAGCTCTTTCACTAGTCCTAGCTCTTCAACAGCTGTGACTTCATCTTTCTCAACAATGATAGCTAGTTCTGATGATGACTCTACTGTTTCAAAAGGACCAGGCAAACGAAATGGCAGAGGACGAGGGCATGCCTATGGGCCTTGTGACAATCCAAGTAACCGCGGTCCACGATTTAACGGCAACAATGGCCGAAGTCAGGATGGCTGTAGCGGAGGATCTGACGATGGTGGATCTGATGGCGGCGGCACCGATGGTGGCACAGATGGCGGTACTACAGGCGGAACTGATGGAGGTGGAACTGATGGCGGTACCGACGGTGGCAGCACAGGTGGTGGAACAACTGGTGGTTACGGTGACTACTCCTATAATGACAATGGTGAACTCACTTCAGTCTCCAAGGATTCAGGCATCACCACTTTCTCAAGAGACCATCTTGGTCAGCTAAAGGAAGTGAATGTTAATAGCGGAAAACTCATCTCTTACGCTCTTGACTGGGACGGAAGAAGAGTCGCGAAGAGCGTTGATGGAATCATTTTCGATAGAAACATCTACGAAGGTTCTCTTCAATTATCTGCCGTCGTCGCTCCTGATGGATCAATCAAGGAATACGTCTACGGCACCAATATCAACTCCCCGGACTACATGAAGGTAGGGGCAGTTACTTATCGACTCATTAAAGACCATCTTGGTTCTCCAAGACTTGTCGTAAATGCATCTGATGGAACAATTTCTCAAAGAATGGATTATAATGAATGGGGAGAAGTTCTTCTTGATACAAATCCAGGGTTTCAGGGGTTTGGATTTGCGGGAGGACTTTATGATCTTGATACCAAGCTCGTGAAGTTCGGGGCAAGGGATTATGATGGTAAGATAGGTAGGTGGTTGAGTAAGGATCCGATTCGCTTTAATGGAGGAGATACCAACCTCTACGGATATGTGCTCAATGATCCGGTGAACTCTTTAGATCCGAAAGGAACTGTTTCACAGGCTTCTGCGGTTGCTTGTGTTGCTGCTCTCGCGGTTGGCGAGGCTGTTGATATCATCAAGAATATTCAAACAGCTGTTCGACAACAAGAGGAAGCCGAAAGAAAGCTAAAAGCATTAGATAAAGAAGCAAAGAATTGCAGTTCTTCCCGAAAACTTGAGATCACAAAGGAAAAAAGTGATATTTTGAATCAGTATCAAAAGGATTCTATGGCGAATGTACTTGATGTATTAACACCAGGAGCAGGAGTGCAAACAGCCGCAGCTTTATGCGTTGGCTTCTTAGCAACTTTTTAATATGAAAAAATCATTCTTTTTCTTATTGGCCTTGATATTGTATTCTCAAATTGAGATAAGTAGCTTTTTTTTAAATCTTATAAGATTTACACAAAGCTATTTATCTCTAAACTTTTATACCGGGAATTTCCTCTCACGAATACTCGCTCTTTCATTGGCCTTGTCTTTGACTTTGATTACTTATATTAGCAGTAAAAGACTGTCTGAAGATAAGTGTAATATTTTGATACGAAGAACGGGGCAAGTTTTTTTCTTTCTTTTTCTCTATAATGCGATGACATATTTATATCTTTATCTCTACTCTCCTGTCGTTGAAAGGCTTAATGTTAAAACATATATTCTTCTACTTGTTCCACTAATAACTTCTTTTGCCTTTTTAAATTTATTAGTAGCTCGAAATAGTAAGAAGTTTTTAAAAACCTAAAGAGGAACTCCCAATTCTTCTGGTTTTGCTGCAAATCTCGTTTACAATGGAGCAATTGGCATAGCAACTTTTTCTGCAAAAATGGAAGTTGCGGCTGCCTACGATCAACAAATTAGAAACATACAAATGCAATTAAACAATATGCCAAATGATTGCAAAGATGGAAATTTAAGAGAGCGGATTTGAACTCTCAGTTAAGCGAGCTCAATCGATTAATGGCTGGCGCACTTGCTGAAGCTACAAATGCCCTTACTGATGCACTTGGTGCTTCTACTGCCGCTGGACTAGCATGTGAGGCTTACTTGCTCTCCCTATTCCATAAGTTGAGGTTATATGAATGAGTTTACTTTAGGGAAAATAATAATTTGGCACGGTGGCATTTCTGCTGCTGTGGCTGATGAGAATAAGCGGCACCCTAATGAAAGAAGTTCTGGGACTATACGCGCTTTACTATAAGAGTCAATAAGCCTCGGCTATAAGCCTTCTCAAAAAGCGTTGGACGATCTTAGAAGCAGTAACCCACTTTCAGAATATGAACTTGTTATGAAGGATACTAGTCGTTAGCGGCAGATTGTTAGAAGTCGTGATTGTTAAGTCATCTCCATTAAAGAAGAACCGTTAAAAGTATTGATTGAGAGAGATAACTTTAACTACAAGTGCTTCGTAGGAAACTGATACCTTTCGCCTTCACTGTCTGCAAGCTTCTCGATCCTTTCAAGATAGGCTTTCTTTTCATCCTTAATGTCACTGTTTTTCAACGTGAGATAAACCTTTGGTTCCTTCACCAGGGAGTCGCTGAAAAGACTCAGAAAGATGTCTTTGATGTCATTTTGAATGAAGGCCTTCTTCTTTCCTTTCTGCTGGACTTCAAAGCGAGTGACCTGGTTTGAAAGAAACTGGTGGAGTTTCTTTTTGTGGGAAGGAAACTTGAAGATCAGTTGTGAGTAGGGCGAGAAGTTCAAGAAACTGTAAACGATATACTGCCCACTTATTAGATGTGGAGTCACCACGAAATCATACTCATCCATGAGTCTCGGAGCTGGCGGTAAATTGTGTCTGGACTTTAGATACTCGATGGATTTTTTTCTATAGGTTTCCGGGATCTTGATGAAGTTGGCATTCATGAAGAAAAGGCCTTCAATGAAGGGTCCACAGAGCCTGATGTGAATCTGACTCCAGCGGAATTCAGATAGATAATTTTTTAATTCTTCCAGCTCTGTCTTGGGAGACTTGATCGGCAGAATAGTGAGGATGACTCCATTGTCCCCTTTGATAGTGAGGACCACTGGATTTTCGATCTTTTCCAGGATGGAATAAACTTTTGGCAGTCCTTCATGGTTATCAATGATGGCCCGGTCGAGTTCAAACTTATTTCTTGGATAATAGAGCTGATTCACTTTCCGGATGTTCTTGGATTCAAAAATATCCATGTATTTCAGGAGCAGAAGACCGGTTGCTCTGGCGTCCTCAATCGCCCGGTGGGCCTGAGAGTGAGGAATGTTGAAGATGGTGGACATGTAATTGAGGTTCGAGCTCATGATGTCCGGGATCATGTACTTGGTCATGATATTGGTACAGATGACTTTGTTTTCCAGGGTCGGTCGCTGAAGCTTTTTCAAAACTCCGTTCAAGAAAGGAATGTCGAAAGAGGTGTTATGGGCGACGAGGATTGAGTCTCCGATGAACTGGGTGATCTCATCGATCACTTCTTCAATGGTAGGGGAGTGCTCAACATCA
>JBKHWS010000009.1:0-72518 GCA_046566385.1 Bacteriovoracia bacterium | reverse complement strand
TGTTGAGTCTAGTAAATGTTTCCTGAAGGGGTTGAAAACTATCGTGCAACTCGCCGCGTCAACCAGCTTAACCTAACTTCCTCTAATTCCTTTTAAATAATGAAAGATAAAAAACTACTCAGCATTTTTCGAGGTTGAAAACGTTCATTTTTCACAAAATACTGTAACTTCTTTCACCTGTTATTATTATGAAAAGCCAGATCTATACTTTTGCAGTGATAAAGAACATAAGCAAAAAGTTGAGGCCAATAAATCTGAAATAAGAATATTTTTTTTATTAAAATAATTTCATTTTCAAAGTTTTTCAGAAAGAGAATATCTGTCACTTGACCACCTGGCTCAACAAGATCATTTTTACAAAGAAAACCTTTGGCAGTGAATCAAAATAGTCATAAAAATGAAGCTTATGAAATTAGTTGTAAAAAAATGGATGGATTTCTGGATCGGAAATATCCTTCTTTTCATTTTAAAACCAGTGGTCGTATTACTGGGAAAAATACTCAGAAGGGATCATTCCCCAGTCCCTCAAGGTGAAATAGCCTTTATTAAGCTTTTGGGAGGGGGAAGTCTGGTCATAGCACTTCCGGCTTTATTGGCCTTGAAAAAGAAGTACCCCCATAACAATTTAATTCTCATCACTACCCCCGCCATAAAGCCCTTTGCAGAGACTCTAGGAATATTTGAAGAATTTGTGATTTTGAATGATACAGGATTGAAAGCTCTGTTTTTTAGCTCTATCAAGGCCTTAAGAAGACTATGGAAAATTGATACCGTCATTGATTACGAGGTTTACTCTCGTCTTACAACACTTTTTGCTCTTTTTACTTGTGCCCGGAATCGAGTGGGTTTTTACCGAGAAGATGTGAAGGCCAGGCAATTTTTTTCAACTCACACCATCTTTTTCAATCTCTTTTACGGTTCCTGGTATTTCTACGAGGAAATTTCAAAACTCCTCGGGGCAACAATTCCCTCTGATGAAGATACTCGGAAGCACTTCTTTTCATACAATCAACTTCAAAAAATAAATGGGTCAGGAAAGAAAATTGGAATTGGCCACGGGTGCTCCGATTTGAGTCCTGAAAGGATGTTATCTAAAGAGCACTGGCTGAAGCACTTTCAGGCACATTTAATGGATTCTTGTGAAGTCCACTTTCTCGGTGGGCCAAAAGAGAAGGATTTTGGGGATGAAATTATTGAGCATGTAAAATCCTCATTTCCCCAGGTTGCCTTTATAAACCAAAGTGGAAAAAAGAAATTAAAAGAAAGCATTCAACTACTTTCCCAGATGGACGAGTTTTGGGCCATAGACTCCGCTCTTCTCCACTACTCTCGCCTGATAGGAATAAAGACTATTTCTTATTTTGGACCAACTATGCCTCAGTCTTTAATAAAGCCTATTTCATATCTGGATGAGAAAATTCATTACCAGCAAATAGCTTGTTCTCCTTGTGTTCATGTAACTGAAACTCCACCCTGCCATGGAAATAATAGATGTATTCAAAATTTGTTTCTTTCGTAAAAACTAAACCCCTTAAATTTTTATATATCGTTTTATCAATACTGGTTTTAAAAGAAGTCATATACATCCAGACCTTTAGAGATGCTGTCTCCCCTATCGCTGATGGTTATTCTGAGGCAAATGCCGTACGCGGTGCTGTTTTCTTTCATGAAGTAGGATTTAACAAGACGTCAGGATTACCTGTTCTTTGTTATTCTGACCTGTTAAAATATGAAGGATTATGGAGTGAATGTATTAGTTTAGAAGTCTATACACACTATCCTCCTGGGCCAGAGTACATCAACTGGTTCTGGATGAATGTATTCGGAAAAGGAAAATTCAATGAAACCAGATACGTTCATATCTTATTAAGCTTCATCATCGGCCTCTTCTTTTTAAAAACCACCTTCAATTTCATGGGGGGCGGCTTAAAAGGACTTACTCTGGGCCTCATGCTGATCTTGCCGCCAATGTTTTCAAACTACATGCACGGTCTCCATTATCAACAACCCGCCTTCCTGATCCTCCAGCTCCAGATCATCTTTTCACTCCTTTACAGTGAGAAAAAGAAAGCCTCCTATCTGCTGGCCTTCCTCATTTTCGGATTCATTCAGGGCTGGCTCAGCTTTGATTACGCCTTTCTGGCGACCCTCTTCTTCATTCCTTTTTATATCCTTTTAGAGAAGGAAAAGCTGTTAAAGCTCCGGCATCTCATCTCTATAGGCCTAGCTAGTGGACTTAGTTTTACCGCCGCTCACATTCTCCACTTCCTCCAAGTCATTAATTATCTGGGAAGTTTTGAAGCTGCCCTTCGTGACTTTGCCGGCTCCGCCGCTCATCGGGCGACCAATGCCGTAAGCTTTGCTGATAAACCAAACCCTAAATTTACGAAGGATATTGGTCCTCTGACAGTTATGAAGGATTATCTCTACCGGGTTGCGGGAAGAGGAAAATACTTATCCGTTAATCTCATGAATTTCATCTGGATCATTCTCGGTCTGCGTTTTGTGAAAAAACTTGAGACAAAAAAGTTCCGATTTGAGTTTTCGGTCACAACGAGAGATCTCATGGTCCTGCTTTCAGCAGTGGTCATTTCAGCCCTGTGGTCAATAGTGATGAGGCAACACGCCCATATCCATGGCTTCATCGCCCGCCATTACTATTTTTGTTATTTCTTTTGTTGCCTGATTCTGGTGAAGAGGACGTCAGTTCTGAAGAAGGACTAACTTTTCACCGTATCCCATGGAGAGATTAAGGTTCTTGATTTTCTTGGGAGTAATATTGGCAACTCCAGCAGAGAGCTTCTTAAAGGCATCTGGTCCGAAGCCTCTACCTACGTTTAAAAGATAATCCAGAGAGAGGGTCTTCACCAACACTTCATTTTTTACAAGTTTTAACCCGGACTTATCGGCCATGATGTGAATGGACTTATCAGTGAAGTAATTCAAGTGCTCCACTTTGTACTGAGGCCAGACTTTATCAAAGACTTTCCGGGATAGAGAGTCTGCCACGGGAAAAGTAGCAATGAGCATTCCTCGGGACTTGAGCTTTTTCTCTCTCAGATCTTTTAGAACCTGGACAGGGTCTTTCAGGTGTTCAAGAACATCAAAGAGGAAGATGTAATCAAACTTCTCCTGATCGGGATCTGAAGAGATATACTCCTCAAGAAACATGTTGAAGTATTTGCAGTTGAGATCTTGAAAGAGAGCATTGGCCTCTTCATTTCTCTCGACAGCTGTTATGGAAGAAGGCCTGTAACTTTCCCTGACTGCTGCGATGGCATCACCTTCACCTGGTCCGAACTCAAGAATGGAGCGCTCATTGAACTCAGCTCCGATCTCTTTAAAGAGCTTCTTGAAATATTCCGTTTTTGCACGGGCTAACCCAGCTTGCCTCTTAGTGTAGTAGTGCGAATATTCTTCACTTAACCAGTCATTGGAAGGATAAGGGCTCAAGAATTGTTGCCCGCAGGACAAACACTCACAAAGATCCAGCTTTTCGTCCTTTCTTTGGGCGAAGGCGCGGATTTTCTTACTTTTCGAATGACAGATAGGGCAAGTTGTTTCCATCGTTTAAAGATACTTTTGCACTACTATAAAAGACAAGATAAATTCATTTCCATGAATGGTTTTGATAAAACTTATTGGGACAAGAATTATTCTGATCCGATGTCTATGGATGGCATTGGTAATGCCAAAGATCATGCCCACTATTTAAAGAGTTTTCTTACCATTGAACACGTGGATATTAGTACGATCATTGATCTGGGATTTGGTTACGGGCATCTTTTTCGGGAAATGCTGAAAACTTTTATTCCCCATATGGCAGTAGGAATTGAACCTTCACCTTATGCTTTTAAAAAAGTTAAAATTGATAAACTTCGTCCAGTAGAGAGTACTGAACTAAAACTTTTTCAGGAAGACCTCCTCACCTGGTGTCGCACGAAGAGAAAAGAAAATACTTTTGATCTCGGAATCTGCACCTCAGTCTTTCAGTATCTCACGGATAAGGAATTAAAAGAGATTATACCAATCCTCGCAAAAAGAATTAAGTACCTTTATCTTACCGTTCCCACGGATATTGAATTAGGTAGGCAAGTTTCAGAGCTGGAATTTAAGGACGAGTACGCGATTCACAGAAGCCGGGAAAAATATCAAAAACTCCTTCGTCCTCACTTCACTTTCGTCTCCAGTAGAGTACTAGAGAGTAAGCACTTCTTTGATGAAAAGTCGACTTCATTTACTGATTTGCTTTATCGCTACTAATTCAATTCATGGGTCAATATATTACACTTGTATAAGTGGGAATTCTAAAGGGAGGCTCACTTTTCAAGTGGAGAAAATACTTTGCATTGAAGGCAAGAGTGGAATAATTGGACAAATCAGGATGGTTTTTTAATTGACATGAACTTAAATTTTGTCTTAAGCAAAGATAACACAAAGAACCTTTTCTGAGAATTAGTCAAAGGACTAAAAAAAGAGATCCTCATATTGTAATTTTCATTGGCAAGATTTCCATTCATCCTCACTCTTGAGGCCTTGACCTTCATTACCAGGATTTCTTTCTTATGCTTGAGAAGAGCGTATTTCAGGAGTCTTTCTGAATGTAGAGGGCGAATGCCATTATCTGTACAGTAATTGAAAACTTCATCTATTCTCTTGCCGTAAACTTTATAGGCATCTTTTCCGGTAACAGCAAAACAATCGTTTAGCCCGATACCCCATTGCCAGTCGGGAATGAAAACTGCATCAGGATTTCTAAGGCATAATTCATAATATTCAGGAAAGATGGGATCATGGTAGACAAGATCAGGTCTGGCAAACAGCACGACGTCTGGATCGAAAGATCCGACAAGTTCAGTTACTTTTTTAAGAGAATTTAACTGCAGGAAGAGGTTCTTAACGTTATTGAAATTATCATTCCAGGCATCACCATATTTCTTTACGTCTTCGAAAGGTAATGTTGGAAGCACTTCACTTGGTTTTTCAAAAATACCTTCGTACTTTTTAAAATAATCATAGTTGGATTGATCAAATGGGCCATTTTCTCCTGAGTGAGGATTCACAACTTCGGTTTGCAGGTAAAAGTGATAAAAACACTTCACCTCAGCGTCTTTGGGAAGCTGCTTAAAGATGTTGCTTTCAATTGTAGGAAATGCTTTTTCCGAGCAGCGTGGTAAACCAAAGAAAGCGATTGCGATTTTCAAAGTACAATGATCCTTTTTATTCCATTATAAGGTTTATGATCTTCGACTCCAATCCTTTTTTATCTTTCAGCCGATTCTCCTGCCAGTTTTCCCAAAAGATGAGAGTCCTCTCGATGGCGTAAAGCCAGGTAAAAAGTTTAACGTTCAGTCCTTCCACCCCAAATTGCTTTGACCAGCCTTCAAATTTTTCGAAAAACATCTTAAGCTTTTGAGGAACTTCCCCTTTCCCGGTTAGGAATGCAAAAAAAAGTTTTTGTTCCCGGTCATCTTTGTAGAGATACCGCCGGTAAAAATCAAAGTAGTCCACAAGAACGAGTCCGGGTCTGGAAACTTCCCAGTCGATAATCACAACATTCTCTTTGTCTTTTAGGACATTTCCCGCATGAAGATCAAAGTGAAGCAGAGACTTTACAAGGGTAGCGTCTGTCACTTCAATTTCATCAAGGCGCTTGTTGATTTGTTCTTCTGAAGGGTGACCAACGGCTCTCCTTTTTGCCTTTGATATCCAATCAGCAAGGTTGATTTTTTCAATACCCTGAGAGCGGTAAAACTTTGCCAGGGGTTCCATGATTAAAGGATTTAAATTATTCAGAAGATATTCTTCAACATCCGGAATATTCAGAAGGGAATCCGAGTTAGAACAAAAGCTCGTTACCACCCAGTTTGAACCAACCTCTAAAACCTTAGCCGAGTGAGTGGCAAACTCTGACGTTTCCAGATGTTTTAAAAGTTCTACTTCTTTATCTTTAAAGGTCAGTTGAGAAGGAGAGATTGAAATCTTGAGCACCTTATTTTCACTATGGGATGCGACAATAATCCTTTTACGCGAAGGTTGAAAAAAGATAACTGAATCTTCCGGAAAAGGTGCCTTTAAGGTAAAAAAGTTAAATTTTCTGAGGTTCTTAAAAGGTAGCTTACGCTTCTTACCGAAGATAAAGTCCAGATCGGTCTTTTTCCCCACTCCAACATGATACAACGGATGGTAATAAAAAGTGGAAAGTGGCCGCCCCTGCCAATAATTAAGATTCGAGAGTAATTCCTTAAGCCACTTTTCATTTTTCACAGTGATTTAAAAGTAAAACTTATGATAGTCTTTGTCTATGTGTGGAATATTCGGACTTTTAAATCATAGTAGTGATGTGGACAGGAATTCCTTCAATGAAGCCCTGAAAACCATTAATCACCGAGGACCTGATCACCTTGGGACATATTTTGCAGGCCCCATCAGCTTTGGCCATGCCCGCCTTTCCATTCTTGATCTTGATCCGCGCTCCAACCAGCCCATGCTTCTTGATAACGGAAATTATGTCCTGACTTTTAATGGTGAGATCTACAATTTCCCTGAGATTAAAAAGGACCTGGAAAGTGAAGGCCATGCCTTTCACACAACTTCCGATACTGAGGTCATACTCATTGGTTACAGGGCCTGGGGCCTAGAAAAATTTATCGCAAGGGCCATCGGCATGTTTGCCTTCGCTCTCTATGATAAAAAGCTAGAGAAGGTCTTCTTAGTGAGAGATCGCTTTGGGAAAAAGCCTTTATTCTACTACAGAAACAACAAGCACTTCGCATTTGCTTCAGAACTATCTCCTCTCTTTACCTATTTTAACGACTTCAAGTTAAACCCCAGTGGACTTGATGCCTATCTCACTTTGAACTTTTCTCCTTTCAATGAGCATCTGGTTCAGGGGATTCAATCCATTCCTCCCGGCTGTTATGGGGTTTTTGATTTTAAAGATAAAAACCTCAAGCTTCACCGATACTGGAATCCTTTTGTTGATCCTCTGAATAGAAAAGATTCTTATTCTGTTGATGAACTCGAACATGAAATTGAAAGAGCGGTAAAAGATCGCCTGATCGCAGACGTTCCGGTTTGCGGCTTCCTGAGTGGCGGAATTGATTCGAGCTTAATCTCTGCTTTTGTCGCAAAGAACAGCTCTCATCCTTATCGCACTTACTGCATCGGATACGAAGGACAGGACAAATACAACGAGTTTGAGTACGCGGACCTGGTCGCAAAAAAATACAAGCTTGATCATCACAACATCATGGTTTCCCTCGACGAGGCCAAAAAGGTTGTGACTGAAGTTGGAGATGTTTTGGATGAACCAATTTCTAACTGGGTATGGGTTCCCCTTCATCTCCTGTCAAAAAGAGTCCGTGAGGATAACTACAAAGTTGTCCTGGTGGGTGAAGGAGCAGATGAACTCTTTCATGGTTATAACTCCTTCGGAGAAGCTCTTAAAAACCTGGAGAAATCCAGGAACCATCCATGGAAATACACCATACCTCATAAGGTGTTTGGGTTTGCCAGTTCTCTCACTGATCAGGGGCATCGGCGTTTTGACCTCTGGAGAAGAGTCGCTGAAGGTGATCCTGTTTACATGAACACTTCCTTCGGCATTACCAAAACTCTCCGCAATCACCTGGCCGGAAAGGCCCTGTTGGAATCTGGCAATCCTTCAGCAGGGTATGAGTACATTAAGTTCGTGCAGGATGATCTTTCCAAAGTCACAGACGGAAATTTTGACGATGTAGATCTTATCGCCTACACCGAAATTTATTCCAAGATGATCGAAGTCCTCGTGCGCAGAGTGGATCGCATTTCCATGTTAAGCTCCATTGAGGCCCGAGCTCCTTTCCTTGATCATAAAGTGGCAGAGCTGGTGTTTAAAACCATGGGAAGGGCCCGCATTGACGGCAATGTAAAAAAAGCCTGGCTTAAGAAAGTTGCTGCCAAACACATTCCCTCTGAATGCATTGATCGCAAGAAGATGGGCTTTTCATTTCCCTTTGAGCAGTGGCTTCATGGGGATCTCGGAAATGTGGTCCATGAAAGATTCCAGGAAAGTAAAATCTTCAAAGACGGTTGGCTTAATCAGGACTATTGCCTGAAGATTCTTAAGGATCACAGAGCGAAGAAAAGAGATTACGCACCAAGAATCTGGTCTCTCTACACTCTGGCTACCTGGTATGATCGCTGGATGTAGATTTTAAGCCGAAATTTTTATCATCTTGTCTGGAGAGCCTCCCAAAACTGCAATGACCTTTAATAAATAATCAATCGTTATACTTTTGGTACTTCCACATTCCATTCGGCTGATGACAGACTGGGTGGCCCCCATCAGTTTTGCGACTTCCGCTTGAGTGAGATTTTGCTTCTTTCTTGTTTCGATGATTAATTTTATAAGCCTATTTTTTACACTCACAAGCCAGGCATCATACTCATCAAGTCCCATTCCTTTTACCGCAAAAGAATACGGGGTCTTATATGTTTTAATCTTTTTCATTATTCACCTCAATAATCCTTCTTAAGATAATACGCATTTCCTCCTTTTACCGGTCTTACATGTGGCATCCCTAACGGTAAATTGAGTGCAATCTTTTCTAAGATGTCTTGAACATCTTCACGAATCTCTTTTGACTCCTCCCGTAGAATTTTCTCTACCTGGGGAAAAACTCTTATTTCCATATATACCTTACTGAACAAGACATAGCAATATTGCTATATCTGTATTTGCAAAATAAGGTAACTCACTTAATTAAGGGTTATAAATCTTTGGATGGATAAAAATTTGAAATTATTCACTTTGGAAATGGCTAGTTGATGATTTTAAACTTTCTTAGAACTTCCCCAAACAAATCATTTTGCCTCTCAGCAGAGTACTTCACTGCCGTCTCAAGATTTGATTGACCAACCTCTCTATCAGTAATGGCCTTCAACATAAGAGCTTTTAACTTTTCTTTATCTCTTGGCTTCATGATGTAATCACGGGCAGGACCCTCCATGATCTCGCTGGCCCCAACTTTGTCAGTGGTAATCACGGGCTTACCGCAATACATGGCCTCTAACACACTTCTCCCGAATTCCTCAATATGAGCAGGCAGAATAAAGGTATCAATCAAGTGATAGTAGTTTTTCACGTCGATGATAGGAGGAGCATACACAACATTGTCTTGAGATTTTTCAGGAATGTTTCCTCCGGCAATGAAAAGTTTTCCAACTCCCAATTCAGCAAAAGCTTCCAGGAGCATCGATAGATTTCTCTTTTTGAAGTTCCCTGAAGTGATAAGTCCAAAGACGAAATCATCCTCGGTATAACCAAACTTCTTTCGCCACTCAAGTCTCAACTCAGAGGAGTTTTCTACTTTAAATTTTGCGAGGTTCACTTCCGGATAAATAACCACTGCTTTTTTTTCATCCAGACCAAAGCGCGAAACCAGATCATTTTTCATGAGATGAGAATTACAAATAAGAAGCTTGTACTTACCCTGCTTTAAAATCTCTTCATGAATTCGCCCCACCTCATGATTCGCGGGCAAAGGTTTGCCTTCAATCATTTCATGGGCGAGATGGACACAGTTGTGAATAAAAAGCACGTCCTGGTCAATGATATCCCCATGGCCAATGACTATTTCTGGTTTATTCTTCCGAATCCAGGCACTCACTCTCTGTTGGTAAAATTTCCTTCTGAAGTAACCTGAAAAGGGCCACTGAAAAGTCTTCACGGGAATGCCACCAAACTCTTTCACCATTTCAAAATTCATGGTTTCAGCGATAGCGAAGGCTTCATACCCTTTTGCTGTAAAGAATTTAATTTCTTGCAGTACCTTTTTCGGCACACCAGAAGTTGTATCGCGGAGATCTTTGCGAGATATGAGGACTTTCATTCTCATAAATTTAAGTCAAAGAAGGCCAATATGGAAGAAATGATAGCAAGATGGATCCGGAAAACTTTTAAAAGAGATGTGAAACGAACTAAAAAATTCAATGAGTTAACTATTATTGTCCATTAAAAAAGATTGAGAAATTATTGAAAAACTAAAAGTGAGCTGCATGAGGAGAAAAACTGTTGGGGTGTATACCTTTTAGCTTCTGTTCAACCCTCTGTGAGGGGATTGTCTTCTTATTTATTTTGTGAAAATGTAGTCAAATCTATGAAAACATATGAAGATCTTTCAGCTGAGCTCCTGGCAAAAAACAGTCCCATTGTTATTGATCTGGGGTGTGGCCCTAGAAAGAAATCCGGATCGATCGGAGTAGATATTCTTCCATTTTCAGGAGTTGATATTGCGGCCAATCTTGAAGAAGGCCTACCTTTTATTCCTGATAATTCAGTTGATCACTTTGTAAGTTCCCACTTTCTGGAGCATATTCATAATTTTGAATTTATGATGTCAGAAATTCATCGAACATTGAAGCCAGGTGGAACAGCACAAATAAGAGTCCCTCACTTTTCTAATCCTTATGGATTTTCAGACTATACCCATAAGCGTTTTTTTGGTCTTTATACCTTTGACTATTTTTTTGATGGAGACAGTGGATTTCGACGGAATGTTCCTGTTTATAATTCCTCTTTCAAGTTTGAGGTCACTTCCAGAAAGTTATTTTTCAAGTCTTCTTTTTACCTGCCTCATCTGTTCAAGAAGCATTTCTGGATGCATCTGATTAACTCCAGTAAGTATATGCAGTCGCTTTATGAAGACTCGTTCACGGGATTAGTTTCCTGTTACGAAATAGCCTTTGAGTTGAAAGCAGTTAAATAATTCAGTTCTTCAGTCGAAAAGGTAGCGTATACCATTCCGACATGATAAATAGCCCCATGCAAAATTTTAATGAACTCCCCCTGGACCCTGCCATTTTAAAGAATGTAAATGAAGCGGGATATACTACTCCGACTCCCATTCAGGCACAGTCCATCCCCTCGCTGATTGCAGGTAAAGACCTCTTAGGAATTGCCCAAACCGGTACAGGTAAAACGGCTGCATTCACGCTACCTATGTTGGAAAAACTTAAAGGCCGGAATTTCAGTCTGACTCCCAAGGCACCAAGGTCCCTGATTCTTGCTCCAACCAGAGAACTTGCTTCTCAGATTAAGGAGCAGATCGATAAATACGGAAAGGAACTGAAGCTTAAGAGCTTTGTGATCTTCGGAGGTGTCGGCCAGGCCAATCAAGTGAATGCACTTAGAGGCGGAATAGATATCCTGATTGCCACTCCTGGTAGACTTCTTGATCTGATGAACCAGGGTTTTTGCAGTCTGAGTAAAGTGGAAATTTTTGTTTTGGATGAAGCGGATCGTATGCTCGATATGGGTTTTATTCATGACATCAAAAAAGTTATCGCTAAACTTCCTGAGAAACGACAGACGATGCTTTTTTCAGCGACCATGCCTAATGAAATTGTAGGCATTGCCAACCGGATTCTAAAAAGTCCGGTTCGCGTGGAAGTTACTCCTCCTTCAACCACGGTTGAAAAGATTGATCAAAAAGTGATTTTCTGCCAGAAGGCCCATAAGTACCAACTCCTTCGGAAAGTTCTGCAGGAAGAAGGTGTTGAGCTCACTCTTGTTTTTACCAGAACTAAACATGGGGCCAACAAGATCGTCGATTATCTTACTCATTACAATATTCAATCCGCTGCGATTCATGGAAATAAATCTCAGTCAGCTCGTGAAGCTGCCCTCGAGAATTTTAAGTCAGGCAAAATCAAGGTTCTTATCGCCACTGACATTGCCGCTCGTGGAATTGATGTCCAGGGAGTTTCTCACGTTATCAATTTTGATCTTCCGGTAGATGCAGAAAGTTATGTACACCGTATCGGGCGCACGGCACGTGCAGGTAAAGAAGGCGACGCCATTTCCTTCTGCGATGAAACTGAAAGAGATGCGTTGGCGAGAGTCCAGAAACTCATCGGTCTCAAATTACCGGTTGAAACATTCGTGGGGGTTGCGGAAAAATCTGTGAAGGACACAAGACCTGAAAGACCTTACAGGGATCCCCGTGCTAAGCCGAAGAACAAGCAGACTGATAAAGGTGCCCTTCAAAAAGAAGATAAGAAAAAAATTGGCTTTAAATTCAGGAATAGAAAATGAAAAAAGACTACACTGATCTCTCAGCTCTCTCGGATAAAAAACTCAGAACGTTGAGAAATAACCTTAATAATCGCCTTGAGTCTTTCAAACGTGGCGGAGAAAAGAATCTTCCTCCAAGTCACATGCTTTATCAGTTGGACGAAGATGAGTGCAAGTCGCTACTTCTAAAAATTCAGGAAGAAATCAGGCTTCGTGCCAAAAGGTAGCGTATACCTTTTCGACATGGATCTTAGAATTGAGAATTGGCTTCGTGCCACTTCATAAGCTTCTCGATCCCCTCTTCAAATCGGACTTTCGGTTCCCACCCTAAGAGAGTACGGGCCTTTGAAATATCCGCCCATGTGACATCCATATCAGCTTTGATTTTTGATCCCATCTTGAGTTTTGCTTTCTTTCCGGAAAACTTCTCCATAAGCGCGATCATGTCCAGAAGTGAATAAGGATTATTTCCACCACCAAGGTTAATAATTTCGTATCCAACTTTCTTAGCAGCGAGAATTGTGCCATCAGCGATATCGTCCACAAAAGTGAAATCCCGGGATTGTGTACCGTCCCCGAAGACCGGTAGCTCTTCGTTCTTCAACAGTTTATCGGCAAAAATAAACGGAGACATATCAGGACGCCCGGCAGGCCCATACACAGTGAAATAGCGGACAACTGAAACGTCTATTCCATAAAGGTAGTGATAGGTATAGGCCATAACTTCAGCGGCTTTTTTACTGGCAGCGTAGGGAGAAATCGGAGTGTTGACTGGGAGGTCTTCCTTAAAAGGCATTGGCTGGCCAGCATAGAGTGAGGATGTCGAGGCCAGCACCATCTTCAAAACCTTGTGCTCTTTCATGTATTCGAGAAGGTTCAAGGTTCCCATGGCATTGGTGGTCATGTAGACGTCAGGATTCTCCATGGAGTATCTGACTCCTGCGCGAGCAGCTAAATTAAAGACCACATCGAACTGATGCTTCTTAAATAGCTCTTTGAGTCTGGCCTTATCCTCAATGTCTATTTGATGAAATTCAAACTTTTCATCTTTGATGGCATTTAAACGGAACTCTTTGAGACTCACTCCATAGTAGTCATTCAAGTTATCGATGCCAACGACTTCGATTCCTTGAGCGAGTAGTTTCTCTGTTGTCTTGGCGCCAATGAAGCCAGCAGCACCGGTTAAAAGAACCTTTTTCATAGTTGAGATGATACACTTATGACTTCAAAATGATCAAGGACATAGCAAAAACGGACGTTATATCCCGCGATGGAGACGCCATATTCTTCTAGAGAGTCTTTCTCCTGTCCAGGTCTGGGATCAAGACCGATCACTTTTTCAATCAGACTACTTTCAGGAACTTTCTCGCATTTCCATTCTACTTTCTGAAACTGTGGTCTTTCAAAGAATGGAGATCTTGCCTCTATTGCATCAGCATAAGGAACATAAGGCTTGATATCATAAATAGGAGTGCCGTTTACCAGATCAACGCCATTTACTTTCAAAATTATTTTCTGGTCAAGGACTTCCAGCTTATCGAATTTTACGAGTGAGAGTCCCAGTCGATTTGGACGATGGGGAGTTCTGGTGGCAAAGACTCCCATTTTCTTTCTATTTTCAAAACGAGGCGGACGCACCAGTCCATTGAAGGGCCCATCTGGGACCAAATGAAACTGGAAGATCAGCCATAAATGACTGGACTCTTCTATTCCCCGAAAAGCTTCCATGAAAAAATCATTCTTAGGAAAGCTCATTTTCCCCCAGGCCTCTTCAATCAAAAGCGATTGCCTTGGGACTCCGAACTTCTCAGGAAAAGGAGTTTCAATCTTTGTGATTGGTTCCATTATTTTATTTCTACCTTTCTACCCTTTCTGTCACTTTCATTTTGATATTCTGTAATGAGTTCATGGACGTCAACATGCACTCTGACCAGTTGGGTTCCATGGATGAAAACAAACTTGTCCTCAGGTATGTCATTCAGAATTTTATGTATTCTTGCCTTATGAAAGAAGGAGGCATTCTTCACAAACTTTACGTGTACTTCTTTTCCATCCTCAACCACTTCTACACAAGAAAGAGAGGGAGACCGTAATTCAAAGAGAACGGCGACTAAAAGACCTATTAAAATTCCAATCAGAAGATCTGTCAGAAGGATTCCAGCGATTGTGACAACGAAGATCAGTAACTGATCACGGCCTCTTCTTTTCATTTCGAGGAAGTAAACAGGCTTTGCCAATTTGTAACCTGTCAGGAGAAGGATGCAGGCCAGAGTGGCAAGAGGAATGAGATTTAAGATATCAGGGATCAGCATGACACATAAAAGTAGCCAGAGCCCGTGCATGATTGTTGAAACCTTGGTCTTGGCACCAGCATTGATGTTGGCAGAAGTTCTGACGATTACTGCTGTCAGAGGGAGTCCCCCGAACAATCCTGATAAAGCATTCCCACAACCTTGCGCGAGAAGTTCCCGGTTTTTATTTGTCTTTCTTTTGAGCGGATCCACTTTATCTGCAGCATCAGTACAAAGTAGTGTTTCCAGTGAAGCCACGACCGCAAGAGTGAATGCCACTGAGATTAGAGGAAAGCTCAGCTCTAAGGAACGCACATCCTTCATTCCTGTGAAGATTTTTTCCGGCAGTTGCACCAGGTATTCACTTCCCACGAGGTGGAATGATTCATTAAGGACGACGGAAACAATGACTGCAATCAAAGGGCCCGGAATAAGTTTTGGACCAAGCTTTTCCCAGAGTAAAATAATGGCAAGGGAGAGCAGCGATATAAGATTTAATCCCCACATCTCCGCCGAAAAAGCATTGGGAAACTGTTTGATAATGAGAATGAGACCAATGGCCGCAAGCATTCCCTTGATGACCGAGGTAGGAAAATAGTCACCTATGGCTCCACCTTTCAGGAGTGCAAACACTAACTGAAAAAGTCCGGCGAGCATGACAGCAAAACCAAATGTCTCAAAACTTCCGAGAGTAGCGATTCCATTAATCACAATGACCGTAAGTCCTGCTGCTGGTCCTGACACACTGATATGGGAATCACTCAAGAAGCCTATGACTAACCCCCCAATGATTCCAGCTATTAGACCCGATGCTAAGGGAGCGTTGGAAGCTAAAGCAATCCCTAAGCAAAGAGGCAAAGCAACAAGGAACACAACTATTGAGGATTTCAAATCATCTTTAATATCTAACACTTTCATACATTTTCTCTTTGGTGTTGAAAGGTTACTGCTGTTTTGATTGTATTTCTCCACAATTTTTAAACAATTTATTGAAATCATTGGAAAACGAAGCTTTAGAGGGGGCCTTTTTGGCCCTGAATTTCTGGCACTGTGCTTGCTTTAGATAACCTCGAGAACGTTAACCAAGGATTGGTGAACCTTATGACAAACTTAATTGATTGGAACAACTTCAACTCTAGCCTTCTCATCGAAGTCACAAGACCTGAAGGGATTTTTACCTGCACAGGAGTTGCCATCAATAAGAACACTCTCCTCACGGCTGCTCATTGTCTTGAAGGCGAAATTCTTAAAGTAAGAGTTTCTACAGAAGCCTCTTACGACAAAAACGGATCCTTCTATGAGATCGAATCTTTCGATCTTCATCCTGACTATGACAGAAAGAACTCCAACTACTGCTCTGATCTGGCGAAGATTAAACTCAAAGGTGAGCTTCCTAGGGGAACAAATTTTTACCCCATCATCAAAAGAGATAAGAATCTTGACGGTAAAGTTCTTCGGCTTGGTTTCGGAGCACGTGGCGAAAAAAACATCAGAACTCTTGTTACACCCCAAATCAGAACAATTCGGAAGCAGGAGATGGTTCTGGAGTTAAATGATACATATTCCTATTCTGGTGATTCTGGTGGCCCGGTGTTTCTGCAATATCAGGGTCAAATGTACTTAATCGCAATTCATTCGACACTTTCCTTCGGCCCTGAGGGAAAACACTCATTTAACCCGCTCCTCTCCACACACCGCGAATGGATCGCTAGTTAAAATAGCGTAGACTGTCGAAGATGAAGCTAATTTTATCTTTGATGGTGCTCATGATGACAACAATAGATCTCGTTCAGGCCGTGGAATGGAAACATTATAATTCGAGTCTATTGATTGAAGTTAAAAGACCTAACGGGGTTTTTACCTGTACAGGTGTCGCTGTTTCCAAAGAAATCATTCTCACCGCGGCTCATTGTCTTGATGGTAAAGTTGAAAGCGTAAGGATTTTTGTCCAGGATCACTACGATCCTCAGCAGGATTCCCTGGCCATCAAGGAATATAAAATTCATCCTTTGTATAATCCTGAGACTTCCCGATATAAGGCTGATCTGGCAAAGATCAATCTCAAGGCTCCGCTCCCGGAAGAAATTAAAATTCATCCTATCTATAAAGGGAAAAAGATTTCAGGAAATCTTTTGAGATTTGGATTTGGTGAAAGGAAGAAACAAAATATCAGGACCGTCGCGACCCCCATGCTCAGAAATCTCAATATAGAAGAGGAAGTCATTGAACTCAATGATGAGTTTTCAAAATCCGGTGATTCCGGCGGACCCATTTTCATGCAGAAGGGCGATGAGATTTCTCTTCTTGCCATTCACTCCACATTTTCATTCGGGCCGGAAGGAAATTATTCCCTTAATCCCTTTCTGTCGGCCTATGTCCCCTGGATTTTTAACGATTAAAAATCGTACTCGTAAGCGGAGTCGACGGGCGTATTCGCATCCAGTGTGATGAGCTGCTTAATGAGTCCTGTATTGATGTCATAGACCCATCCATGAATGTATGGGTATCTTCTGGCATGCCAGGACTGCTGAATAATGGAAGTGTGGGCCATGTTCTTCACTTGCTCGATGACGTTTAATTCAACTAAGCGATTGACCTGTTGCCAGTTTCCTTTGATGCTCTCGATTTCCACCTTGTGGGCGAAGTAAGTGTCTTTGATGTTCCTGACCCAGTTATTGATGAGTCCAAGATCAGTGTGAGAGAGAGCAGCTTTCACGCCTCCGCAGTTGTAGTGGCCACAGACGATGATGTGCGGAACTTCCAGCACTTCCACGGCGAACTGAAGGACACTCAGAAAATTCATATCTGTATGGATAACGAGGTTTGCGATATTCCGGTGGACAAACATTTCACCAGGGTCTGTGTTCGTGATTTCAGAAGGTGGAACTCTTGAATCGGAACAACCGATCCAGAGGTACTCGGGCTTTTGATCAACGGCCATCTTGGTGAAATAATCTTTATCAACTTCCACCTTACTCTGGGCCCAGGCCTTGTTTTCAAGTAAAAGTTTGCGGATCTTATCCATGAGATTCCTCCTTAAAGAGCCTATTGAGTGCGAGAGTTGACTTCTTCAACTCGACCGCAATATCTGAACTTCTCGCACGCTTCATGAAATCTTCAATGATTTCCGAAATATCATCATCTACAAAAACGCTCCTGGAGCCATCAATCACAACAGATGAATGGGCCGGAATATCAAGAAGCATTCTTGTGAGGGTCCCTTTTTGCAGGAAAGAGACATCTTTATAAAACCTGATGAGATAATGGTTCCCTTCGTTCACCATGACGACGGATTTATGAACACTTGATCTAATTACAAAATAAAATCCGACAACCATTCCGATCATGATCCCGACGAGAAGGTCGGTGAAGAGAATGGCGAGTATCGTTACCGCGAAGGGAACGAATTGATTCCAGCCCCGCTGATACATACTCTTTATAAGAGCGGGTTTCGTGAGCTTGTATCCCACCAGGATGAGTATTACGGCCAGGCAAGAAAGAGGTATGAGATTCAGGACGTGGGGAATGGCAACTACACATCCAATCAACCAGAACCCATGGAGGACTGTAGAAAGTTTTGATCTGGCCCCGGCAGTGATATTGGCGGAAGTCCGGACTATGACAGCAGTGACAGGGAGAGCACCAATCAATCCGCAAATGGTATTTCCTACTCCCTGTGCAAAAAGTTCTCTGTTCTTTGAACTCACTCTCCCTTGCTCATCAAGTTTATCAGCTGCTTCCACAGATAAAAGGCTTTCAATGGAAGCGACGATAGCAATGACAAGAGCAGTTATATAAACTTTTTTATTAGTGAGCGAAGACCAGTCAGGACCACTTAATCCAGCCACCAATTGATCAAATCCACCGGCAAAAGGGAGTTGCACCAGATGTTTGTCAGTGATCAAAAGAGCGGGAGCAAATTTGAAGAGCTCGTTGGTGATGATGGATACAATCACTGCAATTAGGGGACCGGGAACAAGTTGAAAAAAAGTTTTCCCTTGTAATGCAAGTTTCTCCCAGAGAAGGATGATCACAAAAGATATAAAGGCAACGATGATAGAGCCAGTGTGGGTCGATTTTATCGCCATGAGAATTTCTGAAAAAGTATTCTGACCATCTATTTGGTAAAAACTTTCATCGCCGAAGTAATCGGCATCATATCCAACTGCGTGAGGGAACTGTTTTAAAATGAGAATGAGACCGATGGCCGCCAGCATTCCTTTAATCACCGAAGTCGGAAAATAATCTCCGATGCTTCCACCGTTAGCAAAGCTGAAAAGAACCTGAATAAGGCCGGCAAAAAAAACTGAAAGAGTGAAGATGTTAAAACTTCCGAAGTCGCTGATAGCAGCTGCGACAATGACTGTCAGACCTGCAGCGGGACCGGAAACGCTTAGACTGGAATCACTGAGTGCTCCAACGACGATTCCACCCACCATTCCAGCAAGAAGACCCGAGGCCAGAGGTGCTCCACTGGCAAGAGCAATCCCCAGACAAAGGGGAAGAGCGACCAGGAAAACCACAAGAGAAGATTTTAAATCATACTTCCAGTAGGAAAAATTCGTCATGAAAAGGCCCCGCGAAGCAACAGATTAAAATTTTTTAATTTGCTTATGATATTGGTTGTTTATACACTCGTCAACATGGACAAAATCATCTGCTTAGGCAAAAACTACGCCGAACACACTCTGGAAATGAAGGAAAAAGCTCCGGTAAGACCGGTCCTCTTCCTGAAGCCTCCTAGTGTTTTAATTGAACCGAAAGACAATGGACAGATAGTTCTTCCTTGGCACAGAGGGGAAATTCACCATGAGTGTGAGATTGTCTTTAAGCTATATAAGAAGAATATTATTGGACTGGGTCTAGGATTAGATCTCACTCTGCGTGACGTACAAAAAACGCTGAAAGAAAATGGTCACCCATGGGAAATTTCTAAGTCTTTTAAAAACTCTGCAGTGGTAACTCCGATCAAAGGTCTCAGGGATTTTCCGAAGGACTGGCAGGACGTGCCATTCTTTCTCAAAATTAATGGTGAAGTCCGTCAAACCGGAAAACTCAGTGATGCCATCATGAAAGCGGATGAGATCATCCATTACATCGATGAATACTTCCCGCTGATGGATGGAGACCTTGTTTTCACTGGAACTCCTAAAGGAGTAGGACCCTTAAAAGCAAATGATGAAGTAGAAATGATATTCGGACCAATTCATCACACCTTCAGGTTAAGCGAACATGGATAAGAGACAGCTTTCCCACAATATTCTCAATATGCTTGAGCGACTCCGGGTCATGCACGATCTTGCAAAAGATCAAAACTTCGCAGTCATTTCAAAAGAAGAATTGCTAAAGGACCTTGATGAGACCCTCGAGGGACTGGAACAGGATCTTAAGAACCTTGTTCAATAACTATCTATGAACTCCTTGGGCACCTGAAAGCGGAAAACAGGAGTATCGATTCTGAAGTTGGTTCCGTTCTCATCCACCATATTGAAGTAACCCCACATTTCACCTTCCATCGTCGGGAGAGGGCAAAAGCTCTGGTACTCAAAAGATTCACCAGGTTTAAAATGTGGAGTGGCCCCAATTACACCAGGTCCTTCGACATTCTTCAGGTTTCCCTTGGCATCCTTGATGTTCCATTTTCTGGAGAGGAGCTGAGCAGGAACCGATCCATTGTTTGTTATATGAATCGTATAACGAAACAGGTACTGGAACTGAAGAGGATTCGACTGATCAAAATCAAACTCCGTCTTCACTGCGATTTTAAAATTATTACTGATTGAAACAAATGGATAATTCATGCTGATTATTTTGAATCAGCTGCAGGTTTAAAATCAAGTGCAATCGAATTAATACACCAACGCTTTCCCGTCGGGGGTGGACCATCATCAAAAACGTGCCCTAAATGAGAGCCGCACTTTGAACAAAGTGCTTCCACCCGGTGCATATTATAGGAATAGTCATCTTTCAAAATCACATTCTTTTCATCCCTGACCGCGGTAAAACTCGGCCAGCCCGATCCCGAATCGAATTTAGATTCTGAACCAAATAATTCCTGACCACAGACCACGCAGAGATAAGTGCCCTTTTCATAGTGCTTATCATACTTCCCCGAAAAGGGGGATTCCGTGGCCCCAAGTCGACAGACACTGAATTGTTCAGGGGTTAGCTTCTTTTTATACTCTTCATCTTCACTGGTACTCATAAAAACCTCCCGGCCAAGACCCGTAGAAATATTATACAGGAGCTCTCCTCAGAATGAGAGGAATCTCTTACTATACGTGATGTCAACAAAGGGATTCGATTGAGAACTTTAGAAGTTTACGCTCTGGCCATAGGTGCCAATCTCACTTACTCAACTTCGAGTATGATCTTTTCCCTTTATGCGAAGAAGTTTTCATCCATCTGGATTAATCAGGTTAAGGTCTTTGTCGCCACATTTGCTTTTCTCATAGCCAGGTTCTGGTTCGAAAAAGTCGTGAATGTTTCACCAACAGTTTTATCATTACTGTTTCTCAGTGGTTTCATGGGACTGTGCCTGGGGGATGTCTTTCTTTTCAGGGCCTTCACAACTCTAGGGGCCGCCCGTTCACTTGTCCTCTATAGTTTTCAGCCTCTGATGCTGGGGCTCTACGGTTATTTTTTCTTAGGACAGTTCTTCACTCTGAATCAGACTCTCGCAGTGATTTGCATGATCATTTGTATATTCATTTTCATGCTTGAAAGGAATAAATTGACCGGTTCTTGGGACATGACAAGTTTCATCTGGGCCTTCCTTGGGATCACTTTGGATGCAATCGGTGTCATGATGACCAGAGAAGCTTATGAATTAAACCCTTCCCTCGAAACCTTCCAGGTCAACCTTTTGAGATGTTTCGGTGCGATCGCCGGTTTCCTGATGATTAGTCCTAAAAGTTACTTCAAAGTGGCAAGCGATATATGGGCAATGAGAAAGAGAGAGATTTCTTTAATAGCTGGTGCCTCTTTCTGTGGCTGCTTCCTTTCCCTCACCCTCTATCTAGCAGCTGTGAAGTTCGCGCACGTAGGAACACTCACGGCAATATCAATCACCGGCCCGGTTTGGGTTTCTTTACTCGAAAGTCTCTATCACAGAAAGCTTCCGGGACTTTATCTGGTCGCGGCTTTTCTGTTCTTTCTGACCGGATTCTATCTGATGATTATTGCCTAGATGCGGATGATTCTTTCGCTTCTTTTGGCTTATGACCAGGGCATCTCATTTCGCTTTTGATGTAGCCGAAGTACTGCAGTCGATATCCATGGAAGGGTTTGTATTTGGCCTGATATAAATTCACATAGATTTTTTCATTTAAGAGATCCTGATAAGAGATAACTAAAGCTTCCTTCTGGTAATTCTCTTCGAATCTTTTGAAGAGAGCTTCCAGCTTTTGGAAATATCCAGGAGTCATTCGGGTAACAAATCTGTCGTTTAAATCCAGTGCCTGAAAATCCGGCCCAGCCAAGGAGTATTTAGTGACGAAATTGATATTCTTGTACTCGGATTTATTTTTTAATTCAGTGAGGACTTTTTCGGTGAACCCAGCTCTTTGCTTCACTATAGACAAGTTCTTTTCATTACTCTTTGGGTCCAGGATTTTTTTTCCTTTCACAGTGATATAGTAAGGAGTCTTTGATGAAGTCCAGGTAATCTGCACATCCGTGACAATCTCATCCGGATTTGAAGACATATAGTTTACGATTCTCTCGACGACTGGCCCCACCTGATCCTTGCCTACAGTGAATCTGTTATCGTCGAAGTTGGTTGGAATGAACTCTGAGAAGAGCTTCTTCTTTTTTTCATTGCAGACCTTAGCAATCTTTTTCCTTATATCGTAATCAGGATCAAGACCTTCAAGATAAGTTCCGGGCTCGTTAATATCTAAGGCGTAATTATAAACTCTTCCATTGGGAGGAGTTTCGCATATGTGAACTTTCGTATCATCCGCGTGCATGATCAACCTGAAAAGATCCAGAGTCGTATTGTTCTTGGCCTCAATGATGGCCCTCTTGTAGATTCCCGCAGCGGATGTTCCATAACTTCCATCCTGAATCCCTTCGAAACTTCTCTTTCGATACTTCTTCTCCACTTCACAGTCTCCGCAATCGGTGACGTTTGCTCTGAGACGATGATAATAAAACATGGAGAGACTAAGGAGCTGTGCTCTACAGTTATTGGACTTGAGTTGACAGTGAGGATTGTTTGACAAATCAGTGAGATTTTTTTCAAAGGCTTCCCTGACCTTGGGATTTTCGTTGAAGGCCTGGGAAAAATTCTTTTCCACAATTCTAATGGTGCCCTTAACTAACTTCTCCATTTCTTCTGGAGAAACCGGACTCTGCTTTTTTTTCCGGATCGTACATCCTTTGTAAAGAATGTCCTGATAGTAGGCCAAACCATCTTCTTTATTCTGATCAGCAAAATATTCATCCTGGGCCAGACCCGGCAGGGACCAAAACAACAGAAGAGTTAAATAAAAATAATTCATGGATGTCCCTATCTTTAAAGGCTTATCGGTTATTTATCTCCCCCTCTAAATATATTTTAACTAGCTAAAATTACAGGAATTTACTCTTGACTTTTTCGCTAAACAAAATATACACTAGAGTATTCAACATTGAGGAAGGGCCAACTGTGACATTAGAACAATTATTGAAGGACCGCGTTCTGGTTCTTGATGGGGCAATGGGCACCATGATCCAGAAATATAAACTTGAAGATGCTGACTATCGGGGCGAACGGTTTAAAGACTGGAAACACCCTTTAAAAGGCAACAACGATCTTCTGGTTTTAACTAAACCACAGGTAATTGAAGAGATTCATAAGAAGTACCTTGAAAGTGGAGCTGATATAATTGAAACCAACACTTTCAGTTGCACTAGAATTTCCATGGCCGATTACCATATGGAAGATCTGGTTCCCGAACTAAATCTAAAAGCCGCACAGATTGCACGGAAGTGCGCCGATGAATTCACCAGGCTTGATCCTTCCCGGCCTCGGTTTGTGGCCGGCTCAATCGGTCCTACTACAAAAACAGCATCACTTTCGCCAGATGTGAATAATCCAGGATTCCGGGCCATTGATTTTGACGAACTAGTTTCCAACTATTATGAGCAAACCAAGTATCTGGTCGAAGGCGGAGTTGACATCCTCCTGGTTGAAACTGTTTTTGATACTCTCAATTGTAAAGCCGCCCTCTTTGCCATCGCTGATTACTTTGAAAAAGAAAAGAAGAAGCCCCTTCCCGTTATGGTATCAGGAACTATTACTGATGCTTCTGGAAGAACGCTGTCAGGACAAACGATTGAAGCCTTTCTTTATTCGGTCTCTCATTACCCCCTTCTTTCCATTGGTATCAACTGTGCCCTGGGTGCAGAACTCATGCGTCCCTATATTGAAGTTCTTTCCAAGGAGTCCCCTTTCCATATTTCGGTCTATCCGAATGCGGGTCTTCCTAATGAGTTCGGGCAGTATGATGAAACTCCTGCCCATATGGCAGGAACCCTTAAGGAATGGTTTAAGAACGGTTGGGTGAACATTATCGGTGGTTGCTGTGGAACAACCCATGAGCACATCAAAGCGATTGCAGAGGCCGCACAAGAAGCCACTCCCCGTCCGCTTCCTAAGCTAGAAAAGATTCCAAAATGGTCCGGTCTTGAACCCTTAAAAATTTTCCCTGGTTCAAACTTCATCAACATCGGTGAAAGAACAAACCTTACCGGTTCCATTGCTTTCAAAAAACTTATAGTTGAAAAGAATTATGATGAGGCTTTGAGGGTTGCCCGGGAACAGGTGGAGAACGGGGCACAGATCATCGACATCAACATGGACGAAGCCATGATTGATTCGGAAGATGCCATGGTGACTTTCCTCAATCTCATTGCCAGCGAGCCGGATATATCCAGAGTTCCTCTTATGATTGATTCATCGAAATGGACAGTCATCGAGGCGGGCCTTAAGAGGATTCAGGGGAAGGCCATTGTAAACTCGCTCTCTTTGAAAGAAGGCGAAGAAAAGTTCATTGAACAGGCACGGCTCGTCAGAAAATACGGTGCCGCCTGTGTTGTCATGGCCTTCGATGAAAAAGGCCAGGCCGATAATCTCGAGAGAAGAAAAGAGATCTGTTCCCGCGCCTATAAAATCCTCACTGAAAAAGTGAACTTCCCGGCAGAAGATATTATCTTTGATCCAAACATCTTAACCGTTGCGACCGGCATGGAAGAGCATAATAATTATGCGATCGATTTCATCGAATCTGTTTCCTGGATCAAAGAAAATCTTCCCTTTGCTAAAGTCAGCGGAGGCGTTTCAAACCTCTCTTTCTCATTCCGTGGTAATAATGTGGTGAGAGAGGCCATGCACTCGGCTTTCCTCTATCACGCCATCAAAGCGGGCCTGGACATGGGCATTGTGAACGCAGGAGCCCTTCCTGTTTATACCGACATCCCACAGGAACTTTTAGAACATGTGGAAGATGTTATTTTCAACCGCCGTCCTGATGCCACAGAACGCATGATTGAGCTGGCCGGAAAATTTAAATCTCATGGGAAAGTTGAAAAGAAAGATGATGAGTGGAGATCCCTACCAGTCGAAAAGAGACTCGAATACGCACTCATCAAGGGTATAGTCGATCACATTGAGGCAGACACTGAAGAGATAAGGAAAAAAGTTTCCCGTCCACTCGATGTCATTGAAGGGCCTTTAATGGCCGGAATGAATGTTGTTGGGGATCTCTTCGGTGAAGGAAAGATGTTCCTTCCTCAGGTCGTAAAATCCGCAAGAGTCATGAAGAAGGCAGTTGCTTATCTGCAGCCTTATATTGAAGCGGAAAAATCCGGAAAGGCCCTTAAGCATGCCGGAAAAATTCTTCTGGCAACGGTGAAAGGTGACGTCCATGATATAGGCAAAAACATTGTCGGCGTTGTCCTGGGTTGCAATAATTATGAAGTGATCGACCTGGGTGTAATGGTCCCTGCTGAAAAGATTCTGGAAGAGGCCAAGAAACAGAATGCTGACATGGTCGGCCTTTCCGGACTAATCACTCCCTCACTGGATGAAATGGTTCATGTTGCCAGGGAAATGGAACGTCTCAATTTCAAGGTCCCTCTTCTGATCGGTGGGGCTACCACTTCCCGGATGCACACTGCTGTTAAAATTGATCCTCATTATAGTGGATCAGTCATCCACGTTGCTGATGCTTCGAGAGCAGTTCCTGTCGTGGAGAAACTCCTTAATGAGAACTCTCTGGATAAGGCCCATAAGGATCAGAAAGCAGAATATGAAAAGATGCGCGCGACCCACGCAGCTTCTCAAAAAGAAGAAAAGTACTTAAGCCTCGAAGAGGCACGGGCGAATAAAGTGAAGATTGACTGGAACTCAACTGAAATCAGGAAACCAGTTAATCTTGGCGTAACAGTCCTGGAAGATTATCCAATAGCGGATCTTATTCCTTATATCGACTGGACTCCATTTTTCATGACCTGGAGACTTCGAGGTGCTTATCCTAAAATCTTTGATGACAAGACTGTAGGTGAGGAAGCGAAGAAACTCTTTAGTGATGCTCAGGCCCTCTTGAAAGAGATTGTTCAAAATAAGTCACTCAAGGCCAGGGCCGTATTCGGCCTCTTTCCGGCAAATTCAGTTGGTGACGATATCGAAGTCTACAGCGTTCAGGACAAAGTTCATGAATGGACTTGTGATAAACACGGGAAGCATTCCAAAACTCTTAAAGTTGGTAATGAGAATGAAGTTCTGACCGTTTTAAGAATGCTTCGTTCTCAGAGGCAAATGGAAGATGCTGGCTCCCCTAACCCCTGCCTCTCTGACTTTGTTGCCCCTAAAGAAACCAAGAAAGTGGATTACGTAGGTGCCTTCTGTGTCACCACAGGGATAGGTCTGGATGAACTTTCAAGAAAGTATGAAAAAGACCAGGATGACTATAATCTTATCATGGTCAAAGCTCTTGCCGACCGCCTGGCGGAGGCGTTTGCGGAAAGACTTCATGAAAAGGTTCGCAAAGAGGCCTGGGCCTATGTTCCAACCGAGTCCCTTTCTAAGGAAGATCTGGTCAGAGAAAAGTATCAGGGAATTAGACCAGCTCCAGGCTATGCTGCATGTCCGGATCACCTTGAGAAGAAAACCCTCTTTAAAATTCTTGATATTGAAAAGAATATCGGAGTATCTCTGACTCATTCGATGGCAATGGTGCCGCCTTCCTCTGTCAGCGGCTGGTATTTCTCTCATCCTGAATCGCGCTACTTCAATGTCGGAAAAATCGGGAGAGACCAATTGGAAGACTATGCTAAGAGGAAAGATGTAAGTCTCACTGAAATGGAAAAATGGCTTTCGGCCAATCTTTTTTAAAGGGTAAAAAATGGCAAAGGTAACTGATCATATTAAAAATGCTAAATCAACACTTTTCTCACTTGAGATACTTCCTCCCAGTACCGGAGAGAGTATCCAGAAGCTCTTTGACAATATTGCTCCTCTGATGGAATTTAAACCAAAGTTCATCGATGTGACCTACCATCGCGAAGAGTACGTCTTTAAGAAAATGCCCAACGGTCTTCTGGAGAGAAAATCCATCCGTAAAAGACCTGGAACAGTTTCAATCTGTGCGGCTTTAATGAACAAGTTCAATGTTGATACCGTTCCGCACATCATTTGCGGTGGTTTCACAAAAGAAGAGACGGAGTACGCCCTGATCGACCTGAACTTCCTCGGCATTGATAACGTTCTTGCCCTAAGGGGAGACTGTATTAAAGGGCAGAAAACTTTTGAACCCACAACAGGAGGTCACCATTTTGCCAGTGAGCTGGTGTCTCAAGTCCATTCCATGAATAAAGGAATTTATCTTTCAGATGAACTTCAAAATCCGACTCCCACCAAATTCTGCATCGGAGTTGCGGGATACCCTGAAAAACATTTTGAAGCACCAAATTTAAAAACAGATCTCAAATTTCTGAAACAGAAAATTGCCAACGGTGCTGACTACATCGTGACTCAGATGTTTTTTAATAATAAGAAGTTCTTCGAGTACGTAGAAAAATGCCGGGCCGAAGGAATCACCGTTCCTATCATCCCGGGTATTAAGCCGATAACTTCAAAATCCCAGATCTATAATCTTCCACGGAATTTTTACATCGATATGCCGGATGAATTAATCGATGCTATCGATAATTGCAAAACCGACAGTGATGTTAAGAATGTGGGCGTAGAGTGGGCCATTCATCAGGCCAAGGAACTTATTAAAAATAATGTTCCATGTCTCCATTTCTATTCTATGGGTAAATCGACGGCCATTCAGCAAATTGCTTCAAAGCTCTTTTAAACTTCAGCTCCGCGGGCACTCATTGCAATCAGAATCTTTTTTGGTTGAAAGCTCGCGGAGCTCTTCGACTTTTTGGTAGAAATAATCCTTCACCTTCTTTCCCTGCTCATTGTCCAGCAACCAGGCAAGCCGGGAGACTCCCGGAAGGGTTTGAACCAGATAATCTACCACCTGAGGTCCCGCCAGAATTGTCCTTTCCGCAGTGATCAAATGCACCTGCTCCAGACAAAGCTGTCTGTTAAGCTCAGGAAATTTCAGATAAACCTCGTCCTCTCTCGCCGATATGAATGTCAGGTTTTTATCAAGAAACTGCAGGCCTTGTTTAAATCTCACACAAAGAGGGCAATCAGGATCAAACAGGATAAGAGGTAATTGGTAATTCATATGACCTATATTATCATAAGAAAAATTTTTTCCCAGAAGGTCAGTATGAACAGACGAGAGTTCCTCCAGTTTCTAGGTATATCAGGGGTCATGGTGAATTTACCGGCATGTTCCGTGTCACCAACTTCGTTCACATCTTCAAAACTTCAGGGTCTCGCTCCATCGCTTAAAGATGAGCTTCAGACTGCTGAGGGACTGAACTATCAGGTCCTGATTTCCTGGGGAGATAAAATTAATAAGAATGAGTCTTTTGGTTTTAATAATGATTTTATTGCCTATCACTCTTTGGACAAGGACCGGGGTCTTTTGTGGGTTAACCATGAGTATGTGAATCCGCTATTTATTAAAGGGTGGGACAGAACCCGGGAAAATATCGACCGCGAACTGCTTGAGGTTGGCGGAAGCATCCTGGAAGTTAAAATAAATGACGGATCGTGGGAGGTTGTGAAGGATTCAACTTATAACCGCCGCCTTACAGGTAACACAAAAATTCCTTTTGCATGGAAAGAAAAGATCGGTGTCGCTGAGTATGGTATCGGAACAGTTGGTAATTGCGCTGGAGGAAAGACTCCCTGGGGAACGTTCCTTACCTGTGAAGAGAACTATGACATGTTCTGGGGAGATAAGAACAGAAAAGGCAAAAGAGAAGAAAGCTGGCTTAAGTGGGACAAGTTTTATCCCCGCAATCCTGAACATTATGGATGGGTGGTTGAGGTTGAACCGAAAACGGGAGAATCCAAAAAGCTTATTTCCCTTGGACGTTGTGCTCATGAATGTGCGGCGGTTACCAGGGGTAAAAACGGCAAGATTGTGGCCTATACGGGAGATGATGCCAATGATGAGCACCTCTATAAATTCATTTCGGATAGCAGTGACTCCCTTGAGAAAGGGAAGCTCTACGTGGCCAACCTGACTGAAGGGAAATGGGTTTCTCTGGATATCAACGACCAGCCTGTTCTTAAGAAGAATTTTCTAAGCCAGACCGAGATTCAGATCTACACTCGTGAAGCTGCTAAGTTGGTTGGTGCAACTCCTCTTGATCGCCCTGAAGATATTGAGTTTGATCCCCTTACAGGAAATGTCCTTGTAGCTTTGACGAATAATAAACCCAGAAACAACTATTACGGCAGCATCCTTAAAATTACCGAGGACAACAACGATCCCGCTGCTTTGAGTTTCAAGCACTCCACTTTCCTCTCAGGAGGAAAAGAGAATGGTTTTGCCTGTCCGGATAACATGGTTTTTGATCCTGTTGGTAACCTCTGGTTCACCACTGACATTTCCGGAAGTGATATTGATAAAGGGCTCTATTCAGGACTCGGGAATAACGGACTCTTTGTGTTCTTAAGAAGTGGACCTAATCAGGGGGAAGTCATCAGGATTGCTTCTGCGCCAGTGGATGCTGAGTTCACCGGTCCTTGCTTTTCAGCGGACTATAAGACACTCTTCTTATCAGTCCAGCACCCTGGAGAGCAGAGTAAATCTCTGGATAACCTTACCAGCACCTGGCCTTCCGGCGGAATTCCTAAGTCAGCTGTCGTTACTCTTCAAGGACCGCTTCTGGAAAGCATTGTGACAGGAAAAATATGATAGAAGATAAAATGACAACTAAGATTGAAGTCTATGTCTGCAACCATGAAGACTGCAAAGACAAGGGCTCCAAAGATCTTACAGATAAGTTAAAAAAATGGGCGAAAGAAGAACATAAAGGGGAGATCAAAGTCATCAGAAGCGGTTGCCTGGGAAAGTGCTCTGAAGGCATTGCTATTGCCTGCTATCCTGAAAAGAGATTCCTCCTGGAAGTTAATAAAGACGATGCTAAAGAAATAAAAAAGGGTCTCGAAGAGACCCTTAAAACATTAAAGAGTTAGCGTTTTTTTACTTTTGACTTCTACATCCCGGAAAGCTTTCTGACTCTTCCCTTCAAAAGTCACATCATATCTTCCTGGATTTAAAATCACATAGTAACTTCCATCTGGATTAATTCTGTATACCTGAGAAACCTTAGACTCTCCGGATTTAGAGATTCTGATGGTTTTAAACTCACCATTCCTCACAAGTCCATGTAACCCAGGTCCCTGGAGTTTATTAAGTAGATGCATCCAACCTGGTCTGTTTCTTAAAACAGTCTTGTCTCTCCACTTTGAGTAAGATGGATGAAAACCTTCCCATGTGCTGTTTATCTCAATCACATAGGGAATTACCTGGTGTTCAGTATACATCCAGTCGATGTCTCCCCCATCAGCATTGTAGAGGAGCTCCCATGCTGTTCCTGGTTTATAATCAATTTTCTTTCCAATCTCAGCTCCGATTGCCTCCACAGCTTCTTCGGCAGGAGTTCTCCTAGGGCGGCAACCAAAAGGATAAATAACGATTTCAGAGTATGAATGGTAAGAAATATTAAAGACAGGCTTGATTGAGGCAACGAAGTTCATCATGGCCTGGGTCTCAGGTTCAGAAGCCGGTGCAGTTCCACGGTAATCCTGAGCACTTGTTCGCCCGCTTGAACCATTACATGAGTTCCAACCCGTAGGATAGTTTCTGTTCAGATCCACACCATGTCCGTTCCTGGTGTTCTTTCTCCACATGGAATTTCCGTCCCACATCTTATTGTTCCCATCAATGTTGAACATTGGAATCACCCAGATCTCACTGTTGTTCACCCACTTTGTTACTTCGGCATCCTTACCGTAGTTAGAAGTGAGATAATCGATCATGTCGGTGGTAATCTCAGGGGTCATGACTTCACGGGCGTGGTGCATGGCATTTATCAGCATCACTGGTTCTTTTTCATCCCTTTTAGCATTGTCAGAAATTTTGATGGCGAGAATTTCACGTCCTTCCAGAGTTTTTCCGATTGAACGAACCTGAGTGATATCGGGATAATTGGCATGAATCTCTTTTACAAAGTCTTCAATTTCCTGAGGATTTTTATATTCAGAATCAGGGCCAACTGAAAGACTTTCCGGATACGAAAATTTTATTTTCGTTTTCTGGGTTTGGACTAATTCGAGCTCTTCTGGAGTGAGATGGGCCTCAATTTCCATCGTTTTATAGTTCACCCCGGTAACGTCAAACTCGTTTACCTTCAGAAACTTCTTCATAGAATCAGTTAGATCAAAGCGGACAATCATAGACTCAGAGGCCACTGCTGACCCTGAAATAAATGAAGCCATCAGAATTGTTTTCCAATTCAACATTTCACACCCCTTTTTCAAATGCATAAATTAGGAGAACAAATTGTTGCGCTTAAGTAAACGGATGGATGAGTGCGGTAAGATTATATTGGGATGGTGGAGTAATTGAGTTGGCTATGCGGAGATGGAGACTTTATCCGGAAATAAAGTCACCATCTCCTTATGGTAAGGAGCAATCTTGTCTTCCTGGTAGCCAACTGTTTTCATGGCCGTAATCAGGGTGTTTAGAAAGTTATAGTCTCTGATCTTCTTATTATAAAGGTCCAGCCCCATTTTAATGATGGATCCGGTATCAGAGGTTTTCCTGCTGGTCACCAGAAATTCACTAATGAGATAATCCTCATGCTCTTTGGCCAGGACATCAAAACGCCCAAGATATTTTTCGGCTTCTGAAGGCATGTCGTGCTCTATAAGAAGTGAGATCACTCCCCTTAAGAATTTAGTGAATTCAGAACATGAAACGGCGATGTTATCAAAGTACTGAATGGCCATCTTCTTATCTTTATTTAACAGGAAGTACTTGCCGGAAACAAAAAGACCGGCACCGATGTAATTTGTGAGCGCCTGCAGTCTTTCTTCAAGGGAAGTAAAGATCTCGTAATACATCTGCATGTCCTGATGGTTTCCTGTGATGATCGCGAGTCTTACAATTTGCGAAAGACGGTCAGGGTTAGCAGGAAAGAATTTAGCGATTTTCTTTACCACCTGATAAGCTTCAGAGAATTTCTCCTCCCGCATGAAAATTTCATAAAGCCCCACCAGGCATTTATAATGAATGTTGTTAAGATTAAGTCCTTCATTGTAAGAAGCGGTAGCTTGGCCCACATGATTTTTCAGGTACTCCGCCTGACCTATATAAAAAAGAGCAAGGGCCGGTTTGGGATGGAGATTCAAAGCTTTCTTCAAGACATCTATGGCTTCTCCATACTTACCTTCACCAATGAGCTTCTTTCCTTCCTCAATTTTCACCATGTAATCAGAGGGCTTCACCTTGGCAGTGATTGTAGATATCAGGTTTTCCTGAATACTCTGGACCGTATAAGGTTTGATGATGAAAGAATCAACATCCTCTTCCGCCGCTTTCGCCACAGCAGTCTGAGATATATTACCGGTCACCAGGATCAGGCAAAGGTTTTTATTGTCAGGATTCTTTTCACGGACAATTTTAAAAAGGTCAAAGCCTGACCCTCCTCCGATAAAGTAATCTGAAAGCACGACCCCTATTTTCTGCTTCTCAAGGATCTCCTGAGCTTCACTCAAATGACCAGTAGAGAAAATCATGTGCCTCTTTGCTCCTAAATCATAAATCGTTTTCACTAAACGACTACGGGAGCTGGGATTCTTGTCCACGATCAAAACTTCATTCGTTTCAAGAAATTCTTTAAAAACTTCCTTCTTATCCATTTAAAACCCTGATGCCTTCTTTAAAAAATTTGTAACATTAAGTTGCTTAACATTTAAAAACTTCAAAAACTTTGTCCAATTCGGTAGATACTTCTGATTAATCCTGAACGTCTGGCCTGATACATAGTCACCTTCAAAGTAGCCCGGGATCAGGAAGTTTTCACCTTGAGACCCTGACAGAAAAGAGAATTTCAAGACGCCAAAGGCGCCCTTGGGAGAAGAGGAGTCAAACTGCAGGAACAAACTCTCTTCATTTATCTCGATAGGTCTGACGATGTCAGTTTTTCCGGCGGTATGGAGTTCAATAAGAATTTCAGTGGGCGCGGCCATTTCAAAAAGGCTTTCCTGGAACTCATTGAAGTCAAACAGAAGCCTGGAGAGGCTCGCCATGATTCTGCTTGAATCATTCTTAGAAAATATTTCAGCTATCGCATGCCGATGTGAAAAGCTATCAGCGGGATAGGGATATCCGATACATGTAAAGATGGGAAGACTTTCCAGATTATTTGTAGACCAGTCTATTAATTGGTGAATGATTCCATCCGCCAGGTAATAGTTTGAGATAACAAGATCAAAATCGTACTTTTTAAGAAGGAGCTTTGCTCCTGAGATATGTTCGGCCCTGAAGCATCTTGCACCAAACTGTGACAAATATGCCGACAAGCTTTCGCCATAGGCAGAATCTGGATCAGCTATGAGAATGGCATTTCCATCTAGTCGTATCATGCGCCTTTGGCCCTTTTAAGGAATTCTGTCACATTTTTTTGTCTCAACTCAAACAGCTTCATGAATGAATCAAAAGCGAGTGCATTTTCTTTGGTAAGCTGAATTGTAATGAAGTGGCTTCCCTCTCCATCGCCTTCAACCATAACCACATTCCCGTCAATTTTTAATTGAGTATCTTTTTCCAGAAACTTAAACTTCATATCAAGGTTCACTTCAGCTGAAACTTCAATTTCTCCCTCATTCGTGTGGAAGACGATGGTCTCATCAAAAAAATCATCGAGTCCGCACTGGGTTCTCTTACCCTTGTGATTCATGATAGAGATCACCCTGGCATCCTGAATAAGAGCATCAAGTTTTTTTTCTTCTTCGTTTTTTTGTAAGTTCTTTTCTTCACGGGCCTTGTTTATAGCGACGACTTCCGCTTTTGGCCTGTCTTCTTCCCCGTCGTCATCCTTGTCTCGGCTCTTCTTTTCCTGCTCCGGACGGGAAGACTTGTAATGACCGTTGATCTTGTCTGTTGCCCCATCGCCTTTAAAGCCAAAGTCATGCTCGGCTTCCCAGCCTTTTTTGACTCCAGTCTTAGTAGGACCTTCTTCTTCCTCTTGAGCTTCATTCTTACGGGCTTTCGAGTCGTCCTTCTCTCTTCCGGATCTTTCGAATTCACCTTGTTCCTGGGCCTCTTTTTTATTTTTGAGTTCCCGCTCAGAAAGTTCTTTCTCTTCTTTATTTCGTTCACTGCGTTCTTTGGCGATTTTTTCTTCTTGTTCTTGTTTTTCCCGCTCTTTGAGGGTCCCTTGTCCTTTTTCTTGCTTATCTCGAGGAGAAGATTCTTTGGCTTCCCTTTCCTCTTTTTTCTTTCTTTCGTCTTCTTGATCTCCACCTGATTTCTTTTCAGTAGATTCTTTGTCAGGTCTTTCTTTGGCCGTTAGTTCTTCTTTTTGCTTCTTTTCTCTTTCACGTGGATCACCGGAAGCTTCATCTTTCTCACCTCTTCCATAGTGTGAGGAAAGTTTATCTGTACTCGACTTTCCGTCGAGATCACGCGCTTCTTTCTCTTTCCCTGAGCCTTCTGTTTTCTCTTTCTGACCGTAATGGGATTTTAACTTATCTGTTTCAGATTTTCCGGAAAGGTCATCTTCCTCTTTTTCAGCCGGCGGCTGACCTTTTTTCTTGTTATCATAATGCTTCTGAACTTCCTCGGTGGAAGACTTTCCATTTAAATTACCGCCAAGTTCACCGGCCTCATACTTTTCAGCTTCGTTATGGTTCTTATAATACTTTTTATGCTCATTATCCTTCATCTCTCTTTCGAGATTTGAGCCTTCTTTATGTTTATCGACATCAACACTTAGCGGGCCTTTTCCCTCTTCTTCTTCGTATTTATTTTTGTTTGCCCAATGAGTTTTCTCTTTTCCTGTGGACGTTTTCTGTTCAAGATTCTCATGTTCTATGGCCTCTCCACCTTTCGTTTTACCCGAGAGGTTTCCAGATTTATCCGCGCCCGTTTTAGTTTTTCCCTTAAGTGGATCGCCGTTTATCTCATCCGTTTGATTCTTGCCTTCCAGGTTGCCGCTATCAATCGTCTCTATCGAGTTTTCACCCTCCATGCCTTTGAGCTTCTCGACTTCTCTTTTAAAAACGAGTTCTTTATCAAAGCTCTCCACGATGATCTGCTCTTTCGTTCTGGCAAACATCGAGTTTTTACTGATTGTCACACTTCTGTTTTTACAACTGAGCCTGGAATGAATGGTATTTCCATTCTTGAAGTAAAGATCAAAGCTATCGCCGGAGATAAGCCAGATGTTTTCTTTCCAGACAAAGTCCGGCTTCTGGTCACCGGCAAAAAACCATGCCCCACCGCTGGAGACAAACATTTCTTTCTCTGATTCTTTAATGTCAAAGCGCCAGAGCCCTGGCTTCACTTCTGCCCACGTTCCGACATAAGGACTGGGACCCATGAGACGAACCAGCCATTTCGAGAGAACTTTTTTACAGTCATTCTCATGCTTAAGAAGCCAGATATCATCTTCAAGCTCAAGCGGCTCGGCCCAGGTTAACCCCTGAGACTCTCCCGACTTCTTTTCCTGGTTGGAATTTTGATCAATCGATTTAACTTTTTGCGGATTAGAAGCTGCCGTTGATTTCATCTGGGCATTTAGCGACTTCATCCAGAAGTCCATCTTGAACTTCAAAGCCTTGGTGTTAATTCCTGGTTCAACCAGATCCAGAATACCAAGTTTCGCTATGGCTTTTTCAAAGTTCCGGTCTTTACTGAAATTAAAGACAACCACTTTAATGGCCGTATCTTTTGCAATCTTCTTCCCAATTTTCATGAAAGTTGCAATCTGAATCAGATCACTTCGATCTTTGAGAGAAGTAACTACCAGACCCGCAGGAACGGTTGAAAGATAGCTTGAAAGCTCATTTGAATCTGCAAATTCCTCGACTTCAAATCCTGGTTGAATATTTAAGGCTTCGCCCAATACTTTGTGGTCTTCCTTAAATAGAAATTTAATCACTGGAATACTAGGTTTACTCATGGGCTTCATTTGCTTCAAGTTAATAATTTACAATGACTTATCGACTTTTTTAGGAAAATCTTAAGAAGTTTAAGTAAAAAGAAATCTATAGAAATAATCATTGGGTAAATCTTTTAACCTATGGAAAATGTTAGCTTTGGGGTAAGCTGTAGCTAGTGATTTTTCATTTAGGAAGCTTGTGGAAGAAAATAAAGAGAACCAGGACCCAGAGAATCAAGATTTGCTTCAGGGACTTTCCGACCAGGGGAAGACAGAGGAACTCGTCGAGATGTTCGAAGAGCTTCCTACCATGGACGTTGCAGAGTTCATGGAGGAAAAGTCCATTGATGAAATCATGGAGTACCTCAATCGTCTTGATCTTGAACATCAAGGTCGAATTGCTTCGGACTTCTCTCTCGACCTTCAGTTAAAACTCTTTCATTCTTTAGAGCGGCGGTCATTTGCCAAAATCTTCGGGCAAATGTTCTCAGATATCCGCGCCGATCTATATCAGGAACTGACTAAAGAAGAACAGATTGAATTGCTACCTTATCTCGATAAAAAAGTCAGAGAAGACGTAATCATACTCTCAGCTTATCCACCGGAAACTGCCGGTGGTATTATGACCACGGACTTTGCCACTATCTTTGCAGATATGACGGCGGCCGAAGCCCTCGCCAAGATCAGAAAAGATGCTCCCTCCAAGGATATGATTTACTATATCTATGTGGTTGATCATTCCATGGTCATGAAAGGTCTGGTCACACTCAAAAATCTGGTCATGCATGAACCCCGGGACAAAGTTCATGAAATGCTCAATGAATTCTATGTCTATGCAGAGGTCAATGAAGACCGAGAGTCCGTGGCCCAGAAGATTGAAAAGTATGACCTTGTTGCTATACCTGTTCTGAATTCCCTTCATCAACTCGTGGGTATCATCTCTCATGAAGAGGCGATCGATGTCATTCAGAAAGAGAATACAGAAGATCTGGAAAAGATCATGGGTATCATTCCCTCTGAGTTTGATGATGAGTATCTCATCACGTCTTCATTCCACCACTTCAAGAAAAGAGTTGTGTGGCTGGTTTCGCTGGCAGCAGTCGGGATTATTTCCGGGATGATCATCAATGAGTATCAGGGCGTCCTGGAACAATTTATTATTCTAGCCATGTACATGCCCATGATGGCAGCAACCGGTGGTAATACGGGAGCGCAGGCAGCAGCTGTTGTTATCCGTGCCCTGGCCCTGGGTGAAGTGCATGAAGAAGACTGGTACCGGATCATGTTCAAAGAGATGAAAATCTCCTTTATGCTTTCCATCAGTGTCGGTGTTCTGACGTATTTGAAGATAGCTTTTTTATCTTTTCATTCGTTGCTTCCAGAAGGTTTTACTATGGAATTCATCGGCATCATCATTTCTGTCGCCATTGGAATTCAAGTCATGTCGTCGGCCCTCATTGGAGCGGGTCTTCCACTAGTCGTAAGAAAGATGGGTGGAGACCCTGCTGTTGTGGCGAGTCCCGCCATCACAACCATTGTGGACATCACCGGGCTCTTGATCTATTTCACCATTGCTTCGATGACTCTCGGTATTTCCTAATCGCATTTTAAAGGCTAAGATTACTTTCCAGAGGAGAAAGTATGCACGTCGTCATCTTATGTGGTGGTTCAGGAACAAGACTTTGGCCCATTTCAAGAACGCTCTTTCCGAAGCAGTTTGTGAAGCTGTTCCAGAACGAGTCACTCTTCCAGAAGACCGTCGAGCGAAACTCTCCTTTTGCAAATTCATTCACAGTTGTCATCAATCAAGAACAGTACTTCATGGGTCTGGACCAGATGGATGAACTCAAACTCGATCAAAAAAAATGTTTTATCCTCGAGCCCATCGGAAGGAATACTGCCCCCGCCATCGCTATGGCCGCTTTAGCCGCTGATCCGGAAGAAATCCTTCTGGTAGTTCCATCTGATCATCTCATTGGAAACCAAGCCGAGTATGAATCCGTTGTAAGAAGGGCACAGGAACTGGCGGTTAAAGGGCGACTTGTTACATTCGGAATCAAGCCTCATTATCCGGAGACGGGTTATGGTTATATCGAAGCAGACGGCGTCGACGTGAAATCCTTCAAGGAAAAGCCTGATGAAAAAACAGCACGGATGTATGTTGAGGCAGGAAACTACTTCTGGAACTCCGGAATGTTTTGTTTCAAGGCCGGAGCCTTCCTTGATGAATTAAAAAATCACGCTCCTGATATCTATGAGGAAAGCAAAAAAACTTTTGAACATGCACGAAGAGATCAGGCAATCAGACTGATCATGGAAGACATGAAGTCCATCCGTTCAGAGAGCATTGACTATGCCGTCATGGAGAAATCAAAAAAAGTGAATGTGGTTCCGGCGGACATTGGATGGAGTGATCTTGGTTCATTTGATTCTCTCTATGAGACCTTGCCTAAAGACGCCTCCGGAAACACCGAAAGTCCGAACGCCATTCACATCGGTTCAAAAAATAATCTGATCATCAGTGACGACCGGGTTATTTCAACTATCGATGTTGAAGATCTGATGATCGTGGATACAAGGGATGCAATCGTCATTGCCAAGAAAGGATCCACTCAGAAAGTAAAAGAACTTGTGGCCGAAATTAAAAAACGCTCTCCTGAGATGGCAAATGTTCACACCACAGCACACCGTCCCTGGGGAACTTATACAGTGCTGGAAGAAAATAAAGGCTACAAAGTAAAACAAATCACAGTCCGCCCTGGGGCCAAGCTCTCACTCCAATATCACCATCATCGTTCTGAACATTGGATTGTGGTTAGTGGAGTGGCCACAGTTACGATCGATAACCAGACCTTTGATCTTAGACAAAATGAATCCACCTTCATCCCGAAGGAATCAAAACATCGCCTGGTCAATAATCAAAAAGAAGACCTGGTTATTATTGAAGCGCAAGTGGGGTCCTACCTGGGAGAGGATGACATTGTGCGCATTCAGGATGATTATAAACGCAACTAATTGAATTCCGAGGAACTAGACTTCCTGATGGAAATCTTGGTAATTTAGTAAGGTAAATCACACACCGAGGGACACATGATTCGATCAGTATTGATCTTAATCGCGTTTTGTTACGTGGTAACAACGCTGACTAGATTTTAAGGAAACGGTGAAATGGAATTCACCCAAGTCCTTAACTCTCTCTCTTCTCTCTTTAAACCTTCTTCCCTGACAAAAAAAACGTCCTATCCTTTCACGGTAATGATTCTTTCACCACACCCGGATGACGAGTCGATCACAAGTTCTCTTGCTCTGAGGCTGATGCATGAGAATAATTTTCATGTCGTAAACGTTGCCGTAACCCTGGGGTCCAATACAGCAAGACAGGAAGAGCGAAAGAAGGAGCTAGAGGAGGCCTGTGAGCTCCTAGAATTTGAAAATGTTTTTTTACATGAAAACTGGAAAACAAAAGAAAAAGAGTTAAAAAGTCTCATTCAAAAATACCAGCCCCAGCTTATCATCGCTCCCCATGTAAAAGATTTTCATCCCACTCACGTGAAAACAGGCGAACTCTTAAAGAAGGTCCTGCCTTCATTTAAAAAGGTAAACTTCCTGGTAGCATGGAGCGAGTTCTGGAATCCGCTCAGTAAGCCTAATATCCTGGTTGAAGTTCAACAGGAGATCCTGGAGCTTCAGTTCAATGCCCTGGTAAAGCATGCTGGAGAAGTAAAACGAAATCCTTTTCACTTAAGGCTTCCGGCATGGATGATGGATAATGTGCGGAGAGGATCTGAGATCGTCGCAGGAACCGGTGCAGAAGCCACCAGCATGGCCTTCGGAGTTCTTTATCAGCTTCAGCTTTTTAAGAACGCAAAGCTTTCCACCATTAAACTTCAGAAAAACTTTCTCACCAGCGAAGAAGACATCGGTCAGATGTTCAAGTTAATTCTAGACGCAGCATCCGGATCCAGAACTAAAGTGAAATGAGGATGTCCTTTTAGAAAAGTTGCCGGACAACTGGGATCATCATGATGATTCAATAAATATTTTATTGCATCGGCCTTGCTTTTTCCTGTCACTAGCATCAACAAACTTTTACTCTCAAGAATGGTCCCGATCCCCATGGATAATGCTTCTTTCGGAATAATGTCCGAAAACTGGTCTCGGTTAGCTTCAATGGTTTCCTGGGCCAGGGTCACGACTCTTGTTCGTGAATTCTTATCTGAACCTGGTTCATTGAAACCGATGTGTCCGTTTTTTCCGATCCCCAGAAGCTGCAAATCTATTCCGCCCTTTTCCTGCAGAAGTTTTTCGTAACTCCCGCCATCGCCAGTTGTGGCAGGAGGAAAGGCAATTTGAGATTCATCTAAAGAAAGGGGAGCAAGCAGATGTGTCTTTATATAGTGCTTAAAGCTAGAGGGGTGATCATCAGGAAGACCAATATACTCATCAAGCATAAAGAAAAAGGACTGGGATAAGGAAACTCCTGTTTCCCTGACTTTTGAAACCAAGGCCTCATAAACGGGCTCCATGGTTCTGCCGGTAGCAAGGCCCACAACTGTTTCCGGATGAGATTCAACTTTCTCAACCAGCATCGAGGCCACAGTTTCGATGGCCTCTTCTTTTGAACCACACTGAATTATCCGCATTTCCAGACCCTTTTCTTACTTTCAATAAGATAGTATTCCGCCCTTAAGGTCTATTCAAGTCGATGATTGTAAAAAATTCGGATTCCGAATCCAGTATTTGAAATCGGAATTGTTACGGGGTAAGAGCGTCTCATGAAGGCCAACCTCTCTTTTCTGATCATTGAAGATGATAAATATGCCCGTCTTAACATGCGGGAAATCCTCATGCCTTTCGGGGTTATAGATGAGGCCGTTGACTTCCAAAGTGCGAAATCAAAGCTCTCTGAGCGCTTTTATGACATTGTTTTCACTGACATTGAACTCGGAGATGATTCCGGGGTTGAGCTCATCTCTCAAATCGTTAGGCGGGGCTCTCATTGCATTGTCGTAAGTTCTTTTGAATGTGATGAGACCATAGAAAGGGCCTATACTTTAGGGGCCAAGCACTACCTTTCAAAATTCAAACTGAAAGAACAACTTCCTGTTTATATTCAAAAATTCATTCAAACTCGTGAAGCACACTTTGAAAAGATTCTGAAAGAAGAGTTCATCACTCAGGATGAAGAACTCATCAATGAACTACGCCGATTGTGTGACATAAACTGGAAAAATCAGACTCTTTTCATCTCAGGTCCTACAGGTACCGGTAAGTCTCTTTTGGGAAAGCTGATTCATGAGATCACACATCCGGATTCCAATCTTGTTCATTTAAACTGCTCTGAAGTAGCTGAAAACCTTCTTGAATCTGAATTATTCGGACATGAAAAGGGAGCCTTCACCGGAGCGGATCAGAAAAAAGAGGGTAAACTTAAGCTTGCCCACGGTGGCACCCTCTTCCTTGATGAAGTAGCGACGATGCCATTATCCATGCAGCAGAAGCTTCTCAAAGCCCTCGATGAAAAAACATTTTATCCTGTTGGCTCTTCGGTACCTGTAAGAGCAGAGTTCACTCTTGTCACTGCCACTTGCGAAGATCTTGTTGAGAAGATGAATAAAAAAGAGTTCCGGGAGGACTTCTTCCATCGAATCAGCGGTTTTCAGTTTCATCTGAAACCGCTTTCTCAGAGACCAGATGACATTGACCTTTTATTACGTCACTTCCAAAAGAATTCTCCCAGAAGGTATGTCATCAAGAGCGAAGCAATAGAGCTGCTCAAGAAACATAGCTGGCCAGGAAACATTCGTGAGCTCCGGAAGACTTGTGAGCGCTTTTCCCAAGGAGTTTCAGGTATTGTTGATGCTGCCTTTGTTCATCGCATGTTGGGAGTGGAAACGGCTGATAAGGTGCCTCTTGAAGGTTGGGAGGAGCATGTGTTTCAGTTCGGTCTTAAGTCTTATATCGGCCAGCTCGAAAGAAGAGCAGTTGAAGAAGCCTTAAAGAGAAACAATGGTAAAATCACAGCTTGTATCAAGGACTTGAAGATTTCTTCTTCAGCTTTCTACCGTATCCTTCAGGAGAACCAGCTCCAGTTCTGATTTGGCACAGTCCTTGCTTTTGAGGTCTACAACTGAATAAAGGAGTAGACCAAATGTCATTACAGAATAAAACCATCCAACGTTATCGCCTCTTCTTCCCGCAAGAAACCCTTCGAGAAGTGTCTGCACGTACAGGCATTCAAATTACCCGGGTTTTCCGGCTCTTCAATGGAAAGACCATGAAAGTTGGAGAACTTGAGGCCTTCGAAAATGCAATCAACGCTAAGATTGCTGAGAATCCAAACTTTGCCCGCCTGAATCACATCGTAGAAGAGGCGTCTTCATTACTGACGAATGAAGAGCTTGGAAGGCTTGCAGATTACTTCGAAAGAAAAGTAACCAACAAGAAATACACGAGAACTTATATCCGTCCTCTGTTTGAAGACGTGAGCATCGCTTAAGGGAGGTATTATGAAAGGTTTATCATCACTGGAAAGAGTCGTTCTTGAGTGCTTTTCAAATAAAGCTCTCTCCTATGAGGAAATTCATCAACAATCAGGACTTCAGGAAAATGTTTGCTTCAACATCATCCAGGCCCTGATCATCAGAGGTATTCTGAAAATTGAAAAAGGAGGCGGATATGCAATTTCGGAAAATATCTCTCCCCTTCTGATGGATGAAGTTAATGGAGTAGAAGCAAGAAAAGCTGAATCTTTGGAGCTCATGGAAGCTGTCCTGGAGCAGAAATCAGATCGAGTCTTTCGCTTCCAAAAAGTTGCAATGGATGCACGGGATGAAAAAATCTTCCTGGCCATGCTATGTAACCTTGAATCCTTTCTGAAAGATGCACACCAAAAGGCCCAGTCTCTGATTCCCGTCAAAGAGAGAAAGGTCGTGTTCTGGGGAATGGGACAGGTGCAAACACTAATGAAACAAGTAATGGAAGGAAGATAATATGAAATGGTTAATTCTTCTGGCCCTCATTTCCTGTGGAAAGCATGAAGAGCCAACGGCAAAAGATATCAGAGACAGCGACGGTGACCAGGTCTTAAACTATGAAGAATCGGATTTGGATAAGTATGTAGCACGGATCGAACCTTTAGGAATTATCAAAGGAAAAATCCGATTTACTGACCAGGAAAACTTTGAAATCCCTTTCTCTAATGATCCGGATCTCAGAAGAAATATTTTTGACTTAATGGTTTCAAGAGAAAAGAAAATAAAACAAGAAGACTATTTTGCTGAACGGACAAAAGTAAGAATAGAGGCCGTAGACTCGTCAAAACTTACCAAGGATCATTATCAAATCTATCTACAGTTCTCACAAGAATCAGACCAGGCAGATGAAATTGTGATTGTAGAAGGAAGCAAGAGTACAAGTCTGGGGAAGTGGGTACCTGAAGTGAGATTATCACTTTCCGCTCAAAGACTTAAAAACCTCCTCGAAGGGCAGTCATTTATTTCACTTAAAAAAAAATTTAAAAAGTCTCCCCTGTTTAGTGCTGCTTCAGAAGAAACGATCAGGAATAACACCTATCGGGTACATTACTTTGATGGCACAAGCTCAAAAATTCTTTACGTTGCCAGAAAGCTTTCTTTCAAGTCATTCCAGGCCCAGCTGGGAATAAATTCTTCTTATGAAATGTCTGTAGATGATTTTTTCTTTAACTCCTCGATGCCAACTGAAAAGCAGTGGTATTCGAGAGAACTTACTAACGGAGATAAGATTCTTATTCACACTGACCTGGGAACTCTAAAAGAGAATTTCAAAAAGAAACATCTTTATCAGAGAATGATCATTCTAAGAGAAAACGGAGTCCCTCAAACGATCCTTCATCTCAATAACAAAAGTGGTGCAACAGTTTACTTAAGGATCAGTGATTACCATAAAACGGAAAGAACGTTTTCCGAAAGCAAGGCAGACAGATGGTTCGGAGGTGGAGGTGGAAGAGAAGAAGGTTCCGCCCGGTATAGATGTGCTGCTTATTTTAGAAACATAAACAGTGAAAAAACGATTTTACCTGAGTTATCTGAATTAGTTGGAAACCTTCAGGAAACGTCTGTCCTTTCGACTCAAAATGTCCTGGAAATAATGGGAGAAACAGGACCATTCTGGGAAGTGAAAGTAACTCCTGAGAAAGAAGATATTGCTCTCTCCTTCAAAGCTCGACCAAAGACCACATTTACTGTTACCGGAGAATATCGTTCTGATTGCCGGGAAGGGAGACCAGCTCCTTCTTACTCAACTAACACAGAGGGTAAAATGGCCTTTGAAGTTGAGAGCTTTGTTGAGAAGATAGAGGAATAGCCTTACAATTTATGAATGAAGCTTTGTCTCATAAGCTCAAATATTCGTTTCGATAATCCTGCCGATGGAATCAATTCTTGGTTGCATCGGCGTACCATTCTGACTGAAACTCTTCTCCAGCACGATCCTCACATCATTGCCACCCAGGAAGGTAGATTTGCTCAACTGAAAGACTTTGGAAATCTCCTTGAGGATTTTGAGATTATTGACCATCACCGCTCCTGGATCAAAGAAAGAATGTACCCCACATTCTTTATCCGGAAAGATATGTTTGAACTTCTCAAGAGTGAAGATTTATGGTTATCAGAAACTCCGGACGTTGCAGGTAGCAAATCATTCGACAGCGCCTTTCCGCGGTTGATGACCTGGATGAAAATTCAGCCAAAAAACTCTGATGTAAATTTTCTCTTTGTTAACACTCATCTTGATCACATCAAGAAAGAAACGAGGACGAGCCAGATTCAAGTTCTCTCTCAGGAAATCAAAAGAATCTGGGACAAAAATTCGTCACTCATCATTATGGGAGACTTCAATGATTCACCAGACAGCGAAGTAAGAAAAGCGCTTGAAGCTGAATTCCCTAATCTTCAGGACAGCTGGAGACTTCATAATCCGGAAGAAGAGAGCTCCCATCACTTCTTCAACGGGGAGTGCCCTGACGGATCCAGGATTGACTGGATCATGGTAGATGCGAGGATGACAGTTGAGAATTGTCTGCTCGATAAACAACCTGTTGGAGGACGTTATCCCTCAGATCATTTTCCTGTCGTGTGCACTATTAAAGCTTAATGCCAACTTCTGAACCGAGATGGAGATAAGTTTCAATGCCCCTTCTGGTGTTTTCCAGAATATCCTGTGAAGGTTTCCATGCGCCCTTTTCACCAAGAAGAACCACCGTGGATCCACCGAAAAGAAAGTATCCTTTCTCCTCGCCTCTCATGAATGGCTTGTTCCAGCGATGTGATTGTATGATTTTCCCAACGCAGATCGCTCCCACTTCGATGTAGGCAAGACGGCCAAAATTTTCAGTTTGTAGAATGGAAACGTGTCTTTCATTCTTAATGAAGATTTGATTCTTATATTTTAAAGCGAAAGGGTTAACTGAATCGTAGGCACCGGGAACACGAAAATTATCGAGAACTTCCCCGTTATCAGGATAGTGGTATCGATGATAATCAACAGGACAGAGTCGCGCAATCAACAAAGGGCCACCTTCAAATATTCGCGCTACCTGATCGTTCGCCACGAGATCTTTGGCCTTCAAGTAATGGCCCTTTACCGGATAGACTTCCTTATCATTGATGGCATCAAACCCCACATACCTGGCCTCAGCAAATGCCGGCATTCGATGTGGTTCACTGACAAAATTCCTTTTTCCCTGCTTAAAGCGACGGATAAAGAACTCATTAAAAGTGCGATAGGAATCTCGCGGATCAAGTGCCGGCCGCGTACCTGGCTCATACTCATCCATATTGATGTTAAATTTTTCAATGAACGGTCTTACTTTCTTGTGGCTCTGTGGAAGATCTTGAAACGCGCCATATACTTTGCTGAAGTACTTATTGGTGAAAACACTTCCGACTTTTTGCCCGGCAACAGAAGTGTAAAGAAACTTGATAAACCAGTCCCCGTAAACTTTCTCGACTTCATTCTGGCCAGTCATCCGATTAAAGTACTTTATTTCTGGCGGCGTGTTTACCATCGTCATGGGATTTCCTCTTGGGTGTTTCTTTTAAACATATTATACTTTGAGGGCCATATTCGTCAAAGTAAGGAGTCAGAATGAAAACATGTTTATTCATGATGTTGAACCTCTTTTGCCTGGTGGGTTGGAGTGCTTCCACTGATCTACTTCAAGTTGAATCAAAAACCATTGAAATTTACCGCAGGGCCGTTCCTAGCACAGTCAACGTTTCCAACATAAGACTCGCAAGAAATATGTTTTACGGTGAAGTTGAAGTTCCGCAGGGAGCAGGTTCCGGATTTGTTTATGATGGAGACGGCCATATCGTGACGAACTTCCATGTTGTTCAGGGCGGAACTTCATTTGTCGTTACATTTCACAATGATCCGAAACAGTATAAGGCAAAAATTGTTGGTGTCGCTCCTGACAAGGATATCGCAGTCCTGAAGTTACAGGATAAGCCGCCTAAGTTAACACCAATTGATTTTGGCTCATCAAAAGATCTACTGGTTGGTCAGTCATCTTTTGCCATTGGCTCTCCTTTTGGTCTTGATTACACACTCACCACCGGAGTGATTTCAGCATTAGGCCGAAAGATTGATGGAATTGGCGGAGTTAAAATCAGCGATATGATTCAGACGGATGCGGCCATCAACATGGGAAACTCAGGTGGGCCACTCCTGGATTCAGGGGCCCGATTGATTGGTATGAATACCGTTATTTTTTCCACCAGTGGATCTAGTGCCGGGCTGGGGTTTGCAGTACCCGCAGATACCATCAAAGTAGTTGTCCCTCAGCTCATTAAGCACGGGAAAGTCATTCGTCCAGGACTTGGAATTGGAATCGTTCCTGACAGTATGAAAAGAAGAATTGTCGGTGAAGATAAGGGAATCATCATCTCTTACGTGGATGAGAAAGGTTCAGCAGCCAAGGCTGGACTCAAAGGCATGACCCAGGACCGATATGGAAGAACCTATCTGGGTGACGTTATCCTGAGTGTTGATGGCCAGAACGTAAACAATCTGGACGACATTTACCAGGTACTGGATAAGCATAAGATTGGCGATGTCGTGACTGTTAAGTTCCGCCGGGACGGCAAAATTCAGACGGCAAAGGTAAAGCTACAGGCCCTTTAAGTTCCGGGCAGCCTGCTTCAACGTTTCTTCCTTCTTGGCAAAACAAAATCTTAAAAACTTTTCTCCTTCAGCTGACTTTAGATAAAAGGCTGAAGGAGGAACTGTTGCGACCTGGTTTTCTTTGATAAGTTTCAGTGCGAAATCAACATCTTTAAGATCGGTCTTATGGGAGATTGGAACCATCATGAAGTAGGTTCCCTTAGGTATTGGAAAATCAAACCCAAGATTTTTTAGTTCCGAATAAAAATAATCTCTCTTTCCTTTGTAGAGCTCAACGAAACCAGGAAGATATTCAGGCAGCTTCGTGAGGCCCTCAGCTACGGCTTCCTGGATGGGAGTGGAGACTGAGAAGGTGACATACTGATGAACGAGGCGACAGGCCTTGCTGACTTTCTCGTTAGCGCAAATCCATCCGATTTTCCAACCGGTGACTCCAAAGGTTTTACCCGCGCTGGAAATTGTAATGGTCCGTTCAAACATGCCTTCAAGAGTCGCTGTTGGAATATGTCTGGCACCATCAAAAAGAAGGAACTCATAGACTTCATCGGACATCACGTAGACGTCGTTCTTTATGGCAATATTGGCAACATCAAGGAGCTCTTCCTTGCTCCAGACTTTCCCTGAAGGATTGTGAGGATTATTAAGAATCAGAAGTTTCGTTCTGGATGTCACGGCCTTTTCCAGTTCTCTTTTATCAATGGAAAAATCAGGAGCGTGCATGGTCACTGGAACAGGAATTCCTCCGGCCATTTTAATCGATGCCACATAAGAATCGTAGAAGGGCTCAAGGACAACAACTTCATCCCCTGGATTCACCAGGGCCGTAATGACCAGATAGATGGCTTCAGTGGCCCCGACTGAAACAGTGATCTGTGTTTCCGGATTGTAGTCCAGGTCATAGAATTTTTTATAGTAATTCGAAATCTCCTGTCTCAGATTCACCGTTCCCTGGAAAGGAGCGTACTGGTTGTAACCATCCTGCATCTTCTTATAGGCTGTTTCCTTAAGCCAAAGGGGCCCATCAAAATCTGGAAATCCTTGTCCCAGGTTAACAGCATTATTTTCCCGCGCGAGCTTGGAAATCACTCCAAAGATGGAGTCTTTAAAATCTGCAATTCTAAGGGCAGTCTCTTTCATTTTATCCTCTATTCTTTCGGATCCATGGCGTCTCTTACACCTTCACCGATAAGAGATAGCATAGTGAGAGTAAGAAACAAAGCAAGAGATGGATAGGCTGCAAGCCACCACCCTTCTGTGAAGTGCTTCTGTGCCTGGTTTAACAACTCTCCCCAACTGGGAGTTGGAGGTGTGAGTCCGAAGCCAAGGTAATCAAGACTGGCGAGGGCCGTGATATTTCCCGCAATGACAAAAGGTGAGAAAGTGATGATTGGAGAAAGTGAATTTGGCAGAAGATGCCGTAGAAAGATCCGCGTATGCCCTGCTCCCAGGGCCTGGGCCGCTTCCACAAACTCCTTCTTACGATTCTTAAGATATTCCCCTCTCACATAGTAGCTGATGGTAATCCAGCCAAAGATACTCGACAGGAGGACCAGAAGAACCAGACTGGGTTGAAAAATGGAAATGATAATAATTAGAAGGAAGAACTGGGGAACCGTTGAAAGAACTTCCACAACTCTTTGTCCCCAGAAATCAGTCCGGCCTCCGAAGTATCCCATGATTCCACCGGCAATAGTTCCGATAACGAAAGTGATAACCCAGACAAGAAAAGCATAAGTAATCGAGTAACGTAGCCCATACAAAAGGCGGGCCAGGATATCTCTTCCTCTGTCATCAGTTCCCATCCAATTGCTGGGCGTGGGCTTTGAAGGATAAACGTCGACCTGGCGGTTTGACTCGTAAGGATCCCATTGAATCAAGGGCCACAGAGCAAAATCACCGCGTTCTTTACTCATTTCTAACTCGCGATAGTTGGTCACCATCGCTCCCTCTTCTCCGAACACTGTTGGGTGATAGGTCTTAAAAACCGGAAAAAAGCTTTCGCCCTTATACTTTAAATAAAGGGGCTTATTATTCGCCCAAAATTCAGCGGTAAAGCTGAAGAAGATAGCGAGCATTAACGCCCAGGCAGAAGCAACGGCAAACTTATGAGATTTGAACCTGCGCCATTTTTTAAGACTGTCTTCGTTCTTGATGTATTTTTCGATCATGTGAAATCAATCCTTGGATCTACGAGAACATAAGCAATATCTGAAAGCACATTCCCTAAAAGGAAAAGAGCACTTTGAATAAAGACAAGGCCCATAATGACGTTATAGTCACGTGAGAGAACACTTCGGTAACTTAGAAGTCCAATGCCGTCGAGCTGAAAGATGGTCTCAAGAAGAAGAGATCCAGCGAAGAAGACTGATAAGAAACCACCTAACCCTGTCACAATCGGAATCAGGGCATTCTTCAGAGCGTGCTTCATATACACGACCTTTTCATCCAGACCTTTTGCCCGGGCGGTACGGATATAGTCCTTTTTAATTTCTTCAATGACAGAATTTTTCATCAGGATTGTAAGACTGGTAAAAGAACCAACGGTGTAACAGATAAGGGGTAAAGTGAAGTGGTAAACCCGGTCAATGAATTTATCCCAGGTTGATAACTCGTCATAAATCTCCGAGTGTATGCCTCCTACGGGAAACCACTCATAGAAACTTCCTCCGGCGAAAAACACAATCAAGAGAATCGCTAACATAAAAGGGGGAATGGAATAGAGAACAAACAACAGAAAGCTACTTCCGACATCGAAAGCAGTCCCTTTCTTAATCGCCTTGACGATCCCCAGGGGGATTGAAACCAGGTAACTGAGGAAGAGTGAAATGATCCCGAACTGCAAAGAGACCGGGAACTTACTTGTGATCACATCAATCACCGGTTCTTCGTAGGTGAAGCTTTCTCCAAAGTTCAAGGTCGATAGGTTCTTGAGCCAGAGAAGGTAACGAATATGAAGAGGCTTGTCGAACCCGTATTGCTTTTTGAGGGCCTCCATGACTTCATTGGAAACGCCGTGGGTTCCTCCCCGACTTTGAGAGGCACCTTCAGTCCCGCCATCACCTCCACCGAATCTCATCTGCTGAATTCGCTGCTCAATTGGTCCACCCGGGGCCATGTTGATAATGACAAAAACCACCATCGTCACTCCCAGAAGAGTGGGAATGATGATTAACAGACGTCGAAGAAAATACTTCAGCATATTTTAGTCTTCCTTGATCTTCCAGTACTGTTGACCGATGCTGTACTTAAAGGTTTCTTTTGGTTTAACAATTCTTTTCGTATGACCATATAGGGTGTATCTGGGATTAAACCACCAAAGGTAGGGATAGTCGTCTGCAATTTCTTCGTAGACATTTCTGAGAATTTTTACGCGTTCTTCACGATCGTAGATCTTCCTCGCCTTATCGATCATCTGGTCCACTTTTGGATTTGAGTAACTGATGAAGTTCGAACCGGCACCGGCAATAGAATCTGAGTGCCAGATCTGCTTCGGGTCCCATTCGATCTGACCAGTCCAGGCCAGTCTCACGGCTTCAAAATTCCTCTCATCAAGAAGCTTCACAAAAGAGTTCCACTCAATTCCTTTAATGTTGATATCAACACCAACCTTGGCTGCATCTTCCTTGTAAATGGTCAGATACTTCATGTAATCAGGATTTGGCTCCATAATCGTAATGGACAAAGGGGTTCGCTTTCCATTTATGACTTTATCCAGGACTCCATCCTTGTCAGAATCTTTCCAACCACTATCTCTTAAAACTTTCAGAGCTCCTTTTGGATCAAAAGGAGTGGGTTTAACTTCAGGTGAAGAATAATCAGACTGCCGGTAAGTTGGCCCGGTGGCCAGCTCAGAAAGATTGTATTCAAACTTCTGGAGCATCAGAGGCCGGTTAAAAAGCATACTCAATGCCTTTCGGACTTCCCTGTCTTTAAGAACCGGATGCTTTAGATTGAAGCCGATGAATCCGAATCCCTTCGCCGATTTATTCTCGGTTTTAACTTTAACGATTTTCTTATCCCAGATGGGACCAACAGTTTTCTTCATGAACCCTTCCGGCCTGAATCCCTGAAAATCGATGTCACCTCTTTTCAACAGTTCCAGGGCAACATTCTCCTCACCTACCATGCGAAGATTTATCTTTTTAATCTGATGAGTATCTTTTTCTGATTCAACTTCTCTTCCCCACCAGCCTGGGTTATGGACCAGGACGATTTTCTGTCCGCGCTCATACTTTTCAACCTCATAGGGTCCGGTACCGATGATGAACTTATTGAACTTTTTCTTATTTTCTTTGTTACTGTAATAGTGCTTAGGAATGATTTTCAGTGTCGCTACGACATCGAAGTTCTGGAAATAGTCGTCTTTCACCTTGAAACGGACTCTATACTTGTCCAGAATTTCCACTGACTCAATAGCATCGTAGTAAGGACGTAATTGAACGGCCTTGAAATCCTCAGTGTAGATGACATCATAAGAATATTTTACATCTTCGGCGGTAAACTCTGTTCCATCCTGCCACTTCACTCCTTCCCTTAACTTAAACTCGAAAGTCCTCTGGTCATCAGAAATGGACCACTCAGTTGCCAGCACCGGCTTCCATTCATAGGTTTCATCATCGTTTTCCAGAAGAGTCTCAAAGACATAGGCGTGAACAGCTGAAGTATAAGCATCAGCTCCTGAAAGAGGATTTAAAGTGGTGGGCTCGCCGCCGATGTTATAGGAAATCGAGTTTCCTCTTTTCTTGTGTGCGGGATTACAGGCAACTAACGTTACCAGCAGAAATAAAAATAAATATCTGGCAGTGGAAAATGCCATAACGAACTCCTTAAAACTTATTTTTGAAAATAGAGAGCGGGATCCAGAGACCAGCGGTCCTCTTTCAGATTGTGATCTTCCACCCGGTAAGCTTCGAGCTTGGTATCAATCTCATTCATGCGTGCTTCGGCGTTTTTAAATTCAGTGAATGATCGCGCCTTATCTTCTTCGAGCAGGGAAAGTTCCTTCTGCCATTCGATTTCCAGCTTCTGTCGCAAGATCTCGTATCTCTTATTAACAGCATCAACTTTTTCAACGTGACCTGTCAGCTCTTTTTGCAATCTCACTTTTTTGGCCTGCATGGCAAGACGTTTCTTCAATAAAATCTCGACCAATTCCCGGGCAATTTTCACATTCTGGGCCAGGTCTTCACTGTCGAAATGAAGATAGACTCCGGTGGTGAAATGAACTTTCCTGACACATGTTTCATAGTCAGGAATTCGCAACAACAAATAATCATTTGTCCTGGCCTCCACGAGCGAGAGACATCTTTGCTCCGGATAGGTGTCATTCCAGAATTCAACACGATCCCGGGGAGTAAGAAATTTGATGTTATCAAAATTGGTTCTGATCCTCATGAGCTTAGCAGTTCGGTTGAGGAGCGAAATTCGTCCGGTGAAATGGCTTCCGAGTTCATCTTTGGGTGCTTCGACTGATTGAGACCAACCGAGTCCGGAATGAACCAGAATGAATAGTATTAGCAGTTTGGACATAATAAGATTATGCCACGGTCAGGGATTTTTTCGAGGGTAATTATTCTTTTCTGAGTATAATACTTGAGCGAAACTCTTTCTCATGCAGAGGCTCCTCATACTTTAAAACGCGCATCCCTGGGAAGAGTTTAAGTAGCTCCTGCTCTTTCAGGTAAGTGGCTTCATCCAAAGGATCACGTTTCTTTTTACTTCTCTCTCTGGTGGTGTAGGCCTCATAGATCAGAATTCCGCCAGGTTTAAGCCAGGTTTTGATCTTTTCTACCAATGAGCGGTCGACGTAGTAGAAACAAACAATGGCATCGAAAGTGTTAGGGGCAATTTTGTATTCTTCGAGAGAGGCAACAACACCTTTAATTTTTACCCCGAACTCCTGGGCGAGAAGGTAGGCCTTTTTTACAGCAACAGAACTGATATCGATCCCTGTTACTTTATATCCTTTCTGAGCGAGAAAAACCGCATTACGTCCCTCACCCATTCCCATGTCCAGAACAGTTCCTTCATAAGGAATGTACTGGTAATTCTCGGCCAGGAACTGTGCGGGAGATTTACCGTAAATGAATGTTGGTCTTGAGTATTTTTCATCCCACTGAGTTTTTTGATCCTGAGAAGTCTTTACGCCTGTCAGGTGCTGGAAACGGCTTCCTGAAATCGGATCACGGGCCGAAAATGCAGCATGAGAGAAAAGAATAAAAAGGAGTACAAACGAAAATTTCATTTAACTAAAAACTAACACTCTTTCATTATTTCTGCAAAGAGGATCAGGTTTCCTGTGATTCATCGTGAATGTTATCTATGACAATTTCATCAGCTGGTTGATCAATGAAGACAGGTTCACTTACCGGTAAGCTATCCGAGGTGATGCCAAGCTCTGCATCCAGGTACAAATTCAAGGTGGCGAGAATTTTCTCCATCCGCTTGATCTTCCTGTCAATGAAGTCCTCAACAGTGTTTGGCATGTCTTCAGTCTGGAAGAGATACCAGCTCATTTCTTCACAGTGAGTATAATACTGATCAAGAGTCGTTATGAGCTCGGTACTGCAATGGGAAAGATCCATGATGGAAGTACCTTCATAGCGGTTTCTGAAGATCATGGGGAAATGTTCTCGAGTTCTTCTTAAAGCAAAAATTTCCAGATACTCTGTCTTTCTTTCCTTGATTCGACGGAAGAGATTATTAGCATCAATTTTCAGGAGAACCAGAACTCGTTGAGTTTCTTCGGTGTTTTTACTTTTCATGTCACGGCACCTAATCTCGCTCTCTTGCCTCCTGGCCATCGGACATTAGTCTCAAGCTTCAGATCATGATAGCGAGCTATCTTGGCCGATAAAAGACGTGCATCCAGAGGGTACTTCAGGAAAAAATAATTTTTAGTCATTGTGTACTGTTTGAAGTCATTAAGCCGGGAAAAACTCGAGAGCAACATGAACGTAAGTCTTTTGGACTTAAGCACATATCTTAAAAGTCCCCGGATTTTTTCATGGTACAGCTTTATCTCTCTGGTATCCATGACTGAAGTCAGGACTATGATTTGATTCTGATCGCAGGATGCGGCCAGTGTCTGAAGCTGATCAATTCTTACCGGAACGAGAATGAATCCCAGATCTTTCAGGGCACGATCAAAAACATAAAAGGTTTTTGGAAGGTTTTCTTCGAGGGTCAGGTAAAAAATAAATGGGCTTGAGGCATTTTGGTTCATGCCTCCTTTTCGGAATCTAGAAGCGAGACTTAAACCATAGCAAAACTTTCCTGACAAAACCAATCAACATTCCCAGTGAGAGGGAGATGAAGCCATTGGCACCACCTGTGGATTGTGCGGCTGTCCCAACGGTTCCGCAGCTTAAAGGTTGGGAGGATTCAGTTTCTTTTGTATAGGCCAGAGGAGAGACATAGCGGGTGACCTGGCGATGTTCAGTCTGATCATGAACATCATTCATCCCAATCAAGTCATCGTGATGGAGACCGTTATAAGGATATTGAAGTGTAGGTGCCATGACGGCCAGCATGTTTTCAGAGTGGTCGAGCCCCATGGTGTGTCCCAGTTCATGGACAAGGGTGGTTCCGATATTCATCTTATTGATGTTGGTAAAAGGAGTGTTGAAGGAATCGTGGCTGCCATTAATGATGATCTCAGATTTGGCAAAGTATGGTCCATTCGTATAACGAATGGCCACAGCGAGTACGGATGTAGAATCCATCTGTGTTTCAGCGGTGAAGTTTTTTGACCAACGGATAATGTTAGTGGTTCCACCACCGGTGATATCCCAAAGGTTCAGGCCTGTTTTGTTTTCCCACTCCTCCACTGCCGCTCGGGTCAACTGATCAAGCAGCGCCTTCCTGTTACTGTCACTTTCTATGACAACGATCTGGACCGGAAGGGAGGCCCAGTAGAAGCCGTTTATGAAGTCCTGAGTGAGGTTGTAACCCCAGGCAGGTAATGAGAAGCAAAAGAGAACAATCCATTTCTTAAGCATGTTTTTCATCCTGAAAAAAGCGTTTGAGGACTAGATTTCTTCCATCCAGCACAGTTTTCCCTCTCTGAGCTGGACAAGATAATCCTTATTCTTCTCCACTTTAAATGGACCGTTCTGGAGAATATCCAGAAGGACCTGATCATCTACTTCTCCTTTAAGCGTGCGCTGATTTTCAAAAACCACCTTATTCGCTGAAAAGAAGTTGGTAGCTCCGACAGGTTCGATGACTTCTTTTACTCTGCCTTCGAAGTGGGTAGGACAATCACTTGTTCCTACTGTGACCGTCGCCCATGACGGTAGAGAAAAAATCATCACGATCAATGTGAAAACTCTTTTCATGCCTGACTCCCTGGCATTGAATTATGGGATTTTTCTCCCCTGGGCATCCTGCTCAGGGAGATTTTCCTACCGATATGATTGCACGGAATATGCCAATGGCAGAGAGAGGCTAAAATGTCTTAATTACTATCAGGAGCGAATCACTCAGGGACAAAAGGTAACCCTTGAAAAAGCAAAGAGCACCGGCCAGATGATACCAGTCATCTGACATTCGCGGTGGGAAAAAATTACACTTTGACTGCGGCAGAAAAGAAGAGAGCACCGCGAAGGTGCCCTCTTGTCATGAGAAATATCAGGAAGCGGTGATTACTTGAATGAGCAAGCTCATTCATGTTTTTACATCATTCCGCCCATTCCGCCCATTCCACCCATTCCGCCCATGCCGCCCATTCCTGGAGCGCCGTGAGCATGATCGTCCTTCTTAGGAATATCAGCGATCATGGTTTCAGTCGTAAGCATGAGACCAGCAACAGAAGCTGCGTTCTGAAGAGCAGAACGAGTCACTTTTGTTGGATCGATAATACCGGCCTTAACAAGGTCTTCGAACTTATCTTCACGAGCGTTGTAGCCGAAAGAAGCATTTTTGCTTTCTATGATTTTATTAACAACAACAGCACCGTCAACACCAGCATTGAACACGATCTGACGAAGAGGCTCTTCGATAGCACGACGGATGATTTTGATACCCGCAGTCTGTTCATCGTTTTCACCTTTAAGGCCTTCAAGGGCCTGAGCAGCGTGAAGAAGAGCGGCTCCACCACCAACGATGATACCTTCTTCAACAGCAGCGCGAGTTGCATTCAGGGCATCCTCTACGCGGTCTTTTTTCTCTTTCATTTCTGATTCAGTTGGAGCACCAACACGAACAACAGCTACGCCGCCGGCAAGTTTGGCAAGGCGCTCTTGGAGCTTTTCTCTGTCATAGTCAGAAGTTGTTTCAGCTATCTGGGCACGGATGGCAGCTACACGAGCATCAACGTCTTTCTTGTGTCCGGCACCATCAACGATAACTGTGTTTTCTTTATCGATTGTGATTTTCTTACAAGAACCAAGGTCCTGAACTGTAGCAGTTTCAAGAGACATACCAAGTTCTTCTGAGATCACCTGACCACCGGTAAGAGTTGCGATGTCCTTAAGCATTTCTTTTCTTCTGTCACCAAAGCCAGGAGCTTTCACAGCAGCAACGTTAAGAGTTCCACGAAGCTTGTTCACAACTAAAGTTGTCAGAGCTTCACCTTCAACGTCTTCGGCCAGGATAACAAGAGGCTTTCCACTTTGCACAACTTTCTCAAGAGTAGGAAGAAGTTCTTTCATAGAGGAGATTTTCTTGTCAGTTATAAGGATATAAGGATTTTCGAAAGAAGCTTCCATCCTTTCAGGATTAGTTACGAAGTATGGAGAAACGTATCCGCGGTCGAACTGCATACCTTCAACTACATCAAGCATTGTTTCAGCGGTTTTTGATTCTTCAATTGTGATGACGCCTTCTTTGCCTACTTTTGACATGGCTTCAGAAAGAAGTTTTCCGATTTCTTTATCATTGTTAGCTGAAATAGTACCAACGTTAGCAATTTCTTCAGCAGTATCGATCTTCTTGGACATAGACTTAAGCTTCTCGATTACCTTCTGAGTAGCGAAGTCAATTCCACGCTTAAGGTCCATAGGATTATGACCGGCAGCTACCAGCTTAACACCCTCACGGTAGATGGCCTGAGCAAGGACAGTTGCAGTAGTTGTACCGTCACCAGCATCTTCATTAGTTTTCTGGGCAACTTCTTTAACAAGTTGAGCACCCATATTTTCGAAGGCATTTTCAAGTTCGATTTCTTTAGCAACTGAAACACCATCTTTTGTGATGGCCGGAGCTCCAAAAGATTTCTGGATAACAACGTTACGGCCCTTAGGACCAAGTGTTACCTTCACAGCGTTTGCAAGAGCGTTAACACCGGCAAGGATAGAGTTTCTGGCGTGTTCTGAGTACTTTAATTCTTTAGCTGACATATTTTTCTCCCTTTTTAGGATTTAGTCTTTTTTGGTTACTGAAGGATTCCTAGAATTTCGTCTTCTTTCATGATGAGGTAATTTTCGCCACCGACTTTCACTTCAGTGCCTGAATATTTACCGAAAAGAACTTTATCCCCTTTCTTAACATCAAGGGCTTTCACAGAACCGTCCTGTAAACGATAACCATTTCCAACGGCAACAACTTCACCTTGAGCAGGCTTCTCTTTGTGGCTGTCAGGGATAATGATTCCACCGGCTGTTTTCGTTTCTTCTTCCAGTCTCTTGATGAGAACTCGGTCTTGAAGTGGTTTTACTGTCATAGATCCTCCATTCGAAATAATAGTTTTTGCTTCGCAAAAAAAATGAAAATAAATTGTTTCGATTTTGCACCCGAGAAGATGTGTCTGGCTAGAAAAGTGTCAAGGTTGGGCCCGAAAATATTTTTTTTTCGGGACCCAAGTATTGGAAAATTTTGGGAAAATTTGACTCAGTGAAAGAGAGTATCCGTTAAGTAGCGGTTTTAACTACTGACGGCTGGCCTTGCTCTTTCGCTCGTAGCGATAATAGTTATCTTCGGCCTTGTCCTTGAAATTATCGATGTCACTATCGTTAACATGGGCTGCAACGAAGTTTTCCATACAAGCACCAAGTCGGTTGAAGCTTGAGCACAGGTTGAAAGCGGCATTGGCCACATCAACTTCTTCGTTTTGAAGTCTTGCACCGGCCAGTTCTCTCATCTGAATTTGTCTCTGGCTTGGAATTGGAATATCGATATCAACCTTCTTTCCAATCTCATTCATAATCTGAAAGCAGTCTTCATTTTTACGTGATCCTGATTCCAGCTGTTTTTTTATAGCGTATTCCATGGCCTCTGATGGTTCTGACATGGATCCCATGGCAGATCTTTCTCCAATAGAACTCGCCAGACTGAAAGTAGAAGAATACTTATTATAGTCACTGCCGGCTTCTTCACACATCATGGCGTCGTTATCGAGTTTCTTTTTCATTTCATTGAGACGCTTAACCATTTTTTCCGGTTTAATCATGAGTTCAAAAACAGCTTTTCCCACGATCGCTACCACCACCACTACAATGACAGCTGCACACACGAGTTCACAGGCAGAGGCTTCCTGGATTCCGAAAGTGTTATAATAGAGCTTCTCAAGAAAAGAAGTTTTTTTGACAAAAAGTTTTTCGGCCTGTTTTTCAAGTTCGGCCAGTGGTACGCCTTTGAACTTCAGAACCTTACCATTGACCACCATCTGACCTTTATAGATGTCAGCAGTGGTAAAAGAAACCTTGTTACCGTCGGCCTGATAAATCCAGCTTCCCCGGGATATTTCCCTGAAGATGGGATTGTACTTTTTGTTCGAATAAAGAACGCCTTCAGTTTTGGCTTTTTTAAGCTCGGATCTCAGGAGCCCTTCAAAAGACTGAGCTTCCGACCTGGCCAGGGTTGAGAAGAGATGCTTTTTCCCGGAAAAACTTTTCTTTTCGCCTAACTCAACTGCCAGCGAAGCTGAAATCATCTGAAAGCTGATTAAAAGAGTAAGAAAAAAACGCATAACCTCTCCCGTTACAAAGCGAAACCATTAACTCAAGTATTATCGGCAGATAGTTAAAATCTCTTGAATATGAAGTCCCTATCACGATCAGGAGAGGCCTTGGAAGGTGCAAATTTTGCCTCTTCAGCTCTATAAAATTGATTACTTAGAAACTTCAAGTTCAAGGGTGGCAGTCCGAAGAGCAAGTCAAAGTATAATTTAACTAAGGCATCTTCAAGGAACGAAAATGCTCCAGACACTAACGAAAAAACTTTGTCCTTTCTTATCTCTGGCACTGGCCACTGTTGGTTGCGGGAAAAAAATTGCGGATAGTGAAACTGAACCGGCCAGACAAGTAGAGTACCAGAAACAACCCTCGGCTTATATTCTTCGTTTAGACAGTTCAGCCCGTGCATCAGTCAATTACAGCATGCCGGATGCCGCGAACTTTGAGATCCCTGACAGAATCAAAGTCAGGTCGGGTGATCCGTCCGGGAAGATTGTCGAAATCGTTTATGACGTAAATAAGTATGACAGCCAGGACTACGAATTCAAATGCTCCTACTCATCCACCCACAATCCTTCTGAGATGGTTCTGCAAAACTGCGTGAACTATGACAACGAAGACTACGGGAATGTTGAAGGTCATATTTTCACCCTCTATAAGAATGATATCATCCAATTGAGGCTTGCAGGAGCTGAGGCAGGCAATCTGGTTGTTGAGGCCATTTACAGTATGGCGTGGTTCTAATCTTTTTTCTCTGATTCAATCGATGCTGGTGATCTCTGTCCGTTTTCACTGCTCTCATGCAGCCTTGATACATCTTCTTTATAGACAGGATGGAGATCTTCAAAGCGTTTGGCATTCACTAAAAGACGATAACCTTCCGTAAAATGCATCTGGGCTGTTTTTCTCAGGATGAGAAAGTACTCATCATCTGAAAGGTCACTGTGGAATTGAGCGTAGTACTTTTGAAAGAGTTCGAAATCCTTCAATTGGGAAATATAGAAAAGGGTTTTTCCTTTATCTGCTCCATTTTTGATGAAGTAGTTTAGCAACTGTTCATTCTCTTTTTTCACGATGAAATAGATAAGAGTCTGCCCGACCAGTAAGGGACGGGAGTTGATGCGTTCAACGAGGGCCTTGTTCTTCATGATTTCTTCAGGGGAAGATTTATTGATGAAGGCAATATGCTCCTGACCTCTTTTAATTGTCCAGGTTGTCCACACGATTGAAAAAACCAGCATGGCCGACAGCGGGACAGAGACTTTCCAGTTTAGGATTCCCCCTACCCATCTTCTGGTTTTCTGAACAGGGGAGATATAATAGTTAAAAGGAAGGCCGGTATTAATTTTATGTTTCAAAAAGCTCAGGCGAAGGCTCAGCTCGGGATGAGTGGAGAAAAGACTGGTCATCCACTTTGCTAAAGAGTTCTTCTTTCCGCGCTTTTGAGTTTTGGCCTTCAGATACTCAGGCAACTCATCAGGTGTGGTGAGCTTGTGAAGAGCGGATTCCAGGGCTTCATAACGGGCCTTTAAAACTATGACAGCATACCCATCCGCTTCAAATTCATGAGAGCGGATAGTATCAAAGAGTAAGGCGTAGTTTAAGAACAACCAGGTGAGACAAAGACCCACACACCACATAGTGGTACTGGTGGTATGAAGATAGGAATCCTCTCCCCAATAGAGGAATGATATTCCCAGAACCAGGAACATAATCAGGGCTATTCCCAGGATGACAGAAATAAAGTTTTTTAAGAGATCAATAACTCTTTTGTGAATGTGACGGTTGGCCACATGGGCCAGTTCGTGGGCGATGACGGCATCAAATTCTTCGAGGGTAAGACTGTTACGGAGTGATCTTCCAATAAACATTGTCTGATTCGAAAAGGACAAGAGCTTAAGACCGACGACAAAAGCGTTCTTTATATCTGTTTCAATCCATCTTACACGCATACTGGGCTGTTCAATCTGCTCCAGCCTTCTGTTAATCACTTCGAGATACTCTGGTTCAGTGATTTCGCGATTAGGAATGAGTCTCAGCATGATGATGACTGAACAGACAATGGTTAGCACCGAAACAAAAATAATGTTAAAGAGTAATCCTATGAACCACAGGCTTCCCCATTCCTTATATACTTCATCCTGGAAGGCCCAATTAATGAGAGAGTAAACCAGGATGGGAACCATGATCATGGCAAAGTTGACTCTTAGTTCTCTCACCAGATGGTTTTTAAAAGCATCGTAGAGTTCAAGATGGGTATGCTTCTCAACATAACGGACAAAGAACTGGTAAAGATAGAACCCCGTGAAAACCAGAAAGAGATAAACGAATCCGAGACCAAGGATACCAATTGATTTTGCTCTTTCCGTAATGAGGTGAGCAACGATCAAGGCCAGGAAGGCTTCAAAAATAAAAATATAGAAATGATGACCAAGAATCATTTCACGGTGTGAGGCATGCTTCGCTTCAACAATTGAGCTTAAAAAAGCATCGCGTTCCTTGCGGAACTTAATGATGTTGTAAACAATGGCCAGGACCATGAACAGCAGGTACAGCATGTGCTTGACTCTCCATCAAACTTATCGGAATTTGAGCTGGTAATATTATGAAAAAGAGATAGGAGAGCATTTATGTCAAACAAGACCTTAAGCCTCAGGGAATTCCATGAGAAACATCTGAAATTAGGTCCAAACGATGTCATCCTGGATGTCCGCAATCCGGATGAATTTCAAGCAGCGAGAATAAAGGGTGCGGTCAACTTCCCACTACCGGAAATTTCCCAGCATATAGAGGAGCTTCAGAAGTACGATCACGTCTACATTCACTGTAAGCGCGGGGGCAGGGCCAAAACTGCTTTTGAAACACTCAGGGCCGCGGGACTTAAAAATCTGATTTGTATTGATGATGCGGGAATGGATGTTTGGATTGAAAGCGGTTATCCAACTGAGCAGGGTTAAAAACAATCTTCAACATGGGTAACGATCTGAACTAAATCAACAACGTTTCCCAGTCCCATTTTTCCTAAATTGGCCTTCACTCGCACCGGATACTTCACAACCGTCTGTCCGGTGCAGTTATAACCAAGAACACCTTCTTTGATGAGAACCTGAGTATGGGCCAGCAGGAGGGCAGAGAGCCGGTCACTGGACATATCTTCCATGAAAGTATCCAAACAGGACTTTTTACAGACTTTATGATTTCTGGGTGAATAAGAATTGAACTCTTCAAGCTCGTAGATCTTGAGACTTGAGGCCGGAAGTTTATGAGAAGCAGATATGGGCGAATAAACCCGGACTTCGCAATCGCATCCGATAGCGAAAGCTTTCACAGATAAAAGAGTGAAGATAAGAGCGATGACAAACCTCATACCGCTCTTATCGGCAAAAGCTCGACCTACTTAAGATCGTACCAGTTTTGCCCTATGCCCATTTCTACCTTGAGCGCAACACTCAGAGAAACCGCTCCTTCCATCTGCTCCTGAACAAGGACTTTCATTTCTTCAAGTTCTGAAGGCTCAACATCAAATATCAACTCATCGTGAACCTGGAGGATCATTTCTGACTTGAGTCCTCTTTCCTTGAGGATGCGATAGATATTGATCATGGCAAGCTTGATGATATCTGCGGCAGTTCCCTGAATGGGACTGTTGATCGCTACTCTTTCGGCCATGGCCTTGATCTGTCGATTCGTGGATTTTATGTCAGGGAGATTCCGCTTTCTTCCAAAAAGAGTTTCAGCATAGCCCTTCTCTTCGGCCATCTCTTTTAGTCCGTCCAGATAACTCTTCACAGACTGAAACTTCTGAAAGTAACTGGTAATATATTTTTTCGCCTCCCCCTGGGAGATATGCAAGGCCTGAGACAGTCCGAAACTCGTCTGTCCATACATCAGTCCGAAATTAATACCCTTCGCTGCATTTCTTTGTTCTTTGGTCACCTGATCAAGCGGCACTTCAAAAACTTCAGCGGCAGTCTGACGGTGAATGTCCCGGTCATGGTGAAAAGCATCCAGCATGTTTTTATCCTGAGAGAAATGAGCAAGAAGTCTCAGTTCCACCTGGGAGTAATCGGCCGAGAGAAGCGTTCTTCCTTTGGACGGGACGAACCCCTTTCTGAGTCTTCTTCCGTTTTCAGTTCTGACGGGAATGTTCTGCAGATTCGGATTATCAGAAGAAAGCCTACCGGTTGCAGCGTTTGAAGGCTGGAAGTGAGTATGAATTTTCCCGGTGGCCGGATTGACCATTGTAGGAAGGGCCTTCACGTATGTTGAAAGAAGCTTTTCTATCTCCCGGTACCGAAGAAGAAATTCAGGGATAGGACTCAATTTCATAGCGGCAAGTTCATTTAAAACTTCGGCGTCGGTTGAGTAGCCGGTCTTCGTTTTACGGATGACAGGCAACTGAAGTTTTTCGAACAATAACTCCCCTACCTGCTTAGGAGATCTCAGATTAATTTTATCTCCGGCGACCTTAAAAACTTCCTTTTCAATTTCTTCTATCTGAGCTGAAAATTCATTTTCAAGCTCCTTGTAAAATGGAATATCAAGGCAAACGCCTTCGAGTTCCATAGAGGCCAGTACTTTTATCAGGGGAATATCAAGCTCATCATAGGGCCGTTCCGCTTCCATCTCTTTCATCTTCTCCCTTAAGATCGGGTAGAGCTTTAAGATGGCCTCCGCCTTTTCACCCAGATGTTTGAGTTCCTCATCTCCGTCATTGCCGAACATATCAGTCTGGCCTTTTGGTGGAACTGGTAATCGGAACCCAAGGAATTCTTCAGTGATGGTTGCAAGATCATGACGGAATTCAGGATTAAGATTGAAATGGGCCTGAGCGAGATCAAAATATTTAAAGTCCGGAGTGACCCCTGCTACCATGGCCAGCTGAAGAATGGGTTTCGACTGATAACAAACCACGAGAGCATGAGCTTCATGAATAATATCGATGAACGTTTTAGCTTCTTCGGCACTCATGCTGATGTAACCAGTGGCCTTACTGGTCGCCACGGCCATCCCTCTCCAGCACTGATGCTGATTTAGTTCATCATCACAAACATGTGTGATGGCAATGACGTGATGACCGGCAACGTTTTTCTTAAGATCGGCCAGGGTCCATCTTTCAACTTTCCGCGCCTCGGTCTTTTCCGCCACAATGGGAGCAGCGGCTTCTCCCGGAACTTTATATTCTGAAAGTTTCGTCAGCCAGGTTTTAAACCCCATCTTGTTCAGGAACTCTTCAAGCTCAGGGGAAAGTTTCAAGCGGTAAGAAGTCTGGTCATAACTGAACTTCAGTTTTAGATCAGTGACAATTTTTACCAGTTCTTTGGACAGAATGGCCTTGTCCCTGTTGGCCGCCAGGGCTGTCTGGCATCTTTTATTTTTAATGTTATCAACATTCTCAAGAATCTTTTCCAGGGTACCAAATTCTTCTATGAGATTCTGGGCCCCTTTAGGTCCGATTCCCGGGACACCAGGAATGTTGTCAGAGCTGTCGCCGATGAGAGAAAGATAATCCACGATTTCTTCCGGGAAAACTCCCATTTTGTCTTTCACATCTTCCCGTGAGTAAATTTTTTCCTTCATGGTATCGAGCATCTTGATAGGGCCGTCCACGAACTGCATGAGGTCCTTATCACCGGAAGCAATCAGGATTTCATCAAAATCATTTTTCCACTGACAGGCAACGGAACCAATAATGTCATCAGCTTCATAGTTGGAAGCCTTGATTTCCGGAAGATCCAGGAGGGCGATCAGTTCGTCCACCAGGGCAAACTGCGGAATCAGATCATCAGGAGGCTCAGTCCGGTGGGCCTTGTACTCAGGATAGATTTCCTTCCTGAAGGAGCCTTCTTTGGTATCTCTGGCAACCAGCACGTGGGTCGGTTGGTATTTGGTAATCATGTTATGGATCATTGAAAGCACGCCGTAAACAGCATTCACCGGAACCCCATCAGCTGTGTGGAGTGGGCGGATGGCAAAAAAAGCACGGAAAATAAAATTGGAAACGTCGATGATGATTAATTTTTTCATTCTAACCTACTGAAGTGGAACGGGAGGAGTATCAAACCACGGACTCTTAGTCTTGCGCAAATCCAGTCTGGTACCATCATTAGCTATGACAGTGGTATCCGCCATGATGTCACCGAGCCTATGAGCGGTATCGCCTTTGAACAGGAAGTAAACTTCCATGGCCGTAAGAGGCAAAGCAAAGACTGCCGCGAAAACCCATCCCCAGAAGGGGAAGACGAGAAAGAACAAAGGTACGGTGAAAGGTAAGTTGCGGATGAACGATTGCCAGGCCGAACAGGGGGATCCATCGATGAGAGAAACGACCCCGAAGCCCATAAAACGTTTTCCGATACTTTGCCCATCGTACAAGGAGTCAGCAATGGATAAATAAACAATTCCCAGGATTAAACCCATTGGATAAAAGAAAACCGCCCCCAGAGTCACAAGCCCTAGATCAATACTTTTAGCGATTAGTCGGGACCTTCGGGCGCGGTAAAGCGGACCCTTTAACAGTGACTTTCTATCCATCCGGGATATTGTAGCGAAAAATTCACAGGTTGAACGCTATTTTGATTAGGTGGAGTATAGAAATCAGGTGTTATAAAGTGTATAACTTGTCCTACGAGTATCAATCAGTTAAAGTTTAAGCTGTGCTTTTTATAAGCACTGCGCATTAAGGAGATTATATGGCGAACTTAACAAGCGTAACTTCTGCGAATTTTGATCAGGAAGTTATTCAATCTGACAAACCTGTTCTTGTAGATTTCTGGGCTGAGTGGTGTGGACCTTGTAAGGCCCTTTCTCCCGTTCTGGATGAAATCGCGACTGAGATGAGTGGAAAAGCAAACGTTGTTAAGGTTAACGTTGACCAGGCTTCTGACCTTGCTCAGAAGTATGGAATTCGTGGTATCCCAACGCTTATCTTCTTCAAAAACGGTGAAGTAAAATCAACTCTTGTTGGTAACCAGCCTAAAGCTGAAATCATCAAAAACATCAACTCTCTTATCGGTTAATTAAGGAAGGCGGATCTTCGGATCCGCCTCATACTCTCATGTCATACATCCGCTCCTCACTCCTTGAAGCCCAATCTATCCTGAATACTTTTATTGAAGACGAGCAAAACGTCAGAAAGATCGAAGACGCCATAGACATCTTCGTAACGTCTTTCAAAAATAAAGGAAGAGTCTTCAGTTGTGGTAATGGCGGCTCCATGTGTGACTCGCTTCATTTTGCTGAAGAATTAACCGGCCGTTACCGTAAAGACCGCGCTCCCCTTCCGGCCACCGGAATTTCTGAAGCTGGTCACATTACCTGTATCGCCAATGACTTTGGTTTTGATCACATTTTCTCACGCTTCGTTGAAGCCTGGGGACAACAAGGTGACACCCTTCTGGCCATTTCCACATCCGGTAACTCGGCCAATGTCATCAAAGCTGTTGAAGTGGCAAAGTCCAAAGGAATGAAAGTTGTGGGACTCCTGGGGAAAGACGGCGGAAAACTCAAGCCCATGGTAGACGTCCCTCTTATCATCCAAAGCCCGATTACAGATCGGATTCAGGAAGTCCATATCAAGTGCATCCATATCTTCATCGAAGGTATTGAAAGGCAGCTCTTCCCTGAGAATTACGTGTAATTTTTACACACCCTATTCCGCCAACTAGTCATCAATCTTTTGGTTTTATAAAGATTCATCCATTATTAGGGGGTTTTATATGACCAATAAATCATGGTTGATTCTGGTCGTGTCCGTTCTTTTTTTTATGAACGTGGCAAGAGCAGAATCTATTTTTACGACTGTTTTTAACGTGATTGAATCACAAAAGACTGAAAGGCTTCTGGTCCTTTCAGCCGCTGATGGAAAAATCTACAAGACATTTAAGTCCGAAGAGAACGAGAAGAAACTAAAAGCGCTCATCGGTCGAGTGGTGAAAATTGACTTCACCACAAACGGCACCGAGTCCATTCTTCATAACATTCAGATCGCAAACCCAAGAGAAGTTGATGAGAACACCATGGACCTCAATCACTTCCGCTATCACCAACTTCGTGCCTTCGCTCCGACTGATCTTCAGACTTTTGATCAGGCCAATCATGTCTTTAAAAACATGTTGAACGATGGTGATAAGGGACGTTCTCAGTGTTTTAAGAGAGCACACATGTGGGTTTATGACATGTGGTCGAAAGAAGGAATTTTCTCAGAGAAAATTTTCATCTTCTACACTAAAAGATACGCCATCCTTGAAGATTTCGATTGGTGGTTCCATGTCGCTCCTATGGTCACGGCCGGAGGAACAGAGTATGTCATGGATGGAACATTCATGACAAAGCCAATTACAGTCAAGGCATGGAAAGATCACTTCATTAAATCCGAGAAGATCACCTGCCCGGTCATTGAAAAATACCAGGACTTCGAAGACAACCAGTGGAACCGTCTTTGTTATCTTATGAAAGTTCCAATGTACTATTTCCGTCCCCTTGATATCGAAAACCGGGACAAAAAAGGCATTGAAAGAAATCACTGGGTTCTTGAAGAACTTCAGGATGCCCGCCGCGCTTTCAAGAATTGGGAAGAAGTCTATGAAGGCCTGGACACAGGAAAACCAACAAGAAATCACTAAGGAATCCTTTTTATGAAAAAGATAATTATCGCTTCATTAATTTCGCTTTCAGCAGCTTCTTCGGCCCACATGATCGAAGGAACACCCGTTCTGAAAGGTGCCATTAAAACTAAGATTTACGTTAATAACATCAAAACCAACTGCAGAGTTAAAGTAGAGAAAGTAAAAAATCTCATGCTTGAAGACTCATTCGGAAACCCGGCCTATAACGTCAGGCTGAGTATCAGCCTTTCCGGGAATGACTTTGAAAGAAGCCTCTCTGTTAAATTTGATCGTGAAGTCTGGATCAACAATCTCTTCACCGTCGGAAACGGTACCGAAGTAAGGGATTTTGAATATGCTTCCACCGATGGCATCAATTTAAAGATTGATCGTCATGGCAGAATTAAAACGGTCTCTTTCCCTTACGCTGGCAAAATCATTACCTGCTCTTTCTAATGAATAGGGGCCTTTCCGAAGGCCCCTTGCTTCAAAGTGAGAATAAAAGTTGCAGGTCCTTTTCTCCCTTTTCTTCAAACTATCAACTACTTAGCTCCTTTAAGTTGAAGGACAAGTAAACTTGAACAAATTTTCTCATACTTAGATAAAATAGAAGTGTGAAAACAATAAGTTTTATTCTCAGTCTGCAATTGATGCTCCTAACTGCGCCAGTAAGTGCGCAAACGAGTCCCTATTTTTCTGCCGCACCAACTTCCCAAACAACAGAAACTCAGAACAATCAGAGCAAACAACAAAAGCCAGATCATAATAAGGCCAGCCAGGTCTCATCACCCGGTCAGAACATGGGTTATGAAAAGGCTTCCCAACATCAGGGTGGCTATGATTTTTATGCCAAACAAATTCTGGCAACATCAACCAGTATCATCGGTACAAATATCATCTCTCAATGTATCGCGGGACTTAAGATACCATCCATCGCTGTCTTCATGTCTGGGTCTCTTGTTTACATTGCGTCCGAACTCGCCGGGGCCAAGGCCCAGAATAAAAATCACAACATGATGATGGATGAAGTCGTTCTCACTGCTAAGGAACTAGAGGCCTACAAAGGCGGAGGAAACGGGGACGTTCAAAGAAATGCTCTTGAACTAAAAAAGAAAGAAGAAGAGCAAACAAGAGACTATCTAAAAAGCAGAAGAATGTGGCTTCTTGCCGTTACGGCCATGTACTGGACCGCCATGGGACTTGCTATCATGGAGGAAACTTCAGGGATCGCTGCCGGTGTCGGAACAGGGACAGGAATTTGTACCGGGCTGGCCGCTCAGTATGCGGCCATGGAATGTGCGGGAAGAAAAGATTATCCTGCCTGTTATGCTGCTAAATACATGAAGCACTTTGCGGCCTGTACCGGAAGCATGCCAAAAGGTTGGGCGCAAACTCTACCAAACTTTGCCAATCCTGCTTCAGTTCAAATCGCCCAGGGAAGTTGTTCCGGAAAATATGCTCCTGCTTGTCTTGGTTACCTGAACTCATATCTCGCCATCGCTTATGCTTATTGCTCGCCTCTTTCAGTAGGTTCGGGTATCAGCGGACTTCTTTTGGCCAAGGCCATCACAGCTGCTTACTCCATGGGTATATCAGCGACAGGTGGATCACCTACCACTGGGTACATAACACTCATGTATAGCTTGTTTGAGTACTTCATACCAGCTCTCGCAAAAGTCACAATGGCGTCCTACAACTATCCAATCCCACGGGCCGCAACTTTCGGGGCCTCCGCTGCCTTAGTCACCATGATAACTGCAGGACTTTTCCAAAGAGCAAAGATAGCAGAACAAAACATCGCCAAGCTCAACATGGTGGTCAATCAGTTCTATGCTCAGACAAATGATGAAACTGGCCTAGGCCAAGGTCGCTCAGACTTCAGAGAGGAACGAGATAAAGACAAAGAGATTCCTGAAATTCCTTATAAGCTTTCCACGGATAATCAAAATACTGCCAATGCCAATAAGAGAACAGGAACCTGTGTTACCAGAAACGAAAATGACATCGAAATTTCGGAAAAAGCATGTTCTGACTACCTTAAGGTAGAGTCACCGAAATTCGTTACTGTTGAACCGAATAAGCAAATCCTGAATGACGCCGGACAAGTTTCCATGGAACTGGTTGATGAAATCAATAAAGGCAACACAGAAAAAGCAGAAGTTCTTGCTGGGAAACTTGGATCAATGCTTGGTGGAATTAAAGCTGCAACTCTTCAGGCCCAGAAAGATCAAAATGACTTAAGAAAATCCATCGGAATGGAAGAAGTCAACATGGGTGCTAAGATCGCTGGTGAATTTGACCGCTTCAAAACCGAATATAAAAACGTCATTAACAGTGACAAGAAATTTGCCTCATTACAAAATCTCGACTTCAATCTTCTGCCTACGAATAAAGAAGATGTGAAGAGTGCTGAGCAAATCAAGCCAGAACCACTGGCCCGAGTTAAAACTCCAGTCAACGCTGCAGACGCCATCGCTGAAAAAGCGCTGAAGGAAGCAGAAGCAAAAGCCAAAGCAGCTGAAGCTGCCCAAGCGGCAAAGGCCGCAGAAGCTCAGGCCCTTGAAGCCTCGGAGACGGACAAGACCAAAACCTCCAGTACCAAAACCGGGAAAGCTTCGAGCGATGAAGAAATGCTGAAGAAGCTCCATAAGTGGAAGTATGGTGACGTAGAAGATGATCTTTTTAACAATGAAGATAGTGAGGACCAGACACTGACGCCTGACGAAATCCGGGCGGCCAGAGTAAATGGTTTTTACGAGCTGGAAAGAAGGATCAAAGAATCCAAAGACACCAAAGACGGAATCTCTCACATTTCCGACAATACCATTTTCAAACAAATCTCTTATCGCTATTACAAGAGTTTGAACAAGGTCCTCACCAGGAAGAAAAAAAGCAATAAGGCAGAAAAAGAAGTTCAAAAGTAGGTCTTAACCGACTCACTAACTCGGAATCCCATCCATAGAACCAGAGCTTCGCCCCTATGAATGTGGACTACATTTCCAATTGCTTAATTTCCTTTCGCCTGACACAAAACAGCTTATAATGAATTATAAACCTTTATTTTTCCATGGAAGGGGAAGTGTTATGGAAATGATCCAATGGTTCTTTAGATTCATCACCGAGGGTGGCGTGTTTATGTACGTTATCCTTACCGTTTGGGCCTTTGCTTTTGCAGTTGCGCTCGAGCGTTTCAAGAAATTATCTTACACATTTGATGTAGATGGTCCTTCATTCATGAATGAACTCCAGCGCTACATCCTCTCGAACGATATTCAGGGAGCGATCCGTGTTTGTTCTGGTTCACAAGGAGCACTCCCAAGAGTTCTCAAGAGTGGACTGAAGCGCGCCAATCAATCGCCTGAGCAGGTTCAGAACGCGATCGATGCAACAGCTTTGGAAGTGATTCCAAAAATTGAGCAAAGAATTCCTTACCTCCAGCTCTCAGCGAACCTCTCGACACTCTTCGGACTTCTTGGAACCATCCAGGGTCTGATCCAGTCCTTCTCTGCCGTTTCTGCTGCAGACCCTGCTCAAAAAGCGGAAGTTCTGGCCAAAGGTATTGCGGTAGCGATGAACACCACAGCGTTCGGTCTTTTCTCAGCGATCACCATCATGATGATTCACGCTTTCCTTATGTCTAAGTCGGAAAAAATCGTAAATGAGATCGATGAGTTTTCTGTAAAGCTTCAGGACCTTCTTGGCACGAAAAAGGCCGTAGACGAATAAGGATCAGGCCATGCTGAAAGTACCTACCAGTCGTAAAAGAAAGAGAGGAGAAGAGAAGCTGAATCTCGTACCCATCATGGATGCGGTCTTCATCTTCATTTTCTTCCTTCTCATGTCGGCGAGCTTCCTAAAAATCTATGAAATCGGAAGTGATGTTCCGATCGTTTCAGACGCTGAACCGCCAAAGAATCAAAAAGATCCTCTGGCGCTCACTCTGGAAGTAGACACCAATCAGATGACCCTCTCGAAAGGTATTCCTTCAAGGCCCTTTAAGACTTTCAGAAGAGGTCCTGACGGAGAATTTAATTACGAAGAATTGCACAGCACTCTGATAGACATTAAGAAAAAGAACGTCGATGAAGACACGATCATCTTCGAGCCGGTGGGAGACCTCACTTACGAAGAAATTGTGAAAATCATGGACTCAGTCCGCATGCTTAACAATACAGACGAAGCAATCTTCAAAACCAACAAAGATGGCATCGATGAAAAGATCAAATCTCTTTTCAGCAAGATCATCTTCAGTAACTTAATGAGTTAGGTTTATTTATGGCCAGAGCTTCAAGATTCCGTAGAAAGAAGAATAGTGTTTTCGAAATCGATATCACTTCCCTGCTCGATATCCTAACTATCCTTCTGGTTTTCCTCCTCCAGAGCTATAACTCTTCCGGAGTGATTATCAATGTTCCGAAAGGAATAGAACTTCCACGTTCCGCTTCGGAGTCGATCAACAACTTCGGAGTTAACGTCCAGGTCTCCAAAACTCAGATCTGGGTAGACGACGAAGAAGTTCTGAATGCCGAGAGCAGCGATCAGGGCCAGGTTTTTGACGAGGGCGGAAGAAGGATCATTCCACTTTACAACGAACTGGTTAAGATCAAAGAAACTATCAAGCAGTCTGAAAAGCTCTCACCTCAGGCCAAGAAGTTCTCAGGGATCGCCAACCTGGTTGTGGATAAGTCCCTAAAGTACAGCTACCTCAAAAGAGTCATGTACACTTGTGCCGCAGCTGGATTTAAAGAATTTAAATTCGTGGTTCTCACGAAGCAGTAATTTAAAAAATTAAGTTTTCAACAGGGAAAGGGAGGCGAAAGCCCTTACTATTACCCACAACTTTAACCGGTTGTGGGTTTTTAATTTTGTCGAAAAGGTATACGGCTAGATTAACGTTGCCAGTGCAACTCGGCGGTTGAGAAAAGGG
>JBKHWS010000008.1:0-75160 GCA_046566385.1 Bacteriovoracia bacterium | reverse complement strand
CTTAGTTCCTTTAGAACTTTGCACTCCCTGGTGACTCTTCGATGGCAAAATCTTCGGTTCTGTCTCTTCTCGGTGGTGATTTTTTTCCTGATTGAATTAGGATCGGTTGGGGCCGCTAGTTTTCCGGTTCTCAAGTCTTCGACTTCCCGGTCAGTAAAACCATATTTATCTTGGAACTCTTTAAACTTTTCGGGAGTAATGCTTCCTCGACCATTTTCCAGCCTTTCAAGATTTTTAAAGGAGAAGTCAAAAAGGAGACTTGCTTGCTGTCTGTTTAGTCTTCTTAGCAGTCTCATTTTTTTTATCAGGACAGCATAATCTGAAATGTAAGTTGGTTGCGCTGAGAGCGCCTGTGATTGATTCATAGGTTTCTTCCTTGTTTAAAACTGTTTTTGGATAGTGGGGTATGGCAAGTGTCTGCTTGCCCTTTAAAAGTGAGGAAAGTTCAAAAGATAGGCGGCAGAGGTGCTACGAAATGCAAGCGCACCCTTGCCGCTGCTATTTTTAAAACCCCATGGTAACCAAAAAGTAACCTCGGTCAGAAAGACCTAGAAATAATCTGAAATATGGCCCAAAGGATTACAGGCCCTCGATTGTGAATCTAAATAGTTGAAGAAAAAAGAAAGGCCACCGTTTGGTGGCCTAATAGTTTAGAATTTTGGAGCGGCTGATCAGATTCGAACTGACGACCTTCTGCATGGCAAGCAGACGCTCTACCAACTGAGCTACAACCGCGTTAAGTGGAGTAGATATTAGTTCCGACGGCCAAATTCTGTCAATCGCTAACTTTTTATCTCTCGTTTTTTTTGCGGTTTTGACGACCAGCGCTATTCGTTTGTGCAGGGATTTTCTGCCGTAAACGAAGTTGTACAAATGACTTCTGTGATCACTTTGTTCTCAGGAAACTGACTTCTGAGCACATCGGGATGCTTATCTGATCCCGTAATTTTTACTTTTCCAGCATAAACTCTGGTGTTGCCCATGTACTGGCAGTTCCTGAAAGAAACTTCTTTCAGAGTTACTTGTTTTGTTAGCTGAACATTTACTTGTTCCAGGTTCAGGCTAAGTGTTCCTTCGACGAAATTGGCGTACTTCAGGTTAATCTGATTCTCATCAAGTCCATGTTTCCAGTTCACGCTGCCATCAGAATTAGAGCACTTGGTTTCTCTCCAGGAGGCATGAGCAGTTGAAAGGAAAAGTGACATAAGTATGAGTCCAAAAGCTTTCATGAAAACCCCTTAGTTTTAATCTGAGATTTTAATCACATAGGGGAGGAATGACCGTCAATGACGGTTTTTGAAGCAGCGAAGGGTAAAAAGCGCTTTTTCCAGCGCTTCTTTCTTTTAGCTTTATTTATCTTTTGATTAAAGAAACTTCTGTTCGAGCGTCTTGATGATCTTCTGATAGCTCGGGTTTGTGAACCGGGCAAAAAGAATGGGAAGAATGTCCTGCTTTTTAGAAGGCATGGCCGGGTTAAGCAGGATCTTCACAAATGTATCTGCGATGATAAACACCTTGGAAAGAGGGTGAAGTTCTTCACTTGGATTTTCTTCAAAACCAACTCCGTCCAGGTTTCCATGGGATTGAATGAGAACTGTTTTAATATACTCATTGGCCTCAGGATGATGATCGAGAATTTTTACTGCTTCAGCAGCATGGTTCATCACCTGATTTATTTCTTCATCTGTAAGACTTGATTCGGCCAGCTCTCTCATGCTGGATATCTGCATTTGCTGGTGGGACTTAAGTGTTACATCCGAAAAGAAAGCTACAAACGAGAGAATGTGGAGATGATCCGGCTTGTACCAGCTCTGCTTCGATAGAACGTAGTGGCACATGAGGGCCAATAAGTGACAGTGCTGATAGGCATAGGCAACTTTGTTGGAGAAAAGAAACTTCAAAAGATTGGCAATTTCCGGAGAGTTCTTGACCGACTTCACCATGGAATTAATGGATGCATCTGAGAGTTCAACAGAAGCGGAATCAAGACCCATGCTCTGAATGTTGTCTCTTACGATCTCATGTGCATTAGCTGTCGTGAGGATCCGATCCTCAAGAGTAAGATCTTCTCTTTCAAGTTTTTCTACAAGATTATTTGTTACAAAAGTTGTGAAATACTGAATGTAGTCTTTAGAGACAAAAAATTCCTTCAGACCCTGATCTTCATACTTTTGAATGTCTTGTTTATCAAAAGTATCTTTGGAATGAATTCTTTTAACAAACTGATAGTCGTTTGGGCCTTTCTTAATTCTGATATACACATCACAGGGAGTTTTCTGGATGTCATAAAAGTAATGAAGTCCAACCGGTAGATAGTCAGGCTTCACTTTATTTACGGAGTCCTGAATGGTGACCCCCAGATGGGAGGCAGCTTGCTTGATCAGGATTTCCCAGCTGACTGGTTCCTGAAGACAAAGGATTTCATTGGCCAGAGTAGGGCATTCACCCAGGATAATGAGTGAAGTGTTTAGAGACTCGTTTTTAATATGCTGATGAATTTTGATAGCGGTATCTTCTGAACCAACTTTGGCCTTTGTGATAACGAGTCCAACTTGAGGTAAAATACGGAGGAGGGCCAGGGCGTCTTCGGCATTTTGTCTCAAAATAACATCTGTACCAACAAAAGTGTTGAGATTCAGGGAAAAAATTTTTTTAAGATCTTCATTGGTCTCGATAAGTATCGTCTGGCTCATGTCAAAAATTTTAGCATGTTTCAAATTTTGACCAAGAGTTTTCGGGAAAGAGCTAAGGATTGCCGGTAATTACCTAAATAAAAGGCTCAGGTTCTTGCCACAAAAATGTGTCTCCTGTCTGAGTCAGTAGTTTCCCAGAATAGTGAAAACTCTCCGGATTGAAGGCAGAAATCTTGCCTTCTCCTCCCGGAACATCAATCACATAGTGGGGAATAGCCCATCCGGGAAGCTCCTTCCGGAGAGAGGCGTAGAGTTCCCGTCCTTTTTCGAGAGAGAGGTAAAAATGCATTCCGCCCTTCACTGGATCCGGATGGTGAAGGTAGTAAGGGCGGATTTTTAACTCTATGAAGGCTCCAAAGAGTTCCAATAAGTCTTCTTGAGTATCGTTAACGCCTTTAAGCAGCACTGTCTGTGAGAGAAGCTGAATGGGGAGAGAGCCCAGTTTAGTGATGGCCTCTTTAATTGTTTCATCGAGTTCCAGCTTGTGATTGGCATGGATGGCGACTGTCACTGTTCTGAAATTTTTTGCGGCCCGGGAAAGGATTTCTAATAACCCGCCATTAATTCTTTCCGGAATAATTATCGGGTAGCGGGTATGAAAGCGTATATCCCTGATGGTTTTTATGGCCGAAAAGGACTCCAGGTATTTTTCCAGCTTCTCGTCGGAGAGGGTAAAGGGATCTCCTCCGGTGAATATAATTTCTGAAATTTCAGGATGCTCACTGAGATAAGAAAGAGTTTTTTCAAAATCCTGCTGAAAAATTTCTTCCGAGGCCACGAGCTCATTTTTTCTGAAACAGTACCTGCAAAGAACGGGACATATGGTTGTAGGTGTAAAAAGTGCTCTGGATTTGTATCGGTGAATAAGCTGTGGGGCCTTAAAGAAGTTCTGATCACCAATGGGATCAAAAAGGCCTTTTTCATTCAGGTCACCATTTACTTCCAGAGAGTGAGGAAGAAATTCTTTGGCCAGGACACCTTTTGGTCCTTCCTTTTTCATTTTCTTTGCAAGATTTCGAGGGACAAAAACAGGATATACTTTCTCGACGCCTTCAATTTCTGAAGGCAAATCCCATTCCAGGAATCGGTAAAGATCCTTCAGGTTTCTGAAGGCTTCTTTAAATTCATTTGTCCAATTTTGGTTCCCGGCCACTTTTTGCAAGCTCCTTCAGATATTGGCGTTTGTAGATGTAGGCGCAGACTCTGATGAGAAGGGCGCCATACAGGGAGATTCCGAGAAAATGATAGAGGAGGGTCGAAAGGGGAAGGATGCCCCCTTCATACAGGGTATAGAGAATCCATTTAAGTAAAACGATATGGGCAATCAGAATGATGAACTGAGTGAAGCGTTCACCGATATTTTCTTTGGTGATAAAATTCTTAATCATATAGTTGATCCTTGCCGGAGAAGACTTGCTTCCAGCTTTTCATAAGACTTAATCTTCTTTAGCACAAATGACTTATTCATGCCTGTGATGAGACATTCCGCAAAGAGTACCGGTCCCTTTGGAAGGGGCATGAGACCGATAGGGCGAACTGGTCTTGTTCTTCCTGTCTTCGAGCCTCCCCGGTAATCAAGCTGAACGAGTTCCCTTTTGAGGACCATTTCTGTGAGACCCTTCAGCCGGGTTGAAAAGTTAAAACATTCATTACGATTAAAGTTTGAAAGACGGAAAACGAAACTTTTTTCCATCGCTACTTTATGATCACCTTCAATCTTTGCCAGGTGGGCAAGGATTTTAAGACAGGCATAAGTATCTTCTATGGCCACATGATGCTGAAGATTGAAGCCTACAAACTCACTTAATGTTGAAAGTTTGAAATTACCGGGACACGTTTCATGACCCTTATAGATGGCCCGTGCATACCTACAACTGTCAAAAATATCCAACGGTGGAAATTCTATCTGAAAATCATGGGATGACTTGATGAGGTATCCAAGATCGAAAGTTGAATTATGGGCAATCATGGGATGGCGACCCACAAATTCCCAGAAGGCCTTTAAGGGCTTTTTGATTGTCGGAGAACTTTTAAGATCTTCATTAGTGAGACCATGAAACTGAATGGTAAATTCAGGAACATCGATCAAGGGATTGATCAGTTGATGAAAGCTTGTAACCACTCCCGTCCCGGAAATCTTGATAGCCGCTATTTCAATGATCTTATCTACCAGGGGGGAGAGACCAGTTGTCTCAAGATCAACTGCCACTAATCCCTTTGGATAAAGAGTCAAAATAGAGGAAATCTCCTCAGGGGAAAGGGTTAAACTTGAACGAGATCTTGACATGGGGCTTCTTATAACGTTTTGGGGCAGTTTCGTCTAGGGAAAAGGGGCCTGTAACGTTGACACGTGCGCTGCGTTTACTCCATGATTTCAGGACATTTATAGTTCTATTGGTAACAAAGGAATCTCTCGATGGCCAAAACGTTTGATGTTGTTGTTTTAGGTGCTGGCCCCGGCGGTTACGTGGCCGCTATTCGCGCCTCTCAATTAGGAAAGAAAGTAGCGATTGTTGAAGCTGATAAACTTGGTGGGGTATGTCTGAACAGAGGCTGTATTCCTACCAAAGCGCTTTTAAAATCTGCCCATTCTGTTCATGAAGTTCATGATCTCAAAGGTCTTGGAGTGAATGTTGAGCTCAAAGGTCTCGATGCAGCTGTGGCCGTTCAGCGTGCCAACAAGATCGCTGATAACATGTCCAAAGGTGTCGCTTTCCTGATGAAGAAAAATAAAATTGAAGTCTTCAATGGGAAAGGTGTTTTCAAATCTGCTAAGGCCCTTGAAGTCACACTTGCTGATGGAAAGAAAGAAGAACTTTCATTCACCAACTGCATTATTGCCACTGGTGCTAAATATCGTTCTTTCCCAGGTCTTGAACACGATGGGAAGCGTCTCCTGGGCGCATGGGAAGCCCTTAAAGTGGAAAAACTTCCAAAGTCTATCGGTATCGTAGGTGCGGGAGCGATAGGAGTAGAGTTTGCTTATTTCTGGAACGCTTTTGGAGTAGAGACTCATATCTTTGAAATGCAAAAAAATCTTCTTCCAATTGAAGATACGGATTGTTCAGCTGAAGTTGAAAGAGCTTATAAAAAACAAGGCATCAAGCTTCACCTTGGCATTGAAGGCATCACTGCTAAAAATAACGGGAAAGATGTAACTTTCACCGTGACTGAAGGTGGAAAGAAGACTGAACATAAATTTGAAATGGGTCTTATCGCAGTTGGCATGACAGGAAACATCGAAGGCTTTGGCCTTGAGAAAATCGGTGTAAAAACTGATCGTGGATTTATCTCTGTGAACAACATGTATGAAACTTCCGTCAAAGGCATTTATGCAATCGGTGATGTGGCCGGTCCTCCACTTCTTGCTCACGCTGCTTCCCATGAAGGAGTAGTCGCTGCTGAACACCTCTCAGGAAAGCACCCTCATGCCATTGATAAGCTGAACATTCCAGGATGTACTTATTGTCAGCCGCAGGTGGCATCTGTGGGCTATACAGAGCGTGCCCTGAAAGAGCAAGGGATTGGATATAAAGTGGGGAAAGCTCCTTTCACAGCAAACGGAAAAGCAGTTGCCTCTAACGAGAACAATGGCTTCATCAAAGTCTTAACCGGAAAATATGGAGAGTTGCTTGGCGCCCACATTGTAGGAACAAACGCCACTGAACTGATCCATGAATACGTTCTTTTCAGAACAATGGAAGGAATTGACGAGGAAATCTTTGCAACAGTTCATCCGCATCCAACCCTTGGAGAATTCCTGGGTGAGGCAGTAATGGCGGCCAAAGGCAGAGCGCTTAATCTTTAAATTGAATTACGATTACGAGGAGTTTTTATATGGCTAAAGTAGAAGTAGTAATGCCCCAGATGGGTGAGTCAATCACGACGGGTACAATTACAAAATGGCACAAACAACCTGGTGAAGTGATCGAGCTAGATGCCATCCTTCTTGAAATCTCAACAGACAAAGTAGAATCAGAAATTCCTTCTCCTGTGGAAGGTAAAATTGTTGAACTTCTTTACCCTGAGGGTGCGACGGTTGATGTGGGTAAGCCGATTGCCATCATTGAAGATGATGTTAACGCTCAGGTGGAAACAAAAGCAGCTCCTGCTTCAGTATCCAAGGAAGCCACAACAGCTCCTTCTCCAGAGGCCGGTGCGACAGCAGAAACAAAAGGGGCCCAGGCCGCTATGGGAGCACCTTCTTATCAGGCTTCACATTCAGGTGAAGAAGAACACGAGGGCTTTCGCTTCTATACTCCGCTTGTTAAGGCCATGGCAAAAGAAGCTGGTATCCCGCTTTCAGAGCTAAAGAGTGTGAAAGGTTCAGGAGCTGGTGGAAGAGTCAATAAATCGGATCTTGAAAACTATATCGCCAGCCGTGGAAAAGGCGCAGCTCCGGCTCCTCAAGCTGCGAAAGCTGGTCCAGCTCCAAGTGCTGCTCCTCAGGGCGTACCTCAAACCCGTGGAACTGACAGAGTTGAAATCGTAGCGATGGATAATATGAGAAAGGCCATTGCTAAGAACATGGTACTTTCAAAACAAACTTCACCTCACGTGAATTCCATCGATGAAATCGATATGACAAATCTGGTGAAGGCCCGTGAAAAAATCAAGAACGAGTTCAAAAAACGTGAAGGAATTAACCTCACTTATTCACACTTTGTTCTTTACGCTATTGTTCAGGCACTAAAAGAGCATCCTCTTATCAATGCTTCAATTGAAGGGGATAACATTGTCATTAAGAAAGATATTCACCTTGGTTGTGCTGTTGCCACTCCGACGGGTCTCGTCGTTCCTGTTATCAAGAATGCCGGGGACCTAAACCTTACTGGAATTGCACGTCAACTCGATATCCTTGCAACGAAAGCCAAGAGTAAGAAGCTTACGATGGATGATCTTTCCGGTGGAACTTACACTTTCACTAACAATGGTTCTTTCGGGACTCTTATCGCCACTCCTGTTATCCTTCAGCCTCAGGTCGGGATTTTCTGTACCGGCGTGATCAAGAAAAGAGTGATGGTAACAGAGGATGATGCCATAGCTATCCGTCACATGATGTATGGAACTCACACGTATGATCACCGTCTGATTGATGGTGAGCTTGGAAGTAAGTTCCTTGCAAGTGTTAAGCACCACCTGGAAACCATGAAACCAGAGAACCTTATTTAATTTTTAAGGGCCCTCAAAGAGGGCCCTTTTTTTTGAGAAGTTATGAAACTTGGCCCAGGAAAACTATTCTGAGGCCGGCAATTGAATCCTGATAATCATTCCACCACTCAGATCCTTATCCATGGATAACTCACCATTAAAAACATGCAATACTTTTTTTGCAACCATCAATCTCCGGTCCAAATTTATAGATTTTTCGGAGAATTCCATGTCGTTCATTCTTTGAACACGGATTGTTAGAATAAACGAGCTTCGCATTTTCTGAAACTCAATGCTAATACCGCTGCCGGCCTCTGCATGGACTATGGCATGGGTGAGAATAGTGTTTAAAACACTGTTCTCGAGCAGCCAGCGATTGGCAAGAATAGAAGATGAGACGATTTTTTCTGGAGAAAAATCTACTTGAATGGATTTTTTCGTCTGGAGGTCCCGAATTTCATCCAGTTCTTTAAGTAGCGAGGTTCTTAAATCAACTTTTTCAGTTTCAATCTCTTTCCCTGTATTGGCAGTGGTTTGAAGGAGATCAATCTGTTCGATCAGGTGAGTGACGTAATTAATAGTGTCTGAGGATCCTATTTTATAAAATTCTGCCTGAAGGTCTATCAACTTGCTCAAGGCCTCTTTTGAAGTGAGTTTCAGCAAAACAGTCACATCTTCCAGTTGCTGCCGTATTTTTTTCTTCTGTTCTGATACTCTTAAAAGAATGACAAAAATTAATGAAAAGAAAAAGGCCCCAATAAGTGTCCAGGACCAGGGAATAAAAACAAAGCGTGGTGGGACCTTTGTCCAACTCATGAAGACCAGGTCGCGACCATTTATACTAGCAGTCGTTTGAAAGAATCGTGTCCCTTCCTGAGGTTCAAATGCTGTGGCCAGATAAGGATGATCAGTTTTTTTATCTTTAATGATGAGTTCATAAGAAGTCAGGAATTGATTAAGGTGGAAGTCACGAACGAAGGCTTCTGTAGTTAAGACCGTTGCAAACCATCCCTTAAGTCTATTTTCTTTTAATATTGGAAAATAAAGAGCAAAGCCTGAAGGACCCTGAAAGAGTTTAAAAGGAGGGGAAAACCAGAAAGAGTCTCCCTTATTGTAGGAGTTAAGGATGGATGCGTAGTTCTGAGAGACAAGGCCTCTGGCCTTTTCATTAGGATTGGCCGGGTATACCCTCACAATTTTTCCGGTCTCATCAAGCAAGTTGAGTCCAATGATTTCATCGTGAAGTTTTAGTACTTTCTGGCTAAAGGGTGTGTAGTTCCCAGTTTGAAGATCGAGACTTGAGAAATGCTCTGCTCCGATGAAACCTACTGTGGCCGGAGACTTAAGAAAAATTTTAAAACGATCTTTTACCTGTTCAAGGATAATGTGATTCTGACGGAAGTCCTGGGCCTTGTGCTGTTGCTCGTGATAGTAGGAGAAACCATTGATCGCCAGGACAAAAATAGTGAAGGATAGAACAAAAACCAGAGCCGTTTTAGTATTTATCCATCCTTTCATTTTTTATCCTTCTCAAAACTATTCACCTAAGAAGCATGACAATTTTGTCTGATTCAGTCGAGAAGTTAGTGATGAAGAGGAGGTGAGTCTTCCTGGTCTGGGTGATGGTGATGCATTCTGTAATCTTCTTTCATATCTCTTAAAACTTCGGTCCTATGACCTTTGTAAGAATGTCTTCTCCACCAGTCGATGGTTCCACCAAGGAGCACAAGAGCAAGAATGGTGTTCAGAATATGGTCATTCCTTCCTAGTTCATGAAAGTTAGGGATGATTACCAGCCAGTAAGAGTCAGCGCGGTCATGTCCAACACGGGGTACACCATGGTCTCCGAAAAGCCACCCGGCCAGGGCATGAAGACCAAAAAATAAGGTAAAAATGAGGCAGGACAAAAATGCATCGCGGCTGTTGTTCTTATAGCCATTATAAAAAAGAATAACTCCTGATGCAGCGATAATAGTGCTGTAGATAGGGCTTAAATGAAGGCCTGCAAATCCAGAGAAAAGGATTCCACTGAGACCCAGGATAAAGAGCAGGCCGCCCACGAATAAACTTATCATCTGAGTGGAGTTTTTGGGGGTGCCTTCACCAGGGGCATGAAGTTGTTCTATTTCCATTTTTGCCTCCTTGAGCACAATTATAAAAAGCAAAAATCAGACCAATCATTAGCGTTGGAAATGACGAATAAGAATGATGGTGAAGGTGGTAAAAAACCCCGAAATTATAAAACGGAATAAGTCGGTTATTTTTCGAACTGTTGTCTAACTTTTCGACACCAGTTGTCCCTTCAATTGATTGAATTTTATCAGTGAGGAAGGGGCATGTATTTTGCTGTTCAAAATGCCATGAAAGTTTTTTTACTTCTCTTCTTTCTGTCCTTTTCAGTTAAGGCCGAATTTATTGAGATTGAATATACTTCAGGCGGACATCAGATTCGGCTTGAAGGGCTATCTAATTTTAAATATCCCCTTGTTTCAGTTGAAGAAGATAAACTTCTGCTTGTCACACATGCCTCAAAGTATTGGGACACTCAAGGAATGACCTGGAAAGGAATCTCTCCTTTAATAAGGTATTTTAATGAGAATCATCTTCCTCTGAAGACTTTAGTCTCGATTCATGAAAAAGCCATTTATCAAAACGCGGAAGATCAGGATTCTTATTTCCCGAATGGAACTTCTGTGGAGAGTTTTCATCCTTTTCAAGGAGATTCCCATCGTATCGTCTTCAAAGGAAGAAATGTCGTTGTGGCCGGAGGTAATTTTACGATTTGTGCCTGCAATGCTTTAAGGTCTGTCATTGCTCATTCTGAGACAAAAGAGACTTTAAATGTTTTCCTGCCTCTTGATGGAATTTATGAAGGGCAAGGAGGGAGATTACGGACATTACATGAAATTTCTAATGAAAACGATGACAGGAAGTTTCTGCAATATCTCATAGAGGATTTTTTTAACGCCGATGGATTACCCTGTAAAGAACCAAGTCTCTATTCATTGGATAGAAGTTTTACCTATCGCATATTTCGAAAAGGGAAATTTATCGGAAGATTTGGAGAGGGGAAGACCCTTGTAAGAATTTATTTTGAAGGCAGTGACCAAATCATTCGGAAACTGGAAGACCTTTAATCTTTCGCCAGTTCTCAATCAACATTCTTTCCGATCCATTCAATAGTGGTTGATAGAATCTTGAGTTCACAGTTACTGGCAGATACTTCTGTTCAACCCAGTTCCCGGGATAGGAGTGCGGATACTTATAATTTTTCTTTTCCGGGGAAACATTGGAAAGATGTCCGGGAACCTCAATTGTTGGATTCTCTTTCACATAGGTCAGGGCCGCATCTACCGCTTTATAAGCAGAGTTTGACTTAGGGGAAAGGGCCATGAAGACTGTGGCATGGGAAAGAGTGATTCGGGCCTCCGGCATTCCAATATGTTTCACTACATAGTGAGCATTGCTTGTGACCTGTAAGGCCTGGGAGTTAGCAAGGCCAACATCTTCGCTTGCCAGGATCATAAGTCTTCGGGCTATAAACTCCGGATCTTCTCCTCCATCCAGCATGATCGCAAGATACAAAAGAGCGGCATCAGGATCTGAACCGCGAATAGATTTGATGAACGCAGAAATCACGTCGTAGTGACGATTGGCATTCCGGTCGTATTGTCTGGCATGCTCAAACAATTCTTTCAGTGCCTGCTCATGGTCAACCAGTTCTGCATCCTTGAAGGCCGCCAGCCGCGCCAGTTGATTGAGAGCAAATCTCGCATCACCATTGGAGAGCCTTGCAAGTTCATCGATGAAATCAGAAAGCTCAGGACGATTGAGATCTTTTACTCCCCTTAAAAGGATCCCTTTAAGGTCTTCTGGTTCAAGTTGTTTTAATTCAACTAATGAAACACGGGAAATCAGGGCCTTGTTAAGAGATGTATGAGGATATTCAGTAGTGGCACCGATAAATAAAAAATCGCCGTTTTCGAGGTAGGGCAGGAGAGCATCCTGCTGAGACTTGTTAAAGCGATGAATTTCATCAATGAAGAGGATGCTTTCTTTTCCAAATTCTTTCCTTCGGTCCAGCATCTCCTGAATGAGGCGTTTAAGTTCAGGAATCCCACTGGTAACGGCACTAAAAACTGTTAGCTCCCGATCAATACGGGCCGCAAGTATGTGGGCAAGAGTCGTTTTTCCAGTTCCCGGAGGACCCCAGAAAATAACATGCCTTGGATGAGTGACCAGCTTTTCCAGTTGGGGACGAACCTTTGTCTGACCAAAGAAATCCTCTAGAGAACGAGGTCTAAGCTTGGCCGCCAAAGGCAGTTCATGGTCTTGATTTAAGTCAAAAGCATTGAGTTGCATGGCCTTTTCTACCAAAGAAAAGTCGTTTTGCACAGTGTCTTGGGTTGACGTAGGAGGTCTAAAAGGGTACTTTTTTGGTCTTTAAAATGAAGCTGATTCGGCTTATCTAATGTCATGCGGAAGGGGGTGTAATGAGCATGTCTACAATTTCAATTACTATTGATGACAGATTTCCTGCTGAAAAAGCGATCAAGAAGTTTAAGCGTCTATGTGATGCTTACGGAATCGTGAAGGAATATCGCGCTCGTTCAGAGTACAAAAAGCCTTCTGTAAAGATGAAAGAAAAGCTTGAGAACGCTGATAAACGTCGTCGTAAAACTGACGTACGCGGAAAGACTCGCACTAAGTACTAAGTCAATGAGGCCCTCGCAAGAGGGCCTTTTTTTAGAAGTAATACCTCAATAAGCTATTCCACCGATTATGTATGACAGCAAGATATGGCCCCATGCCATCCGGTGTTTTTTTATTTCTCTTGGTAAGATTCATATTCAGCAGGTTAATGGCAAAGTTCAGTGAGTTCACGTTCCGGTTTAAGAATTCATAGTTTTTATACTTTGAAATTTGCAGTTGAACCGGATGAACAAAGTTGAAATAGAAGTGGCGAAAGTCCTCTCTGTAATGGAAGGGAATGAATTCCACCAGGGCAAGGGAAAGAAGAGTATTAAGTTCATCAAGTTGCTTTAAGACTTCGTAAGTTTCTCTTCTCTCGGTTATCTGGGCAGAAATGAAGAAAGAAGAATTATCGAGGTTACCCTTAACTTTCTCCACATCAGAATCAAACTGATTCAGGAGCCGCTGAGCGGAGAGGGAGTTCAGGTGAAGTGAGGAAGACATACTCTGCTCTTTCAATAAGATCAGGGATAGGGCCTTGATTTTCGAAAGCTTAACTCTGATAGAGTTAAGGGTTGTCTTACATTTATCATTAATGAGCCTGGGACAGGTATCCCTTAAATTTTCTTTGTCCCCCGTCAAAGTATCAAGTTCATGGATGAGAGGAATGATTCCCTTAGGGAAATTGGGGAATAAAGTTATCATCTGATAAAAATCATTCAAGATGCCGTTCAAAACGGGCCTGACATTGATCATAAAAGAATCCCTGTTCAGAGTTCTTTGACCAAGGGCCGGAAATGTCAGGACTATGAGAAGTAGGATGAAACGCATGAGAACATTATGCCTCACGGACCTCTGAAAGATCAATCAGGTAGGATTTATGCCATAAAGTCGGAAAGTTCCTGAAGAAAGTTCCCTGTCCCGGTTTTAGGATAAAGTGAATGGAGGAGGAGGAAGGAATTTCTTGCTCAATAATTTTTAAAGGCAGCTCAGAGGTGTAGCAAATGAGTTTCTTATCATTTGCCAGCGAAGGGACGTACTTCAGGAGATTCTGAAAAAGATATATCCCCCCGGCACGAGTGGAAAATGTCAGCAGCTGTTCTTTTTCTGAGGAAATAAGACGTGCAAAATTTTCTGCAATCCGATCAAACTCCGCGGTTTTAAAGTAGTCGTGCCTGATCCATATCTTTCTAAGGGCGAGAGAGAATAATTTTTTCTCATTCACTGTCAGATTAAGATCTTCAAATTCCCTCATCATGAGTTCTTCGATTGTGAACTCTTCAAACACCTTAAGTTCAGAACGAAAGAAAGGTCTTGGACCCTGAAGAGTTTCCTTATAAACAGTCAGTCTGAAAAAATCTCTCCAATCTCTATTCATACTCTTTTTTTCGACCTTAGGAAGGTTAAAATTTAATGCTCTCCCTAAGGGAATCGCAAGAAATGTTAAGTAATTCATAACATCATAAAACCAATATGATGTGCCGTTCATCGGGGAGCTATTTATGTTATAAGATTAAAATGAATAAGGAAGTCTTCATCCATTCTTTCCGGCCAGTCCTTCCTGAATATCAATTACCCCAAGAAAAGATAGTGAAGTGGACCCTTCAGGGCCACCAAAGATATGAAGAAATATCAGGGAGGGGAGAGACGTTCACAGGAACACGGCTTCTTTCTCGCTTTGCTCTAAGTGAAAAGCATATCAGACGAAGATTTTTTGACTGCCCGGAAGTTGATGAAGAGTGGGAAGGCCATGACGTTTATCGTCTCACAGAGAAAACACGGGAGGGCGCGACTTTCGGGGAAAAGAACTTATACTTCAATGAAAGAGTTCAGAGAGTTTTCCATGAGCTCTATGAGAAGGAGGCTCCATCTCATATCATTCATGTTACTTGTACAGGTTACTTGTCCCCGAGTCCTCCCCAGGTTTTCTTTGCCGCTAAAGATATTAAGCCGTCCATTACTCACGCTTATCACATGGGCTGTTACGCCTCCCTACCTGCAATCAGAATTGCTAAGGGTCTTTTTTTATCAGAGGGACAGGATGTGGATATCGTCCATACAGAGCTCTGTAGTCTTCACCTTGATCCCGCCATTCATACTCCTGAGCAGATTGTTGTTCAGACGCTGTTTGCGGATGGACATATTAAGTACTCAGTGGGGGGAAATAAAAAGGGCTTTCGGATCCTAGCGATAGTAGAAAAGCTCCTTCCTGCTTCTGGTAAAGATATGACGTGGATTCCTGATTCACATGGCATGAAAATGGGACTTTCAAGGGATGTTCCTTATAAAATAAGAGAAAACATCCATTCACTCATTGAAGGACTAAGTGAGAAAACTAAAATTCCTGTCGTAAAAATACTTAAGGAAGCCTCCTTTGCGATTCATCCCGGTGGTCCGAAGATAATTGAAGAAGTTCAGAAGAAACTTGAACTAAAAGATTCTCAGGTTAAAGAAAGTAAGAGGATGCTTTTTGAAAGAGGGAATATGTCTTCTGCCACTCTTCCCCATGTATGGAATGAATTATGGAATAAGGAGCTCCCGGATAAAACGCTTGTGGTGAGTCTTGCCTTTGGTCCAGGTCTGACTGTCTTCGGATCGGTCTTTGAGGTGCGATCATGAGTTTTCTGTATGCCCCCTTTTTACTTCAGGGAATTCTCATGGCAATTGATGAGCAGTTTCATATAAAAAGGGGTCTTGGTTTATGGGAAAGACTTGGTCATCCACTGGATACTCTTTCTGTTCTCATTCCTTTTTCATATGTTGCTCTCAACTCTTATTCTGATTCACGTTTTATTATTTTCCTCATCATGGCCACTTTCTCTTCACTGTTCATAACTAAAGACGAAGTGATTCATTCTGAAGTGTGTGGAAGAGTGGAGTGTTGGTTGCATTCCCTCTTATTTCTCATTCACCCTCTGATTTTTGTTTCGACAGCCATCCTTTGGAAGAATCACCCTAACGATTCTTTTCTGATCATTCAGACAGTCTTTGTAGCACTCTTCCTCATTTATCAAATTTTAAAATGGAGCATCCCTTGGAAGTTACCGGCGAAATAAATAACAGCTTTTATGATGAGTATGGGGATAGATGGTATACGGCCTATGATGACCCTGTCGCCTTATTAAGAGCGGAGAATCAGACGAAATTTCCCTGGATATTAAATAAACTTAAGGCCCTCTCCTTTCCCGGGGCACGAATACTGGATGTAGGATGCGGAGGAGGTTTCCTCAGTAATGAACTTGCCTGTCATGACTTTAAGGTGACTGGTGTGGACCTTTCACCTGAAAGTCTTAAAGTTGCATGTCAATACGATAAAACGAAGACAGTAATATATGAGGTTGCGGATGCTTATCAATTACCTTTTTCTGATGAGGCTTTTGATGTCGTGACTGCCATGGATTTCCTGGAACATGTGGAAGGGCCAGAGAAGGTGATAAAAGAGTTTTCAAGAGTCTTAAAACCCGGAGGGCTTTTTTTCTTTCATACGTTTAACAGAAACTTCCTGTCATGGTTAATTGTAATCAAGTTACTGGAGTGGTTTGTTAAAAACACTCCTAAGAACATGCATGTCCTGAACCTTTTTATTAAGCCTCGGGAACTTTCTTACTTTTGTGAATCAAGTGGGATGAAGGTCTTGTCCTGTACCGGTATAAGGCCTGTTTTTACATCCATCGACTGGAACATGATAAAGACTGGAGTGGTTTCAAAAAATATGAGGTTCACGCTCACAAAAGGCCTCTTGCTTTCCTATATGGGGGTGGCAAGGAAGACAACTAATAGCACTCTTTCAAAACAGCATTTCCAGCACTGAGAGTTTCTGTACTGCTGATAGAAGGCCAGATAGTCTTTATAACAGCTCGTTTATCCTTTAGAGATAAAGAGCAGAAGCCGCTTTGAATGTAGCAAGGGACGTGAGTTTGAAAGGCCCTTCGTTTTAATTCTGAGCAACCAAGATTCTGCTCAAAACGATTCATTTCTTCGATGAGACAGCGACGAACTTCTTCTACCCACATCCATCCTTCATGGGAAAAGCTAGTCATCCTTTCTTCGTATCTCATGCAGAAACGGTGCCCGAATTTGATTGGGTAAGAATCGTTTCTGCAACTCTTTTCCCTGGCAATACAGAGATAGTACTCACAGTCATTAGACAAGTGGGAGCACTCACTTGCCAGAGCTGAAAAGGATAATAAAAAGAATACAAGGGCCCTCATGGGGCCTTTTTATAATCTTTTCGCCAAAACTTCAAATGGAGCTTCGTCAATTTCATGAACGAGGGCACCTGGAAGTTTCGTGTCGCAAACTGTTCCTTTAACCATCAGAGTTTCCGAAGAGATATAGCTCTTATACTTTTCAAAGACCCGCGCTAGCTCAGGCGTTGTGTGGATGTTGATTTCAATTCTGTCAGCTACGTTAAAATTGGCATCTTTGCGAGTCTTCTGAATTCGGTTCACCATTTCACGGGCAAGACCTTCATCAATTAAGTCCTGATCAAGGGTACAATCCATATCAATGGTAATGAGACGATTTGTTACCGCCTGGGTCCCTTCTTTAGGATTTCGGAACACCAGGATTTCATTCGAGTCAAACTCATGGTCTTTAAGTTTTACTTTCCCCCCTGCCTCTATTTCCTGAACTTCTTTTGAAGGAAGTTTTTCGATGAGCGCCTTGTATGCTCCCATCTCTTTACCTAATTTTTTTCCTAGCACCGGAAGATTTGGCTTCGCTGAAAGAATAACGAAATCTGCTTCATTGGTCAGATACTCGACATTCTTTACGTTCAACTCAATCTTGATGAACTCTTCAAGTTTCTTCATTTCATTCAGAAGATCCTGATCCTGATGAATAACTTTTAAAGTCTTGAGTGGGGTTTTTACTTTCACACTTTCAGTTAATCTCTTTTGTCGTCCCAGAAGAACAACTTGTTGCATTCTTCCCACTGCCGTTTCCAGAGTCGAATTGATTCGTTCTGTTTGAGCTTCCGGGTAGCTGCAAAGGTGAACTGACTCTTCCATGTTTCCACCAAATGCCTTGAGCTCCTGATAAATGTGATCAGCGAGGAAAGGAGCAAAAGGGGCCATGAGCCGGGAAAGGCTTTCAAGTGTTGTGTAGAGAGTGGCATAGGCAGCAGACTTATCCTCTGACATCCCTTCTTCCCAGAAACGACGTCGATTCAGACGGATATACCAGTTGGTTAAGTCTTCAATGAAGTTGAAAAGCTCCGGCACAACATTATAAAGGCGATAGTTCTGCATTTCATGGTTAACGTTTTTGATGAGAGTCTGAAGTTTGGACAGAACCCACTGATCCAGAATGTTGTCGGAGACAGGACCAGCAAAGGCCATGGCCCCATTTACGTCAACTTTAATTTCATGGAGGGCCTTTGAGTCTACTTTCCATCCATCAACCAGAGCATAGGTTGAGAAAAATTTAAATGAGTTGAACCATGGGAGAAGGGCCCGTCTTACCATATCCTTCACCCCGTCGTCAGTGAAGCGAAGTTCTTCTGCTTTCACCAGTCCGGAATTGATGAGAAAGAGTCTTAAGGCATCTGCTCCAAAGGTATCAATGAGTTCATCCGGTGGCGTGTAGTTCCTGAGGCGCTTACTCATTTTCTTACCGTCAGCGGCAAGTACCATTCCATTAACTATGACATTTTTAAATGCCGGCTTATCAAAGAGAGCAGTCGAGAGAACTGTCAGTGTATAGAACCAGCCTCTGGTTTGATCGAGTCCTTCAGCTATGAACTCTGCAGGAAAACCTTCTTTGAAGACTTCCTGATTTTCAAAAGGGTAGTGGAGCTGTGAATAGGGCATAGATCCCGATTCAAACCAGCAGTCTAGAACTTCAGGAATTCGGCGGTAAACGCCATCTTCTCCTGGAAGAGTGAAATTGAGATCATCAACGTATTCACGGTGAAGGTCTTTGACTCTCACTCCAGTGTATTTTTCAAGATCATCAAGGGACCCCATACAGATGGCCTTGCCGTTCTTATCATTAATCCAGATGGGAAGAGGAGTTCCCCAGACTCTGGTACGGCTTATTGCCCAGTCTCTGGCGTTTTCAAGCCATTTTCCAAACCGCCCTTCTTTAATGGTTTCAGGAACCCAATTGATTTGTTCGTTGGCCTTGATCATTCTGTCTTTGATTTTCTCAACAGCAAGATACCACTGAGGCATGGCACGGTAGATTAGGGGAGTATCGGTACGGTAACACATCGGATAGCTGTGAACCAACGTTGATTGATGAAGAAGCTGTCCGCGGTCTTTAAGATTTTTTATGATGTCTTTATCAGCATCCTTGATGAACTTACCTTCAAAATCTTTCACTGGAGCAGTGAATTTCGCAGAAGGATCGAGAGGTACGACCACTTCATTTAATCCTGCTTCTTTCATCACCCGGTTATCGTCTTCACCGAAGCCCGGGGCCTGGTGAACGATTCCTGTACCATCTCCTGTTGTGACGTACTCATCATTCAGAACAACGAAGTATCCTTTTGTAGAAAGATCTGAGTAGTAAGGGAAAAGAGGCTCGTACTGGGTACCTTTCAGGTCGGCCCCGGTCATCGTTTCCACTTCTTCATACTTCAGGACTTTCTTGTAGGCATCAAGACGGGCCTTGGCCATAATGATGAAAATGTTTTTTTCGAGATCCTTCACCTTAACGTATTCAATTTCGGGATGAACACACAGAGAAAGGTTACTTGGAAGTGTCCATGGAGTTGTGGTCCAGGCAGCTAAGTAGGTGTTGCTATCCTTCTTCGTTCTGAAAAGTATGGTGACAGCGGGATCCTGGATATCCTGGTAGTTCTGACCGGCTTCGAAATTTGATAGAGCTGTCTGCAGGGCAGGTGAGTAGGGAACAATTTTATTTCCCTGATAGATCAGCCCTTTATCCCAGACGGATTTGAAAACCCACCAGGTCGATTCCATGAATGAAAGATCCATGGTCTTATAATCATTTTTGAAATCAACCCATCTTCCAAGACGGCTGATTGTTTTTTCCCATTCATTAACATAGCGATCAACAATACCCCGGCATTCATCGTTGTATTTTTTCACTCCATGCTGGGCCACGAAGTCAGAAGCTGACATCTGAAATTTCTTATCAATTTCCTGTTCAATGGGAAGACCATGGCAATCCCAGCCAAAGCGACGATCAACATAGAAGCCTTTCATGGTGAAGTAGCGGGGAACGACATCCTTCAAGGTGCTTGCTACGATATGGCCGTGGTGAGGAAGACCGGTGGCAAATGGGGGACCGTCATAGAAAATGTAGTTTTTCCCTTTTCTCGTCTTATCCAGAGACTTTTTGAAAATTTCATTGTCCTGCCAATACTTCTGAATCTTCTTTTCAGCTTCTACAAAGGAAAAGTTTTCGGATTGTGGGGCAGTTTCGCGTTCCATATGTTCTCCAGAACTCTAAAAGGGGTAAAAATGAACCCTTAATTTAGCAGAAAAGGCTTCTATCGTAAATTTTCTAGACATAACTCCGAGGAGAAAAGCATCAGGAAATGAGATGAAGAAACTGATTTGCTCAACTTTCGCCATGAGTCTAATCCTTTTGGGGATGAATTGTTTCGCACAGACGGAGTCTGTGGACGATTTTCTGGGTCTGGAAGCTGAAATTCTTCCCGAGCTTTCTGGCGAGCAACGCTTCACGGGACAGGACTTTCATGAGCAAAAGTCATGGAAGGTTGATACTAAGCAAGTCGTGATTGATGTACCTGAGCCGGTGAAAGGGCAGAAGTACTCGATCATTCCCTGGTCAACTCTCGATCCTGTGGAGTGGTTATCTGTTGAAAAATGGATCATAGAAAGAAGAATTAAAGATAAGATTCCAGACTGGAAAGTGAGACTGCGGGAAACGGATCATAAAGAGTTAGCTGGAAAAGTTCTAAGATGTTTTGGTAAATGTTACGTCTATCGGGGTATTGAAAAAGCTGATGTTCAACACCTTTCACGCCTCAAAGAAGGCGATGAGATCATCACCGATAAGAACTCCATGGCCTGGGTCTTCATGATGGATGGCAGCCTCATGAGAATATCTCCTGAAACTTCTGTCTCTATTCAGGAAATCAATATTTCGACAAAAGAAATTTTCATCCTCTCCCGGCTTAACCAGGGCCACGTCTTCTGGCATCCAAGATTTAAGAAAGAACTTCCTGTTGAAGAGGCCCCTGAAACGGACACACTTACTCTTCCTCTGATGGTAAGAGAGGCTAACCTGGAATATTTTGAAAGATCCATCTATAGTAAGCAAAACGATTCAGAGAGGCTACATGAAGTCATCAATCTTTATGACCAGGCCATTCAGAATCAATTTAAAAAACTGAACGAACTCATCGCAGAAAACAGCAAGACAGAAATTCCTTCTACCAGGTTTATGCTGGTAGCTCCAAATGTCACTTTGGTCTCCCTTGATGACAGCTTTGACCTGGTTTATCTTCCCGGCAATAAATCCTATTTTAAGAAAAGAGTTCCCAGGGGAGAGTTGACAGCTTTCCTGCGCGGGTATCTCACGACTGATGGAACAGAAATAAAAGACGTGAACTGGCATGAAGTTGAGCCAAAAGGAAGGGTTGTTAGTGCTGTGGAAGATGTTCCTGCACCCCTTCAGATTCTGGAACTTCTCACCAGAAGAATAAAGACCGTTGAACTCGCCCGTGAAATTTGGGTTGGTAAGTTTACGATACCCATGATCAAAGCAACTGGGAAAGCGGAAAATCTGGCAAGAAACTACGGTTATAAGATCTGGGGCGAGGAACTTCACAAACGTTTTGGTTTTCTGCTTGAATACACCCGACGAATTGAAACAACCAACCTCCGCGCCATTGATAATCTTCTCACCAAACTGGAAGGCAAGAGTGAAGGGATCACGAAAGACTTATCTGAGGATCTTTATCGAGCAAGCTTAAATAACTACCTTTTAGGATTAAAATCCCGTTATGATAGTAAGAAAATGCGCGTGAGAGAGATGAGCGATCTCCAATACTATGTCTGGATTTTAAGAAATGGAAAATTCTAAACTGAAATTTATTCTTGCCTCCGCTTCTCCCAGAAGAAAAGAGCTCGTCGGGCACCTGAAAATTCCCTTTGAAATTAAGACACTCAATGTCCCTGAGGAATCATCTTCAGAGGATCCTACAGAATTCAGCCGTGATATTGCCATTCTTAAAGGTAGGGCCGTGTTTGATGATCTCATCAGGGAAACGTCGTCTGGCCTCTACGTTGTCTCGGCCGATACCATTGTTTGTTTGAATAAAAAAATCTATGGGAAGCCTTCGGATCGTAAAGAAGCTGAAAAATTTCTTTATGAACTATCCGGGAAAACCCATTCTGTCTTTACAGCAGTGGCGGTCCATTTTATTTTGGACGGAGTGAAGGATTCATTTTCTTTTGTGGAAGAATCAAGGGTAACTTTCAATCAAATTTCTCCATCACTCATGGAGCGCTATTTAGATACGGGTGACTCTCTCGACAAGGCCGGGGCTTACGGTATCCAGGGCCCATCCCTCACGTTCATTTCCAGAGTTGAAGGGGATTATGCCAATGTGGTTGGTTTCCCTTTAAGTCGTTTTGTTATTGAAAGTGAAAAATTCCTTCGAACTAAATTCCCTCAAGAGGACCTATGGCTAAATCTCTTCTGATAATTCTGATGTTCTTATCTATGAACGTTCACGCTGATCTTTTTGATTTTGATTCTGAGAAACCGGCGAATGGTTCAAAAATCCCTGTGCTGATTGAAAAGCTTAAGGGCCTTGATATGAAAGACGATCCTGCTTATGAGGAGAGCTTCAATGCAATGGTTAAGGCAATTGAAAATGGGGTGGAGGAGGAGAAGCTTTATTGCTCAGGAGAGGCCACTGATCACGAAGGCAAAACACTTCCTGCTGATAAAAAACAGCTCTGCATGAGAGAGCTTAAAAAGCAGTACATTGAAGCAACGATGACTATTTTTGATATTAAGAAAAAGTACCTTGGCTTTATCCACCAAAAGCAGCTTGAAAGGCTTACAGAAATTCAGAATAAGCTTAAAAGTGACATAGAAAAGAAGTTTTAATTTCTTTCTTCCATCCCTTCAGTCTTAACCGTCAAAGTGGCCACATTCGTTCTTGGCTTGAGACTTCTCACTGCCACCATTGAGCGCATAGGGCGAAGGCTTTTCGGCTTAGATTTTTGATTTAATTTTTCAAGGGAGACAAATTTAGGATCAATCACTTCTTTCGTTTTCATACAAACCTCGGGTTAAGTGCACTTAGTTTATGCCTAAACCCTCAGTCGTCAAACGAGAGTTCTAGGCAGTACGATCAGGGTTTTTATTGCCCAACACGTTACTCCTGTTAAATGACGTTAATTCTTGTCGGTAAAATTCAACTATTCTTAAATTTTTCACATTAAATAACGATCTTCACAATTATATCACTCAACCATCCTCATTTTAACCCCCTGGGAATTTTTTCCGGATGCAGATTAATTATCAGGTTTGGGGCCTGTTAGTTAAACTGTTAGAAATGTAATTTTCATGAGTTAGGAAATTTTATGGCCCTTTATCTACTGCCACTCTTCTTTGCCCTTATGGGGTGTTCCCTGCAAAAAATGGCCTTACGCTCTACCACCCCGGTAATGGAAAAATCCTCTGAGGGAATGATGGAAGAAGGAAGTTGGGAATTTTTCCAGGCCTCGTCCCCGGCAAACATCAAGTTTATGGAACTTCTCTGGCTGCAGGATCAGGAGAATCTTAAACTCCTCTCTCTTCTGATTAAAAGTTACTCGGGCTATGCTTTCGCTGTTCCTGAAACCCTCTATTTTGAAGATGAAATTATCGGAATTGGAAACTCTCAGAGAAGGACGGAGGCCATAACTTTTTATACAAGATCTTTTGATTATGGTCTTCAGTACCTAAAAGAGAAGGATATTTCCAAGGCCGATCTCTTATCCCATGAGGAATCGGTTCTTCAGAAGAGGTTGGATAAACTAAATGATGAAGATATAACCGCCATTTTGTATACTGCCCAGTCGTGGGGAAGTCTTATCAATCTTCAGAAAGATAATGTCGTTCTGGTTTCCCAGGTTCCCAAGGTAAAAATGCTTTTTGATTTTGTCTGCAGTAGAAAGCCGGATATCGATAACAATGTTTGTGACATCTTCTATGCTCAATATCTTTCGAGCAGGCCTAAAATGCTGGGGGGGAATCCGGAAGAAGGGGAGAAGTTATTTCTTGCTGCCATGGAAAAGCATCCTCACAACCTTCTCATCAGGATGAGTTATATCCAGCATGTGGTCCTTCCAGGGTATGATGAGGAACAATATAAAAAGCAGGCAGCTATATTGAAAAAGGAATTAGAAAAGTGGGAGAATTTTAAGCGCGACCAGCTGGAAAATTTATCTCCCTACAGGAATGATAAAAAGCTTAATTTGTTCAATGCTATCGCCAAAAAACGTTTTTTGATTGTTGAAAAGAATAAGAAGCAAATATTTTAAAAGGTAATACTTATGTTTAAACTGATCCTCCTGTTGTTGGTTCTCTTTTCAGGGTCCGCCTTTGGTGCCCAGCAGATTAAGCTCGCAGTGCTTGTTCCTGAAGGTACCACTTGGGGCAAGAGCTTGAAAAATTTTGCCCGTGAAGTCCAGAAGGAAACCGAAGGAGAAGTTAAGGTTAAAGTTTATTACGGTGGTGTATCCGGAGATGAACCAGATGTTCTGAGAAAGGTGAGAATCGGCCAGCTCCAGGGAGGAATCTTTACCGGAAAGACCCTTGGTGATATCAATGGTGATGTCCGTGCCATGGAAATCCCTTTTACTTTTTATGGTGATCAGAAAAAGGCTTCAAAAACACTGACTGAATTAACACCAGAGTTCAACAGAGGTCTCAAGGCCAAAGGTTTTGTGAATCTTGGTTTTTATGAAATCGGAAACGTCTATGTTGTTTCCACCAAAAAAATATCCAATCTGAATGAACTTAAGGGGATCAAAATCTGGTCTTGGGAAGGTGATCCATTAGTTGGGGCATTGTTAAGTACTCTGCAACTTGTGAGTGTTCCGCTGGCCTTACCAGATGTCCTCTCTTCTCTTTCAACTGGAATCATTGATGCGGCCTATGCTCCTCCTCTGGCGATTCTTGCGCTCCAGTGGCATACAAAGATCAAGTACCTGGTAGATTTTCCAACCGCTTTTTCAATTGGTGCTCTGTTAGTTTCAGACAAGGTCTGGGCAAAAATTAAGCCCCTTCATCAGCAGAAAGTTATGGCGTTATCTGCTAAGTACATTAAGGAAGCAAATGAAAAATCAGTAGGGGAAAGTGAAGCCGCGAGAGAACAGTTGAAAAAATCTGGAATTGAGTTCGTATCATTTCCAGAGGCCGACTATAAGCAGGCAGCATCAGTCCGTCAGAAAGTCATTGACCAATTGAAAGGGAAATATATTTCCGGAAAAATTATTGAGGAACTTAATAAGAAGGCAAAATAAATGGAGAAAATGATCCTGTTTTTTGACTTTGTTCTAGAGAAGTTCAGCCGATGGGGCATCATCCTCTGTCTTCTGACCATCCTTGCTTTGTCCGTCTCATCCATTGTTCTGCGCTGGATGGGTCTGAGCCCGTTATGGATAGAGCCTTTGGTCCGGCACCTTGTTTTTCTTTCTGCTTTCTTAGGAGGGTCACTCGCGACCAGTAAAAGAGTGCACATTAAAATCGACCTCTTAACACACGTCCTCGATAAGTCCTCTTCCAGAGTTCTCCACTGGCTTCATAGAAACATCATATCCTTGTTTTGTCTTATCACCGTGGTGACACTGATGAAGGCTTCCTATGATTTTTATCTGGTTGAAAAAGAATTCGGGGCCCCCGCCTTCCTTGAAATTCACAGTTCCTGGTTGGTCGCTATTATTCCTTTTGGACTTGGGCTGATAGCTTTAAGATTTTTTAATCGCCTCTTACTGGGTATGATCCAGGGAGAATCCGGTGAGCATGTTAATTTGTAGTACCATTCTCATCCTGGCCCTCCTTGGTGCGCCTATATTTGCAGTCATGGCCGCTTTCGCTCTTACTGCTTTTTATTTCAGTGGAATTGAACTTTCAGCGGTTGCTGTTGAAATTTATCGTCTCTCTTCCGCGCCTACAATCCTGACTATTCCTTTGTTCACGTTCGCAGGATATGTGCTGGCCGAATCAAAGGCCCCAGTTAGGTTGCTTCGGCTCTCTCAGGCCCTTTTAGGATGGATGCCAGGTGGGGTCGCAATAGTTTGTCTTTTTGTATGCGCATTTTTTACTGCGTTTACCGGGGCCAGCGGAGTCACCATCATCGCATTGGGCGGACTCCTTTATCCCATTTTGATTCAGGAAGGTTACTCCGAAAAGTTTTCCATTGGTCTTATTACGACCTGCGGTTCACTTGGTTTATTGTTCCCGCCAAGCTTACCCATTATCCTTTACGGCATTATCGCCAAAGTTGATATCGATGAGCTGTTTCTTGCAGGTCTAGTCCCTGGATTTGTTCTGATGAGCATCCTGGCCGTCTATTCAGTTTTTAATGCCAGGAAAAGCAAAGAATCGAGACATGCTTTTTCAGTTAAGGAGGTGAAGGGGGCCCTTTGGGAGGCAAGATACGAACTACCTTTACCAGTGTTTATCCTAGGTGGAATTTATGGAGGCTTTGTGACTGCGACAGAAGCATCGGCCCTTTCCGCTTTCTATGTCCTGGTTGTGAACTGTTTTTTTACAAAAGATATTTCAGTCACCAAGGATCTTCCGCGAGTAATTGTTGACTCTCTCACACTGGTTGGAGCCATTCTTCTCATCCTTTGTTGTGCCCTTGGACTAACGAATTACCTTGTTGATGAAGAAATTCCAATGAAAATCCTTGAGGCAATGAGTAGTCTTATTACGAATAAGTATCTCTTCCTTCTCGTTCTGAATGTTTTCCTGTTAATTGTGGGATGCTTGATGGACATATTCAGCGCCATCATTGTGGTCGTGCCCCTGATCCTTCCCATCGCTGAACAATTTGGCGTTAACCCGCTTCATCTGGCCGTCGTTTTTCTAACGAATCTGGAGATCGGTTACATCACGCCACCAGTAGGTATTAATTTGTTTATTAGTTCATTCAGATTCAACAGACCAGTACTTGAACTTTACCGTGCGAGTATTCCTTACTTGATTCTAATGATGATTGCCCTCATTATAATTACATATATCCCATGGTTAACTTTATTTTGGTTCAACTCTTAGTTTTATTATTCAGTTTAGGCCTTCAGGCGAAAGTGGACAGAGTCCACTCTGAAGGCTATTTGGGCGAAAAAAATCTCGACTCCTACTCTGAAAGATACCAACCGCTCATTTTTCAGGACATCTATAAGGGGAAAATGTCCTTTGTAGATGAAGTCTTTTTTCAAAACTTCTTTCAGCCTTATTTGTTCCAGAAAGAAGGTGATTACTCATTTTTCCTGCGATCAGAACTTAATAGTGGCCTCATTTGTTCAAATCAGCTTCTTTCTGAACACTTTGATGATATCCGCTATTCCTACAGACTCATTACACTAAGCTATCTCCTTGAAGGACAATGGCATATGAAGCTGGCTTCCGACCACTTCCTATGGAGGAAAGGTTGCAAGTTTGATGTCAGTTCCTGGTTAAAGAACTGCCGTCCTAAAAGTCCCGAGATGAAAAAGTTTGTCAAAAGACTTGAGGCCTATCTTCCCAGATATGATGAAGTCCTTTCCCCGGATTATAAGAAACAAGAGTGGTGGAAGGAATTCAGTCGCAATGATTATAAGTTATATTCCCATTACCGCTTGAAGACTGAGTGTAAGGACGGCTGCTCGGAAAGCTCCATAGAGCAAAAATTCCAGAATGCTTGTATCTCTGACGAAAAGCTCATGACTCTCATCTGTTCTGAAGAAGATGAGATTTATGGACTTTCATCTCAAAGAGATGCTTATTACCTTCTCGGACTTTCAAACATCATCAATACTTACAATAAGCAAGGCGAGGCCATGGGGTGCCTTCGGAGATTCTCAGAAGTCATGTCCCATAAAGAGGTCCGCTATGATGTCCTGAAGAATCTCTTTCCTTCGCTTCAGACATTTTTGCGCCAGAAATATCAGGAAAGGTTTCTGCAGGGACGTGCGTTTTTCCTTGGTGCAGGTAAAGAATTTGATGAGAAGGGACTAAAAGATCTCTATGTAAAAGAACAGCCACTGAAAATTGCCAAGGCCCCTCCTGAACCAAAAGTTGAAGTCAAGGAAGTACCAAAGAAAGTGGAGCAAGTTCCGGTTGAACCCGTGGTGGCGAAAGTTGAAGAGCCTGTAAAGAAAAAACCTATAAAAGAAATTGAGCAGCCAGTTAAGAGTGCTTTCCTGATCGCTGCTGAATTGCGGGAGATGGGTGATCTTGATATGGTTGAAGTCGACATGCTAAAACTGAAATATGATTACGTTTTCACCTTAAATATGATCAATACTCTGGCGGAAAGACTTAAGACTTTCATGACCAGGGATGCATTAAAGGAAATGGTTACATACGATAAGCTGGGAACCAAAGAGGGACCCGTTCCTCTGTTGTTTCTTAAGTACATGATCGATATGGAAGAGCATCACGGCCTTTGGAACATTCTTGCTGTCTTGGGTGACAAGTTTTATGTCTCAAATGAAATTGATGCCGGTTTCACACCAAAAATAGAACTCGTTCAGCTGATGAATAATGAGACGACCGGAAGACAGTGGCAATTTTATATCCTGAAGCCCTGAATCTAGTACCACTCCACCTTTATGACATGAGAGCCGGTAAGCGTAGCAGCTTCCAGTCCCACATGTGAGTCTTCAAAGATTAATACTTCCGATCTGTCATTTCCGGATATTTCCATTGCCTTGAGATAAGGCCAGGGATCAGGCTTATGACTTGGGCAATCGTCACGGGTTAGTATCAGGTCAAAAAACTCTCTTATCCTGGTTAGATTCAATAATTCTTCTGTTATAACTTTTTCACTTGATGTCACCAGGGCTAGGTAATGGCCTTCTTTCCTTGCTTCTTTCAGAAGTTCCAGTACGGCAGGGGCAAAATAAGATGAGACTTCCGTTTGTTTCAGTAGCTCTATTACATTTTCATTCTTTTCATTGATAAAATCTGTTGCAGTCCAGTGCCTTGGAACTCCTTCCCAATCCTTAATAATCTCGAAAACCAGATGGTCGGCCTTTCCCATCATGAGTTCGTGCACGACCTCGGGAGAATGAGGAGGTCTGATTTTAAACTTCTTTGCAATCGTCATCATGGCATCCGCATGAATGGATTCAGTGTTAAAGAGCGTTCCGTCCATATCAAAAAAGAAGGATTTTACTTCAGGAAAACCGTATTTCAGGTCGGTAAGGGTAGGGACGGTCTGGAAAGGAAGAGGAGTAGATTTCATTTAATCAGTTTACAGGATGATGCAGAGTGTATGCAATGGCCAAAGGAATCTCTTTAAGGTACAAATCCATGATATCCCGGGGAAAAAAACATGAGTGAAAATGAGATCAAAAAAGATCTGTTAAGTCAGCTGCTCTATGAAGCTGAAGCCTATAAAAAATTTGAAGACATTGAGAAGCTGGTTGATTCAGGTTTTGATCTTTCAATGATACCAGTTCAACCGCTTTACGTATCTTTGCAGAATGCGCCGAGTGCGGAAATCGCTCAGATACTCCCGAAACTTTCAAGTGAACAGAGGCAGGCCTTAAGAGACATCGATTTATGGCAGAAAGATGAACTGGATCCGGATGCAGCTTATCACTGGATTGAAATTTACTCTAAATGTCCTGATGATTACATCATGCTTGAATATCTTAAGAGCGAAGACTTCCTCTTGTCTCTTAAGAATCAATTTACCATTCAGACGTTTGATGTCGAAGATCCCATGTATCCGGACGGGGATAACTACTTTCTGACAGAGGACAATCTTCTCCTGATCGAGTATCCGGAAGATTTTTCAATGGTTCAGGAATTAAAAGAGATGATCAGAAGATTGTATGCTGATCTTGGTGTTGAGAATGCCTATGCCTTTTTGTTTAAAATGGTGGTGGACTCATATCAGATCATGGAAGAAGAGGTCTACAATGAGAAGAAGGAGCGGTTGCTTGACTTTGGATTTGTAGATTATTTTGATGCCCTTGCCTATGAAAGTCCTTTTCTTAAAGAAGCTGATATCAATGCGTTTATCAAAAACAAGAAGGGCCTTACGGCCGACATTGATGCTTTATCCGCTAACCAGTCTCTTCATGCCTCTTCTCTCGTTCCTTATCAGCAGGGATTGGATCATTTGAAGGATGCCCTGGAGAAAGTGAAGGACGAGAAAAGACAGCAATATCTTCATTTCAATTTTGTCCGGCTTGTAAACGCAAAGATCACACTTGAAGACGCCCTAAAGCACGGCTCCCTGGCCATGAGTAAAGTCGGTCGCCAGACAAAGCAGTGTCTCGAGCTTGGATATGATTACGTCATGAATAAGCTTGGGCCTGAAAAGCGTGACGGGATATTTCACATCTTTGACTTCGTTGACCTTTATAAGGTGGGACATAGTCTGATTGAACTTACCAGGAAGAAGATAAAGAAGGCCCTTGCTGATTCACCATTTGAAGAAGACGAACTGTCTTACTTCTTAGGTATGTATTGGAATGCTTACCTTGAAAACTCAATGGACGAGGTTAGCAAATATAAATTTGATGGTAGTACGGAAGCGTTGGAGATCACCGATGTGAACTCCTATAATTTGTGGAATGAAGCGGCTGAAACTTTCATTACAGCTCTTCCTTTCGTTCAGACGTTCTTTAAAAGCCTTCAGAAGCTGAAAGCTGAGGGGCTTCTTAATGATCAGTTTTACATGAATTATGAAGTAGATAACATTGATTTTGAGGCCATCATGATCTCAAGCTTCATCAATTTCGTGGGAGGGTTTTACAATGAGTCGTCACACGGGAAGATGGGGGTTACTATTTCTGAGCTTAAAAAGTTTTATCATCTCTTCTTCAATAAGCAGAATGGAGAATATCTTATCAAGGGGGAGGAAGATCCTGTCCTTCGGGCCCGGACAGATGAGTTCATTCACAAATTCGGGTTGGAGCTTATTCCGAACTTCAACAAGTACCTGTATCAGATTATGATCGAGCAACTAAATGGTTATTCAATAGATGACATGGAAGAAGAAGATTTTGCTCACATAGGTGGACCTATTCTTCTGAACAATGTGGTTAACTAACCTTTAGGTGGTTCAAAGTACGAATCGAAAATTTCACCGAGGGATTTCCTGTAAGAGGAATCTTTTTCGTCGAGATGTTGAAATAGATTCTTTCTCAAAGTGGCGATTTCCTCTTTTTGATCTTTGATAAGTTTCGCACTTTGATCAAACTTTGCTGAAAAAGGAAGCTTATCACTTAAAAGGCTTTTTAATCTTGTCAGCCTTTCAGAATCATTCGTAAGAAATGTAAAGTGCTCGAAGCCGGCTTCATTTTTCTTCCCCGCAACTCCCTTGGGAAGGAAACTGGTTTCCTGAGGCTGTCCTTCAATGAATTCTTCAAATCCTTTAATATCTTCCTGCTCAAGGTTTTTAAGTAACTTCTTTTTATCCATTTTTCTTTGCCTTCAGAAGGTTGCTTAATAAAGACCTGTAGAACTTCCTTTCTATTTCCAGCTCGAAGATTGTCCGATGAGATTCCCCATACGAAAGGAGATCATTGATGTTGGAGGAGGTATCAGTATTCCTGACTTCCTGTTGCAGGAGCTTATTCTTTCCTGCCAAGTGCGATTCTTTTACGTTCATCCGTGATTCTTTCTGATTAAAAAACTTCGGTAACTCCTGAGGTGAATTCACCAGGGGAATTCTGGAGATACTCTCTTCATGATCAGTGATGAGATATAGGGGATAAGGGAATTTAAAAGAAAGATTGTGGCTCATGAAGAAGTTTTCGATAAGACCAATGACTTCCCGCTGGTCATCAATTCCCAGACCTTTAATATTTACGGCCACCGGATGTTTTAAATTTATCTCGGGCGTCAAAAGACCTGTGAGGTTTTCCAGAGATGCACTCTTCAGATTAATATGCTGATAGACAGGTAAACTCATATCTTATTATTTGGAAATCCTTGGTGAAAGTCCACTCTCATGATTAAATAAAGCATACTTATATATATTGAGGACAGATTAAAACAGTCGGATTATGCAAAAGTTTCACTTACCACATGTTATCCTTCCGGCAGAGTTCCTCAAGTTATTGAAGAGTAATCTCTCTGTGACATCCACAGCTGAGCCTATCTTCGAAGTCCTGAGACCTAATAAGGCCCTTTATTCGATTCTCGATAAGGCCTTTCAGGAATTTAACGATGGTAGGGGTCTGGAGAAAACCATGGCCGCTCTCGGATGGTCCAATTTCAGAGACCGGACAGCAAGTGTGTTCATTTACAAAACTATCTATGGAAACTATCCGTCGAAAACCAGTATGGATCTGGTGGAAGATATCAAGGAACTTGAAGCAAGATTTGTTAACCACAGTGTGCATGGCTATTCCAGAGTCTTTCTTCTTGGATTTTATCTTCGGCTTGCAAATCTTCAAATGCAGCGACGGGAAAATAATAAGTTTCTTGAGGTGAAAGTTCCGGAAGAGGCGGGACCCCTGCTGAAACTTACACAAGGAAGATCTGAAAAAATAGACTGGCTTATTCTCATCTTAATGCACTTACTATATGGCCTCGGGGATAAGATGCTCATGAACGCTCTGGTAACTGGGAAAAAGTTTGATGAACTTTATTCTCTGCTTTCACCTGAGTACAGAAAACTGATGATGGATAACCTTCTGGCCTATGGCCTTAGTATTCAGGAACCGGATATCTTTCTCTACGATAAAATTTAGGAATACCTTATGGGAAGAAACAGGATTAATGACCTTATAGATGAACTTGCGAAGAAAGCAGGCATCTCGGAACTCATCATCAATAAGAATGATAATGTTTACGTAGAAAAAGACGGTGAGATGATAAGAATAGATGCAACATTTTCAGATGATGAAATTGATGACTTCTGCTCTGATCTAGCCGCTTATAACAGAAAAAACTTTGACTCCTATAATCCCATCCTCGATGGAAACTTACCTGATGGTTCCAGGGTTAATCTCATCCATAAGGATTACACAAATTCCACTCACGCCATAACGATCAGACGCTACTCTAAGGCAATTAAGAAGTTCGACACTTCTCCCGGAATTTTTGGCCTTACTCCTCAATGGATGGATTTTTTAAAGCTCCTCATCAAAGCAAGAGTTAACATCATTGTCGCGGGAGGAACCGGAGTCGGTAAAACAACTTTTTTGAATCTTCTTCTTCAGGAAATACCTTCGAAAGAACGAATAATAACCATAGAGGACACAAGAGAATTACAATTCAATCTTCCGAATGTGGTTCGACTTGAAGCGAGACCTCCTGTGGCCGAACTTCAAGGCCTTGCCATCAGGGACCTTTTAAAGAATACCCTGAGAATGAGACCGGATAGAATCATCGTTGGTGAGTGCCGGGGCGGAGAAGTCTTTGACCTTCTTCAGGCCATGAACACAGGCCACGAAGGTTCCATGACAAGTGTTCACGCTAATTCACCTGGTGAAGCTCTTCTGCGGCTGGAGAATCTCTACATGCTGTCAGGATATGATCTTCCGATCAGGGCCCTCCGCTATCAGATATCCACCGCTCTGGATTTCATCATTCAGATTAAGCGGGATAAGAATGGTTCACGTATCGTTAACCAGGTAACCGAAATTTCCAATATGGAAGGAGATAAGATTCTCCTGCAGGATATTGGCCTTCATAAGAATGGTGAATTGAGGTTTACCGGACTTGTTCCGGCCTGCTTCCCGAAATTACAGAAAGCAGGTCTTCCTAAAGATTTTTTTGTCGGAACTTAATTTATTTTCTGAGATTGAATGAGTTTCACTAAATTTCTTACGTTGTTCTCAGGCGTTTGGATAAGGACCCCATGTCCAAGTCCTGCAACCCAGCGACTGAAATCAAGTCCTCTCTCTCTTAAGTCCTGATAGTAGTTAATAGTTTTCTTCTCCAGAATTTCCCAGGGTAAGTGAAGCCAAGCGGGATCCATGTTCCCCTGAATAAATTTATCTTTTGGCAGGAGCTTCTGTACTTCCACCAGGTCACATCGCCAGTCCACTCCAAGAACATCAATATGAGTGAGATCAAGAGCTTTAAAAAAGCCGGCCTGAGTGTGCTTGGAATAATAAATGACTTTTGTCTCAGGACAACGGGCCTTAAAGTCTTTCAAAAGTCGGGATATCTTCGGGACGATGAACTCTTTGTAGTCGGCAACACAAAGTTCTCCTGCGGCAGTGTCAAAGAGAGCAACGGCCTGTGCTCCATTTTTTGCCTGCATCTGCATCTCCTTCAGGAGTTCCGGAAGGAGGAGGTTACAGAAAGCTTCAAATCTTCCATCAAAAAGACCTTTCTTTGCCGAAACGAGGTTACCGGCATGGGATCCTTCTACAGCGTAAGTATAAAGAGTAAAGGGAGCGCCAACGAATCCTAAGAGGGTAACGTCTTTTGGAAGCCTTTCCCTCAGAAGCTTACAGGCCTCCCCTTGAAACTTATAAAACTCCTCTCCGGAAGCCGTTACTTTTAGCTTCTTAATATCTTCATTGGACTGAAGATGCCACTCCAGCGTTGGGGGACCTGAATGATATGAGAGACCCATTCCTAACTGCTCGAGAGGAAAAAGAAGATCGGAAAAAAGGATAGCGGCATTAAAACCGAAATCCTGAATGGGTCCTAGTGTGACTTCGCATGCCAGTTCCGGGTTTTTACACATGGTCATGAAATCAGAATTCTTTTTGATTCCCTGGTAGTGAGAGTGATAACGTCCTGCCTGTCTCATGAACCAGACAGGAAGAGTAGAACCACGATTTTCAAAAATGTTCATTTAACTTCCTTTAATTTCTAACTTGTAACCGATACCCCTGACAGAAGTTATCTGTAGAGTGTGCTCAGGATCTGAGTCGGCCCATTTTCTAAGTTTTACAATATAGTTATCAATTGTTCTGTTGGTGGGAAAAGAATTTTCTCCCCAAATCGTTTCGATCATTTCATCTCTCGCAACCACTTCATTTCTTTTCTCAAGCAGAAGTTCAAGAATCGCACATTCTTTCTGGCCCAATGGAATGATGTTACCCTGAGCATCTGCCACTTCAAACCTTCTGGGCCAGAAGACAATATGTCCAAAGCGAAACTGGTCAGGTTGTTCCATGGTAAGCTTTCTGGCCTTAAGAATACGATCGAGTCTTAAAGTCAGTTCTTTGAGCTCGAAGGGTTTTGTAATGTAGTCTTCCGCTCCCAGCTCGAGGCCTTCCACCCGTAGAGTAGGATCATTGAGGGCAGTACAGAAAAGGAGAACACAGTCTTTTCTTTTTCTTCTGAATTCCCTTGCCAGGGAAATCCCATCACCATCAGGCAAACCAATGTCAAGGATCACTATGGCCGGCGATAAGTCGTTGAACTTGATTCTGGCTTCAGAACAATTTATGGCGAGATCAACTTCAAATCTCTTGGCCCTGAGGTAATCCCTTAATGTTTCTCCGAGGTTCTTTTCATCTTCAACCAGAAGAACAGATAATTCAGACATCATCTTCTCCTTCAGAGGCCTTGAACACGAGACGGAATTGGAGTCTCTCATTGCTCAGAATTTCGAAGTGACCATTCATCTTTCGCATCAGGTGTTTAATAAGATAGAGACCTATACCGGAACCTTTCGATGAATTAAACTTGTAAAATAAGTTTCCAAGATTCCGGGCATCACCACGGAACTTCTGTCCGTAGTCATCATATAAGACGTAAACGTTCGTTCCGGATTTCGTTGCTGTGACGGATACCTTCCTGGCCTCAGGATTATGTCTTTGAGTATTTTCAAAGAGATTTCTGAAGATCATATTCAGAGAAAGTTCATCTGCCAGAACTTCGTTAGCGTCTTTTGCAATGTGAAGTTCTATCTTAAGTGGTGTGTGAAGCTTTTGTTCCTGGCGCTTGAGAAATCTTTCCAGACTTACAGGAACAAGAGTCATCATCGCATCCTGTTCAATCCTCGAGAGCTGAAGGCTCTTTTCAAGTTCCGATTCCAGTTTATGGGTATCTTCAATCAGCCGCTTTGTTAGTTCCGACAGCTGTTCATGGGAATGAGTCTCATCTTCTATAAGGTCTTTTATAACTTCCGCCTGGAGCCTCATACTTGCAAGTGGTGTTTTTAGCTCATGTGAAAGAGAAGAAAAGAAGGCCTGCATTGCTTTGGTTTTTCTCATGTCCCTGAAGTACATGACCAACAGAGAAGCGCCGAGAAGAATGAGAAAAATAAAAAAGAAGCTTCCTTCCCATTTAAGCATGTTCAGGAATCGGCCTTCCGAGCCAAGCTCCGGAAGGTTCAGCGCAATCAGGGTGTTGTGGAGCTTAAAAACAAGATAGAGCCACCAGCTCCCGAGTCCCAGGAGCATGACTACCCAAAGTAGGGTGAGGCCATAAAACCAGCGGCGGGTTTTGTTTACCTCCATAACCTCTCTTTAAGTTCCGCCTGTACCTTTTCATCATGGGCGAGACTGCAGAAGCCAACTTCATAGGCATTGGGAGCAAGATATACCCCTTTATTGAGCATCTGTTCAAAGAGTTTATAAAAACGCTCATTCATGTTTTTCGGGAGCTGAGTAATGTTTGTAAGCTTGTCATGAGTGGAAATTGGATAGAAGAGTGATCCATACTGTATGGTCTGGTAGTCGTTGAATCCGTTTTTATCCATCCAATCTTTTAAAATGGTGACAGTGTTTCTGGTGTTCACTTCAAGTTTTTCATAGGCCCCTGGAGTCAGCTTCTTAAGATTCACAAGACCCGCTGCCATTGCAACCGGATTTCCCGAGAGTGTGCCTGCCTGATAAACAGGACCTACCGGGGCTAGAAACTCCATGAACTTTCTTGGACCAGCGACAGCACCAACGGGCATTCCCCCACCAATAATTTTTCCATAGGTCACAAGGTCCGGAGCAATTCCTGTTTTCTCTGCCATTCCACCGAAACCTATTCTGAAACCACTGATCACTTCATCAAAAACCAGCAGGGCGTTGTTCTTGGTGCAAAGATCCCTCAGTCCCTGAAGGAATTCCTGACTCTGGACCAAAAGACCATTGTTGGCCGGAAGTGGTTCAATGAAAATACAGGATATCTGGTCTTTATGATCTTCAAAAACTTTTTTTACTTCGTTGAGATCTCCCAACTCGCAGATAAGCGTGTCTCCCGCTTGCTTTTCAGTGACACCCTTGGAAGAGGCCTCGGCGGTTCCGGCCAGACCTGAACCTGCTTTTATTAACATCGCGTCCAGGTGCCCGTGATAGCAGCCATTGAATTTAATGATTTTTGAACGACCAGTAATTCCTCGGGCGAGACGAACCGCCGTCATAACGGCTTCTGTTCCGGAATTCACAAAACGGATCTGCTCGATGAAAGAAATTTTTTCAACGATATATTCAGCAAGTTCAAGTGAGTATTTTTCACAGGCACCGAAGGTCCAGCCGTTTTCCAGAGCTTTAATGATGGCCTCTTTTATCTCAGGATCCTGATGTCCATGAATAAGTGGCCCGAAGCTCATGCAGAAATCAATAAACTCTTTCCCTTCTTCATCCCAGATCTTTGCACCTTTACCTCTGTTTACAAAACGAGGAGTCGTGTGAAGGCCTTTGAAGGATCTGACAGGGGAGTGAACGCCACCAGGTACATATTTAAGTGATTTTTCGAAAAGTTCTTTGTTATTCATAGTTAATTCCTTGCGAGCTTGTAAAAGTCCTGCATATTGGCTATCGGATGGACAGAGACTCCGGCATTTCTAAATTCCTGCCAGGTCTTTCCCATGCCACAAAAATGTTCAGCATCTTTTAAGAAAGGGAACCTTTCAAGAAAGGCCAGGTGCTGTGGGTAACTTGTCCAGTAACAGCATCCAACATTCCTGAGATCTTCTTCGTACTCTTTTGATACTTCAGTTTTCACTCTTTCATAACAACCCACAACTTCTCCCATATCTGATGAAGAAGCAGGATGAGTAAGAACCACCCATGAATGAGTGATATTTTTATGCATGATCTGAAGGGCCCGGGAAGTTTGAAGAGATTTAAGATCTTCAGTTCCCAGACTGTCTGCAGTTCCATTCACCCAGAAACCTCTGGCAGCAAGATCACGGGCACTCTTCGCACCTGCTGCCCACACACCTTCGGGCCTGCTTGAAGCCTGTAAGGTATCCAGGCAGTACATGCTGGTGACAAAGACATGCTTGTTTTCCAATTCAACATTTTTAGTTTCTGGAACTTTCTTAAGGTAGCGATCACAGATAACACCGGGATGAGTGTTAGTGGGGAAGCCAACAAAAAGTTTTCTTCCTGGAGCAAGAGCAGGAAGGTTCATTCCTTCTACCCATTTCTTTTCCACCCTTACAGAATCAACTTCTCCTGCATTGACGTGAAGAAAGATATCATCACTTATCTTTTTTACATGAATCCCAACTGCCAGATGACAGCCGCCTCCATACTCCTTGAAAGTTTTCCGCTCCCTGTAAACCTCTTCAACTGTCTTGGGGTGAGCAAGCTGGGAAATAATGGAGAGAAGCTTCCCACCGTCATTTCGATCCTCTCTCATTTCAATCCCAAGGGCCCCCTGAGAAGCCGCGGAAGGAAATACACTCTGAGGGAGGACAAAATAATTCATGTCCTGTAGCAGTTCACTTAATTCTTCATGGGATTTTTCCGTATGAGCTAGTCGCTCAATTCCTGCCAGGGCAAGTGTGATGGCATGATACTGGCCTTCCTTTAACTTTCTGATTCTGGAATTCACATTCCCTCTTAAAGTCTCACATCGAATCAGAGGAGAACCGGGAAGGTATTGGGAAAGGGAATGGGTGAGGTTTGCTATCCTTCTCGGTGAAGAAGTTCCAACAATAAAATCCCCATCCCATGAATTGAGCTTTTCAATGTTTTCACGTGGGACCAGAAGAATATCATGGGCAAATCTTCTTTCAGTTACAGCGGCAAGTTTTATGCCTTGAGGCCTTTCTGATCCAAGATCCTTGTAGGAGTGAATAACAAGATCTACTTCACCCTTTAAAAGACATTCATCAAGTTCCTTGGTAAAAAAATCTTTTCCTTCGAGTTGCCATAAAGGTTTGTTTGTAATCTGGTCGCCCTGAGTTTTTATTAGAACCAGTTCAAATTTCTCTCCGGAAATTCTTTCAAGTTCATTTTTAATAAGTGTGGACTGAGTCACTGCAAGTAGTGACCCTCTTGTTCCGATTTTGTATGTGGTCATAGGACTAGAGGTATCTCACGTCGGATGCGTTTTGAGGAGACAATAGCTCCGGAGATTTCTGGAATTTTTGTTCAAAGAGGGCCTTACGCTTCATCGTGAGTTCGGCCATGGCCCTTTTTGCCAGAGAAATTTGGGCCTGTTTTTGTTCTTCGACAATGGCGCCTTCCTGAAAAATATCATCTAGACGCACAACACCTTCTTCCAGGGAAAGGGAAGTTCTGATAGTTGATGGAGAACCAAGGTCAACAAGCATGCGTCTTTCATTTTGAGAAGACCATGACTGAAAGAATGCTTCGTCAAAAATCACCGTATTAGCTCCAACAGTGTTAGCGATAAATGGCATTGAGACGAGTGAGGAACGCTCTTCCCATGGAATAACGTTGAGGGAATGAATTTTTGCAAGTTCATTTACTCTCTCTACATTTCTGGCACAAATTGAAACCTTGGCCTTCTTTTTAAATTGATTAATCAGATCTTCGGCCAGCGCACCGGAGCCTACCACCACAATATGATCAGCACGGGCCTTTTGAACCAGGTGGCGTCTTGTGAGTGAAGCATAAGTTTTCTGAGAAATACCTATGAGATATTGAGTCCGAATATCCTTGGCATCTTTGAAAAGCTTTTCCAGGACATGAAGAAGTTTTGTGTCTTTCAAAGTTGATGCAGCATAAATCTGATAAGCCTCTTTAAATTGACCGACAATTTCATTTTCTCCAATCAATTTACTCTTGAGACCACAAATAGTTTCCAAAAGAAATAAATAAGCATCTGCTCCGGAAACGACTTGATGAGAAGGAATTTCTTTATGATGGAATGGAAAGGGGTCAAATGATAAAACCATCGTGCGCTGACATGTGCGTAGCACGAAGGCATGAGATTGAAGCTCTTCGTTAGGAAGAGATCCCGATGTAAAGTTCCATAAAGTGAGGCCAGCTAACATAACGTAACTTTAAGATAAAGGAGCAGGAAATTTGTCATAGAAATGTCATAATTTGAGGGAATTATTACTGATCTTTATCATAAATATTAAATATTTACGATTGGTTTTCTTGACACAATCTTCACAAAAACATTATCTCATCTTTGATATCTAACAAACTATCGGAATTTTAATTATGTCGGCCTGGCTAAAGACCCAGTTTCTGGCCTTCGACCAAAAGGTTGATGGGGCCATAAGCTTCTTCATTAAACATTATGGAAAAACTAAGTTCATGGTGGCGATGTCGAAGAAGGCCCAGTACTTGGGACTGGAAAAATTATTTTTAAAAGGTCCGAAAGCATTTGTTTACTTTTTTTTATTTTACTTAGTACGCGATACGATTCTCTACATTATTATTCCGATTTGGTTCGCAACGGTAATTGATTAGAGAATTTTTTAAGGAGAGTAGATGGAAGCCTTCACCATTATGTACACCCTGTTGGGGGGTTTAGGGATTTTCTTTTTCGGAATGAAGTTCATGTCCGATGGCCTTCAGGCCGTTGCCGGAGATGTTATCCGTAAAATTATCAATTCCATTACTTCTAACCGCTTCATGGCCGTAGGAGTTGGTCTCCTTGTCACTGTCATTGTTCAATCCTCATCTGTAACTACCGTCATGACCGTAGGATTTGTGAACGCTGGTCTCATGAATCTGACTCAGGCGATTGGAGTTATTTTCGGTGCCAATATCGGTACAACCATTACTGGTTGGATCATTTCCATCAAGGTTGAGAAGTACGGTCTTCTCATGGTGGGAGTAGGATTTATTCCGGCCCTCTTTTCTAAATCTGAAAAGTGGCAGCATCTTGGAAAAGCTCTTCTTGGAGTAGGTCTTATCTTTATCGGCCTTCAGACCATGTCGGGAGCCTTTGTCCCTCTTCGTACCAATCAGGGTTTTCTTGATTCCATTGCTTACTTCTCAGGAAATCACTATGGCGCTTACATGGCATCCATTGCTATGGGGTGTTTACTTACGATGATTGTCCAGAGTTCATCGGCGATGCTCGGGATAACCATGGCCCTGGCCACTACAGGAGTTATTCCTTATCAGACGGCCATCGCTTTAGTTCTGGGTGAAAACATCGGAACAACCATCACCGCACTTCTGGCCTCAGTGGGTGCGACTGTCAATGCCAAGAGAGCGGCCCGCGCTCATGCTACCTTCAACTTGTTTGGAGTGGGTGTGATGCTCTTGTGGTTACCTTATTACTTTGATCTTGTTGATTCTCTCATTCCTCTTGATCCCCGTTTTGTCGCGGATGACGGAACAGTTCCTTATGTGGCCCAGCACATTGCCTTGGCCCACACTTTATTTAACGTTACTGCTACACTGGTTTTCCTGCCGTTTATTCACCAGCTAGCAAAATTCGTTACTAAGATCACTCCTGATAAGGCAGAGAAAGAAGTTCCGCACCTGCTCGTTCTCGGTGATCCAATGAACATGCTTCCTGCCGCTTCAATGGCCCAGGCAGAATCAGAACTTCGCAAGATGAAAGAAATTGTAGAGCGTATGTACAAGCTCAATCGAGAATTCTGGAGCGCTGATGAGTACGATCCAAAGATGCTCGCTAAGATTATCGATTATGAAAGGATCACAGATAATATTCATAAAGAGATCACAGTGTTCCTCTGCTACGTGATGGAAAAACCAATGTCTCACCATCAGTCGTCCCAGGTTCAGTCGATGATCAAAATTACTGATGAACTTGAATCTGTGGCAGATTATATTGAGCGCCTTGCCAATTACCGTGAGAGATTCAAGAGCAATGAAAGACTGGAAGGTGAATCAAAAGCAGAGTTCTTCCATTTCCTTGATGATGTCTGGGACTTTTTCCAACTAGTAGGCGCTGGACTGGATAATGGTGAGACCCTCGATATGACAAAAATTGAGGCCAAGTCTCATGAGCTTCAGCTCTGGGCGGATAGCATGAGAGAAAAGCATCTTGATCGAATTTCGAAGGGAACTTATCTTCCAGTTACTGCACTTACTTATTCCGATATGGTGGTGGCACTTCGTAAAATCCGCGCACACTCATTTCTCATGGCCTCTGCCATTGAAAACTTCAACGCGAAACACGAATAATCAATAATCAGGTTCCAACACACTTTTGGATAGGCAGCGCATAATATTTTTGTGCACTGCCTATCCAAAAGTGTGTTGGAACCATTTCCTTGGAACCATTTCCTTTTTCGTCCCAATTTGGCATGATAGGCCGACACTCACACTTACAAGGAATCTTTCAATGGGATTAATTTTCTCTGCTAACGATATTTTGGAAAGGTCACGTGGACTCACATTTGATGATGTTCTTCTTATGCCCCGTCATTCTGAGATGAGCTCACGCCGGGCCCCGAATCTTGAATCCAGAGTTACCAAAAATTTTACCCTTAAAACTCCAATTATCTCGGCCAACATGGATACAGTTACTGAGTATCAGATGGCGATAAAGATGGCCGAACTCGGTGGTCTTGGAATTCTTCACCGTTTTATGTCTCCGGAAGAGCAAGTGAGACAAGTCAAGCTCATGTGTGAAGCGATCAAACCTCTTGGTCTTCCTGTAGCTGCTTCAATCGGCGTGAAAGAAGAGGGGATGAAGAGAGCGGATATGCTGGTTGATGCCGGCGTTGATATTCTTACGATTGATATCGCTCACGGAGATTCCGTGATGATGTTTGAAACTCTTGAGTATGTGAAAAAGAAGTTCCCTAAAATTGATGTGATTGCTGGGAACACGGCAATGCCAGAAGGGGTCCGTGGTCTTATCGAGCATGGAGCCGATGCTGTTAAAGTTGGTATCGGTCCTGGTTCAATGTGTACCACCCGTATCATTACCGGTTGTGGTGTTCCTCAATTATCAGCAGTTGCCATGTGTGTTCTGGAAGCAAGAAAGTATAATGTCCCGGTCATTGCTGACGGGGGAATTAAAACTTCCGGAGATATAGTGAAGGCCTTTGCCGCCGGCGCTCAGACAGTGATGCTTGGATCAATGCTTTCTGGTTGTCTGGAAACTCCGGGAGAAATTGAGGGAGGCCGCAAACGTTATCGCGGAATGGCCTCTAAGGATGCCCAGGTGTCCTGGCGGGGAGAACTTCCGACCGGGATGGCAGCAGAAGGTGAGGCCCGTTGGGTCGCCTGTAAAGGTTCAGTGGAAAATATCATTCATGAACTTGCCGGAGGGGTTCGCTCAGGTATGACCTACTTAAACGCGTTCACTCTTGCTGATATCAACAAAAATGCCCGTTTCATGGAGATGACCGCCAGTGGTATGATGGAAAGTAAACCACACGGACTCTTTAACCAATAGGATCAACTTGTTCTCTGAAAATGCGTTTGATGTTGTTCTCACATATCCTAAACTTTCTGAGCGTCTAAGGGAAAAGCCTGAAGATGCTCAGAAAGTAAAAAAACTTTTCAAAGAAATTCACGGGGAATTCTCTCCGACTCTGGTTAAAACGGCCGCGACCTTCATCGATGCCACATTCTTAAAGCTTTACGATGGTGTGAATATTGAACTTCCCCCAGGGATGGATTTTCACGCCCTCAAAGAAAAAAATCATATCGTTCTGGTACCGAATCACCAGTCCCATGCGGACTATATTGCTCTTCAGTACTCCCTGTTTAAAAAGTTCGGAGTACCGGTGAGAGTGGCGGCGGGAATTAATCTTAATGTTTTCCCGCTAGGTCAGTTTTTTGGTAAGGCGGGTGCATTTTTTATCAGGAGATCGTTCACTTCTGATCATCTTTATAAACTCACTTTCGAAGGTTACATCTATTATCTTCTTAAAACCGGTCAGGTGGTGGAGTTCTTCTTCGAAGGAGGAAGAACCAGAACCGGAAAGTTATTAAAGCCTAAGTATGGCCTTTTCCAGATGCTCCTGGAGGCCCATTCTCATCTGAAGGAAAAGCCTTTGATGTTCGTTCCGGTTTCACTTGCTCATGAGCACATTCCGGAAGAAAAGGCCCACGCCCGTGAACTTGGCGGAGGAAAGAAAGTTCCTGAAAAAGGAACACAGCTTTTTAAACTGGTTAAGCTTTTTAACAAGAGGCTGGGAACCATTCACATTCATTTCGGCAAACCCATTATCATGGATGGTTATAAGGGTGATCTTAAAGAGGCCACTCAGAATTTAGCTTTTGAAAACTTCAAGGCCGTAGGCCGTGGAATGCCCATTACGCCTTCCTCCCTTCTTGCCCTCATCATGCTTGATGAACCTTCAGGGGCCCTTACCTGGAAGCAGATTGAAGAAAGGGCCATTGATGTCATTGAGTATTGCAGGGCCATGAAGATTCCTATGACCCCAAGTCTTTCCTGCGAGAACTTTCGGGATTCCATCCGTTCCGCTCTTGATATGTTCATCGGAAATAAAAAGATTGAAGTTCTAAAGCGGGAAAAACTTAACCAGGTTTATTACGTCATTAAAGACGAGAGAAGAGTTGAAGTTCTCTACCACAAGAACATGATCCTCCATCACTTCCTGGTTCCCGCTATTATCAATTCCACCTGGTTTAATGTCTGGAACGGTTCCATCAAAGATGGCATGCAGCTTACGCGCTTTCTCATGAACAAAAGAAAAGAGCTCAAATATGAGTTTTATCTGCCGTCGGTGAAAGAGATGATTCAGGAAGCACTGGACATCGTTTCCTATGCCCTGGGAAGAAAAGTTGAATCACTGGAAGAGTGCATGCGACTCTCGCCTCAGGATTTGTATCTTATCGCTACAAAGGTCCGCCGTTTTTCTACTGCTTTGTCTTATCTCTATGAAGCTTATTATATTTCCGGACTCTCAGTTAAATATCTCTCACAGGAAAACTTCACTCAGGATCGCTTCATTCAGGTTTCAAAAGAACTTTTTACCCTTGAGCTTGAACATGGGAGAGTGATTAAGTATCCGGAGTCTTTTGCTGTTCCCATTATCAAAGATACTTTGATCTATCATCAGAATCAGAAAGTGATTGAGAGAAATGAAGACAGAAGCTTCAGAGTGGTGGATCAGTTGAAGCTGGATGAATCCATTGAAAAATTCATTCGGGATCTTAATGATCAGGTGGCCATTAATCTCAAGTTCAATAAGGCCCTTCCTTGATGAATTCCTTTCTTCCTAACTTACGTTGGCTCTGTCTTCCTTCTACTCATTCCGGCCAGGACTGGAGTGAGAAGGCCATCGAAATAGATTCTGTTCTGAGTGAAGAAGGAATGGATCTCTCTGATGAGTCGGTTTATCTGCTTTTTACTCATGAACCTCATGAAATGCTGGAAGGTAAGGGTCAATGTCTGATTGCCAGACCGGTTATCGGTCCAAAAAAAGTGTTAGACGCTCCCTTTTCTTTGGTGGACTGGGTCGCTGCGCCCGTTTGGCGTGAAACGGTTCAAGGTGAGACCTTTGAGGATATATTAAGAATTACTGAGGATAGCCGTTTAAAGGCCCTTAAAGAGAATCCAGGGCTGGCCCCAGGATTCTTCCTGTGCGTGCAAAGAAGACTTGTGCCAGAATTAAAATTAAGAGTTGAAGTGATCTTCTATCAATGACGCTTGTCAGGTTAGCGATCAGGATGTAACTTTTTGATTATTTGAAATCAGACCCTGAAATTTGTAATGGAGGTGGGTTATAAGCGAAAAAGTTCAAGAACCGAGAGTAAATGAGAGGATCCGTGCTCATGAGATCCGATTGATTGGTGATGATGGAAAGGCCTATGGAGTAGTAACTCTCGCTCAGGCAAGAATCATGGCCGACTCTGAAGGTATGGACCTCATCGAAATTTCCCCGAATGCCAAGCCTCCGGTTGTGAAAATGATGGACTATGGGAAGTACAAGTACCAGATCCAGAAGAAGGCCGCTGAGGCTAAGAAAAAGCAAGTTGTGATCGATGTGAAGGAAATAAAATTCCGTCCAAATATCGAAAAACACGATATGGAAGTGAAATTGAATCACATTTTCAAGTTTCTGGACCAGGGCGATAAAGTAAAGCTCCTGATGCAGTTTCGAGGACGTGAAATGGCCCATAAAGAGATCGGTCTTGCTAAATTTGATGAAATTGTGAAGCAAGTTCTCGATAGAGGTGCTGTGATTGAGGCTCCGGCCAAGTTCATGGGTAACCGAGTGATTGCCATGGTTGCCCCTGGGAAAAAGAAATAGCCCGTAAAAACTACTTTATCTATTGGTTATCCCGTGATAACTTCATGCACTCTTTTAAGGGTGCATTTTTTTTTGGAGACCATCATATGGCTAAGATGAAAACTAAGCGTGCAGCTGCTAAGCGCTTTAAAGTTACAGCAACAGGTAAAATTAAGTATAAGAAAGCTCACCTTCGTCATTTGCTTGTAAACAAGTCGAAGAAAGCGAAGAAAGATAAGAACACTCCAGGGTATGTTCACCCGGGTGATTATCATAACGCTGCAATGTGTATCCCTTACTTAGTCTAATAGGACCGAGTAATTTTTAATAACCGTCGAGAGTAGTGAATTAGGGTTAAGAGCGAAATGCCCCCTATGAACGAAGAGGAGAAAGTATGTCACGAGTTAAACGTGGTTTTAAGGCCCGCCAGAGAAGAAACAAAGTATTAAAGCTAGCTAAAGGCTATCACTTCGACCGTAGAACGAAGTACAAGCACGCTTCTGAGACAGTTCGTCGTGCTCTTCATTATGCATTCATTGGTCGTCGTCTTCTTAAGAGAGATATTCGTAAACTTTGGATCGTCCGTATCAATGCTGGAGCTCGTATGCTCGGTACTTCTTATAGTCAGTTCATTTCTGGTCTTAAGAAGAAAGATATTACGATCAACCGTAAAATGCTTTCTGAGCTTGCAATCCACGATTTCAACGCTTTCAAAGCTATCTACGAAGCCACTAAGTAATTATTGTTTACAGGAAGCCCCGCAAGGGGCTTTTTTTTCGTCCGCATTTCCCACAAATAACTGAAATTTCAATAGAAACGGATTTTTTTTCTCTTGAACTAATCCTGTTTACTGCTAACCTATTAATAATTCTTAAAAGTTGGCGATAAGCTTTTGAAACTTCATGGGAGATTTTCAATGAGCATGACTAAGGCAGACATAGTCGAGCGTATTTACAAAGAAGCTGGATTCTCGAAGAAAGAAGCAGCTGAGTTAGTTGATCTTGTCTTTAAAGTAATTAAAGACACTCTTGCTAAAGGCGAGAAAGTTAAGATTTCCGGATTCGGAAATTTTAGTATTCGCGATAAAGCAACGAGGGTAGGTCGAAATCCTCAGACAGGAACAGCTATGAATATCAGTGCTCGTCGAGTTCTGACTTTCAAGCCTTCACAAATTCTGAAAGAGGATATCACTGAACGTTATGCTCATCGCCTGGATGAAAATGGTAATGAGAATACGAATCTTCCAGTGAAGGAAGCTAAGCCTAAGGCCTTAAGCTCATTCCTGAACAATGAGGATGATACTGTTTATAACGATGATGTTGATGATGAGAATGACAACGATTAATCATGATGTCATTTGAACCTCTCTCCATGATCCCTAATAAATCCAACTTTAAGTTTCAAGAGCTCACCCCGATTACCGGGGTGAAGCCTTATGTAATTCGTTTCTGGGAAACAGAATTTCCGGAAATTGCTCCTATCAGTTCAGAGAATGGCCAGAAGCTTTATGCCCGTAAAGATGTAGAGGCGATTCTTAAGATTAAGAAACTTCTTTTTGAAGACAAGCTAACGATTCAGGAAGCTAAGGTGAAAATGAATGACGAGGAGCTCGAAACTTCCACAGTTGAGGTTTCACGAGAAGAAAAGAAGTCGCTCAGTATGAAGCCGGGAGTTTTGAAGGCGCTTGATTTGATCAAAGAAATTAAGGCTAAACGAAATTGGTAATCCACTCTCTTAAACTCTTCAGATCTTTACCCACATTCTTTTCAATGACTTCAAATTTCGTGAGAATCATCTCTTTATTCTTTTCAAAATAATCCTGTAGCATCTTTTCAACATGGTCAAGTCGGTATTTAAAGGTAATATCCGTCAGGCGAAGGTGAGCATGTCTCAATTCTTTTAAGGCCTCTTCAGAAGAAGTGAAGAAGGGATTGATCTTTTTTTCATGAGGAGAAACAGCTTCTTCTGTCAGCTCTGAAAGATCGTCCAGGAGTTGGAAACTCACGCCAATCTCACGTCCCAGGCGAAGGAAATTCTTTTTCCCTTTGAAGTTAATTTTGCCTGATAGAAGGTACGTACCCAGTGTCGCAAGTTGAATGAGTCGTCCTGTCTTCAGTTCATGAATGCGGACAACGTTTCTGAAATTAACTTTTCCATCGGCACCAAGGTCACGAAATTGTCCTTCGATAAGACCTTTAGCTCCAGTTGTCCAAAGCATCAGTCTGTTTATTTCAGGAAAACTTTTATGCCGGATCAGAGAAAGTTCATGAAAAGAAGAAATGAGTAGGGCATCCCCTGCAAGAATCGCTTTCCATTCTCCAAATTTAGCGTGAGTTGCTGCTTTTCCTCTTCGGATAAGGTCATTATCCATGGCCGGAAGATCATCGTGGACCAAAGTATAGGCGTGATGGAGTTCTATGGCGCTTGCGAGATGGAGGTGGTCTTGCGTGAGTGAATCACTAAGGTCAGATGCGATGGCCTCAACCAGGCGGGGCCTGAACAGTTTGCCGGCCGGAAAAACTGCGTACTCCATAACCTTAAAGAGTTCTTTATCGTGAACAGATTTTTTTAAGGCCTTTTCAATTGCCTCGGTGAGCATTTCCTGATCCTTATGGGTTAGAGAGCTTAGGCTGCGCTAATATACCACCCACTCGAATCTGATAGAAACCATCTTTTTGAGTAAATTTATTAAAAAATAAATCCAGAACCGGGACAGTTTCTTTGAATGATTCAGAGAAAGCCACTTCACCATTGAGGTTAACTTGAGACATGGCAATGTTGCCCTGCTGAAGGCCGATAGTCCCTTTGAAGTTTGCCCGCATTGGTGAATCGGGATCTCCAATGATTAATTTTTCTACCACGACCTGTGGCGGATTATCTGAATTCACTTCGAGATACATTTCATTGACCTTCATTTTAGGAAGGGTGAAACCTTCAATATCCTGAGGAGGAATAACAAAATCCCTGGACTGGGCCTTGAGTGAAAGACCTTTGAGTTGATTGTTATTGGTCAAAAGTGCATTAAGATCAACCGTCACTTTTCCAGAAAGTTTAACTTTATCACCAGTTAGAGGTTTGAGCCTGGAAAGAACAATAGACTGATCCTTCATGCGGATCATTCTTTCTCCGAATCCTTGCACGAAATAGAAGGAAACAGGCTGGCCATTCATTTGGGTATCAATCCTGAAAGGAAGGCCAAGTGGGGCAAAGCTTATGAACTGGAAGTTAATGGTGATATGGCCGAAGATGAGGGGATCTCCGGTCCGATTCATACATTCTGAAGGAATAACCAGATCTGTAACAATGAGTTTTGGTAAAAGAAAACCGAGGCTCACTTCCTTGTAATCAAGATTACATCCAGCCTTTTGAAGGTTAGTTTGCAGGAAAGTTTTAAGTTTATCTCCCACAGGGTAAAAGTTAAGAAATGCGAGAGGGAAAAGGATCAGGATTATCAAGGGCCATAGATAGATTTTAATTCTACTTTTATAACTTATATCTTCTAGTGACTGGATTTCACTGACTGCGGCCATTATTCACCTTCTGTTGTCTGGGCATTTCCAAAGTGGACAGCATGAAATTGTCCCTGGAGGAGATTTGATTCTGGATTCCTGGCTATACGAACAGACTCAATTTTGAACTTTTCTCTTTGGATCATCGAAGAAAAAATATTCACCAATTCATCAGTGGAGAGATTTGAGAATTTGAAATCAGCTTCCGAGCGCATGATGGAACCTGAAACCATCGTTCCTTCATAATTACTCACCTGAATCTTTGAGAGATCTACACCAATGGCAGATAGAAGGTTAGAGAGGCGAGAAGTCATCATAGACGACCCGTCGATGGGATTTTCTGAAAGAATGATCGGGGAGATTTGCTGAAGGCTTTGTCTTTGACCGATGATTTCATTGGCCTTCTCAACCAGTGCAATTCTGGTCCCCATATCTTCTTTGAGTGACTGATTTTGCCACCAGACAAGTCCTAGAAAGATGGCCGGGATAAAGAAGATGAGAACGATAACGATGGCCTTGAAAAACTTCTGCTGTTCTTCTTCCAGGCCATTATAGAAGTCCTGAAGATTATTATACCCAGGGGTCAGCTTGAATTTATCAATCCTTTCAAACACTGCCCGGTCTATTTTCTTAAATAAGGGAATTCTTGTATTTATATCTTCCATTATGAGTTCCTGAATGCTTTTACTGTCAGCAGAAGTTTTGTCTGATCTATTCTTGCCTCAACATCTTCCAGGGCAGATTTTTCAAAAAGATTTTTAAGTTTAGAAAGTTCTTCTATTGATTCAGCAGAGAAGACAGCTCGGATCTCTCCGGAATCTTCCACAATAAACTCTGTGAGTGTTGCCCCTGTTGCACTTGCCGCAATCTGGCTGACAGTGACAAGAGGTGAGAGGGCCTGTATCTGCACGGCTGACTGGAGAGTTGAGATTTCCTGTTTTACATCTCTTTGTTTTCTGACAAGAGTATCGTAAACAGGCTTTGGATTAGTAGTAACTTGTCTTCTGAGACGTCCCGGCAGCTGTAGCTCCGGATTCTTCATCACTGTTCCCATTTTGGCATTTACTGAAGCAATGTCTTTTTCAATGAAATATCTTTCTGCAAGAAGAGAAATAGCAAGAACGAGTGAAGCTGCAAAGACTCTCACACCAACGAATGCGAGAGAGTGGAGGGGAACTTCAGAAGTTGATGCCTGAGCAAATCGACCGGTAAGGAGATTGATGAATCTGTTTTTACGTCGGAAACCTGTTGCCATCATATTGGCGAGGGCGTACTTTGACTTATTCTTCGGATTAAGATCGATCTTTTCGGATTCGACCTTATCAAAGCTTTCTAGCAGGGTGACTTTGATATCCCATTTCTCTGAAAGGTAGTTGGCAATGTTTTTTATGTTGGAAGATCCACCGCAAAGAAAGACATGTTGGGCCGTCAGACCGTAATTGACTTTGAAGCCAACTTTCCATCGGGAAAAGTCTGCGACCAGGTGAGAAAAGACCTTGTCCATGGCAAGGGCAAATTCCCTCTGGGCAGGATCAACTTCCTCATACTGAGTTGAAGTCAGGAGGAATGCATTCTGATGTTTATAAATAATTGCTTCATCGGTTTCGATCTTATAAGTTTCAGCAATCATCTCATTGACGTGATGGCCACCAATATAACTTACATGTGTCATGAAGAGGCGGGAGTTATAAAAGAAATAACCCTTGGTGGTTTTATGGCCCACATCGAGAACACAAAAAGGCCCCGCCATAGGATTTTGATTAAAGTAATTTTCTACCGAAGATGATTCTGTTGTCAGAATATTCGGAAGAATATCCATGTCCCTGTACATGTTGTAGAACTCTTCAAAGAAAGGAGTTCTTACCAGCTCAACCATCGCTGTATGTTGGGTCTTCTGACCTTCCATCCGGTAAGCATAGTGAATTTCACTCAAGGCATAGGGGATATCTTCCTCGAGCTGGAAGGGTAGCATGAGTTCGGCTTTTTTCTTGCTCTTTACAGGTAAAGTCAAAAATCTGGTTGTCATCATTTGATGATCAATCTGATAAATCACTTTCGTATCCGGACGTGCTACGGAATCAATTATTTCCTGAACAATGGAAGCGAAACTTTCTTCTCTTGTCAGCTCAGGATGATCGGCCATGAAATCTCGAACGATAACTTCGCTCATGTCTACATGGTTAATCTTCCGTCGATCTACAAAAGAAGAAATGTATTTTACACTGTAGGATCCGATATCAATTGCTAATACATGCATAGTATTATTCTAACAATATACTAAGAAAATCGCCTACCTAAATCTTCCTCAGTTTCCTTGTCAGTTAATCTGGATTTCAATGATCCTCGGATCGAGTAATTGAGTACTCTGGTCTGCCGGAGGTGCGGTTCCACCCGGTGGTTCGGCTTCACCTTCCGGTTTTGGTTTACAGTTGGGAGGAGTCCCCACCTGACCGGGAGGACATTTTGCAGTTGTTGCTTCATTTTTCGGCAGCAGAACATAGGCCACTAAAGTGAAGGTGGAACGGTTATAAGATCCTTCTGAAACAATTTTAAAAAGATTGGGATTTGCTCCGAAGGTGATCCCCTTTTGTTCAAAAAGTTTCATTCTTTCCTCAAAGTCTGTCTCATTCATGAGGCGTTCCTGATCAACGATGTACTTCTTAAAATCTGCTTTAGAGTTCAGGAATTGCGGCTGTTCCGGATCATCTCTCCATAAAAAGAATTCTCTCACTTCATCTTCTGTGAGATTAGGTATCAGAATCTTCAACATGTTGGCAGTAAGTTTGTTGAAATCTATCTGCATGCTTGGATAAACCGAAAATTCATTCTGGATGAGTTCAATCAATTCATCATTCCATCCAGGAATGGCATACAGCTCACTGGCCGAACTTAAGGGGCCAAACTTAGGAGTGAGAGGAACCTTCTGGAAATTGGCCTCAGCTTCTCCTGCCAGGGGATCCTGATTCATGCTCTGGTAGTCAGACATAAAGTATTTCAGAGTTGTAAGCATCTCCTGATAATTAATGTTTCCATAACGGTCTTCAAAGGCTTCATCCTTTTCTTTTTTGTCATCCACCATTTTTTTCAGGAGAAAATACAGGGACTGATCAACCGACACATCCGAGAGGATGGCATTGTCGGCCATGTTAAGGGCGGAATTTTCATCCTGTCCATCATCAGCATTCGGATCAGGATTAAATTTAGTCATGTCAATCCGGAGCATGTTGAGATTGAGGCGGTTAGAGATATTCTGAATGCTGACTTTCATTTCCCCGTCGAGGAAAGTGTCTTCAGTGAATTTATTGACTGTTTCCTTGAGTGCCATGTTGGCATTACCACCGAGAGGAATAGGAAATATGAAAGGCACTTCCCATAGCTGATTCAACAGCTGACTCGAAACCATGTTTTTGGCACTGGGGTTTCCCTGAACTTTATTGTAGGCCTCCTTGTAGAGACGAAGCCGGGTGACGGCCAGTTGCAGGCCTGACTCGGCCATGAGTTTGGCCTGGGATTTATCAAGAATGTTAGTGGCCTTGAGACGACTGATCTTGGATTCAAAAGTAAACTCACCATAAATGGCCATCAGGAGAATAATGGCAGTCATGATCATCATGAGAGCAATTCCCCGTTCACTGCCTAGAATATGTTTAAGTTCTTCTTTAAGTTTCATCTTCATCCGTTTCAGAAGCTCCAGGGTTTCCTCCCTGAACATTTGCTCCTGGTGCAGGAGTGGTGGTGGCTGGCTGATCCTGAGGGACAACCATTGGCCAGTGAGTACGGAAAATCCTGGATGTAGTTCTCTTGTTGCCAAAAGAATCGTACCAGGTCAGAAGAATCTTCACTCCCCGGACAAGGCTTTCTCCACCTTGAATACTGCGAAGAGAAGTTTCCCACTTCCGTCTTTGAAAATCCCAATACTGAAACTCAAGATTTTCCACGTTCCTCAGGAGGACGGCACCTTTTACTCGTTCTGCATCTTCAATGTTCAGGCGTTTATCAGAATAAGGATCATCTGCGCTGAAATATCTGACAAAACTTTTTAGTCCCTTGGGCATGGCCGCATTTTCTTCTTCTGCCGTTGTCTGCTCCTGAGGGGCAAGAGAATATCTGACCCAGGCAAAATGCGATTGCCTCTGGTTTTCAACTTTTCTTCGGTTCGAAGAGGTGAAGAATTCAAATACGTTCTTCTCCGGGGCGTAGAAGCGGGGAATAGGGTAACCTTCCTTGCTCACGGCCATGAAATGTTCATTCCTTTCAAATCTCTGAACTAATTGCTCATAATACTGCTGCAGATAAGGATTTGGTTGGGCGGCCCCTGCTTGTGCTCCACTTTGAGCAGCGGCACCTGGAGTGCCATCATCATCACCTGGATTGCCAATATTCGGGGCCGTGTTGAGATTCATGACCGTCGAAAAATAGAGAGGAGAATAGATCTGGGAGAAGTCCCACTCAAACCTTTGCATTGCAGTTTCTATCTGCAGATTATTTTCATTCACTTCCGTTGTTCTTTCCATTGTATTGGCCGCGTTTTCAGTGATGTTGACAACGCCAACACTGATAAACGCCAGAATCGCAATGGCGATCAGAATTTCAAGGAGAGTGAATCCTTTCTGATTAGAAGCCCACATTAAGTTGTATCTTTTCATTATAGTTTGTAATAAAAGTCGATAAAGTAAACGTATAATTTGTTTCTTTATTTCTAATGGTCACTCTGGCCTGCCAGAGAATCTTTTCAATATTTTTTCTCAGTTCTTCAAACACCAATTTTTCGAGGGCCTGATTTCTCTGATTTTTTGTGCCTTCATTGAAATAGTCACCTTCATAACTTTCCCTGCCTTCTTCAGTGGTGGCATCTTTTTGGGCAAAAAGCTGAGCAAAGTCCGGAATTGTCACTTTTTTCATTTCAAGGGTGTATTCGTAATTCTTGTAATCAGAATCTTCAAAAGTCTTGGTCTCTTTTAAATTGGCCGTGGCATTTGAAAACTTCGGTGGATCAAGGATGAGTTCATTGATCTTCCTTTCTGCCAATAGCTGAAGGGTGAGCTGTTCCTCTGAGAGAGCTGAATCCTGGACGTTGTATCCCTGACTTGTCAGATAGGCCGTGACAAAAAAGGCGAAGAGAGTGATAGCAATCATCACTTCCAACAGAGAGAAACCTTTATTATTCCTGATTAGTTCACGAGCCACTGTTTATATACCTCTTCCATTCTAGTTTGAAGGATATCTTCCAGTTTGGCTACGCTAGACGACGTATTTAGAGGCTCAAAAAAAGTACTAGTTTCAGAGAGAAATGGTGCTATTTCCAGCCATGCTATTTCTTCAACAGTTGAGAAGATGATAAGGGCCCCGTCCTTTTCTCCAGTTGGATAAAAATAGATATTGGCCTCTCCTTGATCGACAAGCTTCTTTTGAGAGGTGCTTGCAACTCCCAAAATAGTGACGTCGGGAGATATCTCATGTTTGATATCTTCAAATTCTTCAACCTTCGTAAATTGTCGGTCTAAAGCAGCACTTTTATCTGCTTCTGCTTTCTCTTCCTCAAGGGAAAGAGAAGTCTTTTCTGTCATTTCAGGCAGGGGAAGATTGCCGGCCGGACCATATTCCACGGTGTATTCCACTGGAGATTTATCAAGAGAAATACGTAGACGGACAACCGTATTTCTCAGGACGGCTTCATTACTGGCAAACCTGACTGAACGGTCAAGGTCATCCACTGCAGTCTGAAGATCACGGTGTTTCTGGACATTATCGCTCGCGGGAACGGCCAGAAATATGAGGGCCGCAAGGACCAGGGCCACCAGGATCTCTATCATAGAGAAACCCTGATGGTTATTGATTAATTTATAAGTCTTTATAGTGGATGTCGGCATCGGAACCTTCACCACCTTCAGCATTGTCAGCCCCAAGAGAGATGATATCAAAAGACTTACCATCGGACTCGTAAATGAACTCAGCGTCCCAAGGATCGAGAGGAACTTTTCCTCCTTCAATGTATCCACCGGGAGCATATCGCTTACATTCCCGTCCACCCTGAGGCTTACTGATAAGAGCGTCCAGACCCATTTCAGTAGTCGGGAGGAAGTTACAGTCACGTCGGAATTCCTTCAGACGGTCGGCAATTGACTTGATTTGAATTTTTGCAGATGAGACTTTTCCTTCCTGGAGTTGTTCAAAGACTCGTCCACCTACGAAAGTACCGGCAAGGGCGAGTAGGGTAAGTGCAATGAGTATTTCAATTAAGCTCATTCCGGCTTCGGATTTTAAAATCTTTTGTACGTTTGTCAGCATTTTTATTTTCTCCTTAACGAAGCTGGTTCATGTTCATCATCGGGATCACTACAGCGAAGACAATAAAGCCGATCGCAGTTCCCAGACAAATCATCATAATGGGTTCTAAAACAGAGGTGAGTCCGCTGATTTTAGATTGTACTTGATCCTCATAGTTTTCTGAAATGATTTTTAACATTGGTTCAAGTTCACCTGATCTTTCACCAAGTTTAATCATGTGAGTCACAAGAGCAGGGAAATATCCACTCTGAATCAGGGGTTGGGCCAGTGAAGCACCTTCTGACACTGATTGGCGAGCTTTTTCTACCGCGTCTTTCATGTGGACATTAGGAATCAGGTTCTTCACGATAGTTAGTGCAGTCAGAATAGGCACACCGGAATTCATCAGAGTTCCTAATGTTGAGCAGAAACGGCTGACATTAATCATCTTGATCAGGATACCTAAAACTGGAAGTTTAAGCTGCAGTGAGTGCCACTGAGATTCTCCCTTAGGTGTTGAAATATATTTCATTGTTCCGTAAATCGCTGCGAGAATTGCCACAATGACAAGCCACCAGTAGTTAACGAGAAAGTTTGAGATCCAGATACAAACCTGGGTAATGAAAGGAAGCTCTTTTTTCATTGAAATGAAAATTTTTGCGATCTTCGGAATGACAAAAATAAAGATTACATTCATCATCACAAATCCAAAGACTGCCATGATCACCGGATAGGTCATGGCCCCTTTGATTTTATTTTTAAGCTTCACCTGAGACTCTGTAAAGTCGGCCAGACGAAGAAGGACAATTTCAAGAGTACCAGAGGCTTCACCGGCCTCTACCATGTTCACATAAACTGAGTTAAAAACTTTCGGATGGTCCTGCAGGGCCTTGGCAAGGCTTGCTCCTTCATTCACTTTACTTCTTAGGTCTGAGAGAACGAGACGAAGGTTAGGATTTTCCACTTGATCAACAAGTGCCGCGAGTGCTTCTACAATCTGAATTTTGGCCTTGATGAGAGTCGCAAGTTGCCTGGTCATCATGGCCAGGTCATCAACTGGAACTGAACCACCAATGCGGAAGAGGCTTCCGCCTGCGGCTGTACCCTGCGCTTTTTGTTCACGGATATCAATGAGCATGATTCCCATGGATTTCACCCGCTGTTTGGCAGCAACGATACTTTCCACGTTAATCGTGTTCTTTATTTCCTTTCCGGAACGATCCATTCCTCTGTAGGCGTATATTGGCATAAATCTTATTCGCTTGTTGCCTCTTCGGCGTTAATGGCCCTCATGATTTCTTCAACTGATGTGATGCCTTCGAAGATCTTGTCCAAAGCATCTCCTCTGAGAGTTCTCATCCCCGCACGTATGGCAGCTTTTTTAATGGTGGCTGCGTCAGTCTTCTGGATGATGAGGGCCCGGATTTCATCGTTAATAAGCATGAGCTCACTGACAACAGTTCGTCCTGAGTAACCAGTGTTTGAGCATCTTGGACATCCCACTGGTTTAAAAACAGTGGCCGATTCAGGAACATCATCGATATCCAGAATCACCTTTTCAAAATCTGATAAGTTCGTTCGTTGTTTACAGGCAGAACAAAGAGTTCTGATCAATCGCTGGGCAAGAACTCCGGCCAGAGATGAGGAAATCAAAAAGGGCTGCACACCCATATCAATCAGTCGTGTTGGCGCAGAGCTGGCGTCATTGGTGTGAAGAGTGGAGAGCACAAAGTGACCCGTAAGGGAGGCGTTAATGGCAATCTCTGCAGTTTCACGGTCACGGGTTTCCCCGATCATTACGACATCCGGGTTTTGGCGGAGAATGGAACGAAGAGCGACGGCAAAAGAAAGATCTATCTTATGGTTCACCTGAATTTGTGAGATTCCGGGAATTTCATATTCCACCGGATCTTCCACGGTGATGATCATTTTGTCAGGAGTCTTGATCCGGTCGAGGAGAGCGAACAGGGTCGTTGTTTTTCCGTGACCGGTAGGTCCGGTTACATAGAGAACTCCATGCTTTCTACTTCCGAGTTCCTGAAGACCTTCCAGCGTCTTTCCCCTGAAACCAAGGGTCTCAAGTTTTAAGGCCGTGTTGTTCTTTTCCAGAACCCTCATAACAATTCTTTCACCACTTTGAATGGGAACTGTAGAGAGACGGATATCAATGTCCTTACCAGCAATTTTGATCTTGATACGGCCGTCCTGAGGAAGTCGCTTTTCAGCAATATCCAGTCGGGCCATAACTTTAATACGGGAAGAAACCGCGGCATGGGTTTTCTTTGGCTGACGAAGAATCTCAGTCATCACCCCATTGATACGGAAGCGATAAACAGTCTCACGTTCATAAGGTTCAATATGAATATCTGAAGCACGTTCTTTGACTGCACGGAAGATGATTGAGTTAACGAAACGAATGACAGGAGCTTCATCTTCAGTGGCATCAAGGATGTCAATTGGTCCTTCAAGATCTAGATTCTCTTCGAATTCCTCGTCTTCGATTGAGTTAACGAGGTTCCGGTTTGCTTTCTCATAGACGCGGTTAATGGCGTCCTGAATCTTGAGGGGAGTCGTACAAACAATCTTGATCTCTTTCTTGAAGATCATGTGAAGGTCGTTAACAACATTAAAGTTAAACGGATTGCTGGTGAGGATCGTTACAGAAAAGTCTGTTTCCATCGTCGGAAGAACTTCGTGATGTTTGGCGTAGTTGATTGAGAGATCTTTCACCACGTTGGGATCGATTTCTTCAACCTTAATATCCGTCACATAGGGGATTCCGATCTGCAGACAGACAATTTTGATAAGATCATGTGGATGAATAAAGTTTCTCCGGAGAAGGATGTCTCCGAGAAGTCCTCCTTCAATTCTCTGTTGCTCAAGAGCTTCTTCGAGTTGAAGGCGGGTAAGAGAAGTGTGTTTGATGAGGAGCTCACCAATCTTCTCTTTACTTTGTTCTACGCTGTCTAAGACTTCATTGTTCAAATTCATTTTTTATTGTACCGACTTGCGGATTTCCTGATAATCAGGTGTTTCAATTTCAGTTTCAGGGGCCAGTTCAGGTTCTACTTCTTTTCCACCAACATCTTCTTCATTCAGGTTTTTGTAAAGACTTGCATCAGTAAGGTCATATAAAGGGCCTTCGATCTGCTTATCAAGTTTTTCCTCCAGATCTTTTGAAACCGCCGCATTAGGGTCAATTTCATCTTTATCAAACATCTTTTTCATCGCTTCACGACGACGTCCCACAACCTCTTTGGTATTAGCGGAAGCGGTCTTGGAATACGGCGCCAGTATCTTTGGCGTCATGAAAAAGAGAATGTTCACTTTTTCAACTCTGCGGCTCTTGTTTTTGAAAAGCCAGCCGAGGACAGGAATATCACCCAGAAGAGGCACTTTGTTATTGGAGACAATTTCACGGTCACGAAGGAGACCGCCCATTGCAATAGTATCCCTGTCTCTTACCATCACCTCAGTGATAGCAGTTCTGGTTGTTGTAGGAAGACCCACTCCGGAGTTAGGATCTGTTCCTGTTCCACTCTTAAAGTCATCAATCTTCTGATTGATTTTTAATTTAACAAAACGTGTGACCTTATTAATCTGCGGAGTGATTTTCAAGGAAAGCTTCGCTTCCTGTGGAGTGGAACTGAAGTTCTGAACTCCACCTTGAGCAATCGTAGAGTTTCTCACCTGTACTGTATCACCAACTTCAAAAGTTGCTTCTGTGTTATCCAGAGCAAGGATCTGTGGAGTTGCAAGAATGTTCGTACTACTGTGAGAAGCAATGGCCTTAATCAGCGCATTGACTGCGTTCACACGGATCGGGCTTCCCGCCTGTCCATTGGCTCCGGTAGGAGTAATGGTTCTTGTTGGTCCAAGTCCTACACCTGCTACAAATCCACCAACGGATTGTGGAATCCCTGAGGCCAGGAGTCCCAGGAGACCGTTGGATGCGGAAGTATCAGTGGTAAAACCTGATCTCTGAACATTCCCTGCACCATAAGCTCCCACGTACTCGACTCCGAAAGCTCTGTCTTTTGTCACGTTTGCTTCTAAAATCAAGCCTTCAACATAAACCTGGTCACGGGGAATATCAAGTCTTCCGATTACATCTTTTAAAGTAAGCCAATCAGTCGGAGATGCAGTTACGACAAGAGCATTATTGTTTTTGTCGGAAGTAATCTTGACCTCAGCAGAGAAGATCGGATTATCACCTGTTCCACCGGAAAAAGAAGTGAACCGACTTCCGCCTGTGGCCCCAGCGGCCCCACCAGTGGGAGCGGCCCCGGAAACAATGCTTGAAAGTGTTTTAGCAAGTTCCTCGGAATCACCATAGTTGAGATAGTAAACATGAACACGGTTAGAGCCGGAGGAAATAAGTTTCACATCCAGCTTATGAATCAGTTCACGAAGTTGTTTTGCACCTTCGGCGTTTGCCATGGCAATGATTGAGTTGGTTCTAGGTTCAGCAATGATCCGGGAAATAACGGAAGTTGATTCTCCTCCACCTGCAGAGGAGCCGGTAAAGCGGGGAGTGGCGGTTCCGGGACGTGAACCTGCACCTGCTCCTGAAGTGCTGCCTTTCAAGATATTATCCAGAAGTTTGGCAATTTCCTGAGCGGAAGAATTCTTTACTCTGACAATCTGTAATGCTTCCTCGTGCCCTGGAACATCAAGGAATCTCACCATCTTTGCCAGGCGATTAATATTGGAGCCAGTGTCCGCAATAATAATTGTGTTCGTTTGCTTGATATCAATGATCCTTCCGTATCGACTCATGAAGGGACGGAAGTTTCTGGCAATTTCAGCTGCTGATACGTGCTTTAAAGAGATCACTCTCATCACGTAATTTTCAGTATCAGGAGTGTAGTTGCCGGTATAGATTTTTGTCGGAGTGTAGCGGATGTCCCGGGCGTTGATGACTTTATAGAAGGCCCCCGATTTAATGAGGGTATAGCCGGCCATATTGAGAGCGGCGAGATAAGCTTTCCAGGCATCACCCACTGTGATGGGAGTAGGAGCAATAATGGAAACTTTACCTTTTACATCTTTATCAAGAATCAGGTTAATGCCCGTAAGCTTCTGCATGTGACGGGTGATTTCCATAATGTCTGTATCAGGGAAATCGAAACTTTCTACTATCTCAGGACCAAAAGCTGTCTCGGGATTTAAATTTACATACTGACTTGATTTAGGTTGAGCGTTCCTGGCAGGAGAAGGACGATCTCCGAATGTGGCCTGGTTCACTTCATCGTCAGGTTCTGGCTCGAAGGCAGTTCCGGCATCCACTTCCTCCGGAACATCTGGAGCGTCATCAGCAGCTTCCTCAAGGTTTTCCGCTGCTCTTAGTGCGGCAGCCGCGTCTTCAGCGGACATGGCATCTGTATCTGCGCCTCCTGCATCGGGAGTGGCCGCACCCTGAGCAGGAGGGGTTCCTGTTCCCGGATTTGTATTGAATCTTGTTTGCGAACGATACTTGTTAAATTGAGCTTCCGCCTCATAACTTCCCATCAGAAGGGAGACAAGCAGGAGGGAACTCAAAACTGGCTTATGCTGACTTCTTGTCTTCATGTAACGTTCGTCCTTATTTTTGAATATTATAATCTAAAGTCGTTTCAGAACCTTCTCTCCGGATTCCCAGTTGAAGTTTGTCCAGATTCTTAATCTTTCCAAAAAGAGACATAACTTCATTCATATCATAGATAGGCTTTCCATTAATGCTTGTGATGATGTCCTGGTCTTGTAATCCCAGGTAAGGAAAAAGTCCCTCAGGATCCATTTCAGTCAGCTTGAACGCCATTGTCCCATCCGGATTCTGGATCTTGATGGCACGGGCCTGAGTGAGGATAGAAGCAATATCCTTCATCTTCTCATCCAGAAGATTTTTTGAAATATTGAACTTGTTCCCGACATTCTCGATACCAGGCATCTTCTTGGCCGCCTTGAAGGCCCGACTTTGTGACGGAGTCATGACAGAAATAGGTGACGTACCACGTTCTCTCAGTTTGTCAGAAGAAATTGACTCACAGATACCACTTTCCAGATTCCTGATGATCATTTCAAGTCTGCCGATCTTGAAAATCTTAGCGAGGTTGGAAATTTGATCTCCGACTCTCACTTCCTGGAGGTCCCGGTCTCCACGGACCTGAACTGAAGCAAGGGATTTTACCTGGTCCTGAAGAACGACTGTGTTAACAAGCTTAATAGGAAGATTACTTGTCTGCTGGGCCTGTTCACATTTAGCGTCAGCAACCTGTTTCTTCTTTCCAAGACCGGTATTTGTTCTGAAGATATTGATTGCTCTTACCTGGTTAAGGGTAGCGGGCCTGAAGTCCTCATCAAGATTCACATCTACGGCAAAAGTTCTTGGGGACTCTACTGCAGGAGGACCTTTCATGAAAAGGGCCGTCACTTTACCGGCAGTATAGGTAAACGCACTGATAATAAATACCAGGGAAACCTGATGAATCGTTTCACGTGCCTCGCGGGAAAGAAACCTTTCAGTGCTGCGACTGAGACTTGGAGAGAGTGAAAGGAGAGTATCATTTTTCCCCTTCATTCTTTCCGGCATCTTCCATTCTTTGACATTAACAGCGGGAACCTTGTTCCTGAACTTATTAATTGTTTGCTGAAGTCTTTCTTTGAATGAAGGTTTGTATTCAGGAAGAGAAGTTTCACCGGTTCCTTCATCCAAAGACCCCTCTATAAGAGCACTTTGATCTTCAGGAGTGGGCTTTTTTCTTAAGAATGAAAACTTATCTTTCCAGGAAGGTTTGGTTACCGGAAGAATGGTTTCACCGGTGACATCTTCATTGCCTATTTCTTCTTCACTATCTTCGAGATGACTTTCCTCAGACATTTCCGTTTCTTTTTTACGGAAAGCTGGAACTATAGATTTTAACTTGTCCTTCCAGGATGGCTTAATTTCCTGTGGAAGAGGTGTCTCACCGGTATGATCTTCTGAAAGCACTTCATCCTGAAGAGCGTCGTCAGATATTTCATCTGAAATCTCATCCTGATCAGAAAAGTCGTCGTCCCGTTTCCGGGAAAATTTTTTAAGGAAGTCTTTGAATTTATTTATCATCAATTAATTGTCATCAAATTTAATGTGATGTGCAAGCATAGAGAGAGGGTTTTAAGATGAAGCGAAAAGCTCAGATATTATTCTCTGAGCGTTCCGCTCTGGAATCTTAAGTTAATTCGAATACACTTTCATAATTTCTGTATTTTATTTCTCAGGACATTTATATTTATAATGTTTTAGTTATTTCCCATTCATGAAAGAGGGGTCTATGTCCAGCAACGAAAATTCTAAAGAAATTCCATCAATCGTAAAACACATGTTCTATGGCGAAGTCCTGGAGGATGAAGTTTTTCCATTCCCTCATTTTAATGATGGGCAAGTCGAAATGGCGAAGGCCATGGTAGATGCCATTGATAAATTCGCCCAGGACAGTGTTGATTCCGCGAAATTCGATCGAGATGCAAAAATCCCACAGGAAGTGCTGGAAGGTCTGGCGGGTCTGGGACTTTGTGGTCTGGCCGTCAGTGAGGAGCATGGGGGATTAGGACTTGATACAACTCTCTATGCGAGAGTCTTTTCTCAGGTCGCCGGTATCGACGGATCCATTGCCACGACTCTTGGCGCCCATCAGTCCATCGGTTTTAAGGCCCTCTTAAACGAAGGCAATGAAGAGCAGAAAAAGCAATGGTTACCCAAGCTTGCTTCAGGGGAAGTTTTCGCAGCTTTCTGTCTGACTGAACCAGGATCAGGGTCAGATGCTTATTCCATTAAAACCAAAGCGACAAAGAATGCTGACGGGACTTATACAATCAATGGACAGAAACTTTGGATTACTAATGGCGGACTCGCCGGCTTCTATTCAGTCTTTGCCAAAACTGAACACGATGATGGCAAAGGCGGTAAAACGGAAAAGATTACCTGCTTTATCGTAGAGAAAGAAAGAGAAGGAGTTTCCTTCGGTGAAAAAGAAGACAAAATGGGAATCCGTGCCTCTGAAACGAGAGCTGTATATTTTGATAACGTCAAAGTTCCTGCTTCAAACATCATTGGTGAGCCGGGAAAGGGCTTTAAAATTGCCATGAACGTTCTGAACACCGGTCGTCTTTCTCTCGGTTCAGGCGCCGTAGGGGGCATGAAGCAAATCCTGAACATGGCAACAGTTCAGGCCAAAACCCGAAAGCAGTTCGGTGACACTATTGATAATTTCGGACTCATTCAGGAAAAGCTTGCCACGATGGCAGCGAATATCTACGCCAGTGAATCCATTGTTTACATGACAACCGGAAAAATCACTCAGGGGATGTCAGAGTTTTCTCATGAATCTGCCATCTGTAAGGTTTATTGTTCAGAAAAACTTTGGGATACAATCGATAAGGCGACTCAGATTGCTGCGGGTAATGCCTACATGAAGGAATATCCTTATGAGAGAATCATGCGTGATTGCAGAATCAATCTGATTTTCGAAGGCACCAATGAAATCCTCCGAATCTTCACGGCCCTCTCAGGAATTAAAGGTCCATCTGATGATCTGAAGGAACTGGGAAAAATTGCCGATGTTTCCAAAGCTTTCCAGGATCCGATCAAGTCGGTAGGTATCCTTTCTGATTTTGCTAAGAAAAGAATAGGTAAGCGCTTTGGAAATAAAACGTTAACGAAAGTCCATCCTTCCCTTGAGGGTCATGGTAATCATTTCGTGAGTTCATTGAAAGATTTCGCCATTGCTGTTGAAAACACCATTATCAAATTTGGTAAGAACATCATCGGTAATGAGCTTCTCCAGATGAGAATTGCCAATATGGCGATTGAACTTTACGTCCAGCTATGTGTTCTTTCTCGTACTACTGCTATCCTTAATAAGTCTGAAGTTTCGGAAAAAGATAAGGAGTACGTTTCTCTTCTGACCGAAGTCATCATGCGTGACAGCCGTCAGACTTTCACTAAGAACTACAAAAGACTTAATTCAAGCTACGACAAACTCCTGCCTAAGTTATCTAAGGCCGTGAGCGAAAGAGATGGCTTTGGATTCGACATCATTGATTTCTAATTTTATCAGGGGGCCCCTTCAACTGGGCCTCCTGTTTATTTCAATTTTTTCCTGTTCCTCCTCTGCACCTCAGAAAAGTGCAGATGAAGAAGCAATTTCGCTGTCTGAAGAACTCGATTCTCTCTCCCAGAAAATCCAGGCCGTCAATTATGGTCCAACTTTAAAAGAGGGCGGCTCCTTTGAAGATAAAACTGCCGATTACGGGCTTATGGGTTTGTATGCCGTAACCTTCAATGCTCTGGATTTAAACTTCGACGGGCACACCGATCTAGTCATCTTACCAACCTATTACTCAAGGCCCAGGTTCTTTGTATGGAGCAAAAGCCTAAACAAGTTTGAAGAATGGAAACATGACCCGTTACCAATAGACTTTAAATCAAGCTTCATGCTCTTTTATGATTTGAACAAGGATAAAGTTCCTGATCTTGTTTCAGGAGTTCTGAATCAAAGAAGTGAAGTGAGTCAGATTCCTCTGAAAATATACTTTGGCGTAATAAAGACTGGAAAAATCCATTTCATAGAAAGCCCCGAAGCCTTAACGTTACCTGTTGAACCGACTTCAAGTGTCAGTGTCATCGACTACGATCTTGATGGGTGGCCTGACCTTTTTATCTCAAACTGGTTTGAAAATAAAAATAATCAGTATTTTCCTGTGGCCGACCGTCTTCTGAGAAACAACCAGGGAAAGAAGTTTGAAGATGTCACCCGCCTTCTACGGGAAGAAGCCGATAAAAACTCAGATCAGGTTTATCCTCCAAATGCTAAACCTACCTATGGTTCGTCGACCTGTGATATTGATCAGAATGGCTGGCCCGACATCATGACAGTCTCTTCCTCGGGACATAAAAATAAACTGTGGATGAGTAGTAAGGAACCACAGACAGGGGAGAGGTTCTTCGAGGACGTTGGACCTTTTGCCAACTATGCCTCAGATCCTGACGGGAGCCTCATTCCCACCGGTGGAGGGCGCACCTTTTTCAGTGCCTGCACTGATTATAATGATGACTCCATCATGGATGTTTTCGTAGGGGAGCTTTCTCACGCCTATGATAACGATTCTGTGGATAGATCAAGTGTGCTCACAGGATCAAAAGAAACTTATCCTCCATACTTCTTAAGGACTGAATACGTCAGTGATGCCACCTCTGAATCCTGGAACCAGGGGGATAGAAGGGCCATCTGGATGGATTACAATCTAGACGGAAGAATTGATATTCTGGTGGATAATTCGGGATTTCCCCCTTACTCACGTCTGGTTCTTTTTGAGCAGGATGAGACCAGGGCCTTCATCAACGTTGGCCCACAAACCGGTATCGACATTGTTAATCCCACCGGAACCATCACTTTAGATGTGAATAAAGACGGTCTCCCTGACATTCTTACATCGCAGAATAATGTAAGGCGTGCCGACATTGCTCCAAGGCTCTATTTGTTTCAAAACAAAAATAAGGTCATCGGAAGAAAGAGTGTGAAGGTTCACCTGAATGGCATCAAGTCTAATACTGAAGGTATCGGGGCCATGGTCATGCTCTACACCCAATCTAAAACGAAGAAAGTGGTCCAGCGTCGATGGGTCGAATATAGCCAAGGTGGACTTCCGTCTCAGAACGAATCCGGAATTCTCTTTGGCGTTCCTGAAGGCATTGAGGTGGTGGGTGTAAAAGTCCGTTGGCCATATGTCCGAAAACAAGGTTTCAGCTCGGGAGAAGTGATTGAAAAGCTTTACTCCCTCAAAAACTTTCCCCAAAAAGATCAGCTCGAAATCACCGTCTGCGAAGACGGGAAAGTTCTGAACGGGAAAATGTCCTGTAGTTTCTAAGGTTCTTCTAAAGTTCCAACACACTTTTGGTTATGCACCGCCTATCCAAAAGTGTGTTGGAACCATATTATTTTTTCTTGATGATATCAACCAGCTGCTTGATGTGTTCTGGCATGGTCTTGAAGTTAAGGCTTGATAGGTGAATGTGCTGTTTCTGCAGGCCCTTTAATTCATAAACTCTCAGATTTTTATCGTCCACCGTGTGGTCAGGAACGATGGCGATGCCCACGCCTTTTCTCACAAGTTTAAGAATGGTCGTGATGGAGTTTACAACAATGGTTTTCTCCGAGCGCTTTTTATAAAGTTGGAAGAAGTGATCGTGCTCGGAGTAAACGATCCAGGGATAATCACTGGCCTCTTTCGGGTTGATTTCATTCTTACTCACAAGAACCATTTTCTCTTCGAAAAGTTTAAGGGATGTGACGAGTTCACTTTGAATATTCTCTGTGCTGAAAGTGATGTCATATTTACCTTCATGAAGTTTTTCTTTGAGCAACTCAAGGCTGTTCACTTCCACCACCAACTGGTGCTGATTATTTTTTGAGAAGTCCACCATGACATCATTGAACCATGTTTCAAGAAGGCCGTGCAGGATGCCGATTCGGATGGTTTTGTTCATGTGGCCGAAGAAGATTTCCTGAATACGATCTTCAAATTTATCTAGCTCAAGGAGGAGGGCTTCCCCCTTGTCAGTTAAGAGGACTTTCTTTGAGGAGCGGATAATGAGCTGGTCACCAATCGACTCTTCTAAAAGCTTTATTTGTCGCGAAACTGCTGATTGGGCGATGTTAAGTTCCTGAGCGGCTTTGGAGAAATTGAGATAGCGGGAAGTGACCATGAAGGCCTTGAGATAACGATAGTCCAGTGAGATTTCTTTCATTTCTTCGCCCAGGGAGGTAGACGGGATTCATCCTTGAAAAACTTCCCGCGATGCTCTCCATCAGCGGCGTTGCTCACGACGAAACCCTCTTCGTTATTTGTTGTATCTAACAAATAGTCTAATGTGAGTTCCTGAGTATAGAAAGCGGTAAATGGGTCGATCAGAATCGTAAGATCGTAGTTGATAAGAGAGTAGCTTTGGGTGATGACGAGATCATCGGGATGCTGCTCTGAAAAACCAGTGTCGTAGGTAAAGCCCCCACAGCCTTTTCCGCCAATTTTAATACGGAATAAAAGCCCTTCCAGAGTGTAATCATTTTCCTGCATGAGCTGGATTTGGCGAACAGCACTATCGGTTACAAAGAGTTTGATGTCAGAAGCAGTTAAAGAATTTTCCATAGGGCCAATTTAGCATTTCTTTTGAAGGTTGTCTTTAGAGCAATCCGGTCATATTCTGGGGTATAAAAAAGGAACGTTATGAAGGCCCATTATATTGTTACCATTGATAAACCTGAGCTTAACCACCTGAAAGTTACTTTGAAGCTGGAAAAACCCAAGAATCAAAATACTTTGAGGGTTTTTCTCCCGTCCTGGAGTCCCGGCTCCTATCTCTTAAGAGAATATGCCAGACATATCCGCTGGTTTTCAGCTTCTCAGGATAATGGGGAAGTTCTTTTTCATGCCCAAATTTCCAAAGGGACATGGGAAATTGACTGGTCAAAATCGGATATCAAAAAGACTTCGGATAAATTCGAAATTAGCTATGAGCTATATGGAAAAGAGTTAACGGTCAGGACAACTCATATTGATGCTTCTCATGCTTACCTTCAGGGTCCTACGTATCTTATGGGAGTGGTGGGAGAAGAGATTGAAAATCCTACCATTGAGTTTCGCTTTCCGCCGGCGTGGTCAAAACTCTCAACGGGACTTAAAGATATTTCTGAAAAAAGAGATGTCTTCCTTTACACCGCACATGATTACGACGAGCTTCTGGATTCGCCGGTGGAGATTGGGTGTCATGAGACCGATGGCTTCATGGTGAAGGGAAAACCTCATCATATTGCGAACTACGGGGACATGTATCCTCATAAGCAAAATCTTAAGGCAGATATCAAGAAGATCGTGGAAACAGTAAGTGATCATTTTGAAGGGGACCTTCCTTATGATCAGTATCTCTTTATCAATCACTTCGTGCCCAAGCTTTACGGGGGCCTTGAGCATTTGAACTCTACGGCCCTGCAGTTTGATGGAAGAAAACTCGGAAATAAAAAAGAGTACCAGAAGTATCTCTCTTTGGTTGCCCATGAGTATTTCCATCTGTGGAACGTAAAAAGAATCCGACCTGTTGAACTTGGGCCCTTTGATTATGTGAATGAAAATTACACTACCATGCTATGGCTGGCCGAAGGCCTGACTAGCTTTGTGGATGATCTTTTTGTTTACCGATCAGATCTTTGTACTCTGGAAGAGTATCTGGAAGTGGTGAAAGGAAACGTGGACACTTACATGAATACGCCGGGGAGGCGTTATCACTCCCTCGAGCAAAGTTCTTTTAATGCCTGGGTGAAACTTTACCGCCCAGATGAAAACTCTAAAAACTCTTCGGTGAGTTATTATCTTAAAGGTGGACTGGTTTTCACTGTTCTTCACTCACTCCTTCTCCAGAAGGGGAAGTCCGTGGATGATTTGCTGGATTTATTATGGGCCGATTTTAAATCACGTCCGGCCAGTGGTGTCGGTCGGGATGATGTCTATAGAATGGTCAAAGAACTTGGGGGGGAAGAAGTTCTCAATGCTTTTTCTACCATGATTGAGACTACTCAGGAGATTGATTTTGATGCTGCTTTCAAGGCGATGGGCTGTGAACTTAAATGGGAAGAGAAGTCCACCCCATGGTTAGGGATTGACTGGGAGTGGTCTGGAGATAGGGCCATGGCAAAATCCGTTGTCATAGATTCTCCCGCCCATAGAGCTGGTGTGAATGCCGGTGATGAGATGATTTTTTTAAACGGCCTAAGATTTCTCCGGGAAGACGCTGAGAAGCTTTCATCTCTTGTAATGAATGACCAGAACTATGAACTTATTGTCAGCCGATTAGGAAAGTTGGTCCGTCTCGACATCATGCCGACCAAAGGTCCAAAGCAGTTAAAAGAAATTGCAATTGTTGATAAGGTCCTGGCCGAGAAGAGCTTTAGTTTTTCAAAAAAGCGCGGGCAATAACAATACCATTCTGTATTTCAAGGTCCCACTCTCCTTCAACTCCAGAAGGAGAGTGGGACCAAAGACCTGTTGAGATCCGGATTGAGGAAAATTCCACTGGTTTTTCAAAGTCTCCTGTATTCATAATGGCCTTAAAGGCCGCTTCTTTCAGGCACCATAGCTCAATATTTCTTAAACTTCCATCGTCGTCGGAATGGCCGACTCTTTTGATAACAGATTCTTTTACTGGTCTATGAATACTTTCAATATCAATCCCAACGGAACGATAGGTGCTACTGTCGGCGAGCAATGCTGCGCCACTGCCTTTCGTGTGAGCGAGAGAGAGAGTGAACTCTGGAAAGTCCTTAAGAGTAGAGTATTTTAAAAGTATTAACTCATGAGGCCGAAGATGGACGCCTTGTTCCTCAAGACACAATTGAAGAGCTCTACGGGAAAGGATGAAACTTTTTTTTCTTTCCGAATGAATATTCTCACCCAGTGTTAACTTGACGAGTAAATCCCATTGGGGATCATTAGGGTTCATTAAAGATTGGGACAATTTCCAGCAGTGCATACTTGACCTAGTTTATCTTGAAACGAGTCTCCTGATAAGTTATAAAAAGTATTAGAAAAAACGCGGTTTTTGCCGATAATATCCTAATGATCCCTTTACGTATTTTTACCAATACCTTTTAGAGAAAGTTTTTCTTTCAGGAGAGAAGTTTTATGGCCAATCAATTACGTCAGCAAGCTAAGCTCACAGTCTATGGCAGGAAGTCACGCAAATGCCATGTGCCAGTGAATGAGCAAGGAAAGTATCTTAAAGTTTCTCAGTACTATGGTGAGAATGTTTACAATTATCACCTTTCAAAGTCTCTCTCTCTTGAAGATAAAGATGCCTTGAAGCAGGTTATTGATGGAAAAAGGGCGATTGATAAACAGCTTGCAACTAAAGTCGCTAACTCTGTTCTTGATTGGGCAATTTCTAAAGGGGCCACTCACTTTTGTCACTGGTTCCAGCCGCTCACTGGATCTTCTGCGGAAAAACATGATGCATTTTTAAATTTCGATAATGATCGTGCTCTAGAAACTCTTTCAGCTTCTCAGCTTATGCAAGGTGAGCCGGACGCATCTTCTTTCCCTCACGGCGGATCGAGAGCAACTTTCGAAGCACGAGGTTATACCACCTGGGATTTAACTTCTCCGATATTTATCCAGGAATCTGCGAACGGAAAAACTCTCGTGATACCCACTGCTTTCGTTTCTTATCACGGTGATGCTCTTGATACGAAAACACCTCTTCTGCGTTCTGATCTTCGAATTAATGAAGTGATGACAAAGTTCTGTGGCCTCGTTGGGATGAATGACGTTAACCGTGTTTATACAACTTGTGGTGCTGAACAGGAGTACTTCCTGGTTGATAAGGCCTTCTACTTCAGCCGTCCGGACCTCGTGATGACAGGACGTGCTCTCATGGGCTCCCTTACTTCACGTAACCAGCAGCTTGAAGATCACTATTTCGGTATGATTGAAGACCGCGTTCTTGCCTACATGCAGGAAGTGGAGATTGAGCTTTATAAAATGGGAATTCCGGCGAAAACCCGCCACAATGAAGTGGCCCCTGGCCAGTTTGAAATGGCGCCAATTTTCAAAGACACTAACGTTGCCGCTGATAATAACCAGATCGTGATGACAGTGCTGAGAAACGTGGCCCTCAAGCATGACTTTGTTTGTCTCCTCCATGAAAAGCCGTTTGCCGGCGTGAACGGATCCGGAAAACACCTCAACTGGTCAATGTCTACTGACTCTGGTGTAAACCTTCTTGAGCCAGGACACAATCCCCATGAAAACTTCCGTTTCCTCGCAGTGGTAGCAACTGTTGTGGAAGCTGTTTATCGTCATGCTGATACTATCCGTATGGGTATCGCTTCTCACGGAAACGATCACCGCCTTGGAGCAAACGAAGCTCCTCCAAGCATTATGTCTGTCTTCCTTGGTTCAACGCTGACTTCCATCCTCGATTCTATGATCTCAGGTGGAAAGTATGTTGCTTCATCAAAGACCCTTCTGGATCTTGGTGCCCGCCAGCTTGCGGACTTATTCAAGGACAACACAGACCGTAATCGTACGTCGCCGTTTGCTTTCACAGGAAACAAGTTCGAGTTCCGTGCCTGTGGTTCTTCCGCATCTATTGGTTATCCTCTTTCAATCCTGAACGCGGCTGTTGCTGACGTCTTTGAAGAGACAAATAAAATTCTCGAAGATGAAATTGGTAAAGGGAAGTCGCAGGATGAGGCCCTGACCGCTGTTATTCTCAAGTGGTATGGAAACGCTCAGAAAGTCGTTTTCAATGGAGACGGTTATTCCCAGGAGTGGGTGAAAGAAGCTGAGAAGCGCGGTCTTGGTAACATGAGAACCACTCCTGAAGCAATTTCCATTCTCAAAGATGGAAAGAAAACAAACTTCCTGGTGAGGACTGGAGTCTTTAAGGAAAGCGAGATCTCTACCCGCCATAACGTCATGCTTGAACGCTATATCAAGTGCCGTGAGATTGAACTTAAAACACAGGCACAGATGGTCTTTAAAAATGTTATCCCTGTGGCCGTTGAGTATAAGGCCCAGCTGGCAGAGTCTATTAAGAAGCAGAAGGATGTAGGAGCTGACTCTTCACTTGAGCTTGAGCTTCTGAAGGACCTGGCCAATGTATCGAAGTCTCTTTTTGAGCAGACCCAGAATCTCATGAGCACTCTGGACGCCGTTCATAAGAATGATGAGGATACAATTGCGAAGAAAATAGCTATGGAGCTTATGCCTCAGTCAGTGCAGATTGCCGAGCTTTGTAACCGCATTGAAGAGCTTGTTCCTGATGAGAACTGGCCTTTCCCGAAATTCTACGACATGTTATTCATCCGTTAATGCATGATCAAGAGGCCCGCTTAGGCGGGCCTCTTTATTTTATTTTTTCTATTTTATTAATAGTGATTCTGACTTCGCCTTTAAAGAGTTCATTGAAATTTTTCTCAACGCACTCAAAGGGATCAGGTCGATCAAAGAGCAGGGAATGAAGTCCAACCTCAAGGACTTCACAAACTTTACGCAAATCTTCTAAATTTTGAACTGACCTTCCGGTAGTCCACCCATGAAGAGTGGGCTGCTTGACACCGCTTTTTTTCGAAAGAGTACTGAGACTCATTTTCTTTTTTCGGCAAACTTCCAGAAGATTTTGTGCAAGATTCATGACTTTAAGTATCTTGAGAAATTGTTAAAAAGTAACTTTAGTGATTATGAATATCGACATGCGGATAAATCCTATCGATATCCGAATATTCCTTTAGGAGAGAGTTAGCAAATCTATTCGACTCTCGATAGAACGGAAGGATTTCAAAGGGAATCAATTCATAAATTGGAGGTTAACCTTAAGAATCTTTCATTATAGCAATATCTTAAGTTGTCTCTTTTTCATTTTCCCCTGAAAGTTAATATATGAGAAAATGTTTGATTGTTGATGATTCCCTTGAAAATCTGCAACTTTTGAGGACCCTCTTATCAGTTGAAAATCGCTTTGCCATAGCTGAGGCCAACTCCGGGCAAAGTGCCTTTGAGCTTCTCTTGTCTTCAGATTTCGATGTTGTCATATCCGATTATGAGATGAATGACGGAGACGGCCTTTGGCTTCTGGGAAAAATTAAGGAAATAAAGAACCGCCCTCATATGATCATTTTCTCGGGGCAAATTCACCTCAGAGAAGAGGATCTTTTGAATGCCGGAGCAGATGCATTTTTTCCCAAGCCTTTTTCTCTTCGAAACCTTATCGATTATGTCCAGAATCTCAAATGACCTCTGAATTTATTCTTTCCAGGTTACTTCATTTGAAATTATTCATCCTCATCCATTGAATTTTCTCCAAATCTGCTAGAATCAAGCATGGATTTTGTAAAACATGATGATCTCTTTATTAATGCCTTTGAATTTGCTTCCATCGGCATGGCCCTTGTCTCCCCGGAGGGAAAATTTCTTAAAGTGAATAAATCCCTCTGCGAGCTGTTGGAATGCGAAGATGACAAATTGACCAGCCTGGATTTTCAGCAGATCACTCATCCTGATGATTTACAAAAAGACCTTGCCCTCCTGGAAGAAGTTCTTCAGGGAAAAAGGGCCTCCTATCAAATGGAAAAGAGGTATATCTCGAAAAGTGGCAAAGTCGTCTGGGCCATCCTCTCAGTGTCACTGATCAGAAAGGAAAATGGGGAGCCAAGGTTTTTTATCTCTCAAATCCAGGACATCACTGAGCTGAAAGCAGCTCAGGAAGAGCTTTTCCATAAATCAAAATTTATTTCTCTGGGGCAACTATCTGTGAAGCTTGCCCATGAAATCAATAATCCCCTGGCGATCATTCTCCTTCATTCAACCGGTCTTAAATCTCTTGACCTCAGCAGTGATGAAGGCAAAAGGACATTAGGGTCTTATTCGGATAAGATTTACGCTGCAGTTAACAGAGTCAGTAGTATTGTGAAGCAATTGACACTAACGGCTTCTTCTCAGAACAGTCAGGAGCTGGATGACTTTCTCGAGATAAAGAAGAGAGGGTAAGATTGGAAGATTAATCCAATATTTCCTCTAAAAGTTGCCAGCTAATCAGAATTTCTAATCTTCTAATTCTTAAGGTCTTAAAATCAGGAGCATACCCTTCCTCCTCTTATAAGTGACTTATACTATTAAGACATTCCTTAAAGTGTCCGATTTGATTAAGAGGAATTAATGAGTAAGTTCACCATTCTGTTTATAGTTCTGCTATTTATTTCCCTTCCGTCTTGGGGAGAGGACTCCTTGAGCTATACCGGACGTCTTGTTAATACGGATGGGTCACCTGTCGCTGGGCCGGTGGATCTTAAATTAGAACTGGCCTACATTGACGACGCCGATGTCAGCATATTTTCGGTGAAGTGTACAAAGACCCTTTCTTCAGTTCCTCTTACTAATGGTGTCTTCCATGTAAAGATAAGCTACTCCTCAACTGAGTGTGGCGGGAACTCAATTGCAAAGATTCTTGCGAGTGTTCCTTCGGGAGAATCCCCAGGAATCAGAGTCACTGATGTGACGGATCCGCTTGCTCCTAAAGCTTATTCTTTCCAGGGCATTCACTCAGTACCCTACGCCTCTGTTTCTAAAACTCTCTTTCAAAATGGTGCAACTAACGGCCAGGTCCTCATGTGGAATGGCTCTGAGTGGACTCCGGCGGGGGTGACGGTAGGTTCCTCCGACATCACGGATGGAAGCATCGTGGATGCGGACGTCGCTAGTGGGGCGGCAATAGCGCAGTCAAAGATTGCAAACTTAACAACTGACCTTGCTTCCAAGCAACCCCTTGATGATGATCTCACTGCTCTTTCGGGCCTTGCCGGAACAGGAGTCCTGGTGAGAACGGGGGCGGGTGCTGCCACGACGAGACAGATTGAAGG
>JBKHWS010000007.1:0-81433 GCA_046566385.1 Bacteriovoracia bacterium | reverse complement strand
ACTCTCCACCGACCTCCGCGACGAAAATATCAGGCACCACATACTGAGTCTCCTCAGCGGAAATGAGGCGACCTGGCTTTGGATTTAGTCCCATGATGATGAGTTCTGAATCCTTCACCTTATCTTTTGAAACCCCGAAGTCTTTTGCAATCTTCGCGTAATCTTTCTTCTCCAGATCCTGCAGATTTCTTTCGATGATAAGTTCTACGAGCGGAGATCTTTCCGGAAGCATTCTGGCCTGAATCCCGAGGCATTCCTGAATGTTCTGAGCACCACAGCCCACCGGATCGAGGTGCTGAATGAGCCCAAGCATGCCAATAGCTTCGTCTCTTTCAAGTGAAGGGTGACGGGCCACAACTTCATCAAAAGGAACTTCCAGATACCCTTCATCATCAATGTTACCGATGATATCCAGACAGAAGTTCAGTTGCTCAGTTGATAAGCTTTCCATCCTGAGTTGCCACTCAAGGTGCTCCTGCAGAGTCTGACTTTTTGAAACCATATTTTCATAGGAAGGCAGATCATCGGGAGAGGCGCTCTCTTTCATGTTCGGAGACGAAGAAGAATTTGAATTGAATGATTCTGAGTAAGACTCCCAATCGAAAGTATCTTTTGCTCCTTCGATCAGCTCAGGGCCGGAGAAATTATCTGCGGTTGCTTCCTGTGCTTCCATTTCTTCTCTGGTATCTTCAGAAGGACCAGCGTCCATTTCGCCATCAATCTCTTCAAGCATCGGGTTTTCAACCATCTCCTGTGAAATCAGGGTGGTCATTTCCAAGTGAGTAAGTGTTAAAAGCTTAATCGCTTGTTGAAGTTGAGGCGTGATCATTAGGCTTTGCGTTTGCTTTAGCCCCTGATGCATTTTTATCGCCATTTCTTTCCCCTACATCTTAAATTCTTCCCCTAAGTAAAACTTACGGGCGATTTCATTGTTAACAATCTCTTCCGGCGTTCCGCTTACCAGCAGCTCACCCCGGCTCATGATATATGCCCTATCCACGATACCGAGAGTTTCTCTCACGTTGTGATCCGTGATAAGAACACCTATATTTTTCTGCTTCAGGCGTTTTATGATCGACTGGATGTCATGGACTGCCAGTGGATCAACTCCTGCGAAGGGTTCGTCCAGAAGAACAAACTTCGGATCGAGTGCCAATGAGCGCGCGATCTCCACCCTTCTCCTCTCACCTCCGGATAACTCTCTTCCTTTTGATTTCCGGATGTGATCCAGACTGAAATCGCGGATGAGATTATCCAGGGTATTCTGTCTTTCCTTATCGGAAAGATTTCTCACTTCCAAAACAGAAAAAATATTCTCTTCTGTTGATAGTTCCCTGAAGACACTGGCTTCCTGAGGAAGATAACCAATGCCTTTCTTAGCTCTTACATGGAGGGGGAGTTCTGTGACGTTTTCAGAATCAAGGTTGATAAACCCCTTATCTACTTTCACGAGCCCAACCATCATGTAAAAGGATGTTGTTTTTCCAGCTCCGTTGGGTCCCAAGAGACCAACCACTTCACCTCGCTCAACATCTATACTCACATTCTTCACAACCTCGCGGCCATTATATGTTTTCTTAAGATCACGGGCGTGGAAACTCGCATTCATCAAACTATTCCTTTAGTTTCTTACGTTTAACTTGTACATCCGACATCGCATCATCCACTTCAATCAAATCGACATTTTCTCGAATGGTAATTCGATATCCCTTGATGACGTCACTGCCCATTTCCACTCGTGGTGCACCTGAGAGCACCATTTTCTCTTCACGCCCAAACCCTTCCAGTCGTGCTGCAAAGGCCTTACGCTCCTGAGGCCCTTCATTTGTTTGAAGTTTCTCAGTAAGTTTCACATCGTCATTCAGAACGAAATACTTGAGACTTTTATTAAAGTTTTCGAGATAGATATCGGCTTTTCCGGCAGTTATATCGTAGTTATCCCTTTTCATGCGAACATCCCCTTCCAGGTGCGCCAGAGATTTATTCCCATCGAGCTGAAGTTCATGACTGGAGAAAATCATTTTCCCCTCGTACTTCTTCTTCCTTTGCATGTTGCCTTTAACGTTTCCTTTAAAGGTCGTTAACTGTTTTTCGGGACGGGCATGCATGGATTCGGAAGTGACAGTGACATAATCCCGGGACTTCAGATCTTCCCCCTCGAATTTCACATTCCCTGTTCCGATGATCTGATCTTTGGTGAAAAAATATTTTATGCTGTCAGCAAAATACTGGGCTTCATCAGAGGAAACTTTTACATCTCCCGTGAGTGTAAGCACTTCTCTCTTTTTCTGGTAGATCCCTTCTTCAGCACTGTACTTAATGGTCTTCTTTTTTTGCTGGTAATTGTAGACCCCTTTAGGAACTTCAAACTCTGCTACTTCCTCTCCCTGTGATCGCATTTTAGTAGCCGACAGTGACATGATGGGAGAGCCTTCTTTCAGGTGAAAGTAATCAAGTTTTTCAATTTCTGTGAAATCAGGAGCAATGGTTCTAGCGGCGTTATCAGGGTGAACATCCCCCTGGGGAGTGCGCAGGCTTATCATGATGATAAAGAAATTAATGAGCACATAAACAAAAACAATACCAATTGATTTAGGGTCACGAATAGTCATGCCCTAATTGTACTCTTTTCTCCTGATTCCAGATAGTTGTTACGATAATTACCTACCTCATGTAAGGGGAAAACAGGTGACGTTTTTGATCTGTTTTTGTACCTTTTCCTTATGCAAAATCAATCAGTTCAAGAGGGTCGGACCCTGGCCCAATTAGTCGCCGAAGGCGTTAAGCTTACTCCCATGATGGAGCAGTATTATCAGGTGAAAAGCCAGTATCCTGATATTCTTCTCATGTTTCGTATGGGGGATTTCTATGAAATGTTTTTTGAAGATGCCCGTGAAGCTGCAAAACTTCTGAACATTTCTTTAACTGTCCGAGGAAAGCTCGGTGATCACCCTATTCCAATGGCCGGCATTCCTCATCACGCCGCTGCCACTTATGTCGATCGCATCTCCCAACTGGGAAAGAAAGTGGTGATTTGTGAACAGCTCGAAGATCCAAAATCAGTCAAAGGCATCGTTAAACGTGGAGTGACTCAGATTGTTTCTCCGGGGATGCCATATGATCTCGATAAAACGTCTGCCAATGAAAATAAATTTCTGGCCTCTGGTTACAAGGATAAGAATCAGTTCATCCTGGTGCTTCTTGATTTCACCACGGGTGACTTCTATGGCACGACTTTTAAGACCATTGAAGAATTCTGTGAAAGACTTCTCATGGTTCGTCCGAAAGAATTTATCTCTTATCTGGGACAATGGGAAAACTTTCCAATGGTAGAGGATTACCTGGCGAGCATTGACGTCTTGAAGACTCACCTTTCACAGGAGTACTTTGAAGAAAAGCATACGGCCTTTTACATCCAAAAACTTATTCCTACTTATGAGCGTGATGGTATCATCGCTCAACTTCCTTCCGTCCTCTCCCCTTTAGGGGCCTTAAGTTACTACGTCTCAAGTACTCAGACCCTTGAGAAGATAAGCCACCTTCGTCCTTTCAGAATGCTGAATAATGAAGAGACAATGAAAGTGACTTACGCCACTCTGTCCGGTCTTGAAATCTTCCCCCGGTCTCGCGAAACTGAAATGAACTCCATTCTTGGATTCATGGATAAGACAAAAACCTCCATGGGAACAAGATACCTTCGTCAGTATTTTCAATCACCCCTCTGTGAAGTGAGTTCAATCAACAGAAGGCTTGATCTCATTGAAGGCTTGATGAAAAAACCGGATTTCATCAAAAGCATCCGGAACTGGCTGGCAGACGTAAGGGATATGGACCGGATCATGGCAAAGGTTTCCACCAAGAAAGTGGTTGCGGGAGACATGTTAAATCTTGCCCACGCTTTTGAAGTTTTCATGGAAGTGGAAAAAGAAATGGACAAGGAAGGATTCACCTTCTTTCAGAAGCTCCCCAAGAAAGACATGGATTTTCTTTTGAAGCTGTCACAGGAAATCAGATTCACCATTAATGATGAGCCTGGTGCTCATTTTGATAAGGGTAATCTCATTAAACCGGGGGCCCATAAAGAAAGAGACCGCCTGGCAAGACTTGCCAACTCTGCTTCCGGGGAAATCCTGAAGCTTGAAGCAAATTATCGTGCTTCAACAGGTATCAGTAATCTGAAAATCAAGCACAACAATATCTCAGGCTATTTCATTGAAGTATCCAACTCTCACTTATCTAAAGTGCCTAAGAGCTTCATGCGGAGACAGACTCTCGTGAATAACGAGCGCTACGTAACGGAAGAGCTGGAAGCTTTTGAAAAAGATGTCACTCAGGCCATGGATAAGCTCATGAAGCTTGAGAAAGAGATCTTTGATGGTTTCAGTGCGCGTGTAGAAGAACAGGCTTACCTGGTTCTTGATGTGGCCAAGCGCATGGCCCAAATTGATGTCTTCCAGTCACTGGCGTGGATCAGCTTACAGGAAAACTTCGTGAGGCCTTCCCTCAATGGTGACAAGAAGATGATTAAGATCACCGGGGCCTGGCACCCTCTGATTAAAGCAAACATCAAAGACAGCTTCATCACCCACAATATTGATCTCAATGAAAAGTGTTACTTCGGCCTTATCACCGGCCCTAATATGGCCGGTAAAACAACCGTCATGAGAGAAGTAGCGATCATTCAATATCTCGCTCAGATGGGGTGCTTTGTGCCGGCCCATAAAGCTGAACTTGGTATCTGTGATTATCTCTTCTCCCGCCTTGGAGCCTCTGATGACATCATCAAAGGTCAATCAACATTCATGGTGGAGATGGCCGAGACAGCGGAAATCCTACGTCACGCCTCTGATAAATCTCTTATCATCCTGGATGAAATCGGAAGAGGAACATCTACCTATGATGGCCTGTCTATTGCCTGGGCACTGGTAGAACATTTTGTAAAAAGGCTCAAACCTATTACTCTTTTTGCCACTCACTATCATGAACTCATTGAGTTGGTAGAAAGCATGCCGGAAGCAAAGAACTTCACTGTGCGAACAGAGCAGAAGAATGGAAAAGTTCAGTTTATGTATGAGCTTATCGAAGAAGGCGCCACTCAAAGTTTTGGTATCCATGTGGCCGAACTGGCGGGCCTTCCGCGGGAAGTTTTAAAGCGCTCGAGAGAAATCCTGAAGGATCTCGAGGCCCAGGAGGCCAGAAGCGCTGAGCTTCTTGATAATCAACTAACATTTTTTACTCCTGCAAAAGAAGCAGCAATACCTGATTATCTGAGTACTCTTGAGAATGATTTAAAGGCGTTAGATGTGATGAATATCACACCCCTTGAGGCCTTACAAAAACTGCATGAATTAAAGACCCAACTCCTGCACCAGTAATTAAGTTATTACCTCTGATTACCGATACATTATCAGAGGTAATAATGACACCCATCGATTTAATTCCTTTTGCTGAGAACTCACAAAAAGTACCTAAGAAATTCCTTGCTCCGGTGGCAGGAGTGAGTGGGAAGCCGGATACCCTGAAGCTTCTTTGCGCCCATTTCATGGACTTTTGGACGGCATTCATGATGGTGACTTTAATCTCCGGTGTTTTTTCACAATCAGTTAAGTCATTCCTGGTCACAAAGGGATTACAATCGTCCTACTCTTCCATTGAAACTCAGGGCCTGTTTTTTGCACTTTTCCCCTTGATTCTTTTTGCCTATTTTTTCTTCAGCTACTTCCTGAATCACGGGCAGACTCCCTCGATGTTACTTTTAAAGAAACGAATTGAAATGAAACCAAACAGCTTTGCTGAAGCCTTCAGATGGGCCACTCATTCCTTCCTTCTCTGTTTGAGCTGGGGGACGAGCTATCTCTTGAAACCGGAAGTATGGAAATTATTGAAGTCCCATGATCACCTTTATTACGATCTGATGGCCTATAAAGAAGTGAAAGTAGTTAATCTTGTGAGTCTATCCGAGGAAAGCCATAGATCAGAAGAAACCTGGCAAGAAGCTGCTTAGTCTTTGATCATATCCTCAAGAGCTGCATAAATTTTCATGAAATGGCCTGAATCATAATAGAACCGCCCCCAGGTGATGAAGTCTTTTATACTGGTTTCAAGGTTTTCACCATCTTCGATGAAGTCGAGTAGGTCTTCCACAATGATAAAGATAGAAGACAGGGCCGATATCCTGGATGAAGTGATCCCTCTCGGGAATCCGGAACCATCCTTGACTTCATGGTGCTGCAGGATGATTTGATCAATGTCAGGTGGCACTTCCGGAAGAGAATCAAGAAGTTTTAAGGCATCGAACGGGTGCATTCTATATTTAATAACTTCAGGAGACTTTTCATTTTTATCTGCCGCCTTCTTGTTCCACTCTTTAATCTCACTGTAGTAGCTTTCCCTCACTGCCACATCGTGAATAAGTGCCGCCAAGGCCAGTTTCATCTGAGCAGTTTCACCACCCATCCCCAATGCACCTGCCAGAGCAGAAACAAGATAAGTCAGTAAACCTATGTGCTGGGAGTATTCTGAATTAGTATCATTGAGCCTGACTTTCAGGATATGGACGACTTTCTTGTCTTTAGACAGAATCTTGATGGCCTCATTGACACCCTTTTTAGCTGACTCCAGGACTTCTGGAGTCCATTTGAGAATCTTTGCAACTCTTTCAAAGGCTTCTATATTCTCAAGAGCAAAAAATGTATCTTCAGATCGCTCCTGCCCAAGTTTAATCAGAGTTTGTTCAAGGAAATGAAGGTAGTCATGACTGTCTTCTGACTTCAGGTAGAGGTTTGTCACGCCCTTTCCTTCCATCTTCGCCAGGTCGCTGTCAGAAAAGACCTCGCCTCTCTTAAAAATCTTCACAAATTTTTTATCTGAAAGTTTTAAATAAAGATCAAAGAGATTCATCTTGTTCTTAAATAAAAATGAAGCCTTTATGGGAATATAGTCCCGGAGAGAAAACTCATTGGTCGTTAAGTTTTTGATCATCTCCATGATGGACTGCAGAGTTTTCTCTTTTTCAATTACTGAAGTCAGTGATGGATAAAGTGAGAGGACGCCTTCCGGTAAAGGAAACTGTGAAGTGGCAATGATGGGCGAAGTTACTTTAGATCTTTCAAAGTGATGGTAAACCTGAGAATCATTTGCAAACATGATCCCAGAGTCTACAACTATGAGTTCAGGATGACCTCGCTTCTCAAGTAAGTCTTTTATTGATTCAGCGGTCGTGAGAGAAAGAACTTCACCTTTATAGAAACAATTAATGGCACTTTCCTGAAGGGAAAGATAATCTTCACGAGGATCCATGAGAAGAAGATATTTTGATTTCACCTGTTAATTTTAACCTAAAATTACAAACTTAAGACTAGGTAAATTTGGATAGTAAGAGAATCAAGTGCTTCAGAGAGTTGATGTTAAAAGCTTCTTAACGGGACACTTTTATCGCCTCGAATTCTGGACGCTTTCTTTAAAGGCATCAAAGACCTTCTTGAAATTCCCAGAGTTATAGACCGTTTCTTTATGTTTCAGAAAGAGGCCTATCCGCTCATCGATGTTGTCATAATCTTCCAGAAAATTGATGAGGTCTTCGACTATGATGAAGACACAGGCCATCGGTGTGATCCGGGAAGAGGTTAAACCTCTGGGAAAGCCGGTCCCATCTTTCTTTTCATGGTGCTGAAGAATAATCTGATCAACATCGGCGGGAATGTCTTTGAAACTGAGGAGCAGGTTTACAGCGTCCGTAGGATGGTTGCGATATTTTATGGCCTCTGGAGTTTTGATTTTAGAATCCACTGCAGCCTCATTCCAGAGATTGATCTCCTGATAACAACTTTCATCTACAGTAAGATCATGCATCAGGGAAGCCAGCCCAAGTTTCATCTGAGCAAATTCGCTGGTCCATCCTAACTGATAACAAAGACCGCAGGTAAGAAGAGATAGTTTAGAGATATGTTCTGAATGCCTGGAAGCGGGAGAAGCGAGCCTTAGCTTCAAGAGCTTCATGACATCGGGATTTTGAGAAACAGCTTTTATGGCCAGATCAACGGCCTTCTTAGCGACATGGAGAACGACTGCGTTCCAGCCAAGAGAGGCAGCAATCTGTTCTACGGCCGTCAGGGCCTCAAGAGATATCAATGATACTTCTTCAGGTGATGCCCCCTCCGCATTTAAGACAGTGTTTATATTCTGCTCAAACGTTTTTAAATAAACATCGGTATCAGTAAGGGTAATATGAAGATGGTGGAGACCTTTTTTATGGAATCTCTCTGCATCTGCCGGCACAAAAGCTTCCCCTGCATTAATGACCTTTATGAATTTTGATTCAGACAATCTCATAAAGAGATCAAAATTAGCACTCCCCCATCGTAGAAGAAGAGAAATTCTCACAGGGACAAAGCCCGGTGGTTCCTTATGACGGGTAACGATTCCTGCTACAACTTCCTGAACAGGACCTATGATATTGGTTTTTTCGATATAACCGTGTATGCCAGGGAAACGGGTTTTTGAAATGGATGCAGAGTCAGTTGAACAAATGACAAAAGGAACCTTAATGTTTCTGGCCTGCAATTCGTTATATAGAAACTGTCCGTCTCCATCAGGCATTTTAAGATCGGATAAGATGATTTCAGGGTTTCCTCTTTCCTCTATGATCTTAAGAGCTTTATTTCCAGATTCGGCCAGCACAACATCCAGAGGAAATGATCTCTTCAGGACCATTTCATAAATGTCACGGATATCGGCTTCATCATCAACGACTAAAATATAATTCATTATTCAATTAGTTCCTGTATCCATTTAAAGCCTAACTCTTTAGTCTGAGCAGGGTTTGGGCGTGAGGGAGAACTTGCCATAAGATCCGTTGCAGATGCGGTTTTCGGAAAAGCTATCACGTCACGAATTGAATCAGTTTTAGCAAGCAACATGACAATTCTGTCCATTCCAAAGGCCATCCCGGCATGTGGAGGAGTTCCATACTTAAGGGCCTCAATGAAGAATCCAAATTGATTTTGAGCATCCTCAGGAGAGAATCCCAGCAGCTCGAACATTCTGGACTGCTGTTTATTGTCGTAGATCCTCATGGAACCTCCGCCAATCTCGTAACCATTGCAGACGATGTCATAAGCATAGGCCTTAACATCTTTTACTTTTCTCTTATCATCAGCGTAGTAAAGCTCCATATCTTCATCCTTAGGACGAGTGAATGGATGGTGCTTGGCCCCGAGCGTATTTGTTTCAGGATCGTAGTCAAAGAGTGGGAAATCATAAACCCACAGGAAAGCATATTCGTTGGGATTAATCAGATTGAAATGTTTTCCGAAATATCTTCTGAGAGCATCAGCGCAGTCATGGGCGACATTGTAATTCTTATCAGCAGTAAAGAACCAGATACCATCACCCTTATCCACTGACTTTTCATAAAGAGCACTAAGAAGAGCAGGATCAATGAATTTCGAAATCCCACCACTGACCTGCTGGTTTTCAACCTTAAACCAGGCCACACCTTTACCACCGTAAGGCTTCACCACTTCAACGAGACCATCAATTTCTTTTCTGGCAAGTGTTCCAACTGAAGTCGGAATAAACATGGCCTTAACCATGCCAAAAGGATCCTTGGCCACATCGGCAAACGTAGCAAATGAAGAAGCCTTGAAGAGATCGGTTACCACCATCTGCTTTAAACCAAAGCGCACATCGGGCTTGTCTGATCCATAATCTCTCATCACTTCATCATAGGAGATGGACTTCATTTCGAAGTCAGGAGGCATATTGAAAACTTTCTTCACCATGTGAGTGGCAAGATTTTTCATATACTCCTGAGTTGGAAACGATACCTCAATATCGATCTGAGTGAACTCAGGTTGTCTGTCAGCACGCAAGTCTTCATCCCGGAAGCAACGACAGATCTGAAAGTACTTATCAGTATTAGCAATCATCAGAAGCTGCTTCAGAGTCTGAGGTGACTGGGGAAGAGCATAAACTTTTCCCGGATGAACGCGACTTGGAACGATGTAATCCCGGGCCCCTTCCGGAGTTGTTTTATAAAGGATCGGTGTTTCCACTTCATTGAAGTCTAAGGCGTAAAGAGCTTCACGGGCCTTCCGAGTCGCCTGAGATCTTAGGCTAAGGATGTCCTGTAGTCTTTTTGAACGAAGATCAAGATAGCGATATCGAAGGCGTAGATCTTCAGTTGCCTGAACCATTCCGTGAGGAAGAAAAGGGACTTCACTTGCTAGTGAGAGGGCCTTAATTTCTTCAACCTGAACTTCAACCATACCAGTGGACATGTTCGGATTTTTTGCAGAATCAGGACGGGCCATTACTTTTCCCGACACCTGAATCACTGATTCAAGAGAAAACTTCCTAAGTTCATTTACATCACCCTTAAAGGACTCAAAGCCCAATTGAGTGACCCCATACTTGTCGCGAAGATCTATAAAATGCAGGCTACCAAGGTTACGGTACTTATTTAACCACCCACACAAGGTGACGGTTTTTCCGATGTCACTTTCCCGGAGCTCTCCACAGTGATGTGTACGCATTAATCCTGGCAAATTTTTATCCGATGACATTTGAAAGCTCCTATCGTATCTCTAAAGTGAACTAGAGAATCATACCCGAATCAGGAATAAACTTCATGAGAAAATTTCTAACTCTCACTCTGCTTTTTGTTCTTTTTGCATGCCAAAGTGAGTCACGAAAGGCCCTCGAAAACGGTAGAGTTCCTGAAAATGTTGAACTCATCACTCCTGCCGGGAAAGTTATTGAAACAACTCTTGCCATTACCATGGAGGAGCAGGAACAGGGGCTTTCTGGAGTGAAACCGGAGGACTTTGAAGATAATCAGGGTATGCTCTTCTTTTATATCAGTGAAGATGAAAGGCACTTCTGGATGCCTGACACTTATTTTGACCTCGACCTTTTCTACCTGGATAAAAATTTAACGATTACAGACATCATCAGAAAACTACCCCACTATAAAGGGCGGGCAAATCCCAATCAAATTCCCCGGGCCAGAGGAGTCTGGGCGCGCCATGTTCTGGAGATGAAATCTTCATCCCCGATCGCTCAATCACTAAAACTTGGTGATAAACTAACTTGGAAAGCACCGGTAAGTTTACCGGAAACAGAAGAGAGAGTAAGACAAGGAAAATAAGCTAGAGCTGCCGATCGCTCTCGGTTGAACTTTCCGAAGACTCTCCTGCAAAAAGAATCAGGAATTCATCAGCAGCAATAACTCCCAGGTGTTCTTTTGCTAACTGCTTCTGGAAATTCTTATCCAGCTGAATGCGAGAAATTTCGGTTTTAAGTTCACCATTTTCTTTCTTGATTGAAGAGAGCTCATCTCGTTTATCCTGAATCGCACCTTCAGTTGCAAAATAATCCCATACTCCTCGATCCATGAAAATCAGACGAAGGACGAGAAGACCGATTACGGCCCATCCTATCTTGCTCAGGAGATTCTTTTTTAATTTCGAGTTCTTCTTAGTAGATGTCGAAGTTTTCCGGACCGGAAGTTTTTCTACAACTTCTTCGATCTCCTCTTCCTCTTCATCTTCAAGATAATCAATATCAGTTTCAGAAAGAGCACTGCTGCGACGATGAATCAATTCTGTATTGTCATCCCCATGGCTGATGGATCTTCTGGTAGCTGAAGTTTCGATATATGTAGGCGCATGAGTTGAATCCGTCGCAAAGGGACGGTTAAAAACATTCTTCCGGGTGCGCAATCTTTCTCTATGGGGATTCTTATCAGATGATTTTGACGCGAACGGAGACTCTACTTCTTCATACTCGTCATAAGACGGTTGGTTCATTCTAAATTCCACGCAAAATACATCCTGTATTTTTGGGCCAGCTGCCCATGTTAAATTGTACTGTGTGCTAATTCCAATTTAACATGGTCGGCTAAAGACTTACAACTACTTAAAATGATGGAGAAGTATTTTCCTAGTAACGGCCTCTGCTTCCGTAAGAGCGACCGCCCCCACGTCCGCCCCTACTGGCCCCTCCGAATCCACGTCCGCCTGCGCCTGCTGGGGCTGTGGCCAGCTCTATGGAAACTCGACGATTACCGAACATTTCACCTTTAAGGTTCATGATGGCATCTGTGAACTCCGACGGAGCTTCAAGGAAAGCAAACTTTTCTTTGGTTTCAATGCGACCGATATTTCTACCTGATATACCTGTAGTATTTGATACGAACTTCAGAAGCTCACCAGGATTTGCTCCATCCATCGTTCCGAGATTTATGAAAAATCTCTGCATTCCGGACTGAACACGGGCACCTTGAGGACGCTCTCCCTGAGATCTAGGAGCGACATCAATTTCCTGCGCTTTCTGGTAACGCTTTAAAGTGTTTTCGAACATGAAGCCATAGATACCCTTGATGATATCTTCTTTTTCAAGCTCGTCGAACTTTGCCTTGAATGCATCATAATGAAGAACTTCTTCATCATGAAAAGAAGCAATATGGTCAGTGAAACGCTTGATTGATTTCTCAAGAATTTTCTCTCTGATTTCATTCACCTTAGGAAGAAAGACTCTTTCAATTTTTGCTTTGGTAAGTCTTTCAATCTGACCCACACGGCCCTGCTCATTGGGCTCGATGATAGAAAGAGAAATCCCTTTCGAACCACCACGACCGGTACGACCAATACGGTGGACGTAAGACTCATTATCTTGCGGAAGACCGAAGTTGATAACGTGAGTGAGGTTATTCACATCAATTCCACGTGCAGCGACGTCCGTACAAACAAGAAGATTAATTTTCTTCTCTTTGAACTTTTTCATCGTCATATCACGGGCCGCCTGATCCATATCTCCATGAAGAGCGTCCGTCGGATAACCACGGGCATTTAATTCATCGGTAAGTTCTTTTGCGCCGATTTTCGTTCTGGTGAAGATGATCGCGTACATGTCGTCAGAGAAATCCATATAGCGGCAAAGGGCCTCGATACCATTTTCACGACGGACAACAACGGCTTTCTGCTCCACTGAATCAGCAGTTAAAACTTTCTTGGTCACTCGTACAGTTACAGGATTAGAAAATTCCTTGTTAACCAGGTTTGCAATCGGCGCAGGAAGAGTGGCCGAGAACATCCAGATTCTCTTTTCAGGAATCTGAGCAATGATTTCTGTCACATCATCAAAAAATCCCATATCAAGCATTTCATCTGCTTCATCCAGGATAACGAATTTCGTGGCGTCAAACTTCAACACACCTCTTTCGATCAGATCCATAACTCGTCCCGGAGTTCCGGCGATAACCTGAGGCTTCTTCGATTTAAAATCTTTAATCTGAAGACCAACACTGGTTCCGCCGTAAACAGACATTGAACGAATAGGTTCAAAAGCAGAGAGCTTCTGGATTTCTTCATTAATCTGGTTAGCAAGCTCTCGCGTCGGAGCAAGAATAATGGCCTGCAAGGCCGGAGATTTAAAATCAAGTTTTTCTAAAAGAGGAAGCACAAATGCTGCTGTTTTCCCGGACCCTGTTTGTGCTTGACCGATAAAATCTACGTCTCCGGACATAAGAACAGGGATGGCCTGGACTTGAATTTCAGAAGGACTCTCAAAGCCCATTTTTGCAATGGCCTTAAGGGAAGATTCTTTAAGGTTAAGTTCATTAAAAGACATGCGTTTTCTCCTTTCGAGAAAGATAAGTATTATGCGCATTTTGAATTTAGGAGAGACGGTCTAGTGTCTCAGTTTACCTTGAGAACCACTTAGACCTAGTTAGACGACAGATCCGGGTGGGAACAAGGGACAAAATATACGACTGGGCCCCTTCTACCATGGAACCTTAAGGATTGTAAATAGCGCGTTAGAGTTTATTTATGGTCAGGTAAAAAAGAAGGCCACCCTGAGGTGGTCTTACTAGGTAGAATTACTTGATTGAGTAAAAAATCCAGGCACCGAGGAAAGCTGATTTATCGGTGATAGGCCGGTCATCAACGAAGACCGAAACATAAGGCATAAGGTTAAGCTTAGGAGTTACGTCAACAGAGTAACCAAGCATAACAGCTTGCCATACATCCTTAAAGACGGGATCACGGTCACCAGAAGGCTTAGATCTTCTGTTCGTTTCAAGCATGTTTTCATAATAAAGAAGGATTTTACTTACATCACTCAGTGTGAACTGAAGGTATGGGTTTGTTACGATACGAGCTCTTGTGAAGTTATATCTGTCATCAATAACCCATTGGCGGAACTGACCAAAAAGACCAGCTTGAAATGTTTTATTGAAATCATAAGTAACGTTATAAGTAAGATCAACTTGATGAGTAAGGGTTCCCGCACCGGCTTGACCAGAGTTACGGTTAGCACGTGAAGTTGGAAATCTTAAACCTGCACGAACCCAAAGGTTAAGGGCCTTGTCATCAGAAGAAGCAATCACACCCTGAAAGCCCGCCATGATGTCATCAAGCATAATCAAACCTCTGTCTTCAGGATCTTTCATATCAACTGGATGCTGAAGTGGAATCATGAATCTTGGGTTCACAACGAAGTTCAGTTTTGCACCAAAATTATAATTGAAGCTAACCTGGTTCCATAAGTTTAAAGGCCATGTATCACGGTTTTTATCTTCACCTTCCCCACTATACTGAGGAGAGATAGCAGCGTTTTCCCAATGACTGTCGGCCATGTCATCAAAGTGAGGAGTTGTTAAAACTCCAAAGTAGCTGATCTTCAATCTCTCAGAGAATTTATCGAAGGTGGACTTTTTCGCCGCTTCGATTTCCTTGGGAGATGGACGGGTTGAAATTTGTGCTGAGGCAACTGTGGCCGTCAAAGCAGTAACGAGAATGGTGAAGAGAAAAGAACTTTTCATCATGATGTTGCCTTCCTTACGAACGATAAAATTTTTCAATAAAACTGATTCTAAGCTTTTTTGTCTAGAACTCAAACTAAATCGATTGGTCTCATGTACATTACTAAATGACAACTTTAAAATATCGTGGTGCAATAGTGACACCAAAGGAACTAATAATGACTTCTGAAAAACATCAAATTCTTACTTCTTTTTTCCAGTCTCTCGAGAAAATGGAGTCTGATGACATGATGAAGATGGTGGAAACCCACCTGAAAGATGAGGACGTAGAGATATTCGTCCAGCACATCGAAACGTTTTATGGCATATCTGATGACGAAGAATTGGGAATGCTTGCTCAGCTTATGGTAACAGGCTATCTCGCCGCAAAATACGAAGAAAGTTTAAAGTCTACTCAGCATTAAGATCATACTGGATCTGAATCCAAAACCTTCTCATGGCCGCCAGTTCATGGATATAGAACCAGGACTCTTCAAGCGAAGAGGGATCGTTTATTTTTCTGGCCAGGATCTTAAAGAGGTCTTTGAGGGTTTGCGTTATAACCCCAAACTCAAATACATCCTTCAACTCTTCCAGCAGGAATTCCTCACAATCCGTGAACTGAACCCGGTTAAGCTCATTCTGAACATTCATCTCTATGCCGGCCGAAGTAACCAGGGACTCAAAAGTCTGAAAATTCCTGATCGCAAATTCCCGGTCCCCCAAAGGTCCAAGCTTAATGGTGTTTTGGTCCTGGGCCACAGACATGGTAAAGGAAACCTGAAACCCTTTTGGCTTTTTGGTTAACCACCAACTGAACCCCGGGTCAGAAAGATTACACATCAACTCTTCATGCACAGGAAAACGTCTGTTATGAAGTTGATCGTGGATGATTTCGGCCTCAGAAGGATTTTCCACAATAAAGAACTTCAGTTTTTCCGCAAGATCCTCCGCTCCTCCTTCAAGGAGTCGTAAGCTTGGGAAATCCTCCGGCCTTTCGATTATTCTAAGGAAGTCCTGGCGAATATTGGCGGAGACAATTGTTCTGAGTACAAAGACTGAAGATGACTTTTGAATGTGATATATGACCCCCGGATTTTCCGGATAGGAATCGTTTTCCTCATTAAAAGTCACGGGCCCTTTGACATCTTTTTCACCTTCCATCTGTGGAAAGTTTTCCTGAAAATGCCTGAAAGTCTCTTCGACTAAAAGTTCAATCTCATCCATGAAGAACCCTTATAGAATGTACATTAACATCTGAATCAGGATGATCACTATCATCGGAGTCGGATCCAGTGGAATGTCCCGTGGTAACAATTCTCTTATCGGTTTCTGAGGAGCATCAGCAATCTTATGCAGCATCTGGGCCCACTTCTGAGACCGGGCCTGAGGCACCCAACTCAGCAGGACATCAATAATGATGATATAAATGAATAGCTGCAGTAGTGCGTGAATCATTACTTTTATTTTGAGGGTAAGAAAAAGAATTGAAAAGGAAAAAGAAAAAGAGAGGAGGCCAGGCCTCCACTCTTTAGTAACCCCATTTATAATTGGCGGCAGTAGCTGCGACGATGAATAGAATGAGAGAAACAAAATAAGCAGGCTTTCCAAAACGGGGAAAACGCCTTGCGATTACGGCGCCGCCGATACCGATGAAAAACCAGATGGCGAACTTAACGTAGATCCAGGCAGGCCATGAAGCCGTATGGCCAATTCCCAGACGTGCCATGAGTCCCATCCCTGCAACCAGAGTGAAAAGTGTGGCAATCCCCGTCAGTATCTTGATGTGCTTGTGAGAATGCCCGTAAAAACTGATCGCTAATCCTGTGAACAGAACCACGATCGAGGAAAGATGAAGAATTTTATAGATGTCGTAGGAAATCACTTTTGCTCCTTTATAATGATCTTAGAACTTCTTTCAATAGTGTCCAGAAAGTTGCTACCGATGGAATATGGACACGCTCCTGGGGAGAATGGGCCCCCATAATCGTTGGTCCAAATGAAACTGCATCAATAGGTCCGATCTTATCTCTTAAAATCCCACATTCGAGTCCTGCATGGATAGCAGTAATTTTGGCTTTTTGCTTAAACAAATGTTGATACTTGTCTGCCACCAGATCCAGAAGCTTATTATCACGGACAGGCTTCCAGCTTGGATATTCCCCGTTTTTAGTAAAATCAATTCCAAATCCTCTGGCGAGGGCCGTTATTTGATTCTCAAGACCGACACATTCTCCACGATCGAAAAATCGCAATGAACTTTGAAGATAGAATTGTCCTCTCACCATAAGAGAAATGGCCAGGTTATTACTCAAGGCAACCAGTTCTTTATTGCTTTCAAGATCATAGGCATGGGCCCCATGAGGAAAGGCCAGAAGAAAACTGTGAATGGCAGAAAGTTCTGCGGGATTCACCACTTCATTGGAAGAAAATTCTGTTTCTTCAACGGTGGCGGTAAAATTCCGGTCACTTTTCGGCATGAAAGATTTCCATCTCTCAAGGAGCGAGTGAGCTGCTTCTTTGGCAAGATCAGGATTCTTGAGCTTTACGATCGCAAAAGCATCTCTTGGAATGATGTTGTGGGCCTTGCCTCCTCTCCACTCGGCAACTTCATAGCTGTCTTGAGGCAGGGTGTGAAGCCAGTCCATCAAAAACTTGATGGCATTTCCTCTTTGTTCGTGGATATCAACTCCTGAGTGGCCTCCAAGGAACCCGCCCGCCGTGAGCTTATAGAATGGTCCCTGAATTTTAGCGGGAACCATCTGTACTTTTTTATTAAATTCATAATCAATCCCACCAGCACATCCGATGTATAAGCTTCCCCACTCTTCAGTATCAAGATTTAGCATCTTCTTACCTTTAAGTTTCGAGCCATCCACTCCCCACGCTCCCTTCAGACCAGTCTCTTCATCAATGGTAAAAAGGAGTTCAAGTGGAGGATGCTGAACCGAAGTATCATTCATCAGGGCGAGGGCCGCTGCACATCCGATACCATTATCTGCCCCAAGAGTTGTACGATCGGCCTTCAACCAGTCTCCATCTCTTAATGTTACTATAGGATCAGTACTGAAGTTGATATTTCTATCAGGAGTGGCATCTGTCACCATGTCCATGTGGTTCTGAATAATAACTGTTTCATGATTTTCATACCCGGCCGATGCAGGAACAAAGACAATCACATTTCCAACTTCATCCACATCTGTTTTGAGGTTCTGTTTTTTAGCCTCTGAAAGGATATATTCCCGGACTTTTTCTTCCTGTTTCGAAGGCCTTGGAAGCTGGGTGATGTTATGGAAATAGCTCCATAAAAATTTTGGTTCTGTAGGAATGTGTGTAGGAATTTCCATATGAGTGCACCCTCCAAGTATCTGAAATTATTTACCCTGCTAATTTTTCAAGCAATTTAACATTTCTTCAGTTGAATGAAAATGGATCAACGTGTTAGAAGCGCGACATTCTTATTTTTAAACTTATTTGGAGGTTCATCATGAAACTTAAGGCCCTTTTTATTGCCCTCGTACTCACAGTTCTCTCTGCTCCAGCATTTGCTCAGTGGAATGCTAATGCTCAGATGTTTGTTACCCCTAATGCAGCTGTTGCAAGAGTTGTTAACGTCTGGGGAAGACCGGTTCATTGTACAGGTCAGGTTTTTGGCCTTACTGCAAGTGGCATCTGGTTTCAGGCGAGTTTCGGAGACATCGTTCCGGCCGGCCAATATAGAGAAGCAGTTGTTTATACCAATGCAATGATTAACCCGTTCGTGAATGGAAAATCCAATATCTGGTGTAACCTTTTATAAGAATAAAGAACAAAAAAAGCCCTCGTAAGAGGGCTTTAACTTATCTAATCATCCTGCTCTTGCAGCTTCTTAATTAAGACCTTTATCTAAAACAATGTCTTCCGGTGATCCATTATAAAAATAGACAAAATTGTAGCCTAGATCTGACAGATCCTGAGCGGCCTTGGCAGGAGCTTCGTCGCCTTTTTGCAGGCTATAAAGAACAACATTTTGATTTTTATTGGGAAACTGGCCCGAGAAATCATTTTTAAATTGAGAACTGTAATTCATATGAACGACGTTTTCGAATTTAACCGGCGTTCTATCTGCCGGTAATAAATCGATAAAAACAAAATTTAGTCTTTCTTCCAGACGTTGTTTGAATGCTTCCCTTGGGATTTCATATTTCATTTGTTTTACCCTTCATTGAATTTTAAACCCTTAAATGATACTCCTTCCTTAGCAAAAAGTTTAGTTTTTTTAGAGGGCGGAGACGCGTTATATGGATCAAAAAGTAAATTTTCTCCCGGTAGCTTCACACTTAAACTGGGACGAATATTTCATGTTACAGGCGTTGATGGCGTCTTTTAAAAGTAAGGATCCCAACACCAAGGTTGGATGCGTATTTGTAGATGACAATAATCACCAGCTATCCATGGGTTATAACGGCCAGATTGCCAAAATTGATGAATCCCTTCTTCCCTGGGGAAATAATAAAACTGTCCCTCTTGATCAACAAAAATATGCTTATGTTGTCCACTCAGAAGCAAATGCCATTCTCCATGCCAAGGCCAATCTCGCCAATTCCACTTGCTATGTGACTCTTTTCCCATGTCATGAATGTGCCAAAATGATTGCGACTGTAAAGGTTAAGGAAGTTGTTTTTCTCTCGGACAAATACAGTGACACCGTTGAAAATCAGATTGCAAAAAGAATTTTTGACATGAGCGGAGTAAAATACCGTGAGTTGAAGCTTGAACGGGGAATTATCAACCAACTTTGTGATTACTTCACTTCAGTTATTCCGGAATAAAAACAAATCCTCACCCACTTCCTGATATTCATCAAATCCGTAACGTTCCTTTAGTTTATTCAACGAGCGAGGCCCGAAAAATTGAATATGAGTTGAATCTCGTTTGTAAAACCAGTTGGAAAATTTCTCCGTCGAATCAGGGAGGAGTTTGGTTTTAATAAAAAGGTTTGCCGCCTGTTTCAGAAGACCTTTTACCCTTCTCATTTCCTCATGCGGATTTCTTAAATGCTCAATGACTTCAGACATGATGATGAAATCATACCTTTTAGAAAAGAGATTCTCATCCCGATGGAAAAAGACATCATAGGAAGAGACACAGTGTCCCTCCTTAGTAAGCAACTTTTCAAGGAGCTTGCTTCTTCCGCAGCCAAAGTCCAATCCATGGGATGAGGGAGAAAGATGAGGAAGCAGGGAATTCACTACGTTCTTTAAATACTTTTCATAACCCGGATCATTCTCATTATTTTCATGGGCATCATATCTCTCTTTTTCCGCTTCAAGAGAAACCAGCTGGTCCCGGGGAACAAACACCAGAGAACATTCCCCGCATAACTGGTAGGAACGGAACTGGTCTTTATGATAGAGAGAGATTGCGGAAGAAAGACAGAGAGGACAAGTCATTCTTTTTTGTCACTGGCCTTAATCCAGGCGGTGACTGAAAGTTTAAGGGCCTGATCGACCGGCATGTCGACTTTCTGAACCTTATCTTTTTCAATCAGAACAGTTATCCCTCCCAGCATATAGCTTAAAGGAATATAGACCGGGATAAGATTGGACCCTGGTAATTCATCTAATTCTTCCCGAGTCACAAGACCTAAAGTTTTCACTCCCAGGCCAGGTAAAGGAACAAGAACAACTCTTTGAGGTTTCTTTTCAGAACTCTTTCCCGGAATCAGGGCCATCAGATCCTTAAGAGGATTATAAATGACCTTAATCAGGGGTACTTTCTCCAGAGTTTCTGACAACCAGTGAAAAAAGCGGCCCGTAATGTAATTGTTGACGAGAAGGCCCACCAGAAAAATAAAGAGCAGTGACAAAACAATCCCGAGACCTGGAATGTACAGCCACTGGCCGATCAGATATTCCAGAGACGAAGCAAAAAGGGATTCTATTTTATAACTGGCCCAGATCAATAGATAGAAAGTAAGTGTAATGGGCAGGACAACAATCAGGCCTTTAAAAAATATTTGATTTATGTATTTCATGAAAATTGGTTTTTCCGATATTCTTTGGTTTATATAAAGATACCACAGGCCTCTTTGATGAGCAAAAATTCAGTCACGACAAAACAGCACGTCAGGGCCTCCATTAGAGACGGTATTTATACCAGCCTCAATATGGGCATGGCCGAAAGTTACTTTGCGGCCTTTATGCTCGCCCTCGGTATTTCTGAAGTTATCACCGGCGTGGGAACAGTTATTCCGCAATTCATCGGTGTTCTCTTCCAGCTTTTCAGCATCAGAAGTTTCTTCACCAGGTATTCCTTAAAAAAAAGACTGATTCTTTTCCTTTCTCTTCAGGCCCTCTCCATGGTTCCGCTGATCCTGGCCGGGACCATGAAAATCAACTCGCCCTACTTCATAATAAGTGTCCTGAGTCTTTATTGGGCCAGTCTCCTTTCCCTGAACCCGCCCTGGAACCGGTTGATGGGAAATACTGTGCCGGTCATGTTTCGCCTCAAGTTCTTTTCCATCAGAAGTCAGTTTTCCCAATTTTCAGTTTTCCTGGGTCTACTTGCCAGTGGACTCTTCCTGCATGTGGCGAGGGATAAGAAGATAGAATTGCCAGTTTATGTTGGCATTTTTGCCGTGGGCTTCTTATTGAAGTGCATGTCGATAGTTGAAATCCAAAAATACCATAAGGACTTCGAACTCCCTCCGGGGTCTGAGCCCCGGGTGAGGTTAAGGGATTTTCTCCGAAGATTTCGGGGAACCGAGCAAGGGAAGCTTATCACCTTCCTCTTTCTCTTTTTTGTAACCATCCACTTTTCGGCCCCGTACTTCAACCCCTACATGTTAGGGAGATTGAAGTTTAACTATCTCGAGTTCATGGGCATCTGCTCCCTGGGCTATTTTGGAAGGGTCTTCATGTTCCGGCTTCTTCAGAAAAGGGCAAGATCACGTCATATTGAACTGCTACTCCTCCTATCAACCATCGGAATTTCCTCCACCCCGCTTCTTTGGGCCATTTCTCAGGAATATTGGTGGATCGCCATCATTGAATTCTTCTCGGGATGCTATTGGGCGGGCTTTGAGCTCTCCACAATCCTTTTGTACTATCAAAAAATTGACGATCGGGAACGAACCAGTGTCATGACTTACATTACATTGTTAAACACCACCGGCATGTTCCTTGGTTCGCTCCTGGGGGCAGGCTTTATGAAAATTTTGCCTACCTCCTGGGATCCCTACATCACTTTGTTTGCAGTTTCGACTTTTCTCAGGGTTTCACTGGTAGTGTTTGCGCCTCAGGTGGACTTCAAGGGACAGATTCCAAAGCTTATCAGATTTAACAGAGTCATGAATGTTAGACCTCCTTTCGGAGCTCTGACCAGACCAATTGTAGGGAAAGTAAAAAAGAAGGATGAGGAGAAAAGAGGGTAAAAAAAAAGCCCTCTTGCGAGGGCTTTTTAGCTCGAAGAATTACTTCTTCTTAGCAGCTTTTTTTGTAGCTTTCTTAGCTACTTTTTTTGTTGCTTTCTTAGCTACTTTTTTAGTAGCAGCTTTTTTAGTAGCTTTCTTAGCTGGAGCTTTCTTTGCTACTTTCTTAGTAGCTTTTTTTGTTGCTTTCTTAGCCATAATTTCCTCCCAGGAAATAGTTGGTTAAACACTATATTTGACCTTTCTTATTTAAAGCTTAATCAGATTTTTCATCTAACGCAAACAAAAAATATAAATTTTATTCAATTTAATCTTTTTTTTTATCATCGATGAATGTCTGAAGGTCTTTTGAAGAACCTCATGCACTCATTTGATGTGATCAAATTGTATGCATGAGGAATCGGAAGGAATGATTTAGATATTTAGGAAAAAGTGAAATCGAGATCATCATTTTTTACATTAACGATGACCTTGCCACCTTTTTCGAGCTTACCAAAAAGGATCTCGTGGGCCAGTGGCTTCTTGATTTTATCATTGATAAGACGGGCAATTGGTCTGGCACCGAGCTTATCATCATAACCATTGCGAGACATCCACTCTCTGGCTTCAGGAGAAACTTCAAGCTCCACTTTCTTCTCCACCAGCTGGTTCTCCAGCTCCATTAAGAACTTAGATACCACCATATCAATGTTACGGTTGCTGAGCTTATTAAATCCAACGACAGCATCGAGACGGTTTCTAAATTCAGGCGTGAAGTAATTCTTGATGGCCTGGTCACGTTTGGCGGAATTTATTTCCCCATCCATGCCAACTTTACTCGCCAGTCCTATGGATCCGGCCTCCATTTCCTTGGCCCCGGCATTTGAAGTCATGATCAGGATCACATTTCTGAAGTCACTTGTCCTGCCGTTTGAATCAGCGAGGGCCCCGTGATCCATCACCTGCAGGAGAATGTTAAAGACGTCCGGATGGGCCTTCTCAATCTCATCCAGTAACAGAACTGAGTATGGCGTCTTGTGGATGGCATCCGTTAAAATACCACCTTGCTCGAATCCCACATATCCCGGAGGGGCTCCGATCAACTTAGAGACCGTGTGCTTTTCCATGAACTCAGACATATCGATCCGGACGAAGTTAATGCCCATAATATGTGCCAATTGCTTGGCAAGTTCTGTCTTACCTACCCCTGTTGGGCCCGTGAAAAGGAAACTCGCAATCGGTTTATCCACATTGCCAAGACCAGATCTGGAAAGAATCAGAGCATTGGAAACTTTATCAATCGCCTGGTCCTGACCATAAATCATCATTTTTAGATCACGCTCAAGGAATCTCAACTTCTCTTTCTCATTAACTGAAATAGACTTCTGTGGAATTCTGGCAATTTTAGCGACGATATGCTCAATATCCGGAAGAGTCACTTCTGTTCCACCAGCAGCGTTCTCCGGCTTCAGTCGAAGGTAAGCTCCAACTTCATCAATGATGTCGATGGCCTTATCCGGCAACTTTCGATCCGAAATATGCTTATGCGAAAGCTCCACTGCTGCTTTTAAAACGGCATCAGGATATTTTACCTGATGATGTTCCTCAAATTTTGATTTAAGCCCTTGAAGAATTTTTACTGAATCTTCAACGGAAGGCTCGAGCACATCAATTTTCTGAAATCTTCTGTTTAAGGCCTGATCTTTTTCAAAATACTTCCGGTATTCATCAAAGGTGGTTGATCCCATACATCGGATCTGACCTTTTGACAGGGCCGGCTTCAGGAGGTTGGAAGCATCAAGACTTCCTCCTGATGTGGCCCCCGCACCTATAATAGTGTGGATCTCATCAATAAAGAGGATCGAACCATCGGTATCATTTTCTTTTTCCAGGGCCTGAAGAACCATTTTCAATCTTTCTTCAAAATCACCGCGGAACTTAGTTCCTGCAAGCAAGGAGGCCATGTCCAGAGCGTATACAGTAGTATTACTGAGGGCACTCGGAACCCGATTCTCTACAATTGCCTTGGCCAGGCCTTCAGCGATGGCGGTCTTACCAACGCCTGAATCACCAACCAGGATAGGATTGTTCTTTCTTCTACGGCAAAGAATCTGAATAATTCTCTGAATCTCATCTTCCCGTCCGATGATCGGATCGATTTTGCCTTTTTTTGCAAGTTCATTGAGATTCGTCGTGAATTCACTCAAGGCCTTCTCATATTTCTCTTCCCTGCGGAAAGTTTCGCCCGGAGTTTCAACTCCAGCTTCCTCAGTTCGGTTCATTGGACGATCAGAGGAATGAGCAATTTTTTCCACAATATCTATTCTCGTCACTCCCTGGCGCTCAAGAAAGTATGTGGCATGGGATTCCTTCTCAGAAAACATCGCTACCAGGAGATTGATCGCCTGGATGGATTTTTTGCCTGAGCTCTGGATGTGAATAGCTGCCCGTTGAATCACTCTCTGCAGACTCAGTGAAATTTCGGGCTGGTACATGATACCGTTTTCCCGAGCAATTTCCCTTAACTGTTCGTTACCGAACTGCTTGCGGTTAAGGTCCTGAATTTCATCTTCACTTAATAATGAAAAATTTGAGTCTTCATCAAGGAAATTGGCAAGGTCTGTTCGAAGATCCCCCAGATTCGCTCCACAATCAACAAGGACTTCAACGACGGTCTCATCCTCGAGCATAGAGAGGAGCACATTTTCCAGCGTGAGGAACTCGTGGCGTTTTTCATTGGCCCGCTTAATGGCCTTATTCAATATTTGTTCTAATTTTTGGCTAATCATAAAATTATCCTCTCTCTCATCTTATTATACAGGAAGATGGTTACGATTGCGAAAATGGCAAGGGAATGTAAGGAACTTTTGTCTAATCTACAGGTTCAGTACTGCACTTTAACGGGTGCCCATTTTCGCGGGCATACTTAACAACTTTGGCAACTTTTGACTCAGCAACTTCATAGGTAAAGATACCGCATATGCCAAACCCACGTGTATGGACTTCAAGCATGATGCTGTGGGCTTCTGCAGAAGTTTTATTAAAGAATTTTTGCAGGACAAGAACCACAAATTCCATAGTGGTATAGTCATCATTATGCATGATAACTTTATACATACGGGGCGTCTGCAACTTTTCTTTTTTTGCCGTTGCGACACCAGATTGTTCATCTCTATCAGTTTCTGAAGACATATATCAGCATCAGTTGTTAATATTACGAGGATGCACTAAATACCCATGAAAGGCAATACCGTGAGCTTGAATCAAACAGCGCTGAAAAATCGTCTCATAAAAAACCAGAAAAAATTAAAGTCCTACCTTCAGAAAAATAAGATTGAAGCTTATCGGTTATATAATAAAGACATTCCGGAATATCCTTATTTGATAGATATATATGGACAAGAAGCGGTCATATATGAACAGGGGAAAAAACTTTCTGAGGAAGATCAGATAAAAAGAGCAGCTCATCAGACCGATATAGAAAATGCAATTCAGGAAGTTCTCAACATTCCTCATGAGAAGCAACATTTTAAAATAAGAGAAAAACAAAAAGGTAATGAGCAGTACCGTCCGATAGATCCTAAGTCTCAGGACTTTTTCATTGTTCAGGAACCACCGTTTAAGTTTCTGGTGAATCTGGAACGCTACCTCGATACGGGGCTTTTTCTTGACCATCGTCCTCTCCGCCAATACTTGTATTCAAATAGTAGCGGGAAAAGAGTGTTAAATCTTTTTTGTTATACAGGCTCTCTCAGCGTTGCCGCTGCCATGGGAGGAGGAACAGTCACATCAATTGATATGTCCAATACCTATCTTCAGTGGGCCTATGAAAATTTTCTCCTGAATGAACTTGATCCAAAGAAACACGTCTTCTACCAGGCAGATGTTTTAAAGGAACTTCCACTCAGAAAAGAAAAAAATGAAATTTTTGATCTCATCATTCTTGATCCTCCTAGTTTTTCCAACTCAAAGAGAATGGAGGAAGACCTGGACATAGAAAGAGATCATCCTCTTCTCATCAGAGATGCCATGGGCCTTCTCTCTCCGGAAGGAACTCTTTTCTTCTCTACTAACAAGAGAAAATTCGAACTTCACAGGATCATCACTGATCATTATGAAGTAAAAGAAGTTTCTCACTGGACGATCCCCCAGGACTTCCACCAGACTCAAATTCATACCGCCTACACCATTCGCAGGAAGAATTATTAGACCCACTAATACCTTTTAGTAGTTTTTCTTATAACATTTTCTAACGGCCAAAACCTCCTCCATTACTAAACCTTTAAAATAACTACATTGACACTGTGCCGCTGTAAAAATAACCCTTATTTTATGAACTATTGACCTTCCGTGTCCCTGATTGCTAAAAGATCCCAAAGTTAATGTTCCCGGGGTAGGGATCATTAAATGGGGATCAAATTAGGGGGAAAAATGAAAAAACTCGTATTACTAACTTCTCTGGTTCTATCGACGGCAGTCGTGGCCGCTCCTCAGCAGCCTGAAATTACAATTGAAACAATTGAAGTAACCCAGGAACAACTTATTGAAATGGGTCTTGCAACTGCTTCATCAAATAAAGGATTAGACACAGGCGGATTTGCCGGCGGTGGAGATCCAGGCCCGGGTCCAGGACCAGGTTATGGAGCTGGCGGAGACAGAATTGAGCAGGCAGGAAGAATCATCACTGTTGCTCGTGATATGGTTGCCCTCGGTGAAGCTATCTATGAACTTGTTAGAAAAGGGAAACCGTCTAACGTAACTGAGTATGCTCCTATCAGCGTTGTTCCTCGTGATCCAATGACTAAAGAATATGTAGAGCCATTTGACCTTGAAGGGTTCTCTATGCCGGTTGAGAAAAACTTCGTTGCTAACATCAAGAGCGGCGGAAGAGAAGTTGTAAAATTCGCTTATAAAGTAATGTACTCTTACGGCGGTTCTTATAACGGTACCGGAAAATTCTTAACGAGCGTTATCGTTGTCCCAAGCTCTGTTGTGACTAAATGGGGCTGGGAATTCAACGCTTCAATGAAGCTTTCGGGAATCATGAACCACGGATCAAAAGCGGATCCTGTTGCTGGAGTCATGGTTACTATGAAATACCAGATGAATGGCTGGGGAACTGCTTACGAGCGTAACGACACCATCCATATCACTGGAGCTGGTCAGCTTAAAAACCACATGATGCCGTAATTTTTTACATCCCTGTATTTGATGAGGGCCGCTTTTTGCGGCCCTTTTCATTTTAAAAGTATTTGAAGAACTTAAGACTTACTTCCTGCTCACCATCTTCAAAAAAAACCTGGTGAAGGCCTCCAACCCCAAAACTCTGATTCGAATATCTCACTTCATTTTTAAAGGCGGATTCAGTCCAGGGATGGAATCTTCCTTCTAAAACAGAATTCAATTTCCAGCGATGATTGAAGTCCACCAAGAGACCTGCATCAGCTCCATAGCCCAGCTTAAACTTATGCAGTTTTTCACTGACGTAGGAAGTTTCGAGATGGCCCAGGAGGTATGGGGTGAACCACTTGTATTCATAACTGTAACCATATCCCCCAACCACTCCCTGAGTGGAAAGGAACTGATCCTCATCTCTTGTCTGCCACTGGCCTAACCTGACCTTCCAGCTGGAGGAATTGTTGTAGACGTCCCACTTCCCCAGCATCAGTACGTCAACCAGGGAAACTTCCCTGAGCTCAACATCTATCCCATCAGTCCGCACTATGGCCTTGCCGACTTCGAGCTTTGTTTTAGGAGGATAGCCGATGTCATTATCCAGAACATCGTGAAAGGCAAATCTCCACTCGGCTTCAAGAAAGTTCTTACTATCAAAATTCACATATCCCAATCCAAGCCGTTTCTGCCCGTGACCGAGATGAGGTGCCTTGGAAAACTTTTCACTGAAATTAAGGTCCTTACTTCGCACAGGTATTTTGGATCTTGATACCAGAAGGGGTCTTTTGATTTGCTGGGCCTTTTCATCGCCTTTCAGAATATCTTTTGCATACTTATAATCCACTAGACTTAAAGCAGTGTCATAGATCAATGCTTTCCTCTCGGGAGAGAGTTCCCCTACTTCTTTCTTCTGAAAGACTAATTCTTCCATGGCTTTTCTTTCAATGGAATCAAGTAAATTCAGCTGATGATAAAACTGGGTACTGGGGGCGGCCCTGAAAGTAATTTTGCTCACCAGATTTTCTGCCATCAGGGCCTTGAGAGTTTCCGACGGGATTGTATATAACCGGGGAAGAAAACGATGGAGTTCAAGGGTTGGTCTGGCTGATTCCAGAATACTCAAAACATGATAGGAGCAATTCTCGGTAAGAAAGAAATAATCAAACTTGGTGTGACCAAGTTCCCAGATATGATCAAGGATAAGATCGATCTCTTCCTGACTCATATCAAGTTCGTAACTCCACAGGTCCCGGGTTTCAAAATCATTGTATTCCCGGACTTTGTAGTAATAAGGAACAGCATTGTAATTTCCGGAAAACCAGCCGGTAAGGCCTCCAATAGCAAAAACCACCGGACCTGCACCTTCCGTCATGGCCCCATAATTGATTCCAGTATCCAGCAACTCTGTTGCGGTAGAATCGGAATTTGTATTTTTTCCCAGGCGGATGAAAGTATGACCGAAACTGGAAGCGGGGTTATTGAGATAATAAGAAGAAAAAACTACTGAGATAGACTTGGGAGAAATTCTTTTGCGGAACTTTTCATAGTCCTCACACTGAACCTTCGAAGCAGGCACAGTCGTATATTTTTTTAGCCATCTGACCCGCGCAGGAAAACGGCAGTAAGAGTTTTTTTTGGGATCAGGATCATCCTGATGAAGACTTGTAATGAAGGCCTTTAATTCTTTTGAAGGAGAAAATTTCCCCTGGGGATGAACAAAGAAAGAAGCATCATCGGCCTCAGATTCATATCCAGTGAAGGTTTCCCGATAGACCAGGAGACGAAGCCACTGCTTATCCCGCCAGTTTTGGGCGGATACTTGGAAGGAGCAAAAAAAAAGGACGCCCACTAGGGCGCCCTTCCTAAGAAAAAAATCAAATAGCATGAGTACAAGTAGCAGCAAGGGAAGCAGAGTTTTCAATCACTCCATGAATGTTAACCATTACATGAGTCGCATTTTCAGTAGCTGGGGTAATTTTCTCGTAGTTAGCTTTCATTTCTTCAGCGAAAGTCGCGGCATCACAGCCATAGAAAGATGAAAGTGTTTTTACTGAATCACCCTGGCCCTTGGCCATATCTGTAACCAGAGAAGCATAGTTTGCTTCGATGAAGTTACGGATCATCGCTGTTTGCTCAGTAGCAGTAACACAGTGTGAAGTTCCGGAAGAAATTCCGAATGTTTGAGTTCCTGTCCAGTTAGAAGTAGCAGCAACAACCTGATTGCCATCTTTTCCCATTAGTTGAGCACCTAGTCCACATCCGGCCATGCCGTAAGGTTTAGCGGCCAGTGCGGTTCCGCTGATAACAAGTACAGTAAGAGCTAAAATATATTTCATAAATCAACCTCGTCCTTAAAGTTTACAGTTCTCAACCAGATAACGGTCAGAAGCTACTGTGTTGAACATTGTTTCGGAAACAGATGCATTTTCATTGGAGGCAAAAATCGTCTCATAACGAGTCTGAAGTTTTGCTCCTAGATATGTTTCATCTTTACATCCCATCATTCCAGAAAGAGTTGAGATTGTTTCGCCGTTTGACTTTGCAATATCGTTGGCAAGAGCTTCACGGTTAGCGGCTACAAACATTTCCATGTTCTTCTTCAACTGAGCAGTCGATTCTGATTGTTCCGGAACGCAGTTTGAAGTTCCTGAAGACATGGCAAAAGTATTGTTTGAATAAAAATCATTAGTGGTAACGGCCAGAATCTGCCCGCCACGACTTTCAGTCTCACCAAAAAGAACTGATCCTAGACCGCATCCGGCCATACCCCATGCGGCTTCCTGATTCTTTGGTGTGACTTTGTCTCCAATAAGTCCTGTATTCTTTTTTCTTGCCTGCTGGGCAAAGGCGCCGAAAGAGACGAGCGCGGCGATAACAATAACGAGCAATCGTTTCAAAACTTCCTCCTTGAAGGGTAAATATTTTTGTAGATAAAGATTAAGAGCTCTTGCAAAAAAAGCAAACTTAATAACCGGTTAACGCGAAGCACATTTTTAATTAAGGGAAGCTTTGGAAGTGAGACTAAATATATTTTGATAGAAAGCTTAAATGATGAAGCTCCTCTATCGTCCTATAGATTCGGCCATCCTCATCTACTTCAGAATAGTCGCTGGAATATTGATGGCCCAGGAACTCATCAATGGAATCATCATTGGAAAGTTCCACGAGTACGTCACACCCCGGTTCCATTTTAGCTACATGTTCTTTGATTGGGTGAAGCCCTGGCCTTACTGGGGAATGGTCGTGCATTATGCGGTCACCATCTTTGCGGCCTTTGCTGTTGCTTTCAACTTTCGCTATCGTTTTTTTTCCATCGTCTTATTTCTTGGGTACACGTCACTTTTTCTTTTTGATCAGACGGAATACATAAATCACTTCTATCTTTATTGCCTCATTAGTTTCTGGATGATGTTCCTGCCTCTTAATAAGAGCAGGATGGTGCAGCCTTCATGGATGCTTTATCTGATTCTCTTTCACATGTCTCTGGCCTACTTCTTCGGAGGAGTGGCGAAGCTTAACCCGGACTGGTTGAGCGGGACACCTATGGATATTTTCCTCGCTGACCGGAAGCATCTTCCCCTGGGTGTTCTTTACTCACAAAAATGGGCGCCCTATGCTTTTAGTTATGGGGGACTCCTGTTTGACCTTCTGATTGTGCCGCTCATGATATTCCGGCCAACACGAATGATAGGATTAGGATTATCAATTCTCTTCCATCTCTCAAATGTTCTGATGTTCGGTCTGGCGACTTTCCCTTGGTTCTCTCTTCTCCTGACGACCATGTTTTTTGATTCCTCCTGGCCCCGGAAAATTCCTCTCTTCAGAAGTTTTCTTCCCTGGGGAATTGAGAGGGCCACAGAGTTCAGGCCAAATAAGGCACTCGTCTCGGCTTTGTGTATCTATGCACTCCTTCATGTTTCTTTGCCATTCCGACATCTTCTCTATCCTGGAATGACAAACTGGACGGAAGAGGGTCACATGTTTTCCTGGAGAATGATGTTGAGGGCAAAGCATGGGACAGTGAATTTCTTCGTGTTGAAAAAAGATTCGGCTGCGATGGAGATGGTTGATCCTCTCCTTCATATTACAAAACGTCAGTATGAAGACATCATTGGAAAACCAGATCTCATTTTACAGTTTGCCCACTACCTAAGGGATTATTACCAGGATAAATGGAAAAAAGAGGTCGCTGTTTATGCCAGCGCCCGGGTGAGTCTCAATGGAAGAAAGTTCAGAGAAATGATTGAGCCGGGAACAAATCTCGCTTTGGAAAAGCGCACGCTCCTTCCTTATAAATGGGTGAGAGAATTGGAAAATGAGAGAGATTCCAGGCTAGTGCGCATTGAAAAAAGATAACGCAAAAAGTTAAACCATCAAGAGAAGGTGAGGTGACAATCAGATGTCATGATGGGTAAGAAATTAACGTTTTAAGTTACAGTTTAGGTTTGATAAAACAAGACCTCTAAATCACATGGAAAGTTATTTCGGAGGATTTATGAAATACTTAAACACGGCCTTAACACTGGCAGCTTTGACGCTCACGACTCAAGGCCACGCCGTTTGCGGGAAATGGACAGCAAAGCAAAGCGGAGCTCTCGACCAACGTATTATCGATGAGGCCAGCGGCCTGATTGCATCAAAAGTTAAAAAAGATATGTTCATCTGGTCAAATGACTCTGGCGGAAAAGCCGAACTTTATGCCACTGGAGTAAGTGGGAAAGTGGAAAGAACAGTTGCCCTTTCTGGATTCTCTAACAGCGACTTTGAGGCCATTGCCAATGGACCTTGTATCAATAAAAAAGCTGAAAATTGTATCTATGTTGGGGATATCGGAGACGGTATTGGTTGGCGCTCAACTTTTAAAATCGGAGTTTTTAAAGAAAGCGACTTCTGGACTAAGACCAGCATTGCCCCTGAGAAAGTGATTAACTTTTCTTATCCGAAAGGTGCAGAGAATGCTGAGGGTATGGTTGTTACCAGAGATGGTAAAATCACTATCTTCTCCAAAGATGGCAGTGGCATCACTCAGATTTACCAACTGACTTCAACCGGAAGAATTTCTCACCTGGGCGAAGTTGACCTGAATAAGATCCTTGAAGCTGCTCGTGGCAAGGGTCCAAGAATCACTGATGCTTCTCTTTCAGCAGATGAAAAAAGAGTGCTTCTTCTGACTTATGGGGATATTGCAGAAGTGAGCGCTGAGCTTCTTCTCAGGCCACAAACAAGAAGGGCCTGGCAGAGAGGAACTGACTACAACATCATCAAAGGGCCAGGGCTTCCTCAGCAGGAAACTATCGCTTATACGGCCGGAGATAGTTCGTTCATTGTTTCCACAGAATCTCCCAAGGGAGATGCTCCTGCAGTTCTCCTCTATTCTTGTCAAAGCCGTTAAGGGCGAAGATCAAGAAGAAGAGATTTCAGAGCACCTGAACAACTTGGCCTGATCGCAATCTTAGTATGGTTGCCCCATGTTTTAGCGAATTCGTCATAAGACATGGGGTGTTTAACATCGGCCGGAATAGGTCCGGCATCAATCAAGAAAACTTTGTCATTCCAGATTTTAAGATTATCAACTGAAAGATCCAGTTTGATGTTCGTTTTTTTAGAGAGAGCGAGCATATCATCAACGGCTTTTCTCAGTTGTTGTTCAACATGAGGTTCGATCACACCATTGACTCTTTTTATGTACTCTCCCAGACTCTCCCCACCGACCTTGGTCGTAACCTTAAATTTTCCATCCGGATCCATGTAGTGAACTTCTGGAACAGAGATAGACGTTTTATCGTTTAACCATCGGCCTATAAGAACGTCCTGTTGAATTGCAAAGGGACTCTTAGGACGTTGGTTGGCGATTTTCACTACCATGTCCTGACCATCATAATTAAAGATATAAGCATCAGCGGTAAGTCCAGAGCCGAGATGTTTTTTAAGCGGGTACTTCTTTCCTTCAATGGTGATGTCAGTTAACTGATCCTGCTTATGCTTGTTCACCATCACTTCCCGTAAAGGATGATAAAGACCAACCTTGTTCAAAGCACCGGTAAAGGCAGTCTTTGCCATTCGGGCCGCTCCTCGAGTGGTCACACCATCCGAGCCAAGATAAAGTCCGTTCTTCATAATGTAACGGGAAACATCCTCTCTTAAAATCTGATGAGGAAGATCTTCCGCCTTCAGCCCTTTCTGAAAATAGGTTTCAGGTCTTTCAGCAAACCAGGTCCTGGCCTTGGTACTGGAAGTGCTGTTCTCTGGATGAACTACATAATGGGGTTTTCGGTTAAAAGAACTTGCGACTTTTACGTCTTCACCCCGGCCGGTGATAATGTAACCATCAGGATCAAGGCGGTACTTATTGATATAGTACATGTAATTCTTATCAGAGAGATCACTCCCTAAAACAGCGAAGACTTTTTTCTCTTTGCTGAGTTCTCTCATCTGTTTCACATATTCTTTAGGATCAATATCTAAATCCTGTCTTAGCGGATAGAACATGCCTTCTTCATTTTTAAGAGCGGCTTCCAGCATGTCGTATCTGGTATCGATCGGTGAAGAAATCTTATGAGGAGTGTCTTTCGTGGGAAGATAAAGAACGCAGTCAAAAGGGAGTTCTTTCCTGATAGCTATTCCCATATTCTCATGACCGTAAGTAAACGGATCGTATGTTCCGGCAACAATCGCGATGCTTTTACACTTGGCCATCTCTTCAGGAGTGAAGGGCTTTGCCGCCGCAGTTCCCGAAAGAATAAATGTTAAAAGAACTAGATATTTCATTTAAGAGGAACTCCCTCATTGGTTATGACAATTGAAAGATCATCTGCGGTATCGCCGTCATCCAGGTGGACCAGGATACTTTTCCCGCTATTTTGAGTACTGAACTTAAACCTTTGTTCCAGGACCAGGGCTTCGCTGACAAATTCAACTTCTACTTTATCGATCACTCCGGATAATCTCATGGCGGCCAGACGTCTGTGATCCAACGTCCACACTCTTCCTTCAACATCTCTCCAGACCCGGATTTTTGGCAGAACATCTACTTTGAGTGTCCCATCTTTTAAGGCCCTGGCATTATTGATAACAGAATATCTTTTATCCTGACTGCTGTTTCTGCACATGGATTGTGACCATCTTATGTCCTGAACACTCATGGTGGCCCTTCCAAGCTTTTGACTCTTGTCATAGGCAGGTAAAGGATTCGCGAGAAAGTTCATGTCACCTTTTTCAATAAAAAAGCGCTTCACCGCCTGTCTCTTCTTTGGTTCCCATGCGACAAGACCGGAGTAACTAAGACCTTCCAGTTCCTTTTCTTTCAGGGCAATGGCATTTGCAACACGATCATTCTTGGGGCCAATATGTCCAAGGTCCATATTAGGTTTAGCGAGATCAAAGCATTGCAAAATGCTGAGCTTTTTTGCCTGGACCGACAAACTTAACGACAGGAGCAGGAAAAAGATCACGGCTCCCCTTTTCTTCCGGTAAATATGTTTCATATGAGACATTTATCTATCCCTAATAGAATCTGACCATTTTTCGTCAGATTTTCCCGGAAGCTTTAGAAGAAGTTAAAAAAAGTCCTCAATTCTGATTGCTAACGTCCGAAAAGACGTTGGAGGAAGGATTAAAATCATGAAACTTATACTCTTATTGTCTTTATTTTCATTCGGGGCCTATGCCAAGGTTCAGACTTTCACTTTAGAGGGAGGCCAAAAGGTCACACTCAATGTGAAAGAGGACTGGGAGACCGCCAAGGAACTCTTTGGAATCCCTCTTGCCGTACTTGGGCCATGGGCCAATGAAAGCCGGCCTGTCCTGTCTGTCCTTCCTACAAAGTTAAAGCAGAAAGATGTCTCTGAAACAGAATTCAAAAAACTTTTTGAAGACTTTAAAAAAGAAAAGCAGGAATGGGTTGAATCTCACAGTGGACAACTCATGAGCTATGAACCCGTGACAAGTGTAGAGTTCCACAAGAACCTCCTTGGTCATTACATTGGAGCAGAATTCAAAATAAATAACGTTCACTTCATTGAAAGAAGTTACTACCTCTATTGTAACGGTGAGGTTTATAACCTGAAATACTCAATGAGAGACGAGCATCGAAAGTACACCAAAGACCTTCTGAATCTTGTTGAGGGGTTCAAATGCGAATAATACTTCTACTCCTTAGTTCTCTTCTCTTTTCTCAGTTCTCATTGGCCTCAGACCAGGACCTGGCCGAAAAGATTGAACGCTTAAAGGAACTCCAGGAAAGGGTCTCTGAAGAGTGTATCAAGGGTGGCAACTCAGGAAACTATAAAATTCTGGTTGGAAATGATGAATATACCTGTCCCCAGTTAATTGTCATCACTGACCGGCTGAAGAGACAACTGGATCAGGAAATTGCTGACTATAAAGAAAAATGTGAAGAGGAGAATTCTGAAGAAATTCTCCATGATGAGCTTGCAAACGAAACTGCAGAGATCGTAGAGAAGTCTGCTGAATGTACGCCATCACCTGATAGTAATCAATGTTTCGCCAAGTTCACATGTGGCATGTTGTCGGCAACAGCACCTCTTAAGTGGATGATGAAGCTGGCCGGAAACATTGCAAATTCTCCAGAATTAAGAAAGTGTTCCGAGCAAGGTAACAGGGCCCAGGGTTGTCTTCTGAATGTTTTACGAGGTATCTTCGATTCAATCTGGTCGTCTCTGTCTCTTATCTGGGATGGTGTCTCATGGGTAGGCAATAAACTCGGAGAGCTCTTCGGTATCGTAAAGAAATCAGAAGCAGCATCTTCAGAAAAAGCCATGATGGCCCAGCAAGCGGGGCCGGGTTTCATCAAACAGTTTACCAGCAATCCACTGGGAACGATGAAACAGATGGCAAGCAACCTCTATCAATCATTAGAGGAAGCAGCTATCAACCATTATGGCTGTGAAAAATGGTCAGGACTTCCGTTCGGTTCCACATGTCTTCAGCCAATGAGTAACTGGAAGTGTGGTAGCTGTCAGCAGAAAGCTCAGGTGTACTGTGGTATCGCCGGCTACGCTGCCGGTGAAATCGGAACAGCCTTCCTTACCGGAGGAATTTTCTCTGGGGGTAAGATTGCCCTTAAGGGTGCTGTGAAAGTTGCTTCTGGTCCGGCCAAGAACGTAGCAAGCTTTATGGGGAAAACATTCCCGAAAGCTTCAAGCAAAGTTTCAAAAGCGGCCGGAAGGGTGAAAAAACTTGCGGCTCGTGGTTTAACGGCCAGTCAGAAAAAACTGATCTCTGGATGGAACGCAGTTAAAAACAGTGCCCTCTCCAGAACTATTGCTGGCCTCGCCTCTTCTTTCTCAAAAAGCATTATTGGTAAAGCGGCCTCAGTGGCACTTAAACCAATCGGGCTCTATCTCCGTGCCATGGATAAAGCCTTTATGAAAGGTGGAGACTTTGTAGAAAGCGGATTCAAGTTGAGTGCCAAGTCAGCAGCAAGACCTGGTGTTGTTGAAGGGACAAAGCTTGCTGATGAAGCATTGAAGGTAAGTCCCGAAGCAGCTGTAGCTCCTAAGCTTGAAGAAATAGCGAAAAAAGTAAAAGTCGCTGAAGCTCAGCGGGCGGAAAAAGCCGCTAAAGCTGCAAATGCTTCAAAAACTCCTAAGGTCACAGGTGGAATCGAGATTAAGGCAGCTGATAATAATGTCGTACATGTAAAAGCTCATACTAGAGCTAAACCAGCTCCAAGAGGCACAAAGAAGACAGATGCTCCAAAGGCCTCTGCTTCTAAGGCCAGCAAGTCTTCCCAGACTGACAATGCAAAAGTAAAAGCTGCTGACGAAGCAGATGAATTGGCCGACATTGCAAAATACAGACAGGATCCTGAGTATATGGATCTGTTCAAGGGGCCGCAGCTTTATGATGATCACCATAAGGAACTTGCAATGGTCATCAAGGCCATGGAAAACAGCCAGCCGGCAATGACGAAAGCAGCGATCAGAAAGAAAATTCAAGAGACGCTTAACTCATGCCAGCTTTGATACTTTGCCTACTCTTCTTATTCAATTTGTGCGCTTTCGCCGACGAGGTAGATCTCCTCATCGCGCGGAAGAACGCCAAGTACGCCAGAATGGATATGATCTTTTCTGAAACCAAAGAAATTCGTTACAACACTTACGTGTTCGATCTCGATGACACGGGTAAAGAAATCATTGGACTTCTTACAGACGCCGCTCAAAGAGGTGTCAAAGTTAAACTTGTTATCGATGACTGGGAAAAAGGGCTCGCCCGAAATCCTGCTTACCTCCAGGCCCTGCAAGACCTGGGTGTTGAAGTAAAAGTCTTTAATCCTCTCTGGAAAAATCCTATCGGTGTGAACTATAGAAACCACATTAAAAGTCTAATCGGAAGCCAGGACATGATTGTGGGAGGACGAAACACCCAAGGGCATTACTATAAGGAATACATTGATGTCGAAGCGAGAATCAAAGGTGACCAGGTAACGAAAGCAAGGGAGCACTTTGATGAAGTCTTTAACTCTGAACGGGTAAGAAGCTTCACTTATGCGGGACCGAAAAGGGCCAAAGAAGTTGAAGACGCAAAACGCCTGCTCCTCGATTGGGCCAAAGATGCCAGACATAAAGTGATATCGGCCAAAAAATATCCAAAGAGACATCAAAAAGTAGAAAACCTCACTTACCACGCTGATCCTCCAGGTCTTAAGGACAAAAGAAACAAGGGAATCAATAAAGAAATCATCAAGATGATAGATCGTGCAGAAAACAGCCTGGACATCATGAATCCCTATGTCCTTCTTACAACTGAAGAGAGGGCGGCCATTATCAGGGCCCGCGAAAGAGGTGTAAAAATCAGAGTGAGTACCAATGGTGCCGCGGTTACCGATTCAAAGCTCTTCGGACTGGCGTGGGAAATTAAGAAAAATGAACTGCTTGCTCTCGGTGTGGATGTTCATGAATCAAAGCAATACATTCATGCGAAAACCATTATACGTGATGGCCAGGAAGTCTTCATCGGAAGCTTCAACCTCGATCCAAGGTCCCATAACCTGAATCTTGAGAATGGAATTTTCTTCAAGAATAAAAATCTGGCCGAGGAACTCACAAGACACAATCATCGCATTGTGAAGATGTTTACTCATAAATTAGAATTAAAAATTGAAGAGAAGAAAATGAACCTGAAAAGAGGGGCCCGTTGTATCCGCAATGGTCTGCATTCTCTCATTACAGCTATCGTCTATCCAATCCTCTGATCAAAAAAAAGGCCCGCATTTCTGCGGGCCCTATGTCGAAAAGGTATACGCTACCTTTTGAACACCTTTAGACTTTGAAGCCTTTAAGCTTGTCAGCAAGAGTAGATGGCTGAGCAACTTCCGCTTTATAGCTAGACTTGTACTCGCCGCCGGCCGCTGCTTTCATAGAAAGAGCGATTTTCTTAGCTGTTTTGTCGATAGAGATAACAACAGCTTTCACTTTGTCACCCTTATTAACTTTATCAGATGGCTTCTCTACTCTCTCTTCAGAGATTTCAGAGATGTGAACGAGGCCTTCGATACCAGTCTCAAGCTCAACGAAAACGCCGAACTCAGTGATACGAACAGCTTCACCTTCTACAATTGAACCAACTGGCATACGCTCTTCGATCTTCTTCCAAGGATCTTCCTCAAGCTGCTTAAGGCCAAGGCAGAACTTCTGGTTTTCAGCATCAACAGTCACAACAACTGCTTTTACTTTCTGACCAACTTTGAACTCTTCAGCAGGGTTCACGTTCTTTTTAGTCCAAGAAATATCAGATACGTGGATAAGAGCATCTACTTCTTCGCCAAGGTCAAGGAATAGACCGAAGTCTACGATGGCCTTAACTGTACCTTCAACAACTTTTCCTGTTGGGTACTTGTTAACAAGATCATCCCAAGGGTTCGGCATAAGCTGCTTAAGACCAAGAGAGATACGCTTGTTTTCAACGTCTACTTCAAGAACTACAGCTTCAACTTTTTCGCCTACGTTGTAAGTCTTGTTAGCAGCTTTTTTGTTTGTCCAGCTCATTTCTGAAACGTGGATCAAACCTTCGATGCCGTCAGAAAGCTCAACGAAGATACCGTAGTCTTTAACAGATACGATTTCACCGGAAACTTTTGAACCTGGCATATATTTATCTTTAGCAGATTCCCAAGGATTCGCCTGAACTTGCTTAAGACCAAGAGATACGCGCTCTTTAGAAGCATCGTACTTAAGGATCTTAACATCAACTTCATCACCAACGTTAAGAAGGTTAGAAGGATGCTTCACGCGGCCCCAAGACATGTCTGTGATATGAAGAAGACCGTCAACTCCACCAAGATCAATGAACGCACCGTAATCAGTAATGTTCTTCACAATACCTTTCACGATCATGCCTTCCTGAATCTGAGTAAGAGTTTCGTCTCTCATCTTACCGCGCTCTTCAGCGAGGATTGCACGACGAGAAAGAACGATGTTCCCACGTTTCTTGTTGAACTTAATAACTTTGAATTCCATTGTTTTACCAATGTACTTATCAAGGTTCTTAACCGGACGGATATCGATCTGCGAACCAGGAAGGAACGCTTTAACACCGATATCAACAGAAAGACCGCCTTTAACTTTCGCGATAACGGTACCTTCAACAGGCTCCCCTTTCTCGCAAGCTTCAGAGATCTTGTCCCAGGCCTTAAGGATTTCAGCTTTGTCTTTAGAGAGAACAAGGTTCCCCATTTGAGACTCAAGCTTCTCCAAGTAAACCTGGATTTCGTCACCGACTTTCACTTTCATGGTTCCGTCGTAGTTACGGAATTCACGAGCGAGTACAAGACCTTCTTGCTTGTAGCCGATGTCGACAGTTACGAATTCATCGTTCATAGCAACGACTTTACCCATGAAGACTTCGCCTTCAGCGAAATTCTTTGCACCGGCAGAGTTGATAAGCTCCGTGAATTCATTTTTAGCTTTTTCTTCTGGAACGTCTCCCATTTCGAAGTCGAACCCTTTGACCCAAGCTGGAACGTCAAAGTTAGTTTTAGAGGCAGTTGTTTTTGTGGTGGCCATTATATAGCCCCCCTTTACATGACATTAATTCTCCTACTGGAGAGCGGAAAATATAAATCATGCAGAGAGAAAAGGAAAGTCCAAAAGGTAGCGTATACCTTTTGGTTCAATCCAAAAGGTATACGCTACCTTTTGGACTTTCTTTAGACGGCGAGGCGTTTTTGCTTCTGAGTGTACCTTAGACGCTGAGTGTAAAGCTTTTCATAGTGAGAGTAGAGTTCTTCAGCATATCGCTCGAAATGATGCTGCTCCTGAAGTTCCAGTTCAACGCCATTAAGCTCTTCTAAGTATCTGGGATAATTAGTGAGGATCTTGATCAGTTTGTCTCTAAGCTCTCTTCCATCGTCAGGATGGTAGGTTTCTCCGAATTTTCCCTGTTTCACCAGGTGCTGTCGGGTGGAAGTCCGAGGTAACAAGACGGGCGTCTGGGTCACCAGGGCATAGAGATCCTGATCCGAAAATAACTCACTCATGGGCAGACTTACAAAGACGTCACAGTCCTGAAAGCTCGCTGAGGCCAGGGGCCTGGTTTCAAAGCTAATGTGCATTTCCAGATGTCTTTCGAGAATCATTCTCTTGAGACCATCGTAGAGAGGATGGTTGTACCAGGATACATCGGTCAGAAAGGTGAAGATGACATTTTGATTAAAGCCTGACTCGTTAAGTTGATGGAGCAAAGGAGGAAGAGCATCTACCAGTATCCGGATGTTTTTTAGATCATCCTCAGTCCTGGGAATAAAGGTCACAATTTTTTTTCGTTCATTGGCATGAGTTGAACGGATAATCTTCGCAGGAAAATCAATTCCGGCCCCCGTCACGTGGATCTTCCGGAGACTTACGGGAAAAGTTTCAGCCGCAAGCTCCCTGATATTTTGTGAGAAAGTGAAAACTGAATCCGTTCTCGAAATAAACCATTTATCCAGCAGGTTATTTTTTCTCCAGCTTAAGTTTTCGTTAAAAGTAAAAACCATGGGGATTTGAGGCATCCCCTTCAGGATCATTCCCAACGGTAGCAATGTTTCGTAATTGTAGGAATGGATTATGTCCACCTGCTGCTTTTGCAGAATGTGCTGAATCTGAAAATAGAAGTTCAACTTTGCTCTCCAGCCGGTTAGTCCCGTCTGGAAATAGAGCCTTGGAATATCTTCTGATTCAGCTTCTTTATCAATCAGGGACTTCTCGCGGCAGAGGATGAAGGAAGCTCCTCCGATATTCCGGAAGTAACTGGCATCGGAGATACACCGGCGCTCAATAGTCCCCCACTCTTCCGAAAGGCAGACGTAGAGAACTGTCAGATCAGAAAGCCGGATTTTTTCTCTCATTAATCTTTCACTATATCAGCAGTTACCGAGCCAATTTTAATTTTTGCCTGTGCCCTTAAGAGGGTTCGTCTTTCGTCATCACTGAACCACAAATACATGTCTCCACTCTTAAGCGTTTCACCGGTGTATTTGGTAACAGCATGGACACGGATGGCCTTTCTCTTACCTTCTTCTGTCTCGATCACTTCACGGCCTTCCACTTCCGAACGAAGGAGAAGAACTTTTCCTTTATTAATGACCGGGATTTCATAAACGTCTTTGTTCTTCAGCGGAAGTCCCTGGTAAAAGAAGAGAACGGAAAAAGGATCAATACTGTGATAAGGGATATAGGCTTCGAGCTTTTTATCCTTCACTTTCCCATTTGATCTTTTCTGATGATAGAACCAGAAAGTTTTCAGCTGATCCCGGTCGTGCAACTGAAGATCATCCACTTCCTGCTTGGTTTCTCTCTGAACGAGGCTGTACCTGGTGGAGAGAAAGTTGTCAGTTGTGACATAGGTATCTACGGTGTCATCAAGTTCATAGATATTGCTGTAAAAAGGGGCCGACTTGAAACGGGCATGGAAATGCCAGACTTCCTTGTCATTGATCATCTTCTTCCCCTTATTCATGACCATGATCTTACCGACAGTCATCCCAAGGTAATGAATATCAAGATACACTTTTTCATCTACAAAATGATTAGGTCGATATTGCTCCCAGACTTTCCTCGCCTTTTTATTAACAGCAAGAAGATTGACGGGATAATCTTTAGGAAGAACTTTTTCAACCGGGGCTTCAGGTGTTTTGTCCGAGCTCACTTTTACTGGTGCCTTTTCGGTGGATTTTTTCCCAACCTTCCTGACTTCTTTTTGGGCCTTTACTTTTTTCGGCTCTTCTTTTTTAACTTCTGGCTCTTTTTTGGCGGCAGCTTCATCTACAGGTTGGACTTCGAATTTCTCAAGGAGCTTTTCATCTTTGGCCGTCGTGACACTCACTTTCGGTTGCGCTTCCTCTGACGGTTTACTCAGCTCTTTTTCAAAATCCTTTTGCTTCCAGCTGGCACAGCCGGATAGCAAGAGAACCACTATAAGTTTCTTCACTCATGTTCCTTCTTAAATGCTTAATTTGATTGTAAATTACTGGAGCGAAGAATCAAGTCGGAGAACTTTGCTTAAAGCAGTCAGGAGTTCACTTTCCCCACTCACAAACTCAACTTTAACCTTCGTGAAGAGGATGCGTGCATCGAGGGAGACTCTTTTCATCTTCACCATGTCCTTCTCTGAACAGAGAATGATGGCCGATTGTTGGGAAGCCTTGATCAGGAGCTCATTCACATCTTCAGGAGTAAAGAAGTAGTGGTCCGGAAAGCTCACCTTCTCCGTTATTTCCACGCCGAATGTTTCCAGGTAGCGATAAAAAGAGTCCGGTGAAGCAATGGCCGTGACAGCAATCGCCTTCAGACCTTTTAAGTCGTGTATTGAATAGATGTATTTATCATGGACGTCAAAGACACCCACTGGTTGGTAACGGGTAAGAGCAATGGGGGGACGATGATGAAAGTGCTCCGAAAGAGTATCAACCAGCTTATTGAGTTTTTCCGTTGTCACCATGTCTGAACGGGAAATGATTAAGGCATCTGCGTCTTTCAGGGCAGACATTCCCTCCCTGAGATATCCAAGAGGAGCAACCTTATAAAGCTGCAGAGGCATCGTAGCATCAAAGAGCACAATGTTGAACGAGCGATATATCTGCAGGTGCTGGAAGCCATCGTCCAAAAGGACAACATCGGGATGAACTTCTGAAAAGTACTTCATGAGATTCTGGGCACGTTTTTTTCCGACAATGACAGCACCCTTCTTCATCTTGTTTGAGATCATCAGAGGCTCGTCACCATAATCGAAAGGATTAAGTCGGAACTTTTGTCCGGACTTCAACAGTCCTGAAGAATGCTCCAACTGTCCTTTATATCCTCTGGTTAATACCACCGGAGTCAGGCCCTTTTCAATTAACCAATCGGCAAGCCAGATGATGGTAGGAGTCTTTCCAGTCCCCCCAAAAGACAGGTTCCCTACTGAAATGACAGGAACCTTGAAGGTGACTTTTTTAAAAACGCCATATTCATAGAAGGATCTGCGAATCCGGTAAACCCATTCCCAGGCAAAGCTCACCGGTACGAAGGCCGTCCCTTTCAGGAAAGACTTCAAACGCAATTTGCCCTTTTGTAATGAATCACTCATGAATAACCTGTGCCATATATTGAGGAACTGAGAAATTCTCCCCGGAAAGAAGATTCTTTGTTTCCCTTAGAATTGACTTAACTTCATTATAAGCTTTTTCGTCCTCACTCCAAGTTCTAATTACTCCAGCTATTCTCGCCGGATCCAGCTCGCCCTGAACATATTCAGGGAAGACCAACCGGTTATGAATAATATTTGTGAGGGAAATGGGCCCCTTATACCTGATGAAGTTATAATAGATAAACTCATTGAGGAGGCTGGCCTTATAACAGACAACTGTGGGGAGCTCAAAAAGACCGGTACTTAAGGTCACTGTCCCGCTGGCGGCGAGAGAAAAATGGCACTCCTTCATGGCCTGGGTCAACTTTTCAGATGAATAAACGACATCCACATCATCTTTATAAAGATCATAAAAAGCAGGATCAATGTGATTAACTGTAACCAGATGAACTTCAACCTCTCTCACTTTTCTTAACTCTTTTACAGCTTCAATGAATAAAGGGAGAAGCGAATACACTTCAAACTTCCTCGAGCCGGGAAGAAGAAGAATCTTCAGTTTCTTTTCCCAAGAGCCAAATGGCTTTGCAGGAATGGATGAAAGTTCGTTTTTATAAGTCAGCATGAGCGGATGAGGAATCGATTTTATCTGCTTCACCCCTCGGGAGCTAAACCATTCTTTTTCGAAAGGAAGAATGGTAAAGAGAGTGTGGGCGTTTCTTGAAAGGGCCTCTGCCCTATGGGCCTTCCAGGCCCAGGCCTGAGGAGCGACGTAATAAAGAACCTTAACCCCTCTCTTTTTCAGTTTGGCGGCCAGCCTCATGTTGAAATCCTGAAAATCAACGACGATGGCAGTTTTTGTCTTCCTCTTGACCACTTCCTCTTCTAGTCTTGAAAGGGCCTTGAAATAAAAGGGAATCTTGTGAATGACTTCAGAGAAGCCCATGCTGGAAAAATCTTTGAGATGGTACAGAAGCTCCATCCCCTCTTTCTGAAGATCCTCTCCACCTACCCCATAGAATTTGGTGTCAGGGCAAAGTCTCACCAGTTCCGGGAAGAAGGACATAGCATGCTCTTCACCGGATTTTTCACCGGCAATCAAAAGACAGCTAGCCAAGTTTCACCAGTACTTTGGTGAGAGACTCCAAGGCCTCAAGTGAACAATCAACAAGATGAACGGCATTGACACCGTCATTAAGGTCAATCACTGCTGGCTTGTTCTCAAGGATGGATTGATAGAAGTTTTTGTGTTCAAGGAGAAGATGATCTCTTTTCGTATAGGTCTCTTCTCTGACGAAAGTATCATCGGGAAACTTAGAACTGGTCGCTTCAAAGATCTTGTTGGTAAAGAGATCCACTGAGATCATTCCGTCTTTTGAGATCACTTCAAGGTCCCGGACTTCCCTGGTAGCGTTTCTGCCAACTGTGATGAAAGCTTCGCAGCTATCTTCGAGTTCCAATTGAAGACTGGCATGATCCCACTTATCAGTTCGTATTTTATAACCGTGTCCCCTGACTGAAAGAGGCTTCTGTCTGAAGAGAGAAAGGATGAGATCAAGGTCATGAATGGCAAGATCCTGAACAACATCAACATCAGTGGCGCGTCCTTTAAAAGGAGCGACGCGATTGATTCTGATGGTGTAAGGAACAGGCAGCCCCTGAAGTTTTTCACGGAGCTTATCCCATGCTTCATGAAACCGTTCTGAATGCCCAATCTGGATGATTACATCTTTATCGGCCGCAATCTCTCTTAGCTTCACGGCTTCTGCATCATTCGAGCAGAGAGGCTTTTCACAGAAAACGTGCTTATTATTTTCAAGCAGGAATTTCACCAGTTCAAAGTGAGTGGACGTCGGTGTGACCACGAAAGCTGCATCAATGTCATTAATCACATCTTTAATGTCATTAACAATTTTTACTCCAGGATGGTTTGTTCTCGCGGCTTCCTGCCCAGCAGGGAATTTTTCCACGATAGCAACAAATTCTGTAAATTCAGAATGAGCTTCTACCTTCTGGCAATGCCACTTTCCCAAATGACCATATCCTAAAACAGCTACTCGTACTTTTTTCATATCTACCTATTAACCGGCCATGAATGGAGCAATTCCAATTTCGGATTTCCTGATAAATTCAGAGATTTCCTGAATCACAACATTATTTTTCCACTCTTCCATAAATTCCGGATGTGAGACAAAAGCTCTCGGAGCAAGGGCCGAAGCTTCCATCGTGCGGTAAAAATCAACAACTTCAGAGACAGATTCTTTACTGTGTCCCTGACGTTTCAGACCAATGATGTTGATTCCTTTAAGGCGGATTCGGTTTCCGTAAGCAGTACAATAATTTGGAATATCACGGTCAATACCAGAACCACCGCCGATATAGGAGCCCTTACCAAGTGTCACGAATTGTGAAATACCAGTGTTACCACCAATGATAACTTTATCACCAATGTTCACATGCCCGGCAAGGTTAACAGAGTTGGCAAAAGTCAGGTTACTTCCGAGAATACAGTCATGAGCAATGTGACAGTAAGCCATGAATAGAGAATTGGAACCGATGATGGTTTTATTATCCTGTTTCGTTGTTCCCCGGTGAATTGAAATATACTCACGGAAAGTATTATTATCACCAATGATTGTTTCCGTTGGCTCACCCTTGTAGGAATTATCCTGAGGAGGGGCCCCAATGGATCCGAACTGGAAAAACTTGTTTCCTTTACCTATTTTGGTGTGTCCATCAACAACAACATTAGAGTGGAAGATACAGTCATCTCCGACTTCCACATTCGGACCGATCACGCAGAAGGGACCGATATGAACATTATTACCGATTTTTGCCTCCGGATGAACGAAGGCCATTGGATGCGCTTCATAATTTTTAGACATACATTCTCTCTTTACTGATATGTAATTTTTAATGAGGCCATGACACTCGTTTGCGAAATGAGCTCTCCATTGGAGTAAATCTCGCAATCATACATTTGTATCGGGCCACGTACTTTATTTAGAACAGCATGAATCTCAAGGTCCATGGGAGGAATAACCGGTTTTCTGAATCGCGCTGATTCCACCCCTAAAAGTTGAACATCGAGTTTGGCCTCTTCAAGAGGCTTTTCCAGACAGAATGTGGCCAGAAAAGAAGCCGCCTGGGCCATCATTTCAATCTGAACGACACCAGGAAGAATCGGATAACCAGGAAAATGGCCTTCAAGAACTTTAACAGTATTATCCACCTTAAAGGTGCAGACACTTCTTCCGCCGATAAGATCTTTAGGGGTAAAGGGACCACTTTTACCTCTTATCTCTTCCGGAAGTATCACTTCCTTAACAGTATCAATGAAAAGAAACGGATCTCTATGAGGTAAGAAATTCATTACCTGTTTTTTATCCATCATCATAAATTACTCCTTAGTCTTCTCTTTCAGTGACATGGTACGAAGGTAAGCAACACCTTTCATCCACTCTTTAAGATCTTTTGCCGGATGTCCTCCGAGCTTAGATCCCTGTGGCCAGATTGCCCCTTCGTTAACTTTGGCCCCACCAGCTACCTGTGTGCCCATTCCAATATGAGCATCAGGCCCAATGGCCGCCCTGCCACCTAATACGACATAATCTTCAAGAACTGCACTTCCTGCAATTCCTGCCTGACCACAAATCACACACCCTCTTCCAAGTTTCACATTGTGGGCAATTTGAACAAGGTTATCAATTCGTGTACCTGTTCCGATTATGGTTGGAGAAAAAGTCCCCATATCCACAGAGGAGTTCGAACCAATTTCCACATCATCCTGGATGACAACCCCACCCATGTGCCAGATTTTCACATGGCTTCCCTGATTGAAAGTGTACCCAAAGCCATCTGAGCCAATAACTACACCTGAATGGAGTCTGCAGTTCTTTCCAATTTTAGAAAAGGGATAAACAGTGACATTAGGGTAGAGCTTGGTATTTTCGGCAATTTCACTATGAGGAAGAATCACACAACCAGGCATGATTTCTACCCCTTCTGCAATCTTAACGTTCTCTCCGATAAAAACATTCTGGGCGATGTAGGCCCCTGGATGAATGTCGACGGTCCCCATCTGTCGGCCATCAACCTGGGTATTTATCCCTTTCATCTTCTTCTCATAAAAAGGTTTGGAAAGAAGAGTAAGACTCATGGCCACGTTTGAAGTGACAGCAATCCAGGGAAGTTTTTCCATGGAAGCTTTTAATTCTGCATTCACCATATTGAAAAACTTCTCATCAACTATGGCACCAACTTTAAGTGCTACTGCCTTTTCAAGATGAGGGTTGAGTTTTTGCAGAAATTTAGCATTCTTAATGAAAACCACAGAGTTTTCAGTCAGACCATCTAATGCAGAAATGGCCAGAATCTCTTCTGGCCACTCACTATTCTTAACAGGTTTGATACTGGAATCGAATTTGGTCAAATCTTGGAGTTTCATTGAACTACTCCGTATTGTACGCCTACTTGGCAGGATGTTTCTTGTCGTAAGCTTTGATGACGTCTTCAGTAAGATCTTTCTTCGTTTCTGCATAAACAATAGGAGCTGCAGAAAGTTCAAAAGTCAGATCAACTTTATTGGCCTTAGAAACTTCATCGATGATTGGGCGAAGCTTTTCGAGAATCGGCTTCTTAAGGTCCTGCTCCATCTTCTGAATCTCGCGCTGGAACTCCATGGTTTTATTCTGAAGCTTCATCATCATTTCCTGAAGCTCACGCTCTTTGTTTGCACGAGCAGCATCAGCAAGAACCATTGATTGCTTTTTATAGTCTTCCTGAGCTTTCTTGATTTTATCTTCTTCTTTCTTCAGGATCACTTTTTTGTCATTGAAGGACTTCTCAAGTGTCTTCTGAACTTTCTTTCCTTCTTTAATGGTTGTGATGATTTTTTGGATATCAACAAGGCCAACTAAAACGGCAGAGAAAGATGAGTAACTGAATGTTAAGAGCATTAAGCCGAGTATAAGTTTCATAAAAATCTCCTTAGAGCCAAAACTGTATCATCGATTAGAACAATTGTCCTATGTCAAAGTTAAACTGGTTGGAAGCTTCGCCTTCTCGAGGATTGATCGGGAAACCGAACTCAAAGCGTAGAACCCCGATGGGAGAGAACCAACGGAATCCAAAACCGTAGTCGGCCCGTAAGGCATAATCCCCGTCTTCACCGATTCTTTGTTCAAAAACGTTCCCGGTATCATAGAAGACAACCCATTTAAGGCCTGCTTCTTTGATTAGCGGATGCTCCAGCTCAACTGTTCCCAGGATGCTGAAGAGACCACCGAAGTTGAACTCATCCATAGCGCCGGTGTCGGTATTTCTGGCAAGACCAATTGGTCCGATGTCTTCCAGACCAAAACCTCGCATGTTTCTCGCTCCACCCATGGAGAACTTTTCAACCCTCGGGATTTCACGGCTGGTGGTTTTGAATAATTGGGCCGCGTTTAACCTGGTTCTAAGAACAAGGTCACCCAAAATAGGTTTATAGTATCGTCCCTCAGTTTCCGCCTTCATCCAGCGCATCGTTCCACCGATACCGGTATACTCCAGTGAACCCGAGAGGTAGTAGCCGTTAGTCGGTTCAAATATGTTATTTCTCTTATCCCTAATGACTGAGGCCTGGAGTGAAGAGGCAGAGCCATTCTCAACTTTAGGATCAATAGCTTCATTGATTACATTAGAAATTTCATTGTCTTCGTATCTGTATGTAAGGAAAAGTCGGGTGTACTCAAAGATGGGGTGCCCTACTCTCACATCTCCACCATGCTTTTTATAAGCAAATGAACGGATGAAGTTTGACTGAGTCTGGTAATAATCAGCTCCGGCAGTCCACTTTGTATCAAAGAGGTACGGCTCAGTGAAACCCAGGTTATAGATCTGCTGACGATCAGAGTAAGACAGGTTCATGTTAATATTCTGACCAAGACCACGGAAGTTGTTCTGGGCCACAGAGGCCTGCACAAAGCCTTGAGTGGCGGTCGAGTAACCGGCCCCAAGGGAAATCTGACCAGTCGGACGTTCTTTCACCGAAACTTCAACATCCAGAATATTATCAGTTCCCTTACGGGTGATGGTGTTAAACACAACACTTTCCTGCTGGAAGAATCCTAGGCGATTCACATTGTCTTTAGACATCCGGAGCTTGGAACCAGAATACATTTCTCCTTCGTGAATCTTCAGCTCACGACGGATAACCTTATCCCTGGTTTTAGTGTTCCCTTTCATGATGATTTTACCAAAGTAAGCAATGACACCTTTCTCAAACGAGAAAATGACATCTACTTTGTTTTCACCAGGAACAACTTCAAGAGTTCTGAGGACGTTAGCGAAAGCGTAACCCTTATCCTGATACATTTCAGTTAGCGTCTGAATATCGAGACGCAAATTTTCTTCATTATAGATATCGCCGGACTTAAGCTTGAGTTTTTCCATCATCTCACTTTCAGTGAATAGCAGTTCGCCATTAAAAGAAATGTCATTCACACTGAACTGAGGTCCTTCCTGGAGACGAATGGTGATAAAAATCCATTTCTTATCTTCAGAGGCCGTGACTTCCGGATTCTGAATATTGATCTGGAGATAACCGCGGGTCTTGTAGTAGTACTTAAGTCGTTCTACATCCGTCTGAAAGTTAATCTCTTTAAAGTTCCCCGAGCCTGAGAGGAACGAGAAGTAAGATTCTTCCCGGGTCTGCATGAAGTTTTTTAACTCTTCATCATTTACATTTTTGTTCCCGAGGAAAGTAATTCTTTTAACTCTGACCTTGTCCCATTCTTTAATTTTAAACAGGACATCTACAGAGCCGTTCTTATTATCAGTAATGACATAAGAAGCCTGGGCCAGGAAGTATCCTTTCTCTTCGTAATGCTTCTGAAGGAGAAGGACATCGTTCTTTAAAGTGGAAATGTCCAGGATGTTAAATTCTTTAGTCTTAATCTGCTCACGTAAATCATCATCATTGATTTCATCGTTACCGGAGAACTTGATCTTACTGATGATGGGTTTTTCTACGAGCTTGAAGAGAAGAACGTTCTTATCACCGGAAATTTTGTGATAGGCCTCAACCTCTTCAAAATATTTCATCTCATAAATGCGGGAGAGATCTTTTCTTAAAAGATAATTGTCCAGCATCATGTCCTGACGTGTACCAATCTTTTCGAGTATGGCCTCGGATTCAACTTTACGGTTGCCTGTGAATTCAATTTCATCCACACGAAACATTTCTTTTATCGGACCAATGATTTCTTGTGCGAATGAAGTATTGATCTGGATCAGACAAAAGATGAATAGGAAAAAAAACTGCGCTTTTTTCAACAGAGCATTCCTTAATAACGCAAAAGGCTATGTAATTAATTTTATTTGCAGTCGAAAATTCTAGCCAATTATCTGACCATCTTCAATGACTATTTTGCGAGGAAAAAAAGAAGCCACCTTATCATCGTGAGTCACAACCATTAACGTTGCGCCAAAATCAGCTGATAAATTCTTCAGAAGAGTTGTTACTTTTTCAGAATTTTTTGAATCGAGATTTCCTGTAGGTTCATCACATAAAAGAATTTTTGGTCTGAGTGAAAGTGCTCTAATGATATTAACACGTTGCTGCTCGCCTCCAGAAATTTCATAAGGAAATTTTGAAAGGCAATGAGTAACTCCCAAGCTATTGGCCAGCTCTTCAACATCTTTAGTGACTTGTTTGGATTCTTTTCCTCCGATCCGCGCCGGAAGAAAAATATTGTCTCTACATGTCATAGAAGGAAGAAGAAAGTGAAATTGAAAAACAAAACCCACATGAGAATTTCTGAAGTGAGCAAGTTCCTCATCATTCATTGAAGTGAGGTTTTTATTATCAATAATGACTTTCCCGCTGGTGGGATGATCCAGACCCCCAAGAAGATAAAGCAAAGTAGACTTTCCAGAACCGGATGCTCCACGAATCGCCACAAGTTCACGGGCCTCTATCGAAAGATTTAATCCTCTTAAAACTTTCGTCTTACCAAAAGATTTCTCAACATTCTGGAGTTCTATAAAACTCATGCACTAAACTCCTGGCGAAGTCCCTGAATAATAGGTCTTCTCTTTAATCTTAAATAACCAATGAAAGCGGCCAGTAGAATCCAGAACAAGGATACCCCATAAACTGTCACATATGCCATTAAATCAAGGCTGATAGATAAAGAAGAGAGGACATAAATTTCACCGGGAATCTGCAGGAACTCAAGATTCTGCAAACTCCAGTTAAAAAGTAGAGTCAGAAAATAGGCCCCAACGCATGAAAAAGCCCAAATAACGATGACTGAGAAAAACCAGAAGCGATTAAGATCAGTCAGAGCAAGGCCAATCGCTCTCAGGAAGAAAAAGTCCTGGGCCTTCTTTTCCATGATATAAATAACAAAAGCGATGATGTTAAAGATGGCCACAATCACAATCAGCTGCAGGATGAGAGAGATTGAGAACTTCTCAACTTTCACTGCCTCGATGAGAAAGTCGTACTCATTCCAGAATGGCCTTATAATATACTGTGGATCAAATTCCATCCTGAGAAGTCTCTGGTCTTCACGGATGGATTCGAGACTTTTCAAAGGCTGGTTCGTCGCTTCCGTCGCCAGTATGACGAGATTCACTCTCTCCCTTAACTCCAGAAGCTCCGCAAGCTCTGAACGGTTCAGATAAACAAACCGCAGATCCTTCTGGTAAATTCCATGCTTAACAATGTTCTGAACTTCAAAAGTCTGAATCATTGGAAGGGCATCAGCAGACTCATTCCCTCTGCCGAACGTGAGCGCAAGAGTATCCCCTCTTTTGATGTTAAATTGCTTTGCCAGTTCTTCTCCAACCACAATAAAACCAGCGGAAACGTTCACCTCAAGGCCCGTTGCCGCAGAGAAATTTTCTCCCTCAATCCCTCGGACTAAGACACCCTTACTTTTATCACCGGAAATAGCGAAGGCTTCGGTCTGCACAACAGGAGCAATGGCCAGAGGCTTCACGACACTGATCTTTTCCCGCAACTCTTCTGTTATCGGAAAAAAGCCCCTGCGATTGGTAATAAGAATGTCACCGGAAGAATGCCTGAGACCGGATTTTAACAAATGATCAAAGCCATCCATTAAACCAAAGGTGCACAGAATGACCGTGATGGAAAAAGTGAAACTGAAGATCGTGGCAAGGAGAATCTTCGGAGAGGATTTTCCTTGCAAGGCAATCTTCAGAATTGAAAGGTAGGATTTCAGCATAAGGGATGTCCTAATGTCCCGGCACTACTCTTCCTCACTTTCCGAGAAGAAGTGCTCTTTCTTTAAGAGCGGGAACAAGATGACGTCTCTGATGGTATGACTATCAGTAAGTATCATCACCAGGCGGTCGATACCAATTCCCTGACCTGCTGTAGGAGGCATTCCGTATTCAAGGGCACGGACGAAGTCATAATCAACGTCAGTGGCTTCATCGTCCCCTGCCTCTTTCGCCATTGCCTGGTCAGCGAATCTATCCAGCTGATCTGTCGGGTTATTCAACTCGGAGAAGGCATTGGCCACTTCCCATCCGTTCATGAAGAATTCAAAACGATCCACGAACTCCGGATTCTCATCGTTTCTTCGGGAGAGAGGCGAAACTTCAGTCGGATATTCAGTGATGAAGGTCGGTTGAATCAGTTTTGCTTCAACCAATTCTTCAAAACAATGAACCAGGAGTTTTCCCCAGCTGGTGTTTTGAAGCTTTTTCTTATCGAGGTCAGTGTCCTTCAAAAGACCCAAGAGATGACTTCTGTCGTTTACCTGTTCCATTGTGGAATCAGTGAACCTGGCCACGGCTTCTCTCATGGTGTAGCGAGCGTATGGTCCGTGGAGGTTGATATCGTGATCACCAAATCTCACGACGTCTGATTTAATGACGTCACGGGCGATCCCGGTAAGAAGATCTTCTGTGAAGTCCATCAGGTCATGGTAAGTGGCATAGGCCCAGTAAAACTCAATCGAAGTAAACTCAGGGTTATGCTTTAAAGAAAGACCTTCGTTCCGGAAGCATCGGTTCATTTCAAAAACTTTATTATAACCACCGACGATCAATCTTTTCAGATGAAGCTCAGGAGCAATTCTCATGAAAAGCTCCATATTAAGGGCGTTATGATGAGTCTTAAATGGTTTGGCAGCCGCTCCTCCGGCAATTGCATGCATCATCGGAGTTTCAACTTCCAGGAACTCAGCTTTATAGAAGTACTCACGGATATAGCGGATAATTTCTGAGCGCTTTCGGAGTTTCTCTCTTGTTTCAGGATTCATGATCATATCCACATAGCGCATACGATACTTGAGTTCCTGGTCCGTGAGCCCATGGAATTTTTCAGGAAGAGGACGGATAGACTTTGTCACAATCGAGAGCTCTCTTGCATTTAGCGCAAGCTCCCCTTTCATTGTCTTGAAGACATCTCCCTCAGCATAAACGATATCTCCGTAATCAAGGAGCTTGTATTCAGCAAAACCTTTTTCACTGGTAACCTGCTTATTCACATATAGCTGAAACTTGCCTGTTCCATCATCGCACTGGAGGAAAGCGGCTTTACCAAAATCTCTTACCATTAAAACGCGGGCGGCGATTTTGAAACGTGGGGTTTCTCCTATTTCCTCTTTATTAAGAGGTCCATAATGCTCAATCAGGTATTCAAAAGTTGTATTTGGCTTTACACCGTTCTTATAGGGATTAGAGCCCATCTCTTCGAGTTTCTTTCGTTTTTCCAGACGCACTTCCATCTGTTCTGAGAATTTTTCCGTCCATCTTCTGATGTGCTTGTCTTTCATAATTTTCCCCGAGGTCGTTAGGTTATTGTCATTCATAGATCATCCATCCCTGTATCTTGTACTTCTCCTCCGAGTGATTTCCACTGAAGGTAAGCTTTCATAAAATCATCAAGATCCCCATCAAGCACTGATTCGGCTTGAGAGGAAGAAAAACCTGTGCGATGGTCCTTCACCAGTTTGTAGGGATGAAGAACGTAGGATCTGATTTGTGATCCCCATGCAATGTCTTTCTTGCCGGCCTCAATCTTATCCTGGGCCTCTCTGCGTTTCTGCAATTCAAGATCATAAAGCCGGGACTTCAGGATTTTCATCGCCATGGCCCGGTTTTGAATCTGAGAACGTTCATTCTGGCAGGCCACCACGATTCCAGTCGGTAAGTGAGTTAAGCGGACGGCGGAGTCAGCTGTGTTAACTGATTGCCCACCGGCTCCACCGGAACGGTAAACATCCACCCTGAGGTCCTTATCGTTCACCTCAATTTCAATGCTGTCATCCACTTCGGCACTAACAAAGATTGAAGAGAACGAAGTATGTCTTCTGGCATTGGAATCAAACGGAGAGATTCTTACCAGTCTGTGAACGCCGCTTTCTGATTTCAGAAGTCCATAAGCGTAGTTCCCCTGAATCAAGAGTGTTGCTGACTTGATTCCCGCTGAATCTCCATATTGGAAATCCATAACCTGAACTTTGAATCCACTTGCCTCGGCCCATCGCTGAATCATTCTCATCAGCATGCCGGCCCAGTCACAGGACTCTGTTCCCCCTGCTCCCGCATTGATGGTAACAATGGCATTGTTTGGATCAGTTTCACCTGAAAGGAGAGCTTTCTTTTCAGCCTCTGAGAGTGCGGCCTCTAGTTTAGGAAATAACTCAAGGGCTTCCTGAGCTGAAGCCTCATCACCTGCATCGGCCATTTCACAAAGGACTTCGAAGTCATCAGCAAGGGTTTTAACTTTTGCATAAAGCTTGATGACATCTTCGATCAGGGATCTTTCTTTTTGAATTTTAGTGGCGTTGGTCGAATCATTCCAGAAGCCCTCAAGGGCCTCAAGTTCTGAAATCTCTTTTAGTCGATTTTTTTTACGATCGACGTCAAAGCGACCTCCGTATTGTTTCGAGAGTCTCTTTAATTTCTGAGAATTGGGACTGGAAGTCCGAAAGTTTTAGAAACAGTGAGTCATCCATACATGAACCTTTGAAAAGGTCACTGTAACAAACTGCTAGGAGTTTTGAAAAGGGATTCTCTCTTTTTTCGGCCTATTCCTGCTCAAGTAAAACGGCAGAGACGGCCAGAGCAATTCTCTCAATTTCGCTGCCCTCAGATACCACCGCTCTGATTTCTCTCATGATGTATTTGTTTTTGCTGATCGCTTTAAAAAGCTCCTTCAACAGGGGCTGACGGATACGACGGATGGAATCTACGTTTCCGGCAATCATATCATCAGAAAGAGCGTTCAACTGGCGTTTCAATTCTTCAGTTGCAGCAGGGCTATAGGAGTTTATTAATGAAACCAGAGTTCTGAGAGCTTCGTTCACATTGATGTCGCTCCCTGCATTCCTCAACGGCTTTTCATAAACAGGTATTTCTCTTGGAATATTATCCGGATCTCTTAACCAGTTACAGTCATACTTTGGGCCAGTCGATGTCTTGGCATTCTCGTCACCGATAACATCCAGGATAGAGACAATTGTTTTCCTGTTCCCATCGGCCTTTTTATTAAAGCTCAACAGGAACTTCACGAATTTCCAGACACTCTTGAAATTCGTTTCATCCGGAACTTCTTCGTACTTAACCAGATACTGGAAAATCTGTTTTTTGAGCTTCTTAATCAACGGGTTTTTCTCAAGCAGGAATCCATCCAGAGCTGGGGAATAAATCTCATAAGACCGATCAATTTCAGCTGCATCAAGGATATTGTTGGCATTGACGTCCCAACGAAGAACAGTTGTTTCAGCATGCATGATAGCAAGCATGATGGTCACGATGTCCCCTTCGGAGTAAGGAATTTCCTCTTTATTTCCGTCGGTATAGTAGTTACAAGTTCTGGCCGCCTCAGTGGAGCGGTTCAGGAAGTTTTGCATGTCCCGGGTTACCCATGATGGAATCTCTTCCGGGGAATTTCTCACTTCATCCGCTCCGCAATCTTTCGGAGCCTGGAAAGAATCAAACATGAGAGGAAAATTATTTCTGTAGTACTTACACAGGCCCACGAAGAAATTGGCCTTGAAGCAAGCAGGATCAGTTCTGTCGAACTCATCTATTGTACAGTTGGCTTCCTTCATATAGGTGTGGATGTCGTCTGCTATATTTAAAGATGAAAGAAGGCTAACTCCGAACTCTGTGCCTTCGTTTACATCCAGCATACCGTTTTTATCTGACTGGTACTGGAACAGGGTTCCGAGAAGAGAAATGTTATCAGCAGTTGAAAGCGCTTTATGAGGAGTCAGAAGACCTATCTTGATCAGCTCCTCTTCAAACTTCACAATCAGTTTCTGCATCTGCCATTGATCGAGTGAATAACCGCCCACTGCATCCCCGTTCGGACTTGGACTACCGAAATGGGTAAAGAGAAGCTTAAGCCCATATTCCATGAGGGCAATTTCAAAGATAGCGTCGGCGTTTCTTCTATATCCTCTTACATAGTATGAAGAAAAAAACTCCCCTTTCATGAAACGGTATTTCTTGGTGATTCTTTCGAACTGATCAAGCTCCGCCTGGTGCTCAGGGTACGTATGGCGATACTCATCGAAATCAATTGTCTCTTCCACTGGTCTTGGACTTTCCAGCTGAACTTTAAACTTATCGTAAATTCTGTGGAAGACCGTTCCCGTCTGAAGAAGTGATTTAGCGTGATAGAAAAGATTTTTAAGCTCGCCGCCTTTCACTTCAGTCTTATTCCCCTTCATGGCAATAACTTTAACTTCTGAAATGATGTTGCGGAAATCATCCACTTTAAAAGTATCTTCATCGATGAACATTTTTGCGGCCTCATAGGCCTCATCCATGGTGAAAAGCTTTTCATAATCACGGTTGTTCAGTGTCCCCTGGGTGATAATATCAAAGAGGTCGTTAACATCTCTCTTCAGAAGCTGCAGGATGGATTCCTGCTTAAGGATGATGTACTTATATCTCACGATATCCAGACCGATCAGAAGGAGCTGATCAAAGTTCAGGATAACTTTTTCCAGTTCATTGTGAGTGATCACCTCATTCTCACCACCGAAAAGAACTTTCTTAAGAAAAAGAATTTTTTTAGCTCTCTCAATGGCAGGACGACTAATCTCTGTAGAAAAGCTCTCCAGAAGCTCGATGATATTCAACTTATGAGTTTCGCCATTTCGGTTAGGATTATAGATGGTACGAAGGGCCTGGACGATGGCCTTGTTTGCACTCGAAACCCTGTCCCTGTGATTCTGATGAAGAGCGTACGTTACCGGAGATTCGTTCTGGAAAATCGGCCCGAAATTAAGAGCAGCTTCCTGATTGAAGACTAGAGCGAACTGAACAACTTTATCAACAGTTTCCTTAGAGACGTAATTCGGATCTTCACCAGTAATAAGGTGACCAAGGAGGAAAACTGACTTGAGGGCCTTCAGAATTTCCGGCTTAATATCCGGACGAGTGGCAAGGTAGCGCTCAAGCTGTTGATAAGAAAGGTATCCGGGTTTTCCAGATTTAACGATTCTGATAAAGAGATTAAGGCTCTCGCCAAGACAGCGGATTTCCGAACTGATGTTTTCATGCATGATATCTGAGAAACGATCCAGATCAAGTTCACATTTTAATTCAGCGATGCTGGAACCAATATCGCGCTTAACGACTTTTGTTCCAAGCAAATCCCCACACCCACTTAGTGTAAGTGTTGAGACAAGAAGAATGATGAAAACTCTCATGTTAGAAAACATATCTTAACCCACCATAGATAGCGTCATTATTAGTATATGGCGACCAAAAAGACTTTCCGTCTGTTGGTGTACCGATCATATTGACGCCCAGGTTCATCTGTAATTGTTTAGTGGCCTTGTAGATACCACGAACCATAACCAGTCTGTCTGTTGTTAGCATATCGAACTTCACATCACTGATGATGCTGAAATGTCGTCCGAAGTTTCTTCCGGCCACAAAGTTCACAGTCTGATTCCAACGAGGGTCAAGGGCAAGATCATCCTTTTCGCGGTCAAAGGGAGAAAGACGGGCCACGTAGTTAAAGGCAAGCGTATAAAGGTCGTTGACCTTAGAAATCCCTCCGCCCACGTAGTCTTCTCTTCTCTTCTTATTCTTGATTTCCGTATATCTCACCTGTTCATCAACATCAGGGTAGACGTTTGGTCTTACCGCAATTCCTGAAACATACATTTCAAGATCAAGGTTACGATACTTAAGAGTGGAGCCGTAAACATCATGGTAGTAAAAACGAGGATCAATGTTGGCATTGACAACGTTGTCGACGAAGTCCACGTTGACTTCTACGTCTGGAGTGATGGTGTTTTCTGGTTTTCTCATGATGAAGTTATCCATCACCCAGTGCTTTGATTCAAAACCAATGTTGGCACCAACCGTATAGCGATAAATGACGTCTGAAATTTCCGGATAATCAACGTTATATTTTACATCCATCATCACGCCATCAACGTTAGCTCTTTGTGCAGGAGGATCGGCCCAAGGGTGACGAGATGTAATCGTATTATCATCCTTGTCGATATCAAGAGCAGGATTCATTTCAGGCACGTACACACCGGAAACGAAGGCGCGGTAGCGCATTCCATTGGAAGACTTTCTCTCATAAAGAAGACCGATCAGACCTTCATGACCAGGAGTAAAGTAATCGAAGTTTCTTCTATTGTTTAACTTTCCAAAACCCCAGACCATATCCACTGCCGACCAAGGGAGAATCTGACGTCCGAAACGGATATGATCTTTAGATGTGAGATTTCCACCGACGTAGGCTTCCTGAAGGGAGTACATGGTTAAGCTTTGATCGTTTACCGAAGCGGCCATGTGAAAACGTCTTTCCAGTTCCTTGTTGTAAGATGTGTTTAAATCACGATGGTAATCAAACTCAAATTCAGCGTTGTAGCGATTTCCCGGAACATTTCCCACCTCTTCAGAAACCTGGTTGCTCATGCCGCCAAGGTATCCTTCGATAAAATCAGAAGCTGCCACTGCAGGGAGTGACATGATGAGCAAGCTTCCAATCGTGCATGTTTTCAATGTTTTAAGCACTTAAGGCCTTCCTGAAATCTCTTTATAATTTTCATTATCCCAAAATTTTTGGTTTTCTATTAACGCATTGTATCAAGGCAAGAGGGTTCACTTCCCACCTCGTGTAAACCTTACATACCCCTGTTAGATTTAAAGGCACTTGTAAACTCTTCAAATGACAGAACTTTTTAATTGCACAGGATAGACTGGGGAGATAGTATTCGCCGAACGTTTCACTCCACTAAAGGAAAAACATCGATGAAAAAGCTAACTACTGGAATTCTCATGGGTTTTTTCGCGGTTATGGGTCTCGCCCACGCTGAAAACAACCGATACCACCCAAATCACCTCTTCATTAAGATGAAGGCCGGTGAGGAACTGGTAAAATCACCTCTTATCAAAAGTTCAAAAAACCTATTTGGTAACCTCTATCTGGTAAAAACCAGTAGTGCCGATAAACTGGTCAAGGAACTTAATGGTTCAGAGAACATCGAATATGTTCAGAAAGACTTCTTCGCTGAAAAGCGTCCTATGCCAAAGCACGAGGTCCTTGATGAAGCAGGAATCTTCCTTAAAAATCTTCAAAATTTTGATTTCTCGACTTCATTCAATGACCCTGATGCAAGCAGGCTTTGGGCATTCAATGCTTCTGCCGGTCTCGATGTTATCGGCGCCTACGACAACCTTCCTGCTTACCAGCCGAAAGAAGTGATCGTTGCTGTGGTTGATACCGGTGTTGATCATAACCACGAAGATCTTCGTGATGTTATGTGGACCAACGAAAGAGAAATTCCTGGTAACGGAAAAGATGACGATAACAACGGTTACATCGATGATATCCACGGAATCAATACTCTCGTAAGAGATGCTCAGGGTCGCGCCACTATGGACACCATGGCCTCTCACTGGCACGGAACTCATGTTGCCGGAACTATCGCTGCCACTCAGAACAATGGAATCGGTATCGCAGGTGTTGCTAATAACGTAAAAATCATGGCCATCAGAACTGTTCCAGATGATTCAGATGAACTTGATTCTGATATCGTTGAAGGCTTCCTTTACGCCGCTAAAATGGGTGCAAAAGTTATCAACTGCTCATTCGGTAAAAAGAATAACGAAGGTGGAATGGTCGTAAGAGACACCATCAACAAGATTTCAAGAAAAGGTGTCCTGGTTGTTATTTCTGCCGGTAACGATTCAATGGGCCCATTCAGCTGGCACAACAATGATGTCAATGCGAAGTACCCGGCTTCTTTCGACAGCGCTAACACTCTTGTGATTGCTTCAACAACTTCAAGCGGTGGATTCTCAACGTTTTCAAACATTGGTCCAGTAACTGTTGATGTTGCTTCACCTGGTTCAAACATTTATTCAACAATCAACTCTAACCGTTACTCAATGGCCTCTGGAACATCTATGGCCGCTCCAAATGCTTCAGGTGTTGCTGCGATGGTTATGGGTTACTATCCGAACCTGAAAAACACGACTGTAAAAAGAGTTCTTATGAACACTGTTACACCGGTTGCTGAATTCAAAGGCAAAATTGTTTCGGGTGGACGCCTTAACCTTAGGGCCGCTCTGGAAAAAGCAAAAACTCTGAAAAGATAAAAATGCGGAAGGGCCCTAACGGGCCCTTTTTTTTAGCTGACTGAATTTTTTCAAAGCTTCCTGTTCCCAACCTTCCATTAATTCTTCTTCTTCCGCACTCACTTCATGATCATAGCCTAAGAGATGGATGACTCCATGGAAGAACAAGTGAATAAATTCATCCCAGTAAGTGATGTCGAATTGCCTGGCCTGGCGTTTAGTTTGAGGGTGGCAAATGGCGAGGTCTCCAAGAAAGAGAACGTCCCCTTTGAAGATTCTTTTTCTTAAGTCTTCATGGGCGGGAAAAGACAGGACGTCGGTAACCTTATCCTTAAGCCTGTATTCACGGTTAAGCTCTCTGATCCTGGCATCGCCGCAGATGAGGAGTGAAACTTCCAGTTTTTTAACAGAAGCAGGGATGATCTTTTTTTTAAAGAGGTTGTGCAGAACCTCTCCAGCGATTTGCAGATACCTCTTCATCTGACGCTCCTCAGAGGGAGAAATTTTAACAGTTGAATGGTAATCTACCTGGAGGAAAGGGTGTTTCTTCATGAAGGCCATGTTATCCTTTTGATAAATCTTGCGCAATACGGGGAGTTTCCATGTCCTATCCAGAATTAGAAAGGTGCATCGAGGTTGTTAAGGCCCTCCGCCATCCAAAAACAGGATGTCCCTGGGACCTGGAGCAGACTCACGAATCCCTTCTTCCCTATCTCATTGAAGAATCTTATGAGTTCGTTGATGCTGTCGAAAGCAAAAATCCAAAACTCATGGAAGAAGAAGTGGGAGATGTTCTTTTTCAGGTCCTCCTTCACACAACTTTGGGAGAAGAAAAGGGAAATTTTAATCTCGAATCAGCGGCAAAGAATCTGGCCGATAAACTGGTGAGACGCCACCCTCATGTTTTTAACCAGAGTGACAAAAAACTTACGCCCGATGAAGTTGTTGAGAACTGGCAAAAGATTAAAAAGTCAGAAAAAGGTGAACAGAAATATTCAATCAGTGAAAAGTACCTGCATGCTCCCTCCCTCGAGTCTGCTTTTAAGATCGGAAAGAAATCCACCTCAGTGAACTTTGACTGGGAAGACTATCAGCAAGTCACCATGAAGGTGGAAGAAGAGTGGCAGGAAGTAAAAGAAGAACTTCCACCCGGTGGAAAGTATAATAAAGAAAGAGTTCGGGAAGAAATAGGTGATCTACTTTTCAGTGTGGCCCAACTGGCGAGGCACCTGGATATCAATCCGGAGGAGTGCCTGAGAGACGCCAACAAGAAGTTCATCAAGCGCTTTCAGAAAGTGGAAGATATGGTGAAAGCCGAAGGAAAGACCCTGGAAAAGACTCCTCAAAGAGAACTTGAAGAATACTGGGTGAAAGTTAAGAAAGTATGAAACAGCTAAAACAGGAATTTATCAAACTCTCCCCTTCTGAGCGCCTTTATCAGTATGACCGCCCTGTCATAGCAATCACTGGTGGAATAGCCACTGGAAAAAGCACCGTCACAAAACTTCTTTCGGAGAAGGGACTGAAAATCATCGATGCTGACCAGCTGGTTAAGGATATTTATGCTCAGGAAGAAGCAAAGAACTTCATTCGTACGAATTTCCCTGAGGCCTGGGTGAATGAGAACATTGAGTTTAAAAAATTAAGGGAGTTGTTCTTCCAAGACAAGAAAGTGCAGGAAGCAGTTGAAGCATACATTTACCACAGACTTCCTGGTGCTTTCAAAGAAGCCGCAGAAAAAATCACTGATCAGAGTTTTTATATCTATGACGTACCCCTGCTCTTTGAAAGGAATCTTCAGGACAAAGTGGATGTTACCGTCGTGGTTTATGCTCCTGAGAAGGTTCAGATAGAAAGATTAATTAAAAGAGATCAGATAAATCCTGCAGCGGCGAAAAATATTCTGAATAAGCAGATGGACATTGAAGAAAAGAAATCTAAAGCGGATCTTGTTATTGATAACTCCGGGACCATTGATAAACTTGGTCCCGAAGTTGATAAGATAATTAATACACTCTTGTTCTGAATCCTATCGTCTTGCAGCTCTGCGGGCCAGCTCAAACGGATCCACATAGGTGCGTGGGTTGATAGGCACACATCTTCCTTTAGAAGGCGAAAGCCAGCCTTTGTCCTGGTACTTCTGGCAACGAAGACCTTCATCACAGGTATATTCAAAAGATCCGGATGAAGTTCTCTTACCATTCTCGTAAACCGGACAGTTCTGACCGACAACTCCACGGAGTTCGCAGGCCATGTACTTTTCACGTCTTTCTTCAACACAACGAGGGAAGTTCTTTATTTTAACCAGGCCGATCAATTCCTTATTATACCAGTTGTAGCAGTGGCTATCGACGGCACATTTTGTTTTAGGGTGTGAGAAACGAAGACCTGAAACAACATTCTTCATCATGATGTTTAGAGAATCTTTCACCGTCATATTGTTAGTGACTTTGGCCCTAAGAAAATCATTATGACAAAGATCGTTGAGAAGTTTTATCGTCACACTTTTCCCTTCAATGTATTCAGGGACGAAGATACGTCTTGAATCGATACTGACGATGTTGCTGTAACTCTTGCTGGCAGATGCTCCAACTCCGGCACCGGCAACAGTGAAGCCTCCGGAACCTGTGTACTCAGTTTCAAAACTTAGAGTGGCATCACAAATGAAGGCGACAAAGCGTCTGACAACTTTTCCACCCTGTTTCACAGCCCGTCCGAAACGGTCTCTCTTATTGAAGTCAAAATTACCGTCATCAAGCAGGACAGGATTGATTCCTTCTGCCATGATTTTTACCTGAGTAAGGATTTCGCGTTTAAATGTAATGGTTGGTCCTGCCGAAATTCCCACACCCAAGAATTCGACTTTTACCTGAAGACCTATTTTGCTGTCGGCCTTTCTGATTTCATTGGAATTGACTTCCATTGCTGATGAGTAAACCCAGCGAGTGTTTTCCCGGTCTGAAACCAGGGAATCTATCAGTTCCTGCTTAGAAGTGTAATTTATTTTCTCAGCATCTCTGTCATCGTTTGCAGCTGGAAACTGGTATGGGGATTGAGCAACTCTGTGTTCAACATCAGCTTCTTTGTTTAAAAACTCAGCTCTGTCCTCTACTCCCTTTAGCATTGCTTTTTTAATGGCATTAAGATCTTCTCCCCCATTAAGGCCACCACTTATAGAATCTTCGAGAGCGCTGAATGAAATTTTTCTGATCTCTTCCTGGAGCTCAGGTGAAACCAACATGAGATCCTTTTCAATCGCAGCTCTGACTTCCTGAACAGCTTCATCCGGAGTTTTATTGATTAAGGCAGCTTCATAGGCCTTCTGGACCTGAATTTTAACTTTTTCCGCCAGGAGATTGGCCTCATTTTCTGCACGCTTCTCAAGGGGAAGGTTCTGTTTTTCATATTCGAGTTCACGGCGGTAGGCCTCAATATCCATGGAAACTGCTTTTGACGTCAGCTCCTCAAGATACTCAACACGGTTCAACTTTTCCTCAAAGGTCACCCCGAAGGCGGAGAAAGACATGAGGGCAGTTAATAGAATCCATTTTGACTTCACCATAGAAACTCCTGATTGCGCATGGTGTTATAATATAAGTAATGGCCTTGAGTTTCTTAAGAAATCCTAATAGGATGTAAAATTTACAGGTTTTGATTAATGTATAATTAGATAGTTAGATGATTTTGTAATGTGAAGACCTGCTGCTTTTTAAGCCATGGATCTTCAAAAGAGAGGGATGAGGCCAGAAGCTGGAGCCCCTTTTTGTTCTTATTTCCCCGCCCATATTTAGGATCTCCCATAACCGGATGGCCGATAAAGTCGAGATGCCTTCTGATTTGGTGAAGCCTTCCTGTGTCTATATGAACCCGAAGGAGACTCTTATTTTCCCGGGATTCCAGAACTTCAATATAGGTCACAGCTTCCTTGTCATCCAGGGAGACGTTGATGGTTTGCTTGAGTCCTCTTTCCAACTCCCCCAGAACAACGGCTTCATATTCTTTTACCACCATATTCTTTTGAAAAAGATCACTGAAGTAAGCTGCGGCCTTCGAGTTGTAGCCAACTATCATGAGACCCTCTGTCTCCCGATCGAGACGGTGAACAAGGTAGACCTCTTTATTTTTTGTCTTTTCTACATAACGAAGAAGGGAGGCATGATCACTGGTCGCAGACCCCTGAGGAACGACGCCGGCAGGTTTCACCCAGATTCCATAGTTGGAATCTTCATAGAGGCACTCAAGGCCCGAGACTTCAGGAAGTTTTAAGACTTTTGGATCATAGTTGAGCTGAATAATGTCTTCGGGAGCAACAAGATCTTTCAGAACTCTGATTCGAAGAATTTTTCCTTTGCCTCCTCGCTGAACCCAGACGGCCCCTTTCAGTGCGGCCTCGCCTAGTTCTTTCGGAGGAAGATTTGTCATCTTCATGAGAACTTCTCCCAACGTTGTACGCTGGGAGAAATATTTTTTCACCGCTGACTTAAACGTTCTCATCAGGAAAGAAAGTTTTCGAGAGACTCCCGGGAGATTTCACGGGCCTCCTGAACCTTGTGCAGATCCTGTTTCATAAGAGTATGAAGGGTTTTGAAGCTCTCGATAATTTTTGCTTCTTCTGATCCCTGCGTCTTCTGCAGTGAAAGCAGCAGTTCCTTCATCTCATGATCTTTCTGTGAAGTGAGGAAATTAAAATTTGTCTGATGAGCAGGAGATTTCTCATGCATCATCTGAAGCTTTGCCAGAAGGATATCCAGCTGGGATAACTTCTTATCGAGCGTGGTGACATTAAAATCAAGGCGAGCAAGCTCATCTTTATAGCGGTTGGCAAGCTTCTGCTGGTTTTCATCGAAAGGAGGAAGTTGCCCGAACAATGAATTATTGATAGAAATCAACTTGGCCTTAACTTCAAGCAACTCGAACTTCAACTTCTTATAGTCTACCTTCACGCTTTCAAGGTTAGAGAGAATTTCATTGGTTTCTTTCGTCTTCCTGCCAAGCTCCGTTGTAAACTGCTGCATTTTGTGTGCTTCATTCTTTAGTTCATCATTCTGCTGCAAGATAGTCTTGTTAATGTGTAAGAGAGTCTCAATGCGTTCAATAGAGCCAAGGAAAGTCGTTCTCAGCTCCCCGGCCAGCTGAAATTCCTGGCGAATAATCTCTTTTTTCTCATCTTCAATTGACTGCATTTCTGTAATGGTATCCTGAAAAGAGGCATTCTCTTTCTCAAGACAGTGAATGGTTCTGATGCATTCAGCTTTTTCTTCACTCACTCTTTCAAAAAGATTGACGAGGTTTTCATAAAGATCCGTGAGATCATTATTCTTAAAATCTTTTTCCAGAAGTCTGAGCTGATCATCATTGAGACTTTCGTTATTCCATCTTTCGATGAAACTTCCCAGAGCAAGCTTTGACATTTTAACCTGCTCATCAATCGCCTCTTTAACGGAAACAAGCGGATAAAAGAAAACCATGACTCTGTCTTCACGATTTACGTTGATCGGAGTGACATACATCTCAAAAGGCTGGGAAGGAGCGTACTCATCCTGCTTAACCTTCACGGGATAGATTCCGGCGATCTTATTAACCATGGCCTGGTAAACAGGATCTTCATCCAGGTTCAGGTACTCCCGGAGATAATCCCAATTAAAGGCCTCTGAGCGGACTTCTTCATCCGATAAATAGAATTGCTCAAGGAAGAGGTGATTGTACCAACTGACCTTAAAACTGGTGTCGATCATACAGCCGGCAAAAGGAAGACCCGTGTGCAACATGGTACCAAGGTTTAGCTTCACTTTCAGTTCATCGAGAAGGTGAATGATGTCATTACGGGTCAGATCGGAGTAGTGATCCATCATGAAGCGCTGGTCGGCCATGATTCCCTTTTCAATCACGCCCTTAACTTCCTTCTCAACTTCTTCACCTATTTTTATTTTCTGCCACCTGAAAAGATAAGCAAGACCCATCCAGGATAGAATCATGAAAGCGACAATTCCTGCCAGCATCAGGACAAGTTGGTTTTGTTTGTTAAGACGCATGCCCTGAAGGTCAGCGGCTTTCTTCTCCACTTCAATCATCCATTGCGAGAGGGCAAGAGATGCTTCCGTGACCTGAGACTGAAGGCCCTTGGCCTGAGTATTGAGGTTTGAAAGAAGTTCAATCTCATTACTCATTGATGTGAAACGTGATTGGAGTGAAGCTTTTTCGTTATCATCAAGTGATGAACCCGCAACCAATTGCTCCATTCTCTTTAGATCTGATTTAAGATAGCTTACCTGAACAGAGCGGCCCACATTCTTGGGTGTCAACTGGTCAAGACGGCTTTTCATTCTTTCCGAGATGATTGTCACGTTTGAATATTTCTTCAACTGTGCAAATTCTGCGAGGCTGGAAACTTTATTTCCCAGAACCTTCAGGGCATCTGATGGATCAGAAATGCCTGAGTTAGAGTTTATGAGCTTGTTGAAAGTTCTCATCGCCTGCGAAAGGTTTTTCGAGGCTTTAATCTCGAGAATCTCTTCTGTTTCAGCGATCTTCTGTGAGAAGCTTCTCATGAGATCATTCGCCTTGTCGGACTGGGCCCAGGTAAGAAGTTTACCGATTTTTTCAAAGCTCATGTCTTTCTTGAAGTGATGAATGAGAGAATTAATCTTTAATCCTCTTTCTTCCTCAGTACTTTGAAGGTGGTGAAGGCGTAAGGCGAATATTGTCGAGCCAATGCCAAGTACGACAGCGATGAGAAAAATTCCATGTATCACCCACTGTCCAAAATTAAAGGTTTTTTTCCAATCCATTGAAGTCACCCTTTGTCGTCATTTCCAATATTTAATTGTCTGACAAAAAGGAATGGATTGAATAGTCCTTCTCAATAATAAAAAACCCGAGAAGTTATCTCGGGCTTTTGTTAAGATTTATGTTTTTTATTTTAGCTGGCAAGATCTTCGTAAGAATCAAACTGATTGCGAAGTTTAGCCTTCAGTTTAAGGATGGCCTGGGTGTGAAGCTGAGAAACACGGGATTCTGTTACATCCAGAACCTGGCCGATTTCTTTCAGGTTCAGATCCTCGAAGTAATAAAGAGATAGAACCAGACGCTGCTTTTCAGGTAGAGTCTTAATGCCGTCTTTAATGATTTCCTGGGCCCGCTTATAGCCTACGGCAGTTTGCGGGTTTGCGCCTCTGGAAGTTTCCATTAAAGACACCATTAATTTCTTATCGCCTTTGCTCATGGCCGCAGCGTCGTCAATGTTCATCAAAGAAACAGATTTCGATTTATTGATCAGTTCATGGAACTCTTCCATAGAACATTCAAGGTGCTCACACATTTCTTCATCAGTAGCAGGACGGCCGAGATCTTTTTCAAGCTTGGCATAGGCCTTCTCAACGACCTTTGCTTTTTCACGGACTGAACGGGGAACCCAGTCCTGAGAGCGAAGCTCATCCAGAATGGCACCACGGATTCGGAATTCAGCGTACGTCTTGAACTTGTTATCACGAGTCGGATCAAACTTTTCAATGGCGTCCATAAGACCGATCACGCCACATGAAATCATGTCATCAAGCTCAATGTTCGGAGGTAAACGGGAGGCAATTTTCTGAGCGATATATCTAACAAGGGGAGCGTACTCCAGAATGATCTGATCCTTAACTTGCGGATCAACTGTTGAGCGGTAGTCTTTTAGATTTTTTAGTTTGGCCGTGAGTGATGACATTTGTGAGCTCTCCTGCTTTTTAACCGTTTAGTGAACGTCTTGTTCATAGGCCATCTGACTTGCGCCCGAGTCTCTCGCAATCAGTGGTCCACCTACTTTTTCGGTGAACCCATATAAAAGTTTAACGAAGTTACGGTGAAATTCATTTTTGTGTTCAGAGAGGAAAAAAGTATCAAATCCTTCGCTTGAGACATCGCATTTCCGGATACCTCCGAGAATGTGAGTCCTGGCACTAAGGAAGTTCTCGATAGTTTCACTCAGGGTTAAAACGACTTTTTGGAACTGCTTATCGCTTTGGTACATGTTCACCAAGAGATGGTTCTCCTTGATCCCAAAGCGGTGAGAAAGGAGTTTTACGAGGGAATATGAGTCAGTGATAGAAGACTTATCAGGAGTAACAATAACCCAGCGATAGTCGCAATAAGCATTCAGAGTGAGTGATTCTCTCGATGCTCCGGCAGGGCAATCAAGAAGAATATAATCGTACTCATGTTCGTGTGATGAGATGATATCGATGATGATCTCATCAAACTTAAGCTTCGATTCAAAGACCTCCACAGATCCGTTACAGGCCGGCAGAAGGTGAAAGTTCCCTTTCTGGATGAGACAATCTTCAAACATTCCTTCGCCGGAAAGAATTTTTTCAAATTTATTATCCAGAGGAAGACCCAGCTTGATGGCAGTGTTTGAGAGGTTAAAGTCGCAATCAATGAGGAGGGTTCGGTAACCGGAACTGGCCAGTTCACAGGCCGTCTTAAGAGCAACGGAGGTCTTACCTACTCCACCCTTTCCACCAGTGATGGAAATTTTGGTACAGTCGATGTGTCCCGAACGTCTTAAGTCTGACTTAATTGGTTTAACTGAGGAGCTGAAAGATTGCAGCCATTCGCTAGTCTTGTGCATAAACCTCCTGTCGTGCACGAAGAACTCTTTGATGATGATCTAACTTCCTGTCGGATCAATTTTCATACAAAGAAGAACTTTAGAACTGAAAAAGACCCGCCATAAGTCTTTCAGCAGTTGCCCCTTCAATGTCATCCGGAACAACTGGTCCTGTTCCGAAGAATTTTAGAGGGAGCTTGTTATGGGCCTTGTGAACATTGAAAAGAGCTCCAAAGTTCATACAGAGATCCACATGAGAAATGATAACACCGTCTACGATGTCTTTGTAACGGGCAATAATTTTTCGGTTATAAAGTTCAGAGTGAATAGCCGAAAGTGTGCATAGGACTTCTACGTGCTGGAAACCACGTTCAAGAGTCTCAATGAATTTTTTTGTCTCATCGGAGTATCTGCTGTTTAGTCTCACATCCACCAGGACAGATTTGCCGGCTTCAGTGGCCTTACGGCAAATGCCTACCACTTCTGAATAATTCTGCACCTTCTCTACTTTGATCCCAAAAACCTGGGCCGCGAAATCTGTTGAAGCATTATTCTGGGCATCCTGTGAAAACTGAACCAGAACAACGTCTTTTTTAAGGACTGCTATTTTTGTACCCATGGTGGACTGGCCTGAGGCAGCTTCAGAGACGAGAACCGTGACAACCGGGTCACCATTTTCAACTTTCGCGAAAAGCGGAATGGAAGTATTTATCGAACTGGCCATTTCCTGAAGGGCAAACTCGAAGATGACATCCGGATTCTCCAGGTCTTCTTTCGATAACTCATAGTTTGCTTTTTTGATCAGATCGAGAATGTGGGCTTCGTCTACATCAAGAGTTTTTAAAGTTGTTCTGAGCTGAAAAATCCCTTTGGCCTCATTCAGGTGCTTCTGGTTGAACTGGTAGTTCTGAGAGAGCTCGAGAAGCTTCTGTTCAAGAAGTTCCATCTTATGCTGAGTCGTCCGAAGTTCCTGCTTCAGTTCATTGTAGGCCTCTCTACTTACACCGCTCTGTTGGGATTGCTGGTGCGGTTCACGCAGAGGATTTCTTGAAATTTCAACTGTGTCTTCGGCTTCCATTCTGGCAGCTGGTTTCATTCTCTGAGCTGGCTGAGCAGGAGGGGGATCCGAGTATTTTCCCCGACTGGAACTTTGAGAAATCTCATCGGTAGAATCGATATCAAAACCAGATTCTTCACCGTCAGTCAGGAAATCATCAAGACTGTTTTTCAGGATGGTTGAGGTTCTTGAAGTCATGTCGGCCAGTCCCGCAGACCCTTTGGCAATGGTGTTAACAACCCGATTGAGTCCCATCGCTCCGTATCCGCCCTGGCTTTCATTTCCATTGTATTTAGTAATGGCTTCTTTGATTACTCCTGCAGGCTTCTGATAGAAGGCTTCTTTTTGATCATTGCTCAAGACTTTATCCACCTTTGCTTTTTTCTCATAGCTGCGCTCTGAGATAGCTGCTGTGATCTCTATACGCTTCTTTTTAAAAGCGCCTTTGAGTCCATTGTTGGTGACTGTTTTAAGAATGATCGCATCAGGTCCCAGTTCAACTTTGACTGCCTTTAGTGCTTCTTCTAATGTGTCAGCTTCGAACTTTTTTACGAACATTTACTTATAACCTCACGGTGCCGAGAGATCTTATGTTAACTTCTGGACTTAATTCATTATGACTTACGACTATCATGTTGGGAATGAATTTTTCCGTCAACTTCTTGAAATGACGTCGTATCACGGGTGAACAAAGCACCACCATCTTCTCTCCTTGAGATGTTGCTTCTTCAATTTTTTCATTAAGTGAGGCAAGAATCGTCTGAGTCACCTTCGGATCCAGATTCAACTGGGCCCCTTGATCAGTGTGAATGATTGACCGGGCGACCGCTTCCTCCAACCCCCGGTCGAGAGTAAAGAGTGGAACATCTCCCTGACTTCCCTTGATCCTTTCGGTAATGGTCCTGTATAGGGCCTGACGAACGTATTCAGTGAGGGCCTCAGAATCTTTCGTCGCTGAACCGAACTCTGCAAGGGTCTCAAGAATTGTTCTAAGGTCCCGGACCGAAACACCTTCACGCAGAAGGCTTTGCAGAACCTTGAGGACAGTTCCAAGAGGCATAATATCAGGAACGAGGTCTCCGACAATTTTCGGATTCTCTTCTTTAAACGTATCAAGAATTTTAACAAGCTCCTGACGTCCAAAGAGCTCAGATAGATTGGTCTTAAGCACTTCGGTTAAATGAGTGGCAACAATTGTAGAAAGATCCACCACTGTATAACCGTTATACTGAGCTTCATCTTTACGGTCATCAGTGATCCAGATGGCAGGAAGGCCGAAGACCGGCTCTTTCGTCTCAACTCCATCCATCTGTTCAATGACCGTTCCAGGGTCCATCGCCATCATGTGATCCGGCATCAGCTCGCCCTTGGCTATTTCGATTCCCTTGAGCTTGATGGAGTAACCACCAGGCTTCAATTCCAGGTTATCCTTGATTCGCACTGAAGGAATGATGATCCCCCAATCAAGAGCAAATTGTTTTCTGATATGGGAAATACGTTCAAGCAGATCGCCATTCTGTTCAGCATCGACAATACTGACAATTCCGTACCCAACCTCCAGCTGGATGAGTTCAACTGGAAGGAGGGACTCAAGGGTTTCAGTTTTGGACTTGGTTTCCTGAACGGCATTGGTTGCCGCAGTCGTCTTAGCAAGTTCCTTGTTTCTCTCTATTCTGAAACCAGCAAATCCGATGAGTGAACCGATCATGAAAAAAGGAACACCCGGGAAGCCTGGGATTAAACCAAAGACAGTGATGGCACCGGCAGTGATATAAAAAGCTTTTGGATGAGCGGAAAACTCCTGATTTACCTGCTTGCCAAGAGCTTCTGCAGATGAGTTTCGGGTAGCGATGATACCTGCAGCAGTCGAGATAATCAGTGCGGGAATCTGAGCGATCAGCCCATCCCCTACAGTTAACAGGGTGAATATTCTTGAGGCGTCAGCAAAAGTCATATCATTCTGAGCAACACCAACAATAATACCGCCGATGATGTTAATAGCAGTAATGAGGATACCGGCAATGGCATCCCCTCGAACGAATTTCGAAGCACCATCCATAGATCCGTAGAAGTCCGCTTCCTGAGCAACCTCGGCTCGTCTTCTCTTGGCCTCTTTGTCATCTATAAGTCCGGCATTCAAATCAGCATCAATCGCCATTTGTTTACCTGGCATAGCATCTAAGGTGAATCGTGCACTCACTTCAGCGACCCTGCCGGCACCTTTGGTGATTACGATGAAGTTAATCACGACCAGAATCATGAAGATAATAATCCCGACTGCGAAATTACCACCCACCACAAACTCTCCGAACGATTCGATAATCCGACCTGCCGCCTTCGTACCGTCAGCAGCTCCGTGGAGGAGAATGTTTCTGGTTGAAGCAACGTTCAGAGAAAGTCTTAAAAGTGTTGTGATGAGAAGCACCGATGGAAAAGTTGAGAAATCCAGAGGCTTTCTCGCATAAACCGACATCAGAAGAATGGCGATAGAAATAGCAATAGAAAGGGCCAGGAAAAGATCCAGGACTATCGGTGGAAGTGGAACCACCATCACTCCCAGAATGACTATCAATCCAAGTGCAATGGCCAATTCTGAATTTTGAGAAAAGACTCTGAGCTTTTCAAAAAACCTGTCCATGGTTTACCTCTACGCCCATCCTGGGCTTTGTTACTTCAGTGCCTTTTGCTTACGTTTTAATTTGTAAACAAAGGCCAGAATCTCTGCGACGGCTTTGTACAGTGTTCGCGGAACTCCGTGTCCCACTTTAACCGTCTTATATAAAGTCCTCGCCAGCATGATGTTTTCCACTATGGGAATATCATTTTCCTTTGCAATCTCACGGATGCGAAGGGCCAAATGATCGGCACCTTTTGCCGTCACCGACGGTGCCACCATCGTTTCTCCATCATACTTCAATGCTACACTAATGTGGGTCGGATTTGTAACAATTACGTCTGCTTTCTTTACATCATCCATCATCCGCTTGGTGGCCATCTGTCTCTGGATCTGGCGGATACGGTTTTTTACCTCAGGATTTCCGTCCTTCTCTTTCGCTTCTTCCTTTGCCTCTTGTTTGGTCATCATCATCTTCTGGCGGTAGGACCACTTTTCCCAGGCGAAATCCATCAGGGCAACCACTCCCAATCCTAGCAGGATGGAAAAACCAAGCTTGACCATCAGATACTTTCCGAACATCAGAGACTGTCCCGCATCCGAATGAAGAAACCCAAGGAAGGAACCAATATTATTTTTCATCACATAGTAGGTGATGAGGATAACCACGGTAAATTTGAAACAACCTTTGACCGCCTCGGCCAGGGCCTTTTTAGAAAATAGCTTTCCAACCCCTTTAATGGGATTGATCCTTTCAAGATCCATGTTGAGAATTTCAGGAGAATAAAGGAAGCCGATCTGGATGAACTGGGACATGAAGCCGAGACAAACTGATGCCGCAAAGGAAGGACCTACGCACTTAATGAGAGTCCACATGGTCTGCGAAATAACTTCTGCAAACTTTTCCCTGGAGTAAATGTTTTTGAAGTCCTGACGGTAAAGCCAGTCGATATACTCAGAGAAAGTCTCAAAAATAAAAACACCACAGACGATCAAGGTCAGGAGAGAGCCGCTCAGAAGCAATACGCTCGAGAGCTCCTTAGAGGAGGCAACGTCACCTTTCTTACGGGATTCATCTATCCTGTATTGGGAGGGCTCTTCGGTTTTTTCGTCGTCGTTTTCGTCGGCCAACATCCCCTCCTGGGATTATGGTAATAGGAACTGGTACCAGTCACCTAATTTTTCAACGTAGAGATCAAAACTCACCTGGAAAAACTCCTCAGCTATTCCTAAGAAGAGAAGAAGTCCCAGACCTATGTTTACTACAAAGCTCACCATCAAAACGTTCATTTGCGGAACGGTTCTGGCAACAATGCCGAACACCAGGTTCATGAGTAAGTTAGCAAAAATCAGGGGCCCCGCCAGAAGGATCGAAGCACTGAATGCTGATTTAAAGAATAACACGAAATACTCAGGCGTTTTCAGCATTTTGTCCGCATTTAAGAAATTGACAGAATAAAACGACTGAAACACTCCCTTAAACATCGGAAGCAAGGCCCCTGAAGACAGAATAATAATAAGTAAGGTCCATTCAATCAGTCGCTCAAAGGGACCAACCTGCTGTCCTTGAGTGGGGTCAAAGTAACTCACACTCGCGAATCCAATTTGCTGAGTCAGAATGCTACCACTTGCTACGAATAAACTCATAATACTCTTCACCAAAAATCCTATAATTAGGCCGGTCATAGTATGAAACATTATGAGAACCCAAGCATTCTCAACACCGACTAAATTAATTTCTGCAACAAGCGTGCCGCGAAGAGCTGGAAAGAAAGCGAAGCTAATCACAAAAGACGTCAGAATCTTCATGATGTTAGGAACGGCCATGTTATCGAAAAGTGGTAACTGAACGAGAACCGCTGCCCAACGGGAGAAGCTCAGCCAGAAGGCCATGAAGGCGACTTGATCAGCGAGTGTTAAGTTCATATTAAAAAAACCAATAGTCGAACTTTCTACCTTCTAATCAACTCAGGAATACTCGTTATCAAGTCCTGAGTGAAGGTCACCATTGTTTCCATCATCCACGGACTGAAAATCACCAGTGCTGCAATGATCACAAGGATTTTGGGAATAAAAGAGAGTGTCTGTTCGTTGATCTGAGTTACTGCCTGAAATATTGAAACGAGTACACCGACCACCAGAGCGCCGATGAGCATGGGAGCAGAAAGCATCAAAGTAACTTTAATGGCCTGATTGACTACTTCAACGGCAAATCCATTTTCCATATTACTCCTACGCGTCCTTTAGGTATTAAATGAGCGAAGAATGGCACCCGTTACGAGCTGCCAGCCGTCGACCAGTACAAACAGTAAAAGTTTAAAAGGCATTGAAACCAGCATCGGTGGAAGCATCATCATCCCCATTGCCATTAGAACAGATGCCACAACCATATCCAGAACGATAAACGGAATGTACAGAAGAAATCCGATCTGGAAGGCCGTCTTTAATTCAGAAATAATGAACGCAGGAATCAGATAATGTGTAGGAACGGCAGCAATGTCGGCCGGAGCTGCAGCATTTGTTACATCATAGAACAGACCGATGTCGGCCTTTCTCACGTGCTTAATCATGAATGCCCGAAGATCTTTTTCAAGTCCTTCCAGTGCCTGTGTGGCATTAATTTGTTTTGCCTGATAAGGCTTCACTGAATTTTCCCAGATGGATTTCCCCGTCGGCATCATGACGAAAATTGAAAGGAAAAGAGCAAAGCCGATCAAGAGCTGGTTCGGTGGCATGTTTTGAGTACCCAGGGCCTGCCTGATAAAAGAAAGTACAACGACTATCCTGGTGAATGACGTCGTAAGAATAATAATCGCAGGAGCAAGAGTCAGAACAGTAAAAAGCAGGAGGACTTCAAGAGTGTCAACCAGGTTGGTACCCTGACCAAAATTAATGGCGACTCCGGGGAGATTGGTCTGCTGAGCTGAGACGACTCCGGATATAAGAAGCAAAATTAAAGCGAGCACTGGCTTAACAAATCGGATCATATTAGTTGAACTCGATTGGTTTAAGTTTCTTCGCTTTCTTCTTTAATTCATCGGAAAACTTCACAATGTCTTTTGCTGAGAGGGCCTGAATTCCCTTTTCTTCAGGTAAAGGAGATGATTCATTGATATTTTCCTTCAACTTGAATGAAGATTCAGTGGTGGTAGTCTCAGCAGTACCAAGATTGAGGTCAAAGTTTGTACCGGTCACCTGCTTCTCCCCTTCTTTGATGAGACCTGTTGTGTCTGTCATTTCCGAAAGAAACTGAATTCCATTTTCCGAATTCGCGACAAGAAAAATTTGATTGTGGGCCTTCACGACCAGAAGGGATCTCTTGGGAGCAACATACGTAGTGGAAAGGACCTGAATCATTTGAGAATTATTCAGAAAGCCCAGTTTGCCTCTGTTAAAGACACCCTTCTTAAGAATTTGAACGACTCCATAGAAGAGACCAAGCACCATCGCTAGGAAAACGAAAAATTTAACAGCGTATCCGGCAAATGAAAAAGTGTCTTTGTCTGAAGACGCTAAAGCAGCATTCGCGGTCACGGGAGCGGCTTGCTTCACTTTGACTTCATCTTTTTTTATTTCAGTCACTGGTGGAGCATCATTTCCCTTACGGGCCACTTTTTGACTCTCTTCTTTAACAAGCTTATTTAAGTAGTCCTCATTAAGCGCATCACGGGCGATTTTACTTTCAGTTTTAAGTGTTATTTTCTTTTCAACTTTTTCAGGAGCTGCCGGCTTAGCAGGAGCGACGGGACGATCAGTGTCCATCTTGGCGACTTTCCCCCGAGGAAAGACAACTTCAATTTTGTTATTCTTAAAATCAAGATTTACTGCCTGGGAAGCCACGGGATACGGAAGAACCGCCTTCACGATGGCCTTGCCATTCAAAACATTCGCCGAAAGCCTGGCGCCTTTAACTTCTTTTGAAAGAGCATTGAATGCTTCAGCGTCAGAAAGAGAGATCTCGATGGTGTTGCCGGTGACTTTGATATCCGGAAGCTCCCGGGATCGTCCATCAACGTTGATACTGATGGTTCCATTAGCACCGTTTGTCTTTAAGTCCAGAGACGTCACTTTGACACCGGCCTGGAGGCTTAATGATGCCAGAGTTAAAAGTACTAATGCTGAAATCTTCCTGATCATAAAGTAATCCTTCCTGGTTTACTTGAAAATACTAATACTTACTTCAGAGATTCAATACGCTCGAGCGGACTGATGATATCTGTGAGACGGATCCCGAACTTTTCGTTCACCACCACCACTTCACCTCTTGCAACGAGCTTGCCATTTACCAGAACTTCCAGCGGTTCACCCGCAAGCTTATCAAGTTCCAGCACTGATCCCTGACCAAGTTGAAGAAGATCCTTAATGATAACTTTCGCTCTTCCAAGTTCCACACTGACTTTCAGCGGGATATCGAGGATAAAGTCCAGGTTCTGAACTTTAAGCTTATTTAGAGCATCATCACCCGCTTTAATCTGGTCCGCTAACTCTCGGATAGCATCTTTGTTGTTCTCTGACATTTCTGGTGAGGACATAGTTATTCCTTTTATCCGTTCCTACGGGTGATTTGAACTGCTCGGTTTCCTTTATAGACACCGATCAGACACTTCATTTTTTTTGCATCTTCAATTTCTAAATCAAGCTCTCCGGAAACTTCCTGGGAAAGCGGAATGATATCTCCAACCTGCAGACCAATCAGATCACCGATTGTCATATCTGTTTCACCAAGTTTTACGACTGCAGTTGCTTCTGCATGCTGTACATGCTCCTGCATAGAGCGTGTCCAGAGCGTATCAACGACATCGTTATCAGTCTGGTAGCTGGAAGAAAGCTTTTGCTTAATCGGTTCAATGGTTGAATAAGGAATGACAACCATGATCGTGCCGCTGGCTGATTCAAACTCAACTTCAAATGTCGTCGTGATAATGACGTCTGAAGGAGGAACCACCCCCACGAACTGCGGGTTGATTTCAGTTCTTACATATTGGGCATCAATTCTATGAACCGGTGCCCAGGCTTCTTCCAGATCGTTAATGGCCATATCCATCACACGTCTCATGAATGAAAGTTCAATTGATGTGAATTCTTTCCCTTCAATTTTAGTGAAAGGACGATCTGTTCCTCCGAAATAGGAGTCGATGATGGCATAGGCAAGCTTCGATTCGAAAACGATAAGCGCCGGCCCACGAAGTTCATTAAAGCGCATGATACACATGCATGATGGAATCGGCAGAGTGTTCACGAATTCCCCGAACTTCAGAAGATCGGTGGAAATCATTGAGATGGTAGAAATTTTTCTTAAGCTGTTTGAGAGAGAAACCCTGAACTGACGGATAAATCGTTCATAAATGATTTCAAGAATGGGCATTCGACCGCGGATAACCCGGTCCTGATTGGTGAGATCATACGGCTGAATATTGGCATCCGTTTCTTCAACTTCGCCCAATCCGTCCAGATCCCCCAGTTCGGAGTCTGCGGAATCACCGTCATCATTTACTGCATTCAGTAATGCGTCTACTTCGTCTTGGCTCAGTACTTGGGCCATGTTTTCCCCTCCTGGGATTTAACTAAAAAGCGTCCTGCTAATCAGTTGATCTGGAAGCTGATGTAGTAAATATCTTCAACTCTCCCATCAACCAGAAATGAATTGATGGAATCTTTAATCTCTTCTTTTAAATAGGTCTTCCCTTCTTTCTTCAGAAGGTCATCAGGTCTTTTGGTGTTCAGAATGCTGATAATGGTGTCACGGATCTGAGGCTTACGGGCTTCAAACTCAGGGGCCTTGGCATCGTCACTCATCTTAAGAACAGCATCAAGACGCACATAACGGCGAGGTCCCTCACCCTGAGCAAGGTTAACAGTGAAACTATCTAGTGGCAGGAGATTTTCTTTTTTAACGACTTCAACATTCTTCAACTCACTCTCCGCTCCGTCAACGCCTTCAATAGCTGCATCTTTCTCTTTCAAGAGCTGAGTGAGATCAGGTCTCTTTGATTCCATTTCCATGAATCGCCACTGGAAGAAAGCGACAGTCCCCATGGCAACAATGTTAACTATCATGAGAATCATTATGAGTGGATTCTTACTAGGCGCTTTTTCAACCTGTCCTGATGTACTTTCTTCAGCCATTGTTACCTTTCATGTAATTGCCAGGTCGACATAAATCTTTCGTGTCACCTGGCCTTGTCAAAATTATAACTTCCAAAGCCATTTGAATCAAGAATGAGTCCTGGGGTTGGGAAGTTTTTGCCTTTTCGGTTCCTTAGGTAGTCATTGGAATGACCGGGGGAAAAATTTGCCAGGGTTGCCAGGGTTCCAACACACTTATGGTTGAGATTTGCAGCATTAAATGATGCAAATCTCAACCATAAGTGTGTTGGAACCAAAAAAAGGCCCCGGAAAATCCGGGGCCTTCGAATTTAAGAAATTTTAGAAATTAACTTAAAGAGAGATCTTTCCACGCTTTTTAAGTTCTTCAATCAGACCTTCGAAGTGACTGGTAGGATAAGCACCTTTAACCGGTACACCATTCAGGAGAAATCCTGGCGTGCCCTGGAAACCAAACTTCGCAGCTTCAGCTATGTCATCATCGATACGCTTCTGAACAGCTTCAGACTTAAGGTCTTTTTTAAGCCTTGCCATGTCCACTTTCAGCTTCTTTGCTTCAGCTTCAAGAAACTTCTCTCCATTCTGAAGAGCACGCTGGTTACTATAAATAGCGTCATGGAATTGCCATGCTTTTTCAGGGCTCTGAAGTCTGATGGCTTCATAATACTGAGAAGCAGGCATTGCCTGAGGGTGAAAGCTCAATGGAAGGTGCTTATAAACGAAACGAATCTTACCTTCATACTTTTTCATAAGTTCCATAACTGTTCCAAATCCACGTGAACAGAATGGGCATTCAAAGTCAGAATACTCAACAAGGGTAATAGGAGCGTCTTTATTTCCACGGAAACTTTCATCTGAACGGATCACAGGTTCTAGTGGATTATTGAAAGAAGCCTCAAGTGCTTTCTTCTCTTCTTCTTCACGACGTTTGCCTTCGTTTTCCTGTGCATTTTTTACTGCGTTGTTAAGAGCATCGATGAACTTAGCAGGATTGGCCTCAATAGCTTCCGTTATAATTTCAGGATTCTCTTTCATCATTTTCTTAAGATCATCTTTTGATGTACATGCAGTGGCCATGACGAGAGCGGCTGCAAGAAAAATCATTCTTTTCATGTCATTCCTTTTCTGGGGAAGTTTAACTGTTATTGCCTAATAAATTATCACAATTTCATTTCTTAGGATGCTCTTTGCTTAAATTATTTTCTATATAGTCCAGGTATTTGTTCAGCTTTCTCGTATACTCACGCACATAGGCAAAACCCACGAGATGTACCCGACTGGAATAGTTTCCCTTCATGAAGGCTCTCATCGTTGAGAATATTCCAAAGGCTGCACCCGAAACTTTTGAGTAAAGGTGAAACCCCAGTAAAATGTAGCAGAAGGATATAAGAACAATTGTAAGTAAAACTGTGTCATCAAAAACAAACATTTGCTCCCGGAAAAAACGGCTCACACCCCTCTGATCAGGAAGGGTTTTAGTAGCAAGTTCAATCATTGACTCATAGATTGTGGATGAGTTCTCAATAATGAAGACGGAACTGGAAATAGAA
>JBKHWS010000006.1:0-82772 GCA_046566385.1 Bacteriovoracia bacterium | reverse complement strand
GGATTCAAATCATTCTGAACCCATTTATCCGAACCTGATCCAGGAGATGAGCTTAGATAATATCAATCAGGTTTGGGTGGCCGACATCACATACATCCGGATTGAGACTTGTTTCGTTTACCTGGCGGCGATAATGGATCTTTATTCACGTAAAGTTGTTGGCTGGGCAATATCAAAAAATATAGATCAAGAACTTTGTCTTGAGGCCCTCGCCATGGCACTTCTGAGGAGAAGACCCCTGAGAGGACTGATCCATCACTCGGACCGTGGAGTTCAGTACGCAAGTCACGCTTATATAAAAATGTTGACCGACCACGGGGTGCATATCTCGATGTCGGCGAAGGGAAATCCATATGAGAATGCATTCTGCGAGTCACTTATGAAGACACTGAAGTACGACGAAATTCTATTAAAGAACTATGAGACAATGACTGACGTGCTGATGAACTTGCCAAGATTCATTGAAGAGGTTTATAACAAAAAAAGACTTCACTCATCGATCGGATACAAGAGTCCAGAGGTGTTTGAAAACTTATTACCAACCATGGCCGAAAGACCTATTCTAAAAATCTAGGCTAAATCATCCAGCCTGAAGGGCGCAGTCCATTGCTTCTCGTCCATAATGATTATTTCTAACAGGTCACTTAACTTATTTCTTTCTATAAAATCCTTAACTTCGTGACATTCTTTTACCCATCTATTTATTGTATTTAGGCTTTCTCTAGTATGTGATAATAGCATTGCCAGAAAGTAGATTGAAGAATCTGGATGAATCTCTTTTAATTCGTCACTCTTTGAATAAGCACTCAAAAAATTTTGTGAAAGACTTAGATTGCTATGAATTTGGGTTAAAACAATAACAAATTGGGATAGTGGATCGTCTGACTTAAAGACAGTTTTCGCTTCAAAAGATATTACGTTTTTGATTTTCATGTAATAAGAGTTGATTAAACATTTCCTTTCAATGGCTTAAAAGTAATCATTGTTTTTAGTTTCAGATCAGTCGATTCCTTAAGAAACATATTTAACCTAGCACTCTTAGCAAAGTTTTAAAAAACTTAATCGCCCCCCATCCCAAAAACATAGCAAAAAGTCCTAAAAGTGTTCCTACAATAATAGCAATGAATAAATATTCACTAGGGGTATATTTTATTAATGGCCAGCACAGGATGAGTGCTATAATAGAACCGATCCAAGTACAATGTTTAGCAGTTTCTCCCTTAAAATCTTTCATATTAATTGCATATTTCATTTTTATACCGGCACGATCACAACTTGCATAAATCTCAGGTTGTTTAATTGTATTTGTTATCAGAAGTTGAAACTTAATTATGTCCCCCCTGTTGATTACTGGAATTTTATAATCTCTTCTTTTGATGGCATTTATCCAAACCGATGGATCAGTTTGCGCTTGTCGAAGTGTCGCTTCATATTCATCGGTAAATTTTAAAGCATTTGGACTAAATTCTATATAGCCGTGGGAAATTAAAATTGAGCTGTCCTGATCACAGTAGATGTTGATATCAATATTTTCAAAATCTCTGCTGCTATGGTTTTCAAGAACAAGAGTTGAAAAGTAGAGTCTTGAAACTGGATTGTCATTATAGAGAATTTGGACATTGCCAAACAAATTGTCAGAGATGCTAGTTCCCAAAGATTGGTGCCATACAGAGTAGTTCAAAAAGGTAATTCTGCTCCTTATTTTCTCCCAGATATGCTTTAAAAAGATACCAACAGCAATAAGCAACACCTTCTCTAAATGTTCTTTCATATAAGTTCCTATAAGGAAAATTTCTATTAATTTTTTTTATGGTCTAGAAATTTCTCTCTTTTAAAGTTTTCAAATAAAATGACTAAAAATCATCTGAATCAGCTTTAGGTTCATCATAACTAACATATTTGAAATGTTGAGGAGTCAAAATAGCAGTACAACAGGCCTTCCACAATCTGGTACACAAACTGCATATTTTTGAAAATCACATGTGAATTCTGTTAAAAACCGTGAATATCTAACAGCATCTTGTAATGTCATGAGATGATACTGACCAGCAATAGGGGGAAGGTTTGCATTACTGTGATTAAGGATGTGGCCTATATACTCTACTCTTCCAATCCAAGTACACCCAGTAGATTTTGTAATTGAACTATTTATATGGTGATCAGACTGTCCAACAAGGAGGGGGCCAGTGATAATATTGTTATTTGAAATATAGGGCTTTGTAATGTCACTGTTTTCAAAGCTTGCAAATATAAATGAGCTAATGGTTTTTGGCATTTTGTTCATGTCATCAACCTTGTATTGTAACTTAAACTCTTTTTTTAATTCATCAACTATATATGCTACTACAGCATCACAAGAGTCTGTTCTTGGGCAAGAAGCTTCAATTTTTTTAAGAACTGCATATGCGGTTTGACCATTAATTGATGCATTCCCAGCCGTAAGGATTGCAGCATCTTTAAGGTTTTGATCATCACTACCGTATTTGAATTTAAATAATTTTTTAGTGCCAGAAGACCACCCTGACTGCTGTAGAATTGGTTTTGCAAGATCGACTTGGATTGTTTTTGCTGCATTCAAGGGATCTTTAATTTCAGCTTTCGTAATGGTAGTTGTCCAGCTTGTTTGAGTATCAGCAGATAAAGCAATTCCATCTGGGACTGAAACTACAACTCCAATTGTCATTACTTATTCCTTTAATTTTTTTAATGATTGTTTATCTAGTTCCAGCTCGTTTTCGCCAAATTTTAATTTAGCCTTTGCTGCACTTCCAAGTAGGGCAGAAGCTAGTTGATCAATTGGATGTTCAAGGTCGTTTTTAAATTCGTTGTCTTTAGAAAAAAGACCATTTGAAAAACGAAGGATAAGTTCAGGAGGTAATTGATGAGAGTGTTGGCTGACACTTTCTAATACAGTTTCGACAATCCATGATGACCTGTCCACATCTAGTTGGAATCGTCTCAATGTCATTTCTTCTTCTGCACTCTTATTGAACCATGCATTTAACCACTTGATGTAGAAAATGAAAGATGTAGAAAAGAGAGCAGTTAACCCCAAGGGCTTCAATATTCCTAAAATAACAGCAATTGAGTTTTCAAGAAACTTAGGATCACCTATTAGTTGTAAAAACTCCCTGGAGGCAAGGAAGGCACCAACACCAGAAGATAAAATCAAGATAGAAAAGGCAACGTGTATTGGAGTTCTAAGGTCTGAAGTGTCATTAGAAAGTCTAAAGTTTTCGATTCGATTCTTAATTGCCGCTGTTAAATCCTTTCTGATTTCTCTTCTTGCATGCGTATTGTTTTTGTCATCAAGTCGTTTCTTTAAAGCATCAAGTTCTTCATGCTTTGTGTTGTAATAACTTTCGAGGTCATTGCTTCTTTTATCAGCTTCATCTTCTAGTTTTTTTCTTTTGCTAAGAAACTCTTCCTCCAAGCGGTCACGAAAGCTTTTCGTTTCCTTTTGAAGATCAAGTCCTAGCGATTCTAGCTTTGAAAGGATTTCACTGTGTGCACTGATAAGGTTTTGATCCGTATCAAGGGATTTATCTACTTTCCCTATATACATATCTTTGAGAAAAGTACTGATTATAGGTTGTAGTATTTCAGGAGTAAGAGCAGGTTGACCAGAGGTATTTATACGAACCTCTCCATAGCTTCCATTGACCGGAATATTTTGTGGAGTTCTGTAATAGACTAGGCTGAAGTTTGAAAATGATATTGTTACAGTTGAAATTATTTTATTTGATTTATTCTTAAAAAGTTTCTCTTTATCATCTGTAATGGATGCAGATGATTGAAAGGAAATTGCTGAGTAAGCTATTGGAGACACAAAGTTAATTTGAAGACTTTGTGCTTTTCCAGTGCTTTCAAGACTTTTAAATGCAGTAACAAAAGAATCAAAAATTTTATCATCTGATAAAGAAGGTACGTAATACTTACTGTCTGACATATATTAACCTTTATTTTTCTTCATAAATTTCTATCAGTCTTATTACTGGGCCGGGTACTTCTCTTTGACCAAGTTCCCAATTTGCAACTGCTCCGGGAGTTACATAAAACTCCTTTGCTAGTTCCTGCTGAGACCAACCACGTTTTTTTCTAATTTCATAAAGCCTTTTTGCATTACCAGTTTTCTTTGAACTGGACTTTGAATCGAATTTTTTAGCCATGCATTTCCTAAGTTATGGAAAACATATACCCACATTGTGAGTATATGTCAAATGAAGCCGTCGTGCTATACTCACATTATGAGCGATTAAAACCAAGCACTGTCTGGTTAACCAAATATGATTGATGAAATTAAAATTGAAAGCCGTAAAAGATGCACATGGCCATAAAACTGACCGTACCCCAATATCTAATATTTTAAAAATGTAATGGAGTTAGAAGCGAAGGCAACAGATATACCATCTATAAGCAATTGAAGAGGATATTTGAAATGGCTATGGAGAATGGTGTCATTAGCAATAATCCATGTACTTTTAAAGTTTCAGTACCCAAAATTGAGAAGAAGGTTTTGTCATCTCTTGAAGCGAATACATTACTGTTGCAGGCTAAAATTCAGATCATCCTTTCTATCCCATTTGGACAATGGCTTTGCTAACCGGAATGCGATCGGGCGAACTTATGGCACTTAAGTGGAGTGACATTGATCTAGATACCAAGCTTATTCATGTCAGGAGACAAGTGAATAAGAGAAATGGTGAAGGGCCAACCAAAGGGCGCAAGAAGAGAAGTGTCCCTATAAATAGTGAGCTTCTAACCTTCCTTAAGCTGTATCGTTTAACGAGAGGAGGTGAGGAAAGAGTCCAACCCTGGCTGAGACAGCGGAGAAATGGCGAACAGGCTGAGGTTACCCGCGATTTTTTGTCAAGCTTGGGACTTAAAAAAGCAAAACTTCACGATTTGAGGTCTACTTTTATTACGAATCTCCTTTCACAGGGTGTTTCTTTAGCTACTGTCATGCAGATAGTGGGCCATGAGCGGCTTAACACCACGGACGGCTATTTAAGGGACGCTGGCATCGAAGTAATGGGAGGAACGGATAAATTAAGCTTCTCAGTCCCTAATGATGTTGATGGTGGGGTCATCGTTTTCCCTGAAAACAGGGTCATGCTGTGAGTTTGCTATAATGCTTAACATTGAGACTAATGGTTTAAGGGGGTTATCAGCGGTGATACTCCCGCAACCAAATTCAAACCTTTACAATTTTTTGTTTTTCCAATTTCAGGTCAATCAGCTTCTGGTCAATCAGCTTCTGGTCAATCAGCTTCTGGTCAATCAGCTTCTGGTCAATCAGCTTCTGGTCAATCTTGCAAAATATTCTAACTTTCTTTAGAATGATAGCATGAGTAGAAAATTAAAAGATGATCTGTATTACCATTTCTCAAGGATAACAAGGGCATTGTCTCATCCCAAAAGATTAGAAATTATAGACCTCCTTTCTCAAGGGGAAAAGAGCGTTGAATTAATTGCAGAGCAAGCTTCCTTGGGCATAAAGAATGCCAGTGCTCAACTGAAAGAGTTAAAGTCGGCCCAGCTCGTTGATTCAAGAAAGGACGGAAAGTACGTCTATTATTCTGTTTCTGACTTGGAACTCATTTCTTTCTGGCGGCGGCTTCAGAGCTTCAGTGAAAAGAAATTTGCAGAGATTCAAGTCATCACCCATGAAGCGTTTTCTCAGGTTAATGAACTTGAGCATGTAAATAAGAAGTCTCTTCTAGCGAAGGCAAAAAGGGGAGAGATTGTTCTTCTGGATGTCCGCCCTCAGGATGAGTTTGAGTTCGGTCACCTCCCTTACGCAATATCCATTCCTTCAAATGAAATCTCAAAGAGATTGAAGGAGCTGCCAAAAGATAAGGAGATTGTGGCCTATTGTCGTGGTCCGTATTGTTTTATGGCAAAAGAAGCGGTCGAAATTTTACGCAAAAAAGGTTTCAAAGCGTTTAGGATGAAAGACAGTGTTCATGAGTGGGACGAGGTCACTGCATGAACGTCCCAGAGGTAAAATTAGGGCTGAGAGAAAATATTGGTCAGTTTTCACTTCTGGTTCTTATCAATGCTTTTGTTGGAGCGATGGTGGGTCTCGAGAGGACGATCCTTCCTAAGTTCGCTGAAGAAGAGTTTCAATTAATTGCTAAAACGGCCATCTTATCATTCATCGTCGTTTTCGGATTTACTAAAGCTTTCACGAATTACTTTGCCGGCAGACTCTCTGATAAGGTCGGAAGAAAGAACGTCCTCGTTCTTGGATGGCTGGTGGCCATACCTGTTCCCTTTATATTGATATGGGCACCTAGTTGGAATTGGGTTCTGGTTGCGAATTTACTTTTAGGTGTTTCGCAAGGTCTCACCTGGTCCACGACTGTAATCATGAAGATCGATTTGGTTGGCCCAAATAAGAGGGGCTTTGCCATGGGGCTTAACGAATTTGCCGGTTATTTTGCCGTGGCGGTTTCAGCTTGGGCAACCGGTTACATCGCTTCGATTTACTCTGTTAGACCTGAGCCTTTTTATCTAGGCATTGGATTTGTTTTTTTTGGCCTTCTTCTGAGTCTTCTGTTTGTAAAAGAAACTCTTCACCACGTCCATCATGAAGCAAAGGGGCATCAAGAACACAGTCTTTCTCAGAGGGACATATTCTTCAAGACAACTTTTCTTGATAAAAATTTATCATCGGTAACCCAAGCTGGATTTGTGAACAACTTAAACGATGGTATGGCGTGGGGACTTTTTCCTATTTTATTTTCATCCTTCCACCTATCCCTCTCTCAAGTAGGAATTCTGGCCGCTATTTATCCAGCATCATGGGGAATACTCCAATTATTCACCGGCCACCTCTCAGATCTTCATGGGCGCAAATGGCTAATTGTTTGGGGTATGTGGATACAGGCCATTGGAATTGCTGTGACCGCTGTTTCAGATCAATTCGCAGGCTTTGCATTGGGAGGACTTCTGCTGGGGCTTGGAACGGCAATGGTTTATCCGACTCTTTTAGCAGTAATTGGTGATGTGGCCCATCCAAACTGGAGAGCATCCGGTGTAGGCATATATAGACTATGGCGTGATTCCGGGTATGCTATCGGTGCAATTATCTCCGGAGTTCTTAGCGATTTCTTTGGAATTTACACAGCGATTTGGTTTATTGCAGCTCTTACTTTTCTGTCAGGTCTTTTAACAGCAATAAGACAATCTGAAACCCTGACAAAAAATAGCTGAATCAGCTTTCATTCTTTTTACCATTTTGTTGCTGCCAATCCTCTTTGGTTATTTCCCACAATTCAGTTTCTTTATAGTCAGGACGAACAAAAGCTGCGGGTCTGGTTCCTATAAATCGGCAGCCCGTTTTTTCTTTGACCCTTCTGGATTTAGAGTTCCCAACTGCATTTGAAAGTATCATCTTCTCAAAACCAAGCTGCTCAAAAGCATAGTCCATGATCGGTTTAACTGCTTCCGTCATGATGCCTTTCCCCCAGAATTTTTTCCCAAGCCAGAAGCCCCTGTTCTCTGGACGAGGCTCTCGCCACAGGTCAACACATCCTATGAGTTCATCAGGATTTTCTTTCAGGAAAATTCCCCAGACCCAACGGTCTTTTCCTTGCTGAGGAAGAATGATTTTTTCCAGAAAATATTTAACGCCATCTTTTGGATAAGGCCATGGGACAGCGGAAGAGAGATGTTGAATCACCTCGTAGTCCACAAAGTGCTTCTCGTAAGCAGCAGCATCTTTGAGTTCAACTGGTTTTAGGATGAGGCGATCGGTTTGGAAAATCGGTAATGCCATAAAGGTATTATAGTCGATTTTTAAATCAGAGCGGTAATTAAGAGAAGAAAAAAAGGGGCCCCGAAAGGGGACCCCTCAGAACATTATGTTCTAAAGAACAACTGGTTCAAACCAAGGTTCAAGTTCTCTTTCACAATAAACAGTGTCTTCTTCCTGACCATAAGTAGCTTCAATTGGAATCAGACTATTGATTTCCTGACCTTGACCAAGACAAAGCTGAAGGCTTCCGAAGTCCATAGCCTCTGAATTGCTATAGGTCTCAAGACACTCATTTTGGTTCAGGGCCATGCGGGCCTTGTAAGGGTGGAGCAACCAAAGATAACCATTCTTTTCTTTAAGTTTGTAAACCAGTTCTGCATCTTCACCCTGCTGTCTAGGCTCATAACACTTGATGATTCCGTGAGAGTCAACGTCAAAAGCAAATGCTGAAGAAGAGGCAAGAATTGAAAGCGCAATTAGAAACTTCATAGTTAATCTCCTTTTAAAAGTTTCACTTGGGAGGAGTAAATTCTTTTTCCATAAACAAGTAAAGCTGGTGGGAGCGATCTTCGTGAAAAAAAAAGAATGCGGAAGAAATCATGTCGGAATGGCCGGCCGGCCGGAAGTGATGGCGGGTTGAGTGCAGAAATTGTTGGAAGCGCTCGTGCTTTTCAAGATTAGCGGTGAAGTTTATTTTGATCAAACTATCAAGGAGGATATATGAGATTGATAACGTCGCTTTTCATTCTGATCCTTACTCAGAATGTATCAGCTATAACTTTCACATCGACCATCCATTCAGTCGATGAAGGAAAAGGGGAAGAGCCTCATTTAATTCGGTTTGATAATGGCCGGGTTGCTTTTATAAATCAGGACAATACAGGACTTTTATCATCTTTTGTTCTGAGCGGTGAGAGAGCTGAAACGTTAAGAGTCTCCGTAGATAAAGAGAATAATATTTATGCAGTTCAAACCTTGGATGTGGAGTCAGATGAAGTGGAAGACGAATCCTCCTGGAAAGAAACAGAAGTATCCTATCGTCCCGCAGTTCTTAAAACCACTAACGCAGCCACCAGCATCTTTAAAAAGATGCGTAAAGATTACACCAAAAATGGAGAGTGTTATAACCGTGCCCATATCTGGGCCTATGAAGAACATAAGAGATCTGGTTTAAACTCCATGAAGATTTTTATGTTTTTTACAAGACGCTACATAAGGAAGTACAAATTCCACTGGTGGTTCCATGTCACCCCGATGTTCTATGTCAAAAGTTTTAAATCACCGCGTACCCTGGATCGCCGCTATACATCCGGTCCAAGACAGACGAAAACCTGGTCAGACGTCTTTGTTAAAAGTAAACGCCGTTGCAAGAAAGTACAGACATTTGAACAATTCTGGCTGAATCAGGAAAAAGAAGATTGTTACCATATATATTCCAGCATGTATTATGTTATTCCCCGGGATCTTGAAAAGAGAGACCTGACCGGGAAGGAAAAAACGGAGTTTGTCGAAAAGGAAATCCGTAGGGCCTATTCAAATGGTTTTAATATCAGCTACTAAATAACTTCAGGAGGGGCTGCCAATATTTCTTGGCAGTCCCTCGGAATCTCTCCTCTACAGTAATTCTCTGATTCTGACGAAAAAGGTTCAATGAAGGTGTTCCTTTTTCTCTTCATATCCTTATTTTTGTTCCAGGGCTTCGCTCAGGACGGCTACGTTGACTCACTCTTTAACAAAAAACTTTACCTCACCAGAGAAATTCTGACCCGACCAAGTGCCAGGAACTTAATCGAGGATATTCTCGCTGATGATCTCGTCATCGTGAATGGGAACATGGGAGATTTTGAAATTCCTAAAGGGAAGAACATCTCTGAGACTCAGCTGATGATGCTGATGGATCAGAACCCGGAGTTCGTAGATGACGTCGAAAAGTACGTTAAGCAAGTTCCAAAAGATGCGGAAGCGGAAACGGCAACGAGTAAAAAGCTCCGTGAAAAGTGGAAAGAAAGATTTACCAATATCCTTTCAGATGAGGAGCTGAGGAAAAAGTTCCGCAGCCAGAATAATCCCCTGGAACCGTACGAGATCTCCGATAAACGGGGGTACTCGAAGGTCAAAACCTACGTTAATCATCCCCGTATTGTGGATGGTAAGACACTTGAAGCTGATGACTTGAAAAAGGTCTGGATAGACCAGATACGTGGCGCTAAGAAAGAAATCAGTATTAACGTTTACGATTTTGATCTTGAAGAAATTGCTGACGAACTCATCAAGGCAAAAGAAAGAGGAATTAAAGTTAAAGTTGGTATAGACAAGTCAGTGATTGAAGAGCGGCCGGAAGTAAAAAAGGTTTTTGATAAGCTTAAAAAGAAGAAAGTTTTTGTCCATGCTGTTGATAGCGTTGGTTTGAACCATCAGAAGATGATGGCCATTGACTGGAGCCTTGAGGGGCAAGGGAAAGTGGTTTTCTCTTCCGGTAACCTTACGCAGTCCTGCTTAGGGATGGAAGGTGATCTTAAAGACGTTCCGGCACATTTGAGACCTAAGAAGTCAATTCCCAATGCCAATCACGTCATTACGATGAACAGTGATTCCATTTCCAGTATTATATCTCATGAGATATCCAAAACTATCGACCATGGCTTCCAGTTAAGAGGGAAGAGCTACTATCCAATGGGTGGAGTTTTTAAAGTGTGGGGTGAGGGAAAAGGTAAAGAGCGCTCCTATTTGCTCCTGGCGTTCTCCCCTAACGGAGCTTTGAAAGCTCCCAATAAGAACTTCATTTCTCAGGCCATTGCTAATACCACTGGACCAGTGAAAATGGTTCAATTTGCTTACTCCTCGGAAGTCATTAATGATGCCTTACTTGCGAGGGCTAAAAAGGAAATTGCAGATAAGGGAAAGTTCGTTTTTAAATCTGTTGGGGATACTCCGTTTGCGATGATGGACTGGAGTAAGTTTCTTAATATGTCCGGACTTGAGCTAATAAGAGCAGATGACAAGGCCATCCCTCCTAAATATATAGAGCTTGAAGAAAGTGAGTGGAAAAAAGTCCTGGGTGAAAAGAGGTTTAATGAACTCCGAAATGACATCAGAGTTGCCCCTGAAGCCTATGGAAACCATTATGTAGAAGTTGTTGATGAAAAGATGAAAGTAACTTCAAAGATTCATCACAAGCTCCTTATTACAGGAGAAGACCAGGCGAAAGTAGCAGTTACCGGGTCCTTTAACTTTTCCAATGGTGCAGAGACTAACCAGGAATATCTTTTGATGTTTAAAGATGAGAAAGTGACAAAAGAGCTGGAGGGAGCTGCTGACTACCTCTACAAGGAATCCAAGGCATCAGTGTTCGAAGAAGCTTATACCCGGAATATCAGACGAAACTTTGATGATGCGATTCCAGAAGAAAGCGCCCACTCATCTCTTCGTTTGAAAGGCCGATTTCCTGCAAAGAAAAAATGTAATGAACTTCTGAAACTTCTGGACTCGGTTCAAAAGGGTCAAGGGAAACCAGAGTTCATTCAGAAGTAGCAGGAATGATGATGTTCAGAAGTTGAGGCCTTATCTCAAAGACCGCAGGGGTTTGGGTTTGAATGTCCCCATCCACGTCAATTTGAAGAGTGTTTTTTGTTTCTACTCTTATAGTTTTTCCCTTCGCTAAAGTTACATCATCTTTTTCTTTATATTGACCTCTTAAGTATGAAGGCAGAAGTTTAATTCCTTCCCATCTTTTATTCACTTCAGTACTAAGGCAATGCAAAACACCGTCCCTATAGGTAGCGTCAGATGAAATTGTCATCCATGCTCCGTACTTTCTTCCGTTGCAAACTGTTATCTGCCAGGTTCTTGTTACAATAGGTGGCGTTTCATCTACGGTTAGTTTCATTTTAAATGGCTTCAGCGTTTTTCTTAGTTTTAAACCGGTTATCCAGAAAGAAAGAGGGCCAGTAATCTTTTTTAATCTCCGTGTGACCCTTTTATTAACTTCTGTGCTGATTCCAAGCCCGCAGACGTTAATGAAGTACTTTCCATTCACAACTCCCAGATCCAGGGGAACGGTTTTTCCCTTTTCGATAATCTCTGTGAGTTGAGAAAGATCTGCCTTGATATCAAATGACCGCGCAAGGAGATTGGCCGTACCAAGTGGGTAGACAACAAGTGGAAGCTTCGTTTCTACTAAGGAGGGCAGAATATAATTAATTGAACCATCACCCCCGGCGACAATGACAATATCGATTTCTTCCCTATGTCTCCTGATGAGGACATTGAAATCGTCAGCTTTCTCAGAGTAAGGGATGTTATAGATTTGATGACCACGTGTTTTTAGCGCATCTGCAATTTCCAGGAATGTTCCCGCTGCGGACCTCGCCTTGGGATTAACAAGTAGCAGGATTCTTTTCATTTCTCCTCCGCAGAAACTATAGCGGAGTTATTGGAAATCGTGAGGCTTCATAGTGTCAGTTAAGACTCTTTGATCCGATGAACTGGACAACTGCACTAAGACCATTGTGAAAGAGGCCTTCATTGATTTCTCTGATGCATGTTCTTTTGATCTGAGGTTTTAGATCAGAGAGTTCTTCATTTATAATATCTAAAGTCATAAACATATCTTCTTCTTTAGGCCCACCTGTTTTAAGAAGGAGCTGCTCAGGGCAGTAGGCCTCCATTAAAAAAACACCTTCAGGTTTTAAGGCCCTCACAATCTTTCCGTGAACGATTTTACGTGTGCGAGGAGGAAGATGACCGAAAATTGAAACAATCCCGTCCCATTCGGAACTGCCCATTTCGAAATCATTAAGATCGGCTACAACAGTCTGAATTGAAAGATTAAGTTCCTTTGAACGCCTCTGCAGTTTTTCGATTGCCTTCTCAGAAAAATCTACTGCCGTTACAATGAAACCATTTTGAGCAAGAAAGAGAGCATTCCTTCCTTCGCCTTCAGCAAGGCAAAGAATTTTCCCTTGTTGAGGAAGGCAATGAACCTGGTCCCTTAAAAAGTCATTGGGACTGGTTCCATACACAGAATCGTATTCAGCATATCTCGTATTCCAAAAATCTTTCATGTATGGGCCATTTGTAGGGATGATACGCCAAGTATAACGCAAAACATTCAATTATTCAATTGAAAGCAAAAGGGATAAGGGGTAAAATTGGTTATGGAAAAAGAACTACTTGAGATCCGTCAAAAGCAGAACCAACTCTTCTCCAGAATGGCCCAGATAATGGCCAATTTTTCTGCTCCGGTAAGGATAAGATTGATTCATTTCTTGTCTCAGGCTCCCCTGACTGTGGAAGTTTTGTCTCAAAAAAGTGGTGAGAGTATTGCCAATACTTCCATGCACTTGAGAAAGATGCTGAATGAAAAAATTCTTCAGGTCGAGACATTGGGACAAAAACGTCTCTATTCACTTCATCCTTCACTTTTTCATTTCTGGGAAGAATGTCAGAACTTTGTTCAGCAAATCGATCCTGGTATCAGATTAACTGATGAAACCAGTGAAGATTTGAACTGGATGGGTGAAACGGAAGAAACTCTAAAAATGCTGCAGAAAGGGGATGCACTCCTGCTTGATTTGCGACCACTGGATGAGATTGAAGAGCCGGTGATAGAGGATGAAAAGTATTATCAGCATTTAGACATTAATGATTTGAAAAAAGAAATTAAGAATCTTCCTAAAAGAAAAAAGATACTGGTCCTATGCCGTGGAAGAATGTGTGGACTTTCAATCTTTGCAACCAGATATTTAAGAGAAAATAATCTTAAGGCCTTCCGTCTTCAGGAGTCCTGGTTCTCCCTAAGGGAAAAACTTAATAAGAGAGATTCCGCATGAAACAATTATTTCCGATACTTTTCATACTTGTTAGTCATCCCTCTTTTTCCAAAGCTGATACCTTTCGTGAAGAAGCTTCACAATTAGCGAATGATTTAAAGACAGCTCTAATGAAAGAAGTTACAGCAAAGGTTTCTTCTAAGGGGGCTTCAGAGGCGATTTCCTTTTGTCATATGAATGTAGCTCCAATTGCAAAGAAAGCGGCCGGAGAAAGGATAACTAAATATAAATTGGGGCGAACATCTCATAAGGTTCGAAACCAAAAGAACGCACCAGAAGAATGGATAAAGCCTTACATAAAGAAGTATAAGAAATCAAAACCAGGAAAAGACTCTGCGGCCGTTATTCATAAGTTTTCTGATGGCAAACGAGCTTATATAGAGCCTTTATATATGCAGCCCGTCTGTCTTAATTGTCACGGCACTAACGTTTCACTGAGTGTTAAAGATAAAATCAAAGAGTTATATCCAGAAGATCAAGCAACGGGTTTTCGCTTAGGTGAATTTCGCGGCCTTCTATGGATTAAAGAACAGTAAGATTTAAGAATAACTTTAATCTACATGTCCATGTCACACATGATAATTGCGTGCTCACTTAAAGGTGGGTGCTATGATCAAAAACTTATTCCGTCTTGATTTGCGATCTCTTGCTCTGGCAAGAATCTTTCTAGGCATTCTCGCCTTCTATGATATTTCAAGAAGGATTCCTGATCTCAAAGATTTCTTCGTCGATAGCGGCATATTAACCAGGTGGCAGTTACTCGAAAGCTTTCAACACCCCTGGAAAATGTCTCTCTTATATCTTAATGGTTCATACTCATGGGCCCTGATCCTGGCAATCATTGGTCTGATCGCTTCATTCACATTTACTATCGGGTGGAGGACTCGTCTTTCAAATGCCATCCTCTGGCTCATTATAATTTCCTTTCAACAAAGGTTTCCAGAAGCTGCAACTTCTGGAGGAGACATGCTCCTTAGAATATTCTTTTTCTATTCGTTTTTTCTTCCCATGAATGCCAGGTACTCATTTGATGGGGCAGTCTCTGAAACGAAAGTTAAAGAGAATGAATTTTTTAATATTTTTACCAGTGCATGGATTGTCCAGATCATGCTCCTGTATATCCTGACCTTCTTCTACAAATGGGCACCTGTCTATCACACAACTTTCGATGCTGTCTGGTACATGCTTCAACTTGATATCTTCACGACTGACTTCGGTAAATGGCTGGGTCAGCACTATATGGCCACTAAAGTTCTTTCCTTCTCTTCCTATGCCCTCGAGATTGTGGGCCCTCTTCTATTGGTCATTCCCTTTAAGAGAGATGTATTCAGGAGTATCGCTGTTATTTCTTTCTGGCTTTTCCATCTGGGAATCGGTGCCACTCTACATTTAGGTAACTTTGTTCCTATTTGCCTTATCATTTGGGTGGGGCTCATTCCGACAAGCTGGTGGGATTTTCTGGCAGTTAAATTTAAAACTGCTTCGGAAATCGCAGCTAACTTTTATTACAATGCTGAGGAAGACTTCTCCCGGAAAATTGCTCTTATTTCAAAAGAGATGCTTTTTCTTAATATAAAAATTCTGCCTGCTCCAAAAAGCCTCCTTCAAAAAGGACAAAGCTTCGCTTTCGAAAGTCCAGAGGGAAAAGTATCGATTGAAAAAGGCATCGTCTCACAACTCCTTTTAACTTCTTCTCTGAAGCCAGTCCGAAAAATAGGGAAGTTTTTAGATTCAGAAATTACTCACTACTTAACGGAAATCAAGGAAGTAGGAGAGGTTAATATTTTTGGGAATAACTTGCAGACCGGAAATAAAACAGGCAGTTCCTCCAGGTTGAAATCAATTTTTCAGTCGCTTTTGGAAACATTAGGCTTTGGAGAAATAAAGTTTAAACTGAATAAGTTTGAACGGCTCCTTGGTGCATTTCTTCTTCTCCTTATTATTGGATGGAATATTGAAGGCTATGTTAAAGATAGAAAATGGTACATTGGATCCCCTTTTGATGAGATCATGTTCGCACTTCAGTTGAACCAAGGTTGGGCGATGTTTGCTCCTCACCCTCAAAGGAGTGATGGTTGGTGGATAATGGAAGGTGTATTGAAAGACGGAACAAAATGGGATGCCCTGAATGACAAGGCCGTAACTTTCGATCGTCCTGAAAGTGTGTTTCAAACATATGCTTCAGATGACTGGAGAAAATTCCTTGATAACCTTCAATCCACAAGAAGCAACGATTATCTCCTGCTGCTCGGAAAACATCTTTGCCGTCGATGGAATTCGATGAACGCCGGCGGAAAAACCCTTCAAAGCTTCAAGCTTCACTTCATGCAGGAGTGGACTAATCCACCATCAGAACCAAGAGCTGAAGTAGAGAAACAAACCCTCTGGAATCATGAATGCTTTTAATTTGACCATTGCGGCACGTTATTTTGAAAAAAAGGGAGCAGTTAGTCTGCTTCCTTTACCTTAATGCTTCACCTTCAAATCCTGAATACGTATAATTTCCCCTATGAAAAAGACAATTCTTAGTGGAAGTACTGTTACTGGTGATTTGACTCTTGGAAATTATATTGGTGCCATAAACAATTGGACCAAACTCCAGGAAGAGTACGATTGCCTGTACTTCCTTGCTGATCTTCATGCACTGACTGTTTTCCAGGATCCGAAAGCACTAAAAGAAAGAACTTATAGCTTCTTTGCCCAATATCTGGCCCTTGGTCTTGATCCTCAGAAAAACACAATATTTACTCAGTCCCATGTACATGAACACGCTGAACTCATGTGGATTCTTACCTGTCTGACGCCAATGGGATACCTCAATCGCATGACCCAGTTCAAAGAAAAAGCTGAAAAACATGTAAAAAATGTTAATGCTGGTCTTTATACTTATCCTGTTCTCATGGCCGCGGACATTCTCATTTATCAGGCAGATCTTGTTCCTGTAGGGGAAGATCAAAGACAACATCTCGAACTAACCAGGGACATTGTAGGCTTCTTTGAAAATAGATATGGTGAAGGCGTATTCAAACTTCCCGAAGCCTATGTAGGAAAGGTTGGTGCTCGTATTATGTCCCTTCAGGAACCAGACAAGAAAATGTCTAAGTCTGATGAGAATGATAAAAACTTTGTCTCAATCATTGAAGACTCTAAAAAAATTGAGAAGAAGATAAAGTCGGCCACCACTGATTCTGGTACTGAAATAAAATTTGACCCTGATAATAAAGCGGGTTTATCTAATCTCATGACCATTTATTCAGTTTTAAGTGGTAAATCAATTTCTCAGATTGAAAAAGATTATGATGGGAAAATGTATGGCCATCTGAAAGTCGACCTGGCCGAGATTGTTGTAGAAACTTTGAGGCCTGTTCGTGAGAAATATGAAGAACTGATGAAAAACCGTGATCACCTTGACCAGTTGCTGAAGTCAGGGGCCGATAAGGCACAGGCCAGGGCAAAAGTCACATTAGACAATGTGTATAGAACGGTAGGTCTGGTAAGAAGGTGACACTTCTCATCTCCTTAAGAAAAAATTTAAGTCCCATATCTTAAGCGTTAATTCATTTTTAATCTTTGTTAATTACTCTTTCGCATTTGAGGAAATCTTTTGCGTTACGACCATTAATTAACTCTTTATAAAATATAAGAATAGTTTAATACGCTGAATCCTCTTCGCTTTCATTTTTTCAAATCTTTGCTGCTTCATTTAACTATTAAAAAAATGTGAAGAAATCTTCATATGACGGAAATTTCACACCCAAAGTAATTTCATCCGGCAGTTCAACTTTAAACCTAACAAAGGTGGGGAAATGAAAAAAGTTAAAAAGAATGTTAGTGCCTTACTCGTGTGTTCTCTGTTCATGACAACAACAATTCCACAGAACCTACAAGCGGAAACTTTTCAAGATTATAAAGTTGTAGAAAAACCAGCTGATGCCCGAATCGCTGATGCTTTTAATAAGTTTCGCTACGATATGACTGTTGAGTGGGATCAAAGAGATCCTTATTTCAAAGAACATGCTCAGAAAGAGTTAGAAAATTCATTAGATGCATTGAAAGCCGAAGGTGTAACTGAGGTCCAGATTCTTACTTACATGCAGAAAAATATTCTCGATGGAAAAGCTCGTAAAGATTATACAAGACTTCTTGGTGCTCTTGAAAAGCAAAATCTCCATGAAGACGAAGCTTCTGAAGTTGCCATGAACTATATGGAGAAAAACTATAAAGAAGGCGTAGGATTCTCTTCAGGGGGGTCTGTTTCTTATCGTAGAGCGATGATCATCGTAGGTATTATTATTGTTGGTGTCGTGACTTATCTCATTATCAAACACAATAGAAAGAAAGATGACGGAAACTCATCTTCTTCGGGAAGTGATTCTTCGGCTGATGCTTCAGCAGAAGCATCTTCTACAAGTACTTCAACTTCAACTTCCACTTCATCTTCGACATCATCCTCGACCAGCACTTCGACTTCAACAAGTACATCGAGTACAGGTGGGGATAACGGAGACAATGGCAACAACGGAAACAACGGCAACAACGGAAACAACGGTAACAACGGTAACAATGGTAACAACGGCAACAATGGTAACAACGGCAACAACGGCAACAACGGTAACAATTCCAATAATTCCAACAACGGAAATAATGGGAACAACGGAAACAACGGTAACAATTCCAATAATTCCAACAACGGAAATAATGGGAACAATGGAAACAATGGAAACAATGGAAACAATGGTAGCAATGGCAATGGTAGCCCATGTAAAAGTTTAAGTACTACTAGCTGCTAATCTCTCTCTCTCGAGATCTTAGTCTTCACGAGCACTCCATCACTGGAGTGCTCTTTTCGTTTCATGCTCTCCTAAAATCACACATAAAATTCTTGAAGTAATCTTATAGTTGATCATCTTGTACAAGCTCTTTGATGGAAGTATTCAAGCATGAATTCTTAGTAACTTTCAAAAAAGAGGGAATTCGATGAAAAAGGTTAAAAGTTTTCTTAGTCTCTTGCTTGTGGCCTCATTGTTTATTGAGACTGTAACTCCTTCAAATGTCCATGCTGAAACTTATGAGGACTATCAAGTGGAGTTGACCGATTCTCAAGCGAGAATAGATGAAGTTTTTGATAAGTTTCGGTATGACATGACAGTGGAGTGGGATCAGAATGATCCATACTTTAAAGATCACGCCCAAAAAGAATTGGAGATTGCACTGGCAAATTTGTCTGCAGAAGGAGTTTCAGAAAAGGAGATTCTCGCTTACGTACAAAAGAACATTCTAGATGATAAAGCAAAGAAAGATTACTCCCGGCTTCTAATGGCCTTACAGCAACAAAACTTACATGAGCATAAAGCATCCCAGGTTGCCATGGATTACATGGAGAAAAACTATAAAGAAGGGGTTGGTTTTAGCTCGGGAGGAGCTGTCAGTTATAGAAAAGTATTAATCATAGTTGGGATTATTATCATTGGTGTTATTACATACATTCTGATTAAAAAGCATCGTAAGAAAAAAGAATCTTCCTCTTCAGACTCATCTGAGACGACCTCCCAAGATACCAGCACTTCTGAAACAACTTCATCTGAAACCAGCTCGACAGGAGAATCAGAAACTTCAGATACAGTTACTACTTCTTCGAGTTCAGATTCATCTACTGGAGCCTCAACATCAGTGACAGATTCAACATCTGTTACGTCCAGCACTGATTCTACAACATCTTCCGACTCTTCAAGTTCTTCAACAGGGGGAGATACTTCTTCTACTGATGCTTCAAGTGAGGCAACCTCAACCACAGGGGACAATGGAAACAACGGTAATAACGGAACCAACGGTAATAACGGAACCAACGGTAATAATGGCAACAACGGTAACAACGGAAACAACGGAAACAACGGAAACAACGGAAACAATGGAAACAATGGAACCAACGGAAACAACGGTAACAACGGAAACAACGGAAACAACGGTAATAACGGTAATAACGGAAACAACGGTAACAACGGTAATAACGGAAACAACGGTAACAACGGTAATAACGGAAACAACGGAAACAATGGGAACAATGGGAACAATGGGAACAATGGGAACAATGGGAACAATGGGAACAATGGGAACAATGGAACCAATGGGAACAATGGAACCAATGGGAACAACGGAACTAATGGAACAAATGGTTCTAACGGATCGAATAGTTCTAACGGATCAAACGGAACTAATGGATCGAACGGAACTAATGGATCGAATGGTTCTAACGGATCAAACGGAACTAATGGATCGAATGGAACTAATGGATCGAATGGTTCTAATGGATCAAACGGTTCTAATGGATCGAACGGCCGTAACGGCTAGTGCTGCATGAGGATAAAAAACTTAAGGAAGCATCATTAATATAATCGCAATTTAATAATGAGATATCCTTAAGCAAAAGAAGAAGATTAGTTTTTTTAAAAAAAGTGTTTTAAGTTGGCACCCCTTTATAGGGGTGTCTTTAATTCTAAAACTTCTTTTAATATCAGGAATTTTTCTATGTCTAATCTTAAAAAGATCTTGATTAGTGCTTTTATTATTTTCAACTTTTTAATAATGGCACGTGTTCACTTGCCTATGAACTCAAAATTTTTCTCTGCTCTTTATCGTCCTGTAGATCCCTTCTTGTCATTTTTCAGTCTCTATCAAACATGGACTATGTTTTCACCTAATCCTGCAAGGACAAATTCCTTCATAACAGCAGAGGTACTATTTGATGATAACTCTAAAGATACCTATGTTTTTCCACGAGCATCTGAAATGTCGATTTTTGAAAAATATGTGAATGGAGAAAGATACAGGGTTATTACGGATGCTATACGCAGGGATAATAATAAGTTCCTCTGGAAGGACAGCGCAAAATTTGCTTTGAGAAAGTTAAGAAGTACAAACCTCCATAAAATACCATTGAGAGTTGATCTCGTACGGCATTGGGACATTATCCCTGATATGAAGACCAGCTTTCGTCCTCATTTAAAACCAGTAAAAAAATACAGCAGTTATAAATTTTATACACATGAGGTGCTTTGATGTTAAGCATGAAAAAAGCAATCGCCGCTTGGGATAATTTTTTCTTTCAGGAGAGGCCTACAGAAGGAATTGCTCTATTTCGAATAATGTGGATGGGGCTGATTTTTCTTTATTTCATTCTCGATCTTGCTAATATTCAGGATTTCTATGGGCCTCACGCTATCGTCTCATTAACAACCGTTAGAGATCAGTTTCCCTACCTCCAGGCCAGTTTATTCCATTTTTTTAAACCTGGTTATGATGCCGTTTATGCCATTATGACCGTTTATGGGCTTTCATTGTTGGCCTCAATATTTGGATTATTTACCCGTACTTCACTTTTGATCGCACTGATTTGTATGACGAGTTTACATCAGAGAAATATTTGGCTTTTAAGCTCTTCAGAATTACTCATGAGGACAATTACTTTCCTGCTGATCTTTTCTCCTTGTGCTCACAGTCTTTCTGTTGATGCATTCCTCGGTCGTTATTTCCCTTCTTTCAGGCAAAAGAAGGAGTGGTCGTTCTGGTCGGTGAGATTAATTCAGATTCAGATTTCTGTGATCTATTTATGGACCTTCTGGCATAAGCTCAAGGGGGAGACCTGGATTGACGGGACAGCTGTTTACTATGCAACTCGTCTGGAACATCTCTCAAATTCTTCTCTACCATGGCTTATGGATTCTACATGGTTCCTGGCGGCCCTTACCTGGGGAACTTTGATCCTGGAGTTTTCTCTTGGAATTCTTATTTGGTTTAAGGAGTTGAGAAGGCCCGTCATCATTGCAGGAGTTATTTTTCATCTGGGTATTGAATACACCATGAGCATTCCTTTCTTTGAACTTTTTATGATTACACTACTGGTTAATTTCTTTACTCCTGAAGAAATGAGGGGCTTTGTTCTGAAGATGCAGAAGACATTCATTCAGGGAATCAATGAGTCGACAATTTCTGAAGGAATGAAGGAAAAAATAATAAAGAGCATAAGAGGTCAACATGAGACGGCTAACTAGGATTTTTTTGAATGTTCTGATCGTGTTCTATCTCTCCGTTATTTACTTTACCGGAGTTCCTGAAACCAACACTTTAACCTTCCGTCTTAAACAGCAGACCCAGAAAGTTGCTTTTGCTCTTGGAATCTGGCCGAGCTGGTCCATGTTTGCTCCTAATCCTATAAAATTTGATTCCAAGAGTTATGTTGAAATTACTTATAAGAACGGTGAGATCAAGGAGTACGACGTCGAGAAGCAGGTGGATGGGATACTTGGCCCGTTCAGAAAGGCCCGATGGATGAAGTACTCTCAGGATAACTTACGAAATCCGAATCAGAGAGGTCTGCTGAGGCCGGCAATTAAGTATTTTGCACGGAAGTACCGGCAAGAAAATAATCCTATTGTGAATGTTAAGCTAAAACGTAAATGGAAAGAAGTTCATCCTTTTTCTGATCATTCAATTCCATCTATTTCCAATACTCCCAGAACCGAAAGAAATGAAGTCCTCATTTCCCAGAACTTAGAGAGGTAAATATGATTTCCCTAAAAACAATTACAGAGGGATGGGATCGCTTTTTTTATTCCAGGGTGGACGCCAGTGCCCTGTGTGTGTTCCGGATCATTTTCGGCTTTTTTCTATTCCTTAATGGCATTAGCCTCGTAGAAGACTTCCAGGAATGGTACGGGATCGGGGACAATGCACTGGTTCCTCTACATGATTCATTTAATTTTTATAGTAATTTCCGAATAAATGTTTTCTCGTGGCTATCACCGACAGAGTTTTCAGGCCAGCTTGTCCTATGGACCTACATCATTTCTTCCTTGGCCATCATGGTTGGACTCAAGACAAGAATTGCAGCTGTTGTTTGCTTTGTGCTGATGGTTTCCTTACAAAATCGTAACTACGCAATTTTGAACAGTGGCGATACTTTAATGAGATGCATGCTTTTTCTTATGATGTTTGCTCCCGTTCATGTCAAACACTCGGTAGATGCTTTTCTGCAAAGAAGGAAAGGCGAAGCTTATCAGTCAGACGTATCCATCCTGACTATTCGCTTGATGCAGCTTCAGTTTTCCCTCGTTTATCTGGCGACAACATTGTTTAAGTTGAAAGGTTATGACTGGGTCGATGGTACAGCAGTTTATTACACATCCAGGCTGGTTAATTTTCAGAGAGTCGTGTTGCCGATTGTCTTTGATTTTCCGTCTCTGGTGAAATTCGCCACCTGGTCTGCTTTATTCATAGAATTTGCGATGGGAAGTCTGGTCTGGATTAAAGAGTTGAGAATATGGGTTCTTTTATCCGGAGTCATCCTTCATTTATTTATTGAGGTATCGATGAGTATCGGATTTTTTGAATGGGTGATGATTGCCGGTTACATATTGTTTCTTGAGCCCAAAGAACTTGCCTGGTTAAAGGCGAAGGCCCTTAGACCTGTATTTCCTAAGAAGCTATCTCCCGCAACGAGATAAAAAAAAGGGGGACTTTCGTCCCCCTCCCTTAAAAGCCTTTCTTCATAAATGTCTGATAGAGTTTGTACTTGTCTCTTCGAGGCGCTTCGCACTTCTTTTCACAGGCCCTGAGAATTGCTCTTAGGAGCCCGTCGCTGATGGTGGAGGTTGATGTTTTGAGGTAGTTTCTTGCCTCGTAAACGACTTTGTCACCATAATCAGGTCCGAGGGTTTCTCTCACATCCCAAAGGACCGAGAGTGTGAAATCTGAGGTCGCAAGACGATTGGATTCATGCCAATGGCTGTATTTTTCTTTATCGTCACGGGTATCTTTGGGAGCAGCATTACTATAGCCGGGAACTTTCCCGTAAATTTTCCTGGTCTGGGACTGAACAGCTGCGAAGTAGTCTGCAACTCCTTCGTTAACCGGGGTAGAGTGGGACATTTCAAGTCTTTCACTTAGCACAATGTGTGCGTATTCATGATAAGCAATTTCCGGAACCATTGCGGTATCGAGATAATAGTACTTATCTACAAAAAGGCTGTCGGCATATTTAGAACCATAGATGATGACTTTCATCAGTGCGAAAGTCCCTGCGTATCTGAAAATGTCTTCATGGAGGGGACGAGAGACATAGGCCGGATAGAAAAGCTCTTCCATTAATCGCTGTTGAAATTGATTTTGAGTATAGTCCAGTAGAGGATCCTCCAGGGCCCTCAAAGATTGGGTAAGGGGATTGGGTCCCATTGGTCCCAGGTCTTTCGTCAGGACATACTTCATTGGGCGGAACCAGATCTCTTTTTCCCATTTATCCTGCTTGTGGGCAGGTACCCAGGCAGGTGTTTGGCCAGCGGGAATCGAGAGAGCATTATTGTACTGGGGGGCCTTATTGTCATGAGCGAAGTGGCCCAGTTCATTAAACTGGTTTTTGATTTCAACTCTTACGACAATTTTCGGAAGGGCAGCAGCGTATTCCGATTTGATGTGTCTTACCCAGAAGTCCCGGGCCTGATTAAGATGATAGTAAGCAGTGGCCGATCGTAACAGGAGGTCTTCGTCTTGCTCATCGAATCTGATTGCTTCTTTATCTTTACCTTTGACGATTTTGAAATACTTTCCATCAAAAGAGCTGTCACTTTCGAGGTCCGGCATCTCAACTTTTGAATAGTAAACCCTATGTGATCTTTCCTTGCGGAGAAGAACTTTAAAGGAAGTGGCTGCCTCTACCATAGAGGTAATTGTTGCCAGAGCTAGTAGCAGAACTAGTTTCTTTTTCATATGTTTCTCCATTAAATAATGACGTTCCAGTTATCATCAGGATCAGGTTGCTGGTCTCCGTTTACAAGCTTTGATTGGGTCAGGACGAGACCTATGGCCCCAATAATATTCCAGGGAGGAGGAAGATAGAATGAGGCAGTTCCTGCGAGGGAGAAAGCAAAGTTGGCATACTTTTTCCACTTTGGGGTCTTAGGGTTCCAGAGATCTTCAAACTTCAGAACATGGTCCAGTTCTTCCGATTTGATGAAACCTGTTTCATAGGCAGCAGAAATTAAATCTTCATATTGCAATCCCGTATTCTGAAATGCTTGAGAGCGCATGACTTCTGCCATGTCTTTTCTTAGCATCCTGATCGCTACCCGATACTGCTCCATAGGAGAAAGAACATAGATTTCATGTTCCCCATCAGGATCTTCTGTATACTGCCATCTGAGATAAGCTTCTTTGGCATCCATTCTCTTGGCAGCTTTTTCTATGATCTGCGCCAGCATGATGATCTGGGTACTGTTGTAGGTGCGGTAAAGATGACCGCGCTTGGTGATTTTGTCTTTTCTGGAGACATATTCAGAAGAGAAGTCATTTGTACTTTTAACGTCCGGACTTTTGGTTAACTTGTCTTTGGCGTTGTTAATGACGTCGGCATATCTCTTGAAGTAGATCGGCCAGTCCATGACATCACGTTTTCTCAGGGTCTCGAGCTTGTTGAAAGTTTCAAGGTTGATGTACCCGTCTGAATAGCCAAGGTAATTAAGTTTTAGAAGCTGGCCATCAAGATCCTTGCTGTTTTTCCATTTCAAATCCTTCACCATATTGAAGAGAGTATCAATGGAACATCTTTTCACATCATCCGGCCATTTTTGAATTGGTTCGAAGAATTTCTTGAGATCCATACCAGCATTCTGTCTTGTGTTGAGATTCCAGGGTCTCGGAGGAGGATTGCGATTAACGGTCTCCTGCATTTCAATATCCACATAGGCGGAGTCTTCAAGAAGCTTATAGAGGATGTCATCAATCAGATCTTCATTTCTGAGATATGCAATATAAGTGAGGAATTCATCTGTTCCATCAATGACTCCATATTTTTTTGCATCGTTTTGAAGTTGCCTCACCAGACCAATTTCACAGGTGGTATCGATTTTCTCCATCTCGTTGAAAGTGTCTTTTAAGCTTAGGACAGATTTCATCTTTAATTCGTTTCCAAGACGATGCCGGGCCACCCAATCAGAGACAGCAAAAATGCTTTGTCTTGAGAGGTGACGGGAGATGGCCTCTTTGTTATTGGCCAGGAGACTGACGTCAAATGCATCTGCATCACTTAACAGAAAGAATGCAGTTGCAATAAGCAGGACAAATTTTTTCATTCTATACCTCGCGAAAAAAATTTGACTCTTTATGCCTGAGTAAATGCATTATTAAAATTGTGCAGGAGCAGTAATTCACAAAGAATTCGAAATATTAAGCTGGGCTTTATTTTGATTTTAGATGATCTTTAGCTGACAAATCTTGAACGCTCTTCAGGCGTGGGTAATCGGCAAGTTTCTTTTTTGCCAAAAATTTTATACCGGTTCTCTGCAACCAGATCATATCCCCAGTTTAAAAATGGAGAAGGTAGAAGTTTTCCAAGACTGGCCAGTTTCCAAATTCCACCCAGCTCCGTCAGGACTTTCAAAACGGCTTCTGATTTACTGTAACAATGATCATTCTCTTTATAGACAACGGACTTTAAGTCCCGGGTGAATTCAGGAGGAAGATTCTTCTGCGCGTACTCACTTTGAAGGGGAGAAAAGTGGAATTTTTTTTCCGTATCAATCTTCATGATAAAATCGATAAAACCATTGCATAGACCACAGACACCATCAAAAAAGATAACCTTCATCATCAATTCTCCTGACTAACAGTTTAGCCCCTTTTAAGAACAAAGTCAGGGTAAGGTAGTCAGTTACTGACCTTAATTTGAACTTGTTTTCTTGCTGCGGCTCACAAGTTTAATTCCTGTTTGAAATAGGCACGGGAGCCCTTAAAATAACGGGATGATTAATGACTCGGGCATAGAAATTGAAAAAGAGTTTCTGGATTCTTTTCTTAGTGAATCTTTTGAAGTTCTCGCTTCCTTGAAAGAACTTGTATCTAATTTCTCAACAGTCGAAGACAACCATCTATTTGAAACCTATGGTCAGAACGTTGATCGTATAATGGGTGCAGCTTTCACTCTTTCTCTGAATGAGTTGGGTGAATTGGCAAAAATGGGAAAAGAACTTGGATATAAAGCAGGACAAGTGAACGATCTTCCCAAACTTTTATCGGTACAGAGTCTCTTATCCCAACTGGCAAAATCCCTGGAAGAGATTCTGAAAAAGATGAAAAAAGGCCACACTCCTGATTTCTCTCTCTACCGTCCACTTCTTCATAAATTGAAAAAGGCCAGCGCTCATCTTGGAGATCTGAGAATCTCTGTAAAAGTTTGATATGTTCGATATTACCTGGGAAGAAAAACTTAACTTTCTTGTTCAGCAAGATCACCAGATGAGAAACATTCTTCTGGAGAAAGGTGTGCTCTCTGATACCTATCATCCCGAAATGGAAAAAGTGCATTTGAATAATGCCCGTCGGCTTCAGGAAATGATCAAAAAAATGGGGTTTCCAGTCTTGAGCAATGCTGGCGACAAGGGCGTGAGGCTCTCCTGGCTTATCATTCAACATGCCATTTCTTGGCCCGATTTCATGAAGGAATGCCTCATGGAAATGAGGCTTGCAGCAGGACAAAATGACTACATCCTTGAATTGCTCACTTACACAGAAGATAGGGTGGCCTTTTTTGAAGGTCGCCCGCAACTCTATGGGACTAATGCCGATTGGATAAATGGAGAACTTAAAAGAACTCCCATTGAGGATATCACAAGGGTAGATGCCAGAAGAAAATCCATGGGTCTTCCCCCTCTGGCCAGTTCACCTGTCCAGGGCCCCCTGGATCGTCCACCCAAAGATCCTGCAAAAAAGGATGCTGAATTCAGAAAATGGCTCATAAAAGTGGGCTGGAGAGACTCTTAGTATTCACTAAATCTTCCCGGTGAACTAGAATGAACGAGTTAAAGGAGAGTCTATGGCCCGCATTACAGTTTCACCTGAAGAGCAACTCGCTGAGCTTAAAAGGGGAGCTTTTGAAATTCTTCCTGAAGATGAACTGCTGAAAAAACTTCAAAAGTCTTATGAGAAACAAAAACCACTGATTGTTAAATTTGGAGCTGATCCCTCAAGGCCAGACATCCACCTAGGGCATACCGTAGTTCTCCAGAAGCTAAGACTCCTTCAGGACTTCGGCCATGAGATTTACTTCCTGATCGGTGACTATACGGCGCAAATTGGTGACCCAACTGGTAAGAATAAAACCAGACCTATTCTTACGGCCGAAGAAGTTATCGAGAATGCACAAACATACAAAGAGCAGGTTGGGAAAATTCTCGACATGTCTAAAACCCACGTCGTTTTCAATAAAGACTGGCTGGGCAAGCTGTCAGGTCTCGATCTCATCAGGCTTATGGCAAAGACAACCGTGGGCGCACTTCTACAAAGGGATGATTTCAACAAGAGGTACACTAACGCTGAAGCAATATATCTTCACGAGTTTGTTTATCCCGTTCTTCAAGGATATGACTCAGTTCATTTAAGGGCAGATCTTGAGCTCGGAGGGACAGATCAGACTTTCAATCTGATGATGGGACGAAATCTTCAGTATGCCTTTGATCAGGAAGCTCAGTGCATTCTTACCATGCCTCTGATCGAAGGTACTGATGGCGTTAATAAGATGTCCAAATCCATGGATAACTATATTGCTCTCACTGACACCCCAACTAATATGTTCGGAAAGTTAATGTCGATCTCCGATGATCTCATGAAAAAATATTATCTTCTTCTTTGCCGTAAACCGGCAGTGGAAGTCGATGCTATGTTAACCGGACTCAATACAGGCCACATCCACCCAATGGAGGCCAAGAAGGCCCTGGCCGCTGAGATCACTGGTTACTACCATGGTGAAGCTGCAGGTAAAGAAGAAAGAGAGAAGTTTGAGGCCCGCTTTTCTAAAAAGCAGATTCCTGATGACATTATGACCATCACCAGGCCAGCAGGAACCATTAATCTCCTCGATCTGTTTAGTGATCTTCAATTGGTGAAGTCCCGCTCAGAGGGAAGACGTCTCATTCAGCAAAATGCGGTGAAAGTTAACTTTGAAAATCATTCAGCTGAGACCTTGAATCTTGAGAAAGATCAGGAGCTAATTCTGAAAATAGGAAAACTTCGAATGCTAAAAGTAACCGGCGAGTAGATCAATAACTCGCCGAGCTTTTTATCCCTTTCATGATTTCCACACTGGCACTTGTCCCGAGCCTTGTGGCACCAGCTTCAATCATCTTTCTTGCTGTTTCAGCATCACGGATTCCACCGCTGGCCTTAACACCCATGTTCCCGACAATTGATCTCATGAGTTTAACGTCTTCTACAGTTGCCCCGCCAGTGGAAAAACCAGTGGAAGTTTTCACAAAATCAACACCCGCTTTTACCGCCAGTTCACATGCTTTTTTCTTTTCTTCCTCTGTGAGAAGGCAAGTTTCGAGGATGACTTTTAAAAGGGCCCCTTGCTGATGGCATACCTGGGCGAGAGAAGACATGTCATCCAGAACATACTGCCACTCACCGGATTTGATGGCCGATACATTGATGACCATGTCAATTTCTTTGGCCCCTTCTGCGACTGCTTTCATGGCCTCAAATCGTTTAGTCTCCATGGTTGAAGCACCAAGTGGAAAGCCGACAACGGTACAGACTTTAGATGAGCTTCCATTAAGAAGAGCAACAGCAGTTTTTACATAGTAGGAATTTACACAAACGGAGAAGAAATCATACTCTCGGGCCTCAGCACAAAGTTTCTCGATTTGTTTTTTATCTGTGTCTGCTTTAAGCGCAGTATGATCAATGTATTGGTTAAAATTCATTCTTAGATCCTTGGTATTTCTGTTTCTTTCACAGCTTTCTTATCACTATGGGCGGCCAGGAAACTATGACATTCCTCACGTCCTCCAATGTCAATGATTCCTCTGAAGCTTGCCCAGTCCAGAAAACAATACAGGGACATGGAGATGAAGTTCCATTCTTTTAACCCTTTATCTTTCATATAGGGACTTAGATAAGTTAAGACTGAATCCATTCTTTCTTTTTGACGATTAATGAACATATACGGCTCGGTGATGCTCATGCCGGATCTTTTCATCAAAAACAAGTTCACTCCTGCTGCCATGGCCCCATCTATGGCGGTGAGAGTATTTTCATCTTCCCAGTTCATGGAATGGAGTTGGTGCTTTTGATTCAAGTAATTAAAAATCTGTCTTGAATCCCAGATTTTTGTTTCGCCATCAAGAAGCACGGGAATCTGATTCACAGGATTAATCTTATTGAGTGCAAGCCCGTCATCGGTTTCATAGATATTCAATTCCTTTAATTCATAAGGAAGACTTTCCATAAGAAGGCGAATTCTGCGGACAAATGGGGAGGTAAGGGATCCTAATAATGTGTACGACATAAATAAACTCCATGATTTATCTTATTGTTCCCGAGGCCCTGCTGAAAATCCAGTTAAAGAGGATAAAACTGTCAAAACTTTAGACACAACTCCTGTCTTCCCTCTATTTTATTTACAATCTCCTCTCACTAACAGTCTGATTTCACGGTTTCTGACTTGGCACCCTTCTTGGATATACAGAGTCAAACTTATGAAAATTCCTTTCAGGGGGGAAATTATGAAATCACTATTTTCGAGCCTTTTATGTGCTTCACTTTTGGTCTTTACCGTAGGGTGCGGGAAAGAAAATAAATCAGGGGGAGGCGTGGCCGTAAACCCATATCAGAATTTATATAATTCTGGTCTAAGTTCTAACAGTCAGGCGGTTCTTCAGAAAGTTACCAACTGGTATAATGGAGCAACAGAAGGTCAGGCCATGCTGGGAGTTGTGAACATAACTAAAACGAAGTATGACTACAACACAGCTCCTAATTGTGAACAAAAGACTTTTCTGGGGATTCCCTATACTTACTGTACATACAGCAATACTTCTTCTTCCGGAACCGTTGTCTCTACTCAAAGTGGAGTGAACCTGGTTCAGGATGGAAACCTTATTAGTGCAAAAGGAAACGCTGAGCTGAACGGAATTTTCTCAGGGGCCAGTGGAACTTTGATTGACGCTATCGACTTATCTAGCAGCGTTAGTAACTTGGTATTTTTACGAAATGATGGAGTGATTGTTTCTTACCTCATCGACAGGAATTATCATTCACTTCTTAATCCTGTGAAAAAAACTGAAACCTCTCAAGCTTCAAAGTCTGATATCGTAGTTACCGCACAAAAAATTTACTAAGATAGAAAACAGGGCAGTCCAACTGCCCTGTTTTATTCTCTAAGTGTTTCACTCAACTTTCTTTCTCACCTTTTTTCCCATTCTCACTCACAAAAAATCCTCAAATACGTTATTCTATTCTGGACCATTTATTTCTAAGGATGAGGATAACTTATGGGTTACTACAAATCAGATCTCCGCGACATCGAATTTAATCTTACTGAGCAGCTAAAGGTTCAGGACTGGAAGGACTATGGTCTTGAGGAAAATGACATCAAAGGCATTCTTTCTGAATATAACAAGTATGTAGAAAATGAAGTTTTTCCGACTCGTGAGCCTTCGGACCAGGTTGGCGTGAAACATGTAAACGGTAAAGTAGTGGTCCCGGAAGTTCTTCATGCCGTAAACAGATCTTTTTATGAGAATGGATGGTTTGCTTTGGGTATGCCAGCCGAAGTGGAAGGGACTCCGGTTCCGGAAGCTCTTTACGTTTCCTGTATGTCGATGGCAACCGGTGCAAACTGTGCATGGACTATGTACCCAGGACTTTCTCGCGCTGCTTTGAACGTGATTAACTTAAAGGGCACTGAATTCATGAAGACCCACATTATCCCGAGAATGATGGAAGGGAAGTGGGGAGGGACCATGTGTTTGACAGAAGCGGGTGCTGGTTCAGATGTTGGTGCTCTTCGCTCAACCGCTCAGCCGCTGGGTAATGGAAAATATTCTATTAAGGGCACGAAGATCTTCATCTCTTCTGGGGAGTCTGATCTCTATGAAAATAACATTCATCTTGTTCTGGCCAGAACTCCGGGTGGAGAGCCTGGAACGAAAGGAATTTCTCTTTTTGTTGTTCCGAGATTCAGAATTAAAGAAGACGGATCAATGGGTGAGTCCAACAATGTTGTGTGCTCCAAGATTGAGCACAAAATGGGTATCCATGCTTCAGCCACCTGTGAACTTCAGTTCGGAACAGATGGGGAAACTGAAGGATGGCTGATTGGTGAAGAGTTTGATGGCATGGCCACTATGTTCATCATGATGAATGAGGCCAGACTTTACTGCGGAATTCAGGGTGAAGCCCAGGCCAATCTTGCTTATATGATGGCCGAAAAATACACCAAAGAAAGAGTGCAATTCGGAAAAGAAATCATTCATCATCCTGATGTCAGAAGAAATCTTTTAAGAATGAGAGCATTGGCCCGTGGAATGCGTGCTCTTTGTCTCTATACGGCTAACCTTTTTGATAAAGCTAAGCAGGACCATAAGTATGAATCGATCATCGGGCTATTAACTCCTATCTGTAAGTCTTATTGTTCAGAACAGGGATTCAATGTTTCATCTGCCGCACTTCAGGCCCACGGAGGCTATGGCTACTGTACGGAGTATGGAGTGGAGCAATTTGTCCGCGATACTCAGATTGCCATGATTTATGAAGGGACTAATGGCATTCAGGCGATCGACTTTGTCATGAGAAAGATTTTGAAAGATGGTGGGAAAGCTTTAACGGCCCTTACCCAGGAAATCATTTCTTCTGTTCAATCGCTTGATGAAAGTAAGTTCAAAAAAGAGAAAGAACTTTTTAGTAAAGTTCTCATGAGTGCCCAGGGTGTCATGCAGCAGATTTCCGGCTATGCAAAAAATAACCAGTGGAATCTGGTTCTACAAAACTGTACGGATTTTCTCAACTTTGCTTCTCAGATGGTTATGGCCTGGCAACTTCTTGAGGCAGCAGTACTTGCTGACAAAAAATTAGCTGGCGCCTCTGCTGACGACAAGAAGTTTTATGAATCTAAGATTGTGGATTTCAAAGTCTATTGCTCACAATATCTGATACATAATCTCTCCATTGCAAAAACCATTTCTGATTTCACTGAAGACATGACAACGCTAGAGATTTGATCACAGTCATGGTAGAATAGGTGTAATTTAAATTTAAAAGGTTACACCGTGTTAAAAGATAAAGTCTTTGAGCTGGCCCAGAAGTTCTCTGGGTCATCTCATGGCAGCTCCGACTATGACAGAGATTCAATCTATGTCAGGGGTAGTAGTGACAGAGAATATGTCCCTTACTCCTTCCTCCAGAAAGAATTGCCTGAAATTGATTCCATCAACAAATTAAAATCAGAAGGGTTTGTTTACAGCTCTTATGATTTCCTCGAAATCAGTGAATTTGATCAGTGGTATCAGAACCAGTTTAATAAGCGTCTCTCCAGTAAGGTCATGAAGAACATTGGTGTCCTTCATCTTCCTGATCAAAAAGCCATTTTTGATACTGTGGAAGTTGTGCATCAAACCTTCCAGATCCTCAAGGATCACAAAGTTCTGATGAATGGGAAGAATCTCCCGATTCAGCTGGGAGAGTGGTACTCGAAAATTATTTTTGGCCTTCATCAAATTAAAAGTTCTTCACAGAGGGGTTTTGATTTCAAGACAGAGAATGGAAGCACGGTGGAAGTCAAAGTCCATTGGCATGATGCGACCTCCCCAAAGGGAGTAAAAATTAAGAAATCTTTAGCTGAATTATCGGACTACTGCATTATTATGTATGTAGCGAAGAATTTTACAATCAGAGACATTTTGTTCCTGGATTCGGAGTTTATTTTGCGAAAGTTCGATACCAAGGGACATACGATCTTTCTCAAGGATCAAGATGTTGCTGGTTACTTTTTCAGTAAATCCGACAAGCATTTCGATAAGGTTGTGAATAAAACTGCGCTATTAAAATTTGCCAGTCCTACCCTGGCCATGAAGTTAGAAGACAGATTGAAGTAAGAGTTCTTACTACTCTTGGAGAACCAATTGAGACCCGAGATTGCCTATATCGATGATAATAAGCTGAATCTGGACTGTGTTAAAACAATTTTACAGCAGGACTTTAGAGTCGCCACATTTAATAAACCTAAGGCATTTCTTGAAATGTTTCCTAAAGCATCCTATGAAGCCATCATCGTTGATATACATATGCCTGAGATGAACGGCTTTAATCTCTATGAATCACTTATTGAGCACACTCAATACAATGGATGTCCTATCCTGTTTATTTCCTCTGATGATTCGGATACTGCTCGCATAAAGTCATTCATGTTGGGAGCAGTTGATTTCTTAAATCGATCAATGAAACCAGATGAAATGATCGCAAGAATAAAATCTAAGATTCAATTTTTTCAAAAACACAGAAGCATCATCGAATTCTCTGATCTGAAGGTAAATCTCACTCTACTCAAGGCCTTTCTCAATAATAAAGAGCTTCCCCTTACTTTTATTGAGTTTAAACTTCTTTGTATTGCTTTAAGACATTTCCCTGATGTCGCTTCCAGAGACTTTCTTGTGGAGCATGTATGGAGAGGGGACCAGGTTTTAAATGCCACCATCTACACCCATATCTCAAATTTGAATGGAAAACTTGAAGAATGGGACTTCCAACTCGTCTGTGCGAAACTTGGTGGCGCTCAATTAGTCAAAAAAACAGCGGAATCATGAAGTACACCTTATTGTATTTTGACGACCAACTTGCCAACATTGAATGCTTCAAAGAACTTCTCTCTGGAGAGTTTGAGGTCATCGGGTCTCAAGATGTTTCCCTCTTTTCCAAGTTCCTCGAAGAGAATAATCCCCATGCGATTCTTTTAGATGTGCATATGCCGGTCCTTGATGGTCATGCACTTTATCAAAAAATTAAGGCCCATCCCCTTTATAATGATTGCCCTGTTCTTTTTATTTCTGGTGATGAAAGCGATGAGAATGTATTGAAGTCACTTGAAGGGGGAGGAATAGATTTTCTTCCGCGCAATCTTTCCACGGAAGAAATTACGATCAGAATAAAAAACAAGGTTAAGTTTTTCATAGAAAGATCAACTTCTCTTGAAATCGGTAACCTCGAGTTGAACTTAAACTCCATGAAAGCATCTGTTGCCGGAGAAACTCTGGATCTGACTCTTCTGGAGTTTCGCATCCTGAGCTGGATTATGAGATATTTTCCCCGCTTCCTCACAAGAGAAGAGATGATTCTTAAAGTCTGGGGTAAGGGGAGTGTAAAACCCGGGACGATTAACACTCACCTTACAAATCTTAAGCCCAAAATTGAGAAATGGGATTACAAGTTCAGGTTCAGGGGGGAGAAGATCATTGTTCAAAAGAAGGATGATTTCTAATAAAGCTGATATTCAGCTAAACGACACTCTATATCTCCATTAAAAAGGATGTGTCTTTTTGAACTTTTAAGACCCACCACTTTTAGCATCTCAAGGTTCCCGGTAAAGAGAGCGGCCCTGTTTCCTTTAAAATTGTTTTTCCAATGATCTCCAAGGCCTTTATAAAGGGCCTTTAGCTTTTCTTCCTCTCCGTACTCAAGTCTTTCTCCATAGGGAGGATTGCAAATGAAAAGGCACTTATCAGAGACCGGATAAGTTTCAAGAGCATCTTTATTAGTGAGCTCGATCACTCCATCTAATTTTGCTTTTTTGAGGTTTTCCCTGGCAGCATCCAGGGCCTGTTTTGAAACATCATTCCCAACTATAAATCCCTTTTTGGTCTTGAGGTATTCAATACCTTTCTGAGTCTCTTCGGAAATCTCTTTCAACATGATTTTGAAATTTTCCTGAAGATGCTCGTCTTTTGTTAACCATGGATAATTGAGAAAGGTCCACATCTTGAAGTCACTATTTTTGAGATACCTTTCAACTCTAAGATAGCTGGGTGGAATTTTCGCGGCCATCAGTGCCGCTTCAATGGTAAAAGTACCGGAACCACACATGGCATCCAGTAAGCCTTCCTGAGCAGGATCCCATTTTACAGTTTTAAGAATGGCCGCGGCCAGGTTTTCCTTCAAGGGAGCAGGGGTATCAGCAATTCGGTATCCACGTTGATTCATCGGATCTCCGCAGAGATCGTACATCAATGTCACTTGATAAGGTTTCTCACTTCCTCTCTCAATTCGGGCAAGGAAAGCAACGTCAGGAATGTCTTTGTCCACACTAGGGCGACTACCTTCATGGTGACGGAAGTAATCGACGATAGCATCTTTGAGTTTTAAATTTGCAAACTGTGAGTTCCTGAACTCTTCTCTTTCTCCAGGAAGGTCCCCGAATATAGTTGTGAGGCGAAACGTATGATCGACATCCATCAAGCTTTTCCACTTAATGGTTGTCGCTTCAAGGTAATAGTCTTTCTCGTTTATGACCTCGAAAGCGAAAAGATACTTATAGATCCTGCTGGCAACTCTTGAATACAGGACTGTTTTGAGGGCTATTTCATGGAAGGCCTCAAACTGAACTCCTCCTCTGACTGCCTTAGCCGATTTGGCGCCTAAATCCAGGATTTCCTGTGTCAATAACTCTTCCACCCCCATTGGACAGGAAGCAAAGTACTCGAATCGGTATTTTTTCATAATTAGCCCTTAGATAAGCTCTTGATTTGCCTTACTTGCTCTTGAGAGTCCGTATCGAAAGTGTTAGTTTCTAGAGCAAATTTTCTCTATTTGAAGCTTATTTACCAGACCCTTGGGGTTTTAGGAAAAGGATTTATAAATGAAAGCAACTTTTTCAGAAGGTACTTACGGAAATTCAACGCGCCTTAAGTACAAAGTCAAAGACATCTCTCTAGCTGATTGGGGTCGTAAAGAAATTAAGCTCGCTGAAGCTGAAATGCCGGGACTTATGGCCCTAAGAGAAGAGTTTGGTAAAACCAAGCCCCTTAAAGGTGCCCGCATTGCTGGCTGTCTCCATATGACCATTCAAACCGCTGTTCTTATTGAAACACTGGTTGAACTTGGTGCTGATGTGACGTGGTCTTCTTGTAACATTTTCTCAACTCAGGACCATGCTGCTGCTGCCATCGCTGCTGCAGGAATTCCTGTTTATGCCTGGAAAGGTATGACTGAAGAAGAGTTTAACTGGTGTATCCACGAAACAATCTTCTTCGGTGATAAAAAAGAACCCCTTAACATGATCCTTGATGACGGTGGTGATCTTACGGAGATGGTTCTCTCTAAGTATCCTGAGCTTTATAAAGGCATCAAGGGTATCTCTGAAGAAACAACTACAGGTGTTCACCGTCTTTATGATCTTGAAAAGCAGGGCAAACTTCCAGTTCCTTGTATCAACGTGAATGACTCTGTCACGAAATCAAAATTTGATAATAAGTACGGATGTCGTGAATCATGTGTGGATGCCATCCGCCGTGCCACAGACGTTATGATTGCCGGTAAAGTTGCCGTTGTCGCTGGTTTTGGTGATGTGGGTAAAGGTTCGGCTGAATCTCTTAAAGGTGCCGGAGCTCGTGTTATCGTAACTGAAATCGATCCAATCTGCGCTCTTCAGGCAGCAATGGAAGGTTATGAAGTAAAGAAGATGGATGACGCTGTTAAAGAAGCGGACATCGTTGTTACAACTACTGGTTGTAAGGACATCATCACAGGGAAGCACTTCCTTGCTATGAAAGATAAGACGATTGTCTGTAACATCGGTCACTTTGATATCGAAATTGATATGGCATGGTTAAATAAGAACTATGGTCATACAAAGGATACAGTTAAGCCTCAGGTTGATCTTTACACTCTGGAAGGTGGAAGACAGGTTATCGTTCTGGCCGAAGGACGTCTCGTTAACCTTGGATGTGCCACTGGTCATCCAAGCTTTGTTATGTCGAACTCTTTCACTAACCAGACTCTTGCTCAGATCGAACTCTGGACAAATGCTTCTGCCTACGAAAAGAAAGTGTACATGCTTCCAAAACACCTGGACGAGAAGGTGGCCCGTCTTCACCTTAAGAAGATCGGAGTTGAGCTGGATACGCTCACACCGGCCCAGTCTGAGTACCTTGGCATCTCAGCCACTGGACCATTCAAACCAGAATACTATCGTTACTAATGAAAGGGGCCTTCGGGCCCCTTTTTTATTTAAAGAGGTGTTATGAAAATATTTATAGCTTCTGATCACGCGGCCTTTAATGAGAAAAACGCTCTCGTGGAATACCTCAAGAGTAAGTATGAAGTGGTTGATCTTGGAACCAATTCTCTCGAATCCACTCATTATCCTGAGTGGGTTAAAAAGCTAGTGGAAAATGTCCGTAAAGAGGGCACTCCCGGCATTCTCCTGTGTGGTTCAGGAATTGGTGTTTGTATGGCCGCAAACCGCTATAAAGGCATCAGGGCGGCCCTTTGCCGGGATGAGGATGATGCGAAGATGACCCGCTTACATAACGATGCTAACGTTCTCTGCCTCTCAGGCCGGAAAACCCCTCAGGATCTTATTAATAAGATTGCGGACATTTTTCTCACGACTCCTTTTGAAGGAGGGAGACATCAGACAAGGATTGATCAGTTCAATAACCTTGGTGAGTAATTATTTTTCAACAGTTTCTGTTTCAAGCTTCTTCCAACCTGATCTGCGATACCTGTTTGAGATGATATCAAAGATTGGAGTGGAAGGAGCATTCGACACATCCGCCTTGCTGAGGGCCTGTTCAGCAAACGACAATACTTCTGTTCCCCCTGCTGGCTGCTCTGGCTCCTGACCTGGAAATTTAGGAAATGAGAACTCTGGCTCATCTAATTTAGAGGTAGTCGTTCCGCCGCCTTTCTTATAACGTCCACTGATGGCCGTAGCTAGTTTTTCTTTCATTTGTGGAGACAGCTTACTTATGGCCGAGGTTCCTAGCATTGGACCGTCTTTAATTCCACCTTGATAGTTACCGTTAGAAGCCGCTGCAATCCGCGCAAGCGGTGGAGGAAGAACTGAACCAAGGCCTTCAGCTATTTTCTTTTGTTCAGCAGTGAGCTTAGGCTCTGGATATTTTCCTTTGAAATTTGGTTTTACCTTTGCAGCTAAAGCCGCAGTGCTGGTGGAAGCATTATCAATTTTTGCCTGATCAAATTCACCGCTATTAAGAAGATTGAGTGTCTTGTTGGCCTCATTCATCAGGTTTTGTCCGAATGGGAATTTCGGATTGTAGGCCGCCAGAGTACTCTTCATACATGTATTCGTCTTTTTACACTTACATTCTTTGTCGTATTGAACCTTTCCGTTAACAACAGCGCCACAACCGAGAGCGATCCTCGGTGTTTCGAAATTTCCTTTATTGAGAACACAAACTTCCTGGTACTCGTTCGGATATCTTTCTCGTGATGACTTCTCACTACAAAAACAGGTTGTTCCCGTCCACGGATTACATTCGCCGGTTTTCGGAAGTGAATCAATGACTTCCTGGACCACACCAGCTGCTTTTTTATGTTTATTTACTTTTCTTTGATAAAGAACAGTAAGGGTGGTGGCACCTCCGAGTTTCAACATATACTTCCAGTCAGCAGCGGCGCCATTAAACAATTGGGCAACATAACAGGCAGATATGGCAGCATAGGCCGTTCTTTGCCAGCTTGCTGTCTTGGCACGGGCCTTATGTGTTTCTTTCAAATTTACCAGGGACTGAAGTTGCACATCTTGTATGTTAGAAGCTGAACTTTCCGATTTCTTCTGGAGATGCTGCTGGATCATTCCACCAATTGTCTCCCAGCCCATGGCGGCCATCATGCAGTAGTCAGACTGGCTCTCATTTTTCCCGGTTTCTGCATTCACTGCCTTACTTGTCATGGTCGGGGCCAGTCCCCCGCCACTACTGGTGAACATTCCGATCATGGCATAGGCCTTCCCGATCATCATCTCGAGCGGCAGGCCTTCTTCATCCTTACAGTCATTGGCTTTCGCGCAACCTTCCTTAATCCTCCGCTCTTTTATTCCTTCATGAGTAAAGTTTTTGGCATCATGATATTGCTGATCAGTAAGATCTGCAGGATTAGAAAAGGTGGCATCAAGTGACCCCCCGTTCCCATCAATAGATTGGGCCCTCAAAAGGGTAGGAAGTAGGAGGAGGAGAATCAGGAAGCGGGTTGTGTTTTTCATAGTTAAAGCCTTAGATGTATGAATTTTATCATGGTCCTTATCCCTACCAAGACTATGCAAAAGCTTCCCTGTGCTGAATTGAATAATTTCGGGTAGTTGAGCGTTGTGGTCCATAGCTGGGACCTCTCAGGATATGCAACAAATATTTATCGTTTGACGGGTATGGGGGGGACAAGTAAGTTATAGACATGTCTGACAAAAAACCCTCTATCCAGCACACTCATGATAATGATTTGACTCATTCAATGGTTCATTACCTCTTGGCCATTCATAAACTTAAAGAGTCAAAAGGCTATGCACGGGTAACTGATATTGCCCATGAAATGGGTCTCACTAAAGGTTCAGTCTCTACTGCTCTTACTAATTTAAAAAAGCGCGAATTGGTACTTGAGGACGACTCTAAGTTCTTATCATTGTCACCGTCAGGCCATGAAGCCGTACATGGAATTCTTTCTTCCAGAACCCTTCTTTACTACTTCCTGAAGGATATCATTGGGGTTGATGAGGAAGTGGCCCACAAAGACTCTTGTCTCATGGAGCACCTGATGAGTGCGGAAACCCGTGAAAAGTTCTTCAACTTCATGAAGAGCCTCACGAATGATGATTTTAAAAACAATCATTTCTCAACATCTTTTGATTTCACTCAATTTGAACATCAACATGACTTTGAAGAAATTCAGAAGGGTGACAGTTACCTCAAGTCTGAATGAGAATTTTCCAGCTTCTAAAGTCTCAAGACCCTCGTTATAAGGGTCACCTCTGGTTCTTTTTAGGTTCCTACTTCTTTGCATTGTTTAACTATCCCATGGTCAGAGCCGCTGCGACGACCATGTTCATCGAAGAGTTCGGGGCGAAGTCCTCACCTTTAGCATGGATATGGACAGTCGTTATCCTGACCGTGACAATTTTTATCTTCAATAAATTTCAGGCCACCCATACAGTTCAAAAAGTTCTTTTCGTGGTCTCTTTGTTATCCACAGCGCTTTTAACCATCTCAGCACTGGGAACTTCTTCGGGAATTCCATACTCCTCTTATATCTCCTTTGTCTGGAAAGAAATTTACATCGTTCTGCAGATCCATCTCTTGCTGGGCTATGCCAATAATTTTTTCCATAAAGATGATTTTAAATTCATTATCGGGCCGGTTGGAGCAGTCGGGAGTATCGGAGGAATCCTTGGAGGTCTTGGAACCAGTTACATCGCAAGGAAGTGGGGGACAGATGTTGTGGCATGGTCGTCCCTGATTTTTGTCCTCATGCCATCAATCCTTTTTTTGAGGACTCCTGTTTTAATAAAAGAGGAAAGATTTAAGAAGAAGACTTCTCCATTAGAAACCCTAAACTCCAGTGGCATCAGGAAATATGTTTTTTATCTCGGCATTATCGTCATGCTTTCCCAGTTTGTGATTAACATTGCTGATTTCAAATTCAACCTGGCCTTCGAGCAAAACATTGTCTTGTCCGGTGAAAGAACCGCTTTTCTTGGGTCAGTCTATACCTGGACGAACTTTATCAGCCTGATCCTGCAGTTTGTGCTTCTGCCTTTTTTATTGCCTCGAATCTCTGAAAGATCTCTGCATTTATTCATCCCTTTGTCTTATCTCATTTGCCTCGGCAGCCTTCTCTTGTCAGGGGGAGAATTGATGCTGTCAGTGGCAATGTTTTATGTTTATCTTAAAGCTTCCGATTACTCTCTCTTCAGCGGAGGCAAAGAGTTATTGTACCAACCTCTCCAGCCGGAGCAGAAGTACGGGGCCAAATATCTCACTGATATGCTCGTGTATAGGATGTCAAAGGCCTTGATTGCTGCGGTCTTGATTTATCTTCAAACCTCTCTCATGCTTAATATAATGATGGCGAGTTTCCTGCTCATCTGGCTGGTGCTGGTCATTCGTATTTTCGGAATTCACCGTAGATTATTCAGCTGAGGTTTTATGCACAATCCACTTCTTGATAAACCCACGGGCCTTCATGGGGCCTATCCTTTTGATGAAATTAAACCGGAGCATTTTATACCTGCTCTTAATACGGCAGTTGAGAGGGCCAAGCGAAACCTTGAGGAATACAAGCATGATGCCAGGATTCATTTCCAGCACGTGATTGTGGAAAAGGGCGATATTACTGAACAGGTCGATTACATTGCGGGTATCTTCTTTAATCTTCATTCTGCTGAGTGCACTGATGAATTGGAAAAAATCTCTCCAGAGATTACCGAGATCCTGACCCGCTTTGGGAATGATATTTCTCTTGATCCAAAAATCTTTGCAAAAGTTAAATCTTGCTACGATTCCCGTTTCGATCAGAAGCTTTCCAAGGAAGAGTTAATGATCATCGAAAAGACCTACAAGTCTTTTGTGAGGAACGGGGCCCTCCTGGCAGATAGTGAAAAAGAAAGAATGAGAGAGATTGATGAGAAGATGGCCAAACTCACTCTTTCTTTTTCTCAAAATGTACTCAAGGCTACAAATGATTATCTGATGGAAATCACTGACAAGGAAGATCTTGAAGGACTTCCGGAAGGAGTGATTGAAGCAGCGGCTGAGCTGGCTGAAAAGAAAGGCAAAGCTGGTAGCTGGTGTTTCAGTCTTGATATGCCATCGATGTTACCTTTTTTAACTTATTCAAAAAAGAGAGAGCTGCGAAAGGAACTTCTGACAGCAAGCTCATCAAAAACATTCAATACCCAATATGATAATCAGGAAAACCTGAAAGAGATTCTAAAACTCCGCACTGAAAGAGCGAAGCTCCTCGGCTATAACACCCACGCCGATTATGTTCTCGAAGAAAGAATGGCGATGTCACCAAAGAAAGTTACGGATTTCCTTGAGGAGCTCTATAACAAGGCCAAACCCCATGCGGATCGCGATCTCAATAAACTGAAGGCCCTGGCTAACGAGTTAGATGGAATAAAAGATTTTCAGTCTTATGATACCGCCTATTATTCAGAGATTCTCAAAAAACGAGAATTGAGCATGGACGACGAAATGCTTCGTCCCTACTTTAAGCTCGAGAATGTTGTTAATGGGATCTTTGATGTGGCCAATCGTCTTTATGGCATTCAGTTCAAAGAAGTTTTTACTGTACCTAAGTATCATGAAGATGTGAGAACTTTTGAAGTTTATGACGAGAGTACGAAACAATTCGTAGGTCTTTTCTATACTGATTTCTTCCCAAGAGCGACTAAGCGGGGAGGGGCATGGATGTCAGGAATCAAAGACCAGGGAATGTATCAGGGGCATATTGAAAGACCTCATATCATGATCGTCTGTAACTTTACGAAGCCCACTAAAACGAAACCATCGCTGCTGACTCTGAATGAAGTGCTGACACTGTATCATGAATTCGGACACGCACTACATGGTCTCCTCTCTAATGTGAAGTATCGGGAGCTCTCAGGCACGAATGTCTTCTGGGATTTTGTGGAGCTTCCTTCCCAGATCATGGAAAACTGGGTTCTTGAAAAAGAATGCCTGGACCTTTGGGCCGTCCATTATGAGACAGGAGAGAAAATTCCCTTTGAGCTGGTTGAAAAAATCAGGGCCAGCGGGAAGTTCCTTGAAGGCTTGGCAACTCTAAGACAGCTCTCTTTCGCGTTCCTGGACATGGCCTACCATACGGTTAAGCCTGAAGAGGTCAGAGACATTGCAAGCTTTGAAGAAAAAGCAATTGAAAGAACGAATCTTCTACCGAGAACTCCAGGTGCAAGCATCTCCACCTCATTCTCCCACATCTTTGCAGGAGGCTATTCTGCCGGATACTACTCTTATAAATGGGCCGAAGTTCTTGATGCTGATGCTTTTGAATTTTTCAAGAGTTCAGGGATCTTTAATCGTGAAGTCGCAAAGAAGTTTCGCGAATACATCCTCGAGAAGGGCGGAACTGAACATCCTATGGATCTCTATAAAAAATTCAGGGGACAGGAGCCGGACGTGGGAGCCCTGCTGAGGAGAGCTGGATTACATTGAAATTCTGAGAGTTAGAGAATAAACCCTAAATAATCTAAAGTTTTATTAAGTTTACTCAGAGCTCAATCAGAGTTAGTGTCCTGAAATAATGGGGTCCTTTAATGGTTGATAAGTTTCAACTCTACCATGCAGCTCAAAGCTGGATGGCAAAAAATACGGAAATTTACCGTTCCAGCCGACATCGCGCTTTTGAAATCCTCTGTCAGAAGTGTGCAGAGGTGATGGAAGTTGAAAGAGTTGGGATATGGTTCTATACCATAGATAAAGAGGCCATCTATGAAGAGATGACCTATATTGTTGGTGAAACTCCGGCCCAGGGGACGATTCTTAAAAAGAACGATTATCCGATTTATTTCTCACATATTCAGGAAGAGAGAGTCTTTGTCAGTTCTGACACCCATACTGATCCTGCTTCTTCAGAACTTTTAGAAACTTACATGAAGCCTCTTGCGATCCATTCAATGATGGATGCTCCGATCTTTTCTGACGGTGAAATGATTGGAGTGGTTTGCCTTGAAAAGAAGAATGCCAGTAGGGACTGGGATATCCTGGATAAAAACTTCGCCGCTAGCTTTTCAGATTTTATCGGAAGACTGATTGAAACTGAGAAGCGACACACTTACGAAAAAGAACTTCGCCATAGAATTAATTATCTGGAGAATGATCTCAAGAGAAAACTCGATGACTTGAATGAAGCAAAGTTGAGCCTTGACCTGGCCCTTGAAGGGGCCCAGGTTGGTAAGTGGGATTGGGACCTTCAGAACAACAAGGTTATCCTGAATAAAACCTGGTATACAAAATTAGGATACAGCTATAACGAGCTTCCTCAGTCCCTTGAGACCTTAAAGAGCGTTCTTCATCCTGAGGATGTGGACAAAGTATTTGAAGAGCTGGAAAAGCACATTAAAGGTGAAACCATCTTTTATGAATGTCGTTACCGGATGATCACCAAAAGTGGCGAGATTCAGTGGTGCCTTGATCGGGGCTGTATCATCCACAGGAATAATGACGGAACTCCCTTAAGAATCATTGGTGTGAATGTCAACGTTACTCCGGTTGTTAAGTGGGAGCAGAGCCTTATCATCTCTGAGCAGCAGCTTAAGTCTATGATTCAATCTCTTCCAACTCCCGTTGCCATGTTTGATAAAGAACTCAAATACCTTGCCTTCAGTTCCCGTTGGCTCGAGGAGTGGGAAAACTTCGGCGATGCCAAAGAAGGTGATCGCATCCGTGGAAATTTTGATCGGGAGTGGATGGGTAACATGGAAAAGGCCCTGCAAGGGGAGACCTTCAGCCAGAATGAGGATTTGATTGATTTTGGTGATGGTGATCAGCTTTGGCTTCGCTGGGCCATCCAACCCTGGAAAAATGCCAATGGTGAGATTGGTGGGGTTATTGTCATGGCCGAGAATATTACTGAAAAAAAAGAGGCCGAGGTTCGCCTCACCCAGGCTTCAAAGCTATCCGCCCTCGGTGAAATGGCCGGTGGTATTGCTCATGAGATCAATAATCCATTAAGTATCATTAAAGGTTATATAGATCTTCTGAGAAGACACTCTTCCCGACATTCTCTTAGTCCTGAGCTGCTGGTTCAGTATATTAATAAGATGGATCAGACAGTCTCCCGTATTTCCCGAATCGTGAATGGAATGAGACGATTCGCCCGTGAATCCTCAATGGATGAAAAAGTGAAGTACTCGCTTAATAAAATTATTGAGGAGACTCTGGATATCTGTCAGGAGAGGATTAACAACAACGGAACAGCTGTAAACGTAGAGTACTTGGAGCACGACTCCGACATCCTCTGCAGGCCTGTCGAAATTTCCCAGGTCCTTCTAAACCTGATTAATAACTCCTATCAGGCAACGTCCTCTTATCCGCACCCTTGGATAAAAATTAAAATGGAAGAACTTCCTGATTTTTTCCGGGTGAAAGTCATTGATTGCGGAGAGAAAATACCTGCTGCCATTAAGCAGAAACTTTTTCAGCCATTTTTTACGACAAAGGATATTGGAGTAGGGACAGGATTGGGCCTTAGTATTTCAAGGGGCATTGTTGAAGAACACAACGGGAAGCTCTATTACCAGGATGATGCTCCTAATACCACTTTCGTTGTTGAGTTACCGAAGTTCGACACGGTAAGTACTCAAATCTCCCACTAAAGTCCCAGTTCTTGATGTTGAATTTACTTTCCACATCTTCTTCAACTTCATCAGGTAGATCTTTGAAAAAATCGATTCCCGTTTTTCTCTCCACGGTATCAATACTGGTGACATAGCTCCTGAGATCAGTGGATGTAACATCTGTCTTCATGATGAAAGCGATACCTTCCCAGCTTTGACCTTGTTTCCTCAGAATGAGTTTAAAATATTCTTCCGGAACGGAAACATCGTTTCTCACCCCTATTGAAGGAAGATTATCTTTAAGAACAGGGCCGGTAATAAGGAGAATACTTTTATATTTTATTCCCCATGATCTCATCAGGTGCTCGAGTCTCGCCCAGATTCCCTGATTAAAGCGGGGAGGCTGTGGACTCATGTTACTGTAGTAAAAAGTGTCATTCATCGCTTCCCGGGTGTGTTTCATGTCCCCTGCAGGAACGAGATGTCCCCGGTCATAGCCGGAGTTCTTATAATCTTCCGGTGCGGCAGAGCCGGTTGAAATATCTGGATCTATCCTGAAATTATTTCTTCTTTTGACACAGTTTTGAAGTTTTTCATGGTCCAGTTCATAGGCAACCCAATTCGCAACTTCATGGTCTTCATTGTAACTAAGCGTGTAGTTTTTTCGCTGAATAATTTCTTCAGTGGAATAAGTTGAAAACGAAAGGAATAGAGAAATTAAAAATATTATTGGCCTCATCCTTTTAAGGATAAAGGATAAGGCCGAAAAATCATAAGAGAGAACTACTCAGTTTTAACATACCCAGTCGGGGCAAAATCTTTTGCCTTAAGGGTTTTAATTTTTTGGATGTATTCCTTCAAAAGATCCGCGTCTACGTAGCCGTATTTTCTATATTTCACCTCTGGATACTTATCTCCACCTTTGGCGATGAATTCCGGAAGAGCGAGGAGGTACTTTTGATCAGGTGAAACCTCTTTGCCTGATACTTTAAGCGACTTGATTTTTCCTGAAGTTTTATCAAGCACTACATTAACACCCGCCATTTGCGGAAAACTCCCTGATCCGGGAGTCAAGGTGGTTACAACATACTGGAGATAATCCTTGAGTTCTTTCCCAGACATTTGAGTTGTCACAATTTCTCCACCAAATGGAAGAACCATAAGAACTGTTTCAATTGTCACTTTACCTGGATAAATAGAATCGCGAATACCACCCGAATTCATTATCGCCAGATCGGCGTTGAACTTCTGTTTGAAGGCCCGGGTGATGAGGTTCCCAAGATTCGTTTCATGGGAACGGACAACATCTCTTCTTCCTTCAAACTCTTTATCTGCGGTCCCCACCTGAATAAGTAGAGACTTGTCTCCTTTCTCTTTATAAGGTTTAAGAAGGGCTTCAATTTTTTTATCAGGAGCAATCTTTACTTTCGAATCTTTGAGGTTAACAGGAATGAGCTCATAGTTCGTCAGGGTCACTTGGCCATCAAGAATTTCGAGATCAACTTTACCAACATATTTTCCCCATTCAAAGGCCTGGACAATGATTGTGTCATTAACAACATCCGGTTTGAATAACGGTTTTTGAGTATGGCCACCCACGATAAGGTCAATACCGTCAACGGAACGTGCGATGGTGACGTCTCCAGGAGCATCGGCTCCATGTTTGCCATCAGGATAATGGCCGGTGTGAGTAAGGCCGATTAAGACATCGGCATGCGGTTTTAATTCTGGAACCAGATCCTTAGCTTCTTGAACGGCAGGTCTGAAAGTAAGCCCTTTTGAATTTTCAGGATTTGATTTCTTAGGAGTATCTTCAGTGGTTAATCCAAAGACTGTCACTTTTAAACCTTGAACATCAAAGGTTACGTGCGAAGGAAATACTCTTTTTCCCTTTTGATCATAAATATTGGCGGAGATGAAAGGAAACTTAGCCCACTGTTTCTGCTGCTTCAAAATAGTCTTTAAGGGCTTATCGAATTCATGATTTCCAATGGCCATCACGTCATATCCAATGGCGGCCATTCCTTTAAAGTCTGGTTCCGCATCAAGAAGATCAGATTGTGGAACACCGGTATTGACGTCTCCGGCATCAAGAAGAAGAACTTCTCCGCCTTCTTTTCTCACTTGCTCCTTAAGTTGACTGATAAGTGTGGCCCTGGCGGCAAGTCCATATTCTCCATCCTTATTTGACCAGAAACGGCCATGATGGTCGTTGGTGTGGAGGATGGTGAGTTTCACCGGCTTTTCCGAAGCTTTGTTGGGAGTTTGAGAACAGGAAACGATGAGTGCGAGTGCCGCTAAAATAACTGACTTCATAAATCCTCCAAGGGTTAGAAATTTGTAGCGGATGACCAGAGGCTTTGGCCAGAAAGATGGTCTTACACTTTTATTAAGATTTCGTGGCCAAGGTGGTGTCAGTTTGGTATATCAAACTCATGACTATTAACCAGGCGCCCCTTAAAACAAAACTCATTGTCCGCTCGTTTTCTAACCAGGAAACCAGGGATTTTACTGAAGTGGAGTCTCGGCTCATGCACCTGGGAATTATGGATGGCGAAACCATAAGAATTGTTAAAAAAGCCCCTCTTTTTAAGGAGCCTCTCCTGATTGAGGTCAGGGGAAGGTCAGTGGCCCTGTCTTTTGACGAAGCGGCCCTTGTCCAGGTTGAGGTCTTTAAATGATGCCAAAAATTGCCCTGGTGGGGATGCCCAATGTGGGGAAAACTGCTCTTTTTAACAAACTTACAGGCAGTTTCCAGAGAGTCGCTAACTTTCCCGGTGTGACAGTTGAGAAAAAAACAGGTTGGGTGACCGATAAGGGAGAGAGGATTCTCGAAATTATCGATCTTCCCGGAATTTATTCTCTTGATGCCACAACTCTTGATGAGAAGGTCACAAAAGATTTTCTCCTTCAAAAAGAAAAAGAACATTCTGCAGACATCTTCGTCCTTGTCCTTGATGCCACTAATCTCGATAAGTCGCTTTACCTTGCCTACCAGTTAAAAGAATTGGGATATCCCCTGGTTATCGCTCTTAATCTTATGGATGAGGCCAGGAAGAGAGGCTTTTCTCTCGATCTTGAAATGTTTTCCAGAAAATTGGATGCAGTTATTGTTCCCACCAGTGCCTCTACCGGTGAAGGTGTAAAAGAACTCGTTTCTGTTATTCTTTCCCATTCTAAAAAATCACTTCCGGATATTCAGTTAAACATTCCTGAAAACTCTCAGAAAGTTTTTCGTTCTCCTGCTTATGTGAACGGAATTTTTCGTCGAATTGATGGTCTATTAAAGGAAGTAACGTTAACACCGTTGAAGCCTGATACTTTTTCCGAACGGATCGACCAGTGGGTCCTTCATCCGTTCTGGGGAATTTTTATTCTGTTTGCTCTCCTCCTGATTATCTTCCAGACTCTGTTTACCTGGGCAGCTCCTTTACAGGATCTGATCGAGAGCGGATTCTCATTGATGGGCGAGTTGATTTCCAGTTATGTTTCTCATGACCTCTTAAGGAGCTTCCTCGTTGACGGCATTATCGGTGGAGTGGGGGGCGTTCTTGTTTTCCTTCCTCAGATCGTACTGCTTTTCCTTTTCATTCAGTTTCTGGAAGACGTGGGTTACCTTGGTCGTGCTGCTTTCATCATGGATTCCTTTATGAGAAGAATTGGTCTCCCGGGGAAATCCGTCATTCCGTTGTTATCTTCACATGCCTGCGCCATTCCCGGTATTCTTTCAACCAGAGTGATAGATAATCACCGCGAAAGACTGATTACAATGCTGGTGATACCACTTACGACCTGCTCAGCGCGACTTCCTGTTTACGCTATTCTGATTGGAGCTCTTATTCCGAACATTGCTGTTTTGGGCATGCCCTGGCTGAAGCTACCAGGACTCGCTCTTTTTGGTCTTTATATGATCGGTTTTTTTTCAGCATTGGTTGTCTCTCTTATTTTCAAGAAAACACTACCTCATACCTCGCCTTCAATGCTTTTAATGGAACTTCCTCCTTACCGCATTCCGAAGTTAAAAAATCTCTTACTGGTAATGAAGAATAAGGCTTCCATCTTTCTTAAAAAAGCGGGGGGAATCATTCTCATCGTAAGTATGGTGATCTGGGTTCTTGTCACGTTCCCTCAAAAGGACGGGGTTTCTCAGATAGATCAATCTTATGCAGCCTCCATCGGAAGGGTGTTTGAGCCCCTCTTCAGACCTCTTGGGTTTGACTGGAGAATTACGACAGCACTTATTCCAAGTATCGGTGCGAGAGAAGTTGTAGTAAGCGCACTTTCAACTGTTCTTGCTGTTGACGGTGAAGATGAAGCCTCTATGGCCGTGGCCCTTGTTCAGCAGTTCGGTCTCGGAACTTTAGTGGCGTTACTTGTGTGGTTTATCTTCGCTCCTCAATGCATCTCAACTTTCGCTGTCATGAAAAGAGAAACGAATTCGCTTAAGTGGCCGGTCGTCATGGTGGTCTACACTATGGGGCTTTCTTATCTGTTCGCATTCCTGGCACGACAGGCATTTCTTATCTGGTCCTGACTTGCTCCCAGTTCTTTAACTGCCAGACCGTTGTGACCAGAGCGACTTCTTTCCCATTAAGATCCCGGATGACCGTTTTCAATTCCTGCAGATATTTTCCTTCAGTTTCAAGACCTGCTTTTACTTTTTCACGATCAATTTGCCGGGGAGAGCAAAAGCCTTCCAGATCGACCCTTCCCTGATAGGTGTATTTTACATTCAGTTCTGAAAGGATGAGACGGTACTTACTGATACCGAAAGAGCTAAGCAGGGACATGCCTGCGCAATATTCTCCAACGGTGGCCATGGCACAGGCATGGACGCCGCTCAGATGATTGTGATTGAGTTTTCGGTTCGGCAGAGAAATGATGACAGCATCTTGGTTAAGAGTTTTGATCTTAAAGCCATGGGGAGCATTGAATGGAATACCCAACCTGAGAACTTTATCCAGAGCGATCAGGTTAAGTCTGGTGGGATTGGCAAGAAGCTTATCTATCATTTTATAAACTGCTTTCATACTTTATCCTAGTACCTTATTTAAGTTTACCCTTGCTTCTTCCATCTCTGTTTTGTAACGGGAGACTATGTCATGGATGGGTTCAACCTTATGTGTGAAATCAATTGAGCTTCCCGCACACCAGACTGTCTTATAGGAAGCGCTGAAAGCAGCCTTCTCCAGCATCTTCATGCCTTTGTAGTATGTCACCATCTTGGCGTATTTTTTTAACTGTTTATTCTTATTCAAAAAACTCTCTACCAGGTTTTGATCGGTCCCGATTTTTTGAACGTAAGGAGTGTTAATAACGGTGCAACGGGTTCCGGAGAGTTTTGTGGTGACGACGATGTCGCCGGCGTCGTAATTTACACAGGCCTCTTTATAATCCTGGGTGACACCCGACTCTGTTGTGGCGATAAAAGGTGAGCCAATAGAGAGCCCATCTGCCCCCAGGGCCAGCATCGCAAGGATTCCTGCCCCTGTCCCAACTCCTCCCGCAGAAATGACGGGGATACTACAGGTGGATTTCAACTTAGGGATTAGAACTGTTGCGGGAATGTTTCCAAGATGTCCACCCGCTCCTGAGTTAACGGCAATGACACCGTCAGCTCCCATGTCTTCGACTTTTTTTGCATAGGTTTCTTCGATGACGTCACAAAAGACACGGGTGCCCTGTTTTTTTGATTCATTAATTACTTCCTGTGGAGACCCCAGAGAGGTGATGAAAAAACTCACCCCCAGATCAAGGCACTTATGGAGTTGCTTTTTGGCATGAACATTTGACTTGTTCACGATGAGGTTTACTCCGAAGGGTTTGTTCGTCTGAGATTTAATTTCTTTAATCCCGGCCTCAAGCTCTTCAATCGTTCTGAAGTTGAGAGCAGGAATGCAGCCGGCGATTCCGCTTTCTGCTGCTGCCACTATCATTTTTGTATTTGTAACCAGAAACATAGGGGCCATTATTATAGGCAATTCAGTTCCCAGCATCTCTGTCAGTCGTGTTTTCATGATTTTCCTCTCGATTGTGCTACGAGTCTTTGTAAGGCAAAGTCATAGAACTTTTCCTTTCAAACAAGTTTAATCTATGGGTTAATTGTATCAGTCATTTTTTATAGCAAGGATGGAAAAAATGAAAATATTATTAGGACTTGTTGCTTTGACACTATCAGCAGCTACGATGGCGGCTCCTGCAACAAAATGGCTTACGGTAGATAATCAGATTCTGGCAAAAATCCGCCCGAAACTAAACAAATCTGTTCAGACAGTTTTCACTTCAGAAGGTGCAAGCGTTGTTCAGTTAACTGAAGCTGAAATCGAGCAACTTTCTCATCATATTCACCATGATCTTCACAGATGTGGTGGTTTTATGCAGCACGATTCAATGGAAGAAGCTAAAGAGGCCCTGACTTCTCAAGGTGACATACACTTTGCAAAAAGGGCCATCTTCACTGACTATTCAATTGATCAACAAAGCCTGGCGACTCCTATGGTTGCTCAGGTTCAGGAAAGATCCATTCGTGACATGATCTTGAAGCTTTCCAACTTCAATACCCGTTATTATAAATCAGAAACCGGGGTTGAATCATCTAAGTTTATCCGTGATACCTGGGCCAACATCGCACGCAAGCGTAACGATGTTAAAGTGGAACTCTATAACCACAAGAACTGGCCTCAGCCTTCAATTATTATGACAATTGAAGGATCAGAGAAGCCGGAGGAAATCGTGGTTGTGGGAGGACACGCTGATTCAATCGCTGGGTTCTTTGGCGGCGGAGGGAAAGCACCAGGTGCGGACGATAATGCTTCAGGTATTTCAACCATTACAGAAGTTATCCGTATTTTGATGAATAATAACTTTAAGCCTAAAAGAACGATTAAGTTCATGGGATATGCTGCTGAAGAAGTAGGGCTTCTTGGATCAAAAGAGATTGCCTCTCAGTTCAAGCAAAGATCGGCCAAGGTTATTGGCGTAATGCAACTTGATATGACACTCAGAAAGGGAACAATTGACAAAGATATTGTCATGATGTCTGACTATACTAATGCTGCTCAGAATGAGTTTATCGGTCGACTGATTGATGAATACGTAAAAGTTCCTTGGGGCTACTCCCGTTGTGGATACGGCTGTTCTGACCACGCTTCATGGACTGCTAATGGATTCCCTGCTTCTATTCCTTTTGAGTCAAGTATGGAAGATATTAATCGCCAGATTCATACTGCAAGGGATACATTAGAATCTGCTGGCGGTGATGCGAAGCACGCTGCTAAATTTGCCAGGTTAGCTACAGCATTTGTAGTTGAGCTTGCAAACTAAGATAAAGGTAGATGATCCAATTTGAGTAATGAAATTACGTCCTTGTATGAGGACATCCGCGCAAATCTAGAAACTTCACGAAAAGCACTTATAACGACGAGTATCCTGGGAGATGATGAATCTCCCGGGATTCGTCCATTAGAAGATTCAGAAATCATATTAAATACGCTGGAATCCATTGCCGTGGATGCCAGAGAAATGCTTGATCTTTATCCATCTCTTGAGTCTTTATTTGAAAAGACTTTCGGGCGTGTGCATGAAGTATTTGATCGTGAGGCGATAGTAGAGACTTGCCTCATTGAAGATTATGTCTTTCCTGTTACGTCATCTTATCCTGTGATCGTCGAAGGTTCCTTCAGTAAAGAGCTCACCGAGTCCTATAAAGAGACTTTTAAGGCCTGGGCCGAAGATAAAAGTGCCCGGCATGTGGATAGCCAGGAAGTCCTCAAAACGAAATTTGACCTTAAGTTCAGTGACAAAGATTTATCCTGTCACTGTGTCCAGTGTCTCGGGGATTACAGAACACAAGTAAGAGAAGCGGTCTTTGCACTGCAGACCTCCCTTATTGATAAAACTGAAGACAAGCTTCATGAATGGGTTCTCACCAGAAAAATCGGTGACGTCTCAAATGCCGTCTTCGAACTTAAAAAGAATCTGGAAAAAAACTTTCACCAGATGAGAAACAAGCTTAAGCGCTCTTCTGTTAATAAGCTTGAAAATGAAGTGAAGGCCTATTTCCGTTCTAAATTCGGACCAAAGACGGATTTAGGAAAAGTTTATAAGGAGAAGCTTAACGTCTTCTTCAATACTCTGTTGGTTGAACAGGGATTTAAGCCGGAACTCATTTCTCCTGAAGAGTATGACCGGTTTTATTTGCAGCTTGAAACAAACATCTGGAAAGGTGAGAGCTTTCTTCGAAAAGAATTTGAAAGATTCACAGGAGCTGTTCTTGCTTTAAAGCGGAAGGATGTTTCTTCAACGATCCTTCGGGATTACCTGGGACAATTCTGGCTTCACAGCGAGGCCCGCAGATTAAATCGTAAGATTATTTATCACATGGGTCCCACCAATTCGGGTAAGACTTATCATGCTATAGAGGCCCTCTGCCAGGCCAAGAAGGGCTGTTACCTTGCACCTCTGAGGCTTCTGGCCTCTGAGCTTTTTGATACCATGAGTGCCAAAGGTGTGAAGACCACTCTTCTTACGGGAGAGGAAGTCATTGAGGTCCCGGACTCCACTCACTTTTCTTCCACGATTGAAATGGCAAAGCTTCAGACTCGCTTTGATTGTTGTGTCATTGACGAGATCCAGATGCTGGCCGATCCACAGAGAGGCTGGGCCTGGACCCGGGCCCTCGTAAATATCCAGGCCGATGAAATTCATCTTTGCGGGGACCACTCGGTTCTTGAGCTGGTTAAGAAGATTCTCGCCCTTTGCGGAGATACTCTTGAAGTTAAAGAATATAACAGGATGACGGAACTCAATGTTTTGAGTCATCAGATTCCCCTCACGCAAATGCAGAAGAACGATGCTCTTATCGTTTTCTCCAGAAGAAATGCTCTACGATATAAGGCCGACCTCGAAGAACTCGATTTCAAGGTCTCTATCGTCTATGGACGTCTATCTCCTGAAGTAAGACGAGAGCAGGCGAGAAAGTTTGATGAAGGCGAAACCGATATCATGGTTTCTACCGATGCTATTGCAATGGGGATGAATCTTCCGGTGAAGAGAATTGTTTTCTCTGCTCTTTCAAAGTTTATCGATGATAAAGAACATCCTTTAAGTTATTCAGAAATTAAACAGATTGCCGGAAGGGCAGGACGTTATAAAAGATTTCCGGTAGGGGAAGTCACGACGCTCAACCGTGTCGAAGATGGATTGAGAACCTTACAAAGTGCTCTTCAATATCACCTCGGTCAGCAGGATAAGGCGATGGTTGGTCCCGATCTGGATATCTTCAGTTCCGTCAACCATGCCCTTGAGGCCAATTCCTTACCTACTCTTCAGCTCTCAGAGTTTCTGAGACTGTTCAATACCATGACGTTTCAGAAACCATTCTACTGTGTGGATATGAAAGAAATGATTGAGCTCGCTGAAATGGTAGAAGCGGCGGATGAGGACAGAAAACTTTCCAATGCAGAGATTTTTGGGTTTGCCTGTGCACCCGTGAATCTAGGGCTTATTGAGCACGTTCAATATTATCTCTGGATTCTCAACCATTACGTGAGTGACCAGAGTATCTTCAATGAACCAATTGATGATAGGTCAGACAATATTGATTATCTCGAGACATCCATTAAGTGTGTTGAGCTTTATCAATGGCTTTCACGGCACTTCAATCAGAAAAACTTTGCTTTTGATGAAAGAAAACTCCTTGAGAATAAATCAAAGGCAATTGAACGTCTGAACGAACTCCTCTCAGATAAAATTGCTAAGGCCTGCTCCAGCTGTGGAGTGAAAATGCCAGCGAATGCTCGTTTCAATATTTGTGACGACTGCTTCTCCAAGAGAAGATTTTCGCGTCGTCCCCCTCGGGACGCCTCCCCTGATTCCCGTCAGGATAGAGGGCGATCTTTTCAGAAGGACAAGCGCCATAAGAAAAGTGAAAAAGGGCGGGATGATCGAAGAGATAAAAGAGGACCTTCCATCCAGGGAGAAAAACCAGCTGAGCATGGTGTAAGAAGACCAAAACCTGCCGGTGCCAGATCCGGTGGCGGAGGCAAGAAGAGTGATGCCGCAAAAGCTTTCCGGAAATTCCGATAAACTTCATTATAAAGATTTTGCCCGCCTGATCCTCGAGGGCGAAACTCTTCAGGATAAGCTCCTGGATTCTTCTGTGGAATGGGAAGCATGGTCTTCCTATGAACTTCCTGTTCTTCCCGGCAGGAAAGAAAGGATCAGTTTTTCTGAAAAACAGATGAAGTTCCCCAAAGTCGTCCATCTGAAAGAAACTGAAAAAAAGGCCATGGCCCTTCACAGCTTTGCCAATCACGAATTACTGGCCATTGAAATGATGGCAGCTGCGCTGCTGATTTATCCTCATCACTCTGAGGATGATGTTCGTTTTAAGCGGGGGATACTTTCGGCCCTGAAAGAAGAGCAAAAACATTTGCAGCTATATATTGGGAGGATTCAGGAGTTCGGCTATGACTTCGGGGACTTCCCGCTCAATGATTTCTTCTGGCGACAAATGCCAAAGCTCAGGAAGCCTGAAGAGTACACAGCGGTCATGTCGCTCACATTTGAAGCCGCCAATCTTGATTTCGCTCAATATTATTCTAAGATCTTCCGGGAATTAGGGGATGATGAGACTGCTGCCATCCTGGACATCGTACTGGAAGATGAAATAGGACATGTCGCTTTCGGGGCCCATTGGATGAAAAAGTGGCGGCAGGATAAAAACTTATGGGACTATTACCTTTCCTCACTTCCCTGGCCCATGACACCAGCAAGGAGCAAGGGAATAAGTTTTGATCCTTCCCTTCATCAAAAGGCCATGAGTGATGAAGATTTCATTGAGAAGTTGAAAAATTACGATGATCAATTTCCAGTCACAAAACGCTCATGAAAGCGATCAGGGTAAATGCTGATTATGAACTGACGTTAGCAGGGAAAAAAGGCTCCTCTCACTTGATCAGTGAGTCTTTGGAGTTTATAGCTTTCTACCTTGATGAAAGACCTCTTTCGACTGCTAAAAAATATGCTCCTGAATTTCTTGAGCATGTTTCTTTTTTTAGCGGGCATGCTCCTCAAATCATCAACACCAACCATTATGAAAATTGGTGGGGTCCTCTAGAGAACATAGCTCTCGAGCAAAAGATAAACTCTAAAGAATTCACTGCAGAATTTGACAATGACTGCCAGGTCATCAGGAGAATTGAGGATCTGAAAATTGTAGATGAGAAAGTTTATCTTGCGAAGGCTGCACTGGGAATGTCGGGACAGGACATTGTCTCTTTCAGAAAAGGTGACGAAGACAAACTTCAATCACTGCTTGGAAGATCAGGAAGTCTTATCATAGAGCCCCTTTATGATCGGCGCAGGGATTTTTCCCACTACGTTTTTCCTTCAGGAGAAACCATTTGTTATGAAAACCTGGTTAACTCCGGTTTTCAGTATAAAGGAACCCTTTTTACAAATCTTCATGCACCGGTAAAGGAGGGCCTCAGGTTCTACTCGGAGGTACCAGAAGATGAATGGAAAAACTTTGAAGATCATGTCCTGCGAGTGACCCAGTCCGTTCGAAGAGAAGGAGCTGGAGGAGGATTCTCTCTTGATTCATTTTCTTATCAGGAAGAGGGAAAACAGAAAATCCGTTCAGTCAGTGAGATCAATTACCGGAAGACAATGGGTCTTGTGACCTGGTTACTTTCTCAAAAATTCTGTAAAGGGAATTCCTGGTCCCTTCTGATTCTGGGAAAGACCAGATCGAAGGGAAGCTCCTTTGAGGCCCTCAAGAATAGTATTGAACCTGTTGCATTTAATCCGAACTCTGGAAAAGGTTGTCTCCTGCTTTCACCAGGGGATACGCGGTTTGAAGCTTTTTTTCTTTCAGCAAATTCACATGAAGAAGGAAAAGATCTGTTTCAGAAATTAAAGCAATTACTGCCGGACACCCAATTTACGATAGAGATCTAGGACCACTTTTCCGGCCTCTTCAGCAGTAGTTCCATAGGCAATGATGCCATCTTCGTGGCCTTTCATCACAAAAATGCCGGAAGTTTTATTGGAAAGCAGCTCAAAGGCGGCTTCGGCCATGGCCTGGGTTCCATAAGGTATGTCTTCATCAATAAAATCGTAGTCACCATTTTTTAAAAGCTTCCAGAGTTTATTGTGATGAACATGAAAGACGTACTGGATAGCAGGATTGGCCTCGTAAATGCCGTAGTGGGTGAGCGACTCGCTTGAGGGAGGAATTAAACCTTCCGCAGTCACAGATCCTTTTTTCAAATCACAATCAATGACTTTCGTATAATGGTGGGCCTGAAGATGGGCCAGGTGACCGGTTTGACTCCCGGTTATAATAAATGATTTCTTGTTAAGCCGGGATGAAAGGTTTCCATAGCCGATCTTGTCGATCGGATATTCTCCCACCAATCCCAGTTTAAACAACAAGGCCCGCCATTTTTCCAAGGCAATAACCTGGGTGATTTCCGGGGCAGGTGCCCTTTTAAGTGTCAGTTTGAACTTTATGACACCTTCATCTCGATTCATATTCACAGTTAAGTCCTTGATCTCCGGTGGGATTTGATTGCAAACTCCACAGGCTCCCTTATAATGAGAATACTGGATATTACTTACTTAGTACAAGACCCATTTCAATAGGAGTGCATATCCTCAACAAAATTATCAATGACTTGAAGTCCAAACTTCCTTTTGGCAAAAAAGGTGAAGTGGAAGATGAAGAGTTGGAAGAAGTTGAAGAAGGAACTGATCCGTCGCGGGATGATGCAACGGATTCAACTGATATTTCTGAACTTGGAGATGTGGATACTGATATAGAGGAAGATGCAGAAGAAAACGCATCAGAAAACAAATCTCTCGTTCACAAAATAAAGTCAAAAGTAGATTCACTCCTTAAGAAGAAAGGCCAGGGTAAGAAAGAGGCTGCCGCAGAAGATGATGATGAAGCCGCCAAGAAGAAAAAGAAAAGTAATATCATTAAGGGTGTCATTGCTCTTCTGGTGATTGGTCTTCTGGCCGAAGATTATATTTTTCCTCCTGAGGAGCCTGCTGTTGATCCTGCTTCTTTAGTGAAGAAAAGACCAAAACCTGTTCCGCCAACCGCTCAACCAACAGAGACTCCGGCCGATACAGCGGAAACTCCGGCAACAGAAACTCCGGCCGATACGGCGGAAACTCCGGCAACAGAAACTCCGGCCGATACGGCGGAAACTCCGGCAACAGAAACTCCGGCCGATACGGCGGAAACTCCGGCAACAGAAACTCCGGCCGATACGGCGGAAACTCCGGCAACAGAAACTCCGGCCGATACGGCGGAAACTCCGGCAACAGAAACTCCGGCCGATACGGCGGAAACTCCGGCAACAGAAACTCCGGCCGATACGGCGGAAACTCCGGCAACAGAAACTCCGGCCGATACGGCGGAAACCCCGGCAACAGAAACTCCGGCCGATACAGCAGTAACTGAGACTCCTGACACCGAAACTCCTTCAGACACAGTAACGACTGATGAAACGACACCTGAACCAGATGTTGTTACTGATACTCCGGAAACCACTGATGAGACGAAATTAGGTGATGTCACTGAGGACACGAGTGGTTTAGGTGATGTTGACTCTATAGATGGTACAATTTCAACCGGTGAAGATAATCTTACTGATCAAATCCTCGAAGACCTTGAAAAACAGGCCAAGGGAACGACGTCCAAAGCTGTTGAGAAGAAAGAATATGTCTCTCCTCCTAATTATGAATACCGAGGAAGAGGACTAGTCTACAATTGTACTGGAAAACACTGGGCCTGCGTGGATGGTCCGAGTTATAAAACATGTGAAAACAACGCGTCCTCATTAAAGTATCTGAATAAAGCTGCAGAATGCTATCCGTTCAATGTCTATGAAACAATAAAGGGATGTGAAAGCATGCAGAACAGGATGGTTTCATCCAGCGCGAAGACAAAATTTTGCGGGGATTAGATCAGGCAGCGTTCTTGTTAAAACGTCTCTCCATAAGAGGAATGAAAAATTCCTCTTCGCCTTTCAAAGCTTCTTTTCTCATTCCCTCAATGAAAAGCTGAACCAGCTTTGGATCAAACTGAGTTCCAGAAAACTGAATGAGTTCTTCAAAAGCGACTTCGTAAGGTAGTCCTTTTCTATAAGGACGAGTTGAAGTCATGGCATCGAAGGTATCAGCGATGAGAATGATTCTGGCGCCTAAGGGAATTTCATCACCTTTAAGACCTAAAGGATAACCTTTACCGTCATAACGTTCATGATGAAGCCTGGCACTTTGTGCGATTTTTTCGAACATGGGAAACTCTTTTAAAATTTCAAAAGAATTTTCCGGATGTTGTTTCATGATATTGAATTCATCCTCGGAAAGGCGGGAAGGTTTATTTAAAACAGCATCCGGCGTTCCAATTTTTCCAATATCGTGAAAGATCGCGGCGAGCTCCAATTCATACATCTCTTCAGGAGATAACTGGGCTTCAGCTCCAGTCACTAAAGAGAAATAAGCCACACGCATACTGTGACCGAATGTATAATTATCTTTGGCATCAAGGGCCTTAAGAATTGTTCTGGCCGCTTGTTCACTGATTTTTTTGTTATCTGCTTTGAGTGCTTCTACTTGAGACGCCATTCCCAAAAGGGACAGGGCCGTATTTAAAGAAGGTAGCTCAAAGACATTGTTTTTTTTCATACTTCTTCCAACTAAAAAGCAGTGAAAAACCTTTCACCTGATAAATTCTCTTCGGTTGTTTTGCGGAAAAATAAACGGTAAAATGTGAAATATCGAATAAATGGGGTTAAGTGTCTGAAAGGATTAATTTTTACCCCGGCAAAAAGGTTCTTTCATGATCATTCTGGACGAGCAGGGCTCCCTCCTCAAAGAGCTCAAAAACAAAGGTTTTGAAGTCTTCGACTTCTTTGAAAATAACCAGGTCCTGGACATGAACTCCTTTGTCTCCCTGGAATTAAAGAGGAGAGCTGACTTCTTGCTCGTCGATACCCAGACTCTTCTTAATCATCCGGAAAAACAGGAAAGCTTTAAGGCCGTTCTCAATACTTTTATGGGAGCAGTTTTTTTTCATGATCATAGTAATGAGAAGGCCCAGGAGTGGGTTAAAAATGAGGGTGCTTTCCTTTCAAAGATAATCGGAGAGTATTCCCTTCCTATGCCCCAGCTTCACTGGACAATGTTGTCCAACCAGCTTCAATTCTTCTGGAATCTCATAGAAGATCAGAAAAAACTTCAAAGGCATCTGGCCCGCCTGAGCGTAGAGATGGATCAGGTTCTGCGGGACGCAGAAGTTGAGATGAAGAAAGCAAAAAAGATTAATGAGTATCTTGTACCAAGAAGGAAAGAGGAAATTAAAGGGGTCATTTTCTCTAATAAGTACACTTCAGGGGATGGAGGAGGAGTCGAGTTCTATGATCTTCATCAGACTCCCGCAAAGGTTTATCAGATCCTTCTCTCAACAGATTCTTATCTCATTTCCAGCGCATTGCTTTCGATCCTTGGACAGCATCGGGAGAAGGATTTTAATCCTGAGGCTTTTATGCGCGACGCCTATGCTGAGATTGAAACCATAAATAGTGCCAGGAAGAAGCGAGCGGCCTTTGACATTCTGTTACTGGAAATGGACCTCGTAACACTTCAGTTGACCCAACTTTCCAACAGTAAAGCAGAGCTTTATAGTCAGGCGAATGGGACCATTGGGCTGGAGAAAGAAAAGACTTATTCTCTGGCGAAGGGAGAAAAATTAATTGTTTTCTCTCCCGGATTCCTCTTTAATTGGAAGACAGGACATCCTCAAAAAGATTTATATAAAGAGCTGAAGAATCAGAATTGGACATCCTCTCATGAATTTCTTTCAGAGTTGTTTATACAATTGAAAGAGGACGTGACGAACGAGTTTTCCGGAAAAGATGCTACAGTAGTGATGATGGAGGTTAATAGACATGGTATTCATAAAGTTTAGTTTCGTACTTTTGTTTGTACTTTCATCAGCTCATGCTCAGACGCGATTCAGCTCAAAGAGTTGTCTTGATGCCACTTACAAGATGAAAATGCTTCAGAAAGGACCTTTGTTCGGCCTTTTGAAACAGGAATTTATTATCGATAAAAAAGACTGCATTATTCACATAAAGCACAAGAAGTACTTTCCAAAAGAATGGTTTGTGGATGTTTGCCGTGAACCGGTTCATATTAAAGTCACTTCGGCCACCGGCGTGGATGTCGCAAAAAAAGAAGCTGAGTGTATTCACGTCGATAAAACCAAAGATACTTCAGATTTCTGTTCTCAATACTTTGATTTGATGGATGTTATTCAGGATGAAGGACTGATTTTCGCAGAGGGTGATAGAGATAATCTTTCTTCCAATCACGGTAAAACCTATTGTTCATACCTTCTCTTAAAAAGATATCTGAATGATTCAATCGTTTTCAGTCGTTACACAGATGTCCCGGATATCTTTATAGAGAAGCCAAAAGAGATTCCGGCCCCGATCATTCCTAAAGAACAGATAGAGTCAAAAAAAGAAAATCAGGAAGCGAAGACAACCTCCGCTCCTGATGTTTCTGTCAGTACGTTTTAGGCCTTAGAGAAAGCGAACTCAAGGTCTCTGATGAGGTCATCAATGTCTTCAATTCCAACTGAGAGGCGAATCAGATTATCGTAGATTCCTAGTCCTTCTCTGACTTCTTTCGGGATAGAAGCATGGGTCATGATGGCAGGATGATCAACGAGACTTTCAACTCCACCCAAACTTTCAGCCAGAGCAAAGAGCTTAACGTTCTCCAGGAACTTCCGGGATTCACTAATTCCACCCTTGAGAAAGAAAGTAATCATGCCACCAAAGCCTTTCATTTGCTTTTTAGCGAGACCATGTTGCTCATGAGATTCAAGCCCCGGATAAATGACTTTTTCCACTTTCGGATGCTTTTCCAGGAAAGCCGCAATTTTCAGGGCGTTTTGCTCATGGGCCTTCATGCGAACGGCAAGAGTTTTAAGTCCGCGAAGGACAAGCCAGGAATCAAAGGGTGACTGACTTGGGCCAATGGCGTTTTGGTAAAAGAAAATTTTATCCTTGATTTCATCCGAGTTGAACATGAGGGCACCACCAACGACATCAGAGTGACCATTGATGAACTTGGTCATGGAGTGGAGAACGATATCAGCACCTTGATCCAGAGGATTCTGAAAGAAAGGACTCATGAAAGTGTTATCAACCACAGTAAGAGCACCGGCTTTTTTGGCCAGGGCCGAAACGGCTGCAATATCAGAGATTTTAAGCAGAGGATTGGTCGGTGTCTCAAGCCATACGAGTGCTGGCTTCCATTCTGTCATTTCCTTTTCAAGGGTCTTAAGATCAGTCGTGTCCACAAATTTAAACTGATGGATATCCTGGAAGACTTTTGAAAAGAGCCTGTAAGTTCCTCCATAGACATCATCACCACAAATAATTTTTGATCCTTTCGGAAGCATGTGCATGATCAATGTTGAAGCCGACAAACCACTGGCCGTTACGAAACAATGTTTAGCATTTTCAAGAGACGCCAGGCACTCCTGAAGTCTTGTCCTGGTAGGGTTATGAGAACGGGTGTATTCGTAGCCCTTGTGTTCTCCGGGAGAAGATTGAACATATGTGGACGTCTGAAAAATCGGCGGCATAATGGCGCCGGTTACCGGGTCTGGTTCTCCACCAACGTGGATGACTTTAGTTTCAAATTTCATTTCTTTCATTTTATCTCCATAAGCTCTTTCATTTCATAGGAGGCTGCCAGAACTGACAGACGGGCTATGACTGAATAGACAGCTTCCTTAATAGTGTGATCACAATCTTGTTTTACGTCGGCAAGGCAAAGTTTTCTGTAAACCATACCCTGGGCATTGAGATTTCCCTGAGTCGTTCTAAGAGGATTCGTTCTCATGAACCCTCCCGAGCTGTTCCCATCAACGAGGTAAATGGTTACCTCTGCAGGAGCATCGTCATATTTAATCATCGTTTCCACTCCTTCCTGTATCAGGACAGAAGTGAACTTCAGGTTTCCTTTTCCTATATCCATCTTGTTGCGGATTTTTCTGTTCATGGAAACAATCTCTTCTCCCTTGGTAACAACAGAAATACCCATCCCATATGTTCCCTGGGAAGCCTTCACGAAAGCAAAGGAGCCTTCCGGAAGAGTCTTTAAAAGGTTGTCGACTTCATTGGCTATCTTGTCCAACCCTTCTTTAGTGTTGAAATCCACATGGTCAACAGAAGTGAAGCGGGCCTGAACCAGATCAGGATCAATGCTGAACTTCTCACAAAACCTGTTGGCGGTATCACGGTAATGTTTGAAATGGAGAATCTTCTGCCTTCTGAACCATCCGACATAGGGAGAAGGAAGCACGGGAGTTCTGATTGTTTTCCAGTCAATTGCAAGAGGAACAGACTGGTCATTGTTAAGAAGAATGGCTTCAAAATCAAACTTGATCGAAGGATCGCAGGAAATGAACTGGCCATCCTGCACCTGGGCCTTATGGATCACAATCTGGTGTTCTGAAAATGACTGAAGCTCAATGACGTTCTTGTCGGTTTCAGAAAACAAACTGTCATCAATGGAAAAAAGGACCACTTCAATGTCGGCCATTTCCATGGTGTTTTTAAGTTTAAAAAGATGATCAAGATAAAACTTATTCTTTGTGTGTGATTCCGGAAGAAGTCCGACTTTCTTAAGGCCAGGCTTTATCTTGTTAAACCCTTGTCTGAAATGATCCGCACAACTTAGAAGATCTTTGGAGCAAAGATTATTAAATCCCGCCGGATACATGTTGTGATCCACCGGAGCATACTTAGTTGTACTTTCTCTTATGTCCACGCTGGAAGTAAGCGGCTGTGGAAGTTTCTTTTGCTCTTCATCTATCCACTCATGAACTTCGTTAAGATTATGACAGAGGAAAAGTTCAAGTTCCTGCTTACTGTTAACTTTGAGAGACATATGTTTTCCATTTACCGGTTAGTTGTTGAATGTGATCGATGGGAGAAAGGCTGATGATTTCCGGAAATTCCAGAACAACGGGAAACAGATCCCGCAGCTGATCTTTAAGCTTTCTTTCTTTGCTTTCAAGGGAATCTTTTATTTTCAGGAGTTCAGGTTTTTCTGGTGACCATTTCTCCAGCTCTGACTCCAGACATTTGTTAAGGACAAGAAAATGATCCTGATGAATGAAGTGAGTGGCATGAGAGCGAATTTCTACAGCTTCCTGCGCTTTTCCCTGTTCGACCGAAGTGACCAGGAACCAGTTACACTCTTCTTTGGATTTTAATCTGTCCTGGAGAGCAAGCCCTTTCAGGAAGGCTTCCCGTGATTGGTAGATGATCTGAATTGCCTGAATGAAGTCATCAATGAACTGGGCTCCGGTAACGGCCTGAAGATAACCCAGGAGTTTTCTCACTCCGCTGGAGATGAAACGATTGATGAATCCACCAAAAACTTTTTTCCCGGCCTTGGCGGTTTTTTGTCCAAGGTAACTGAAAATTTCTACGAAGTTCTGATCGAAGAAGGAGCGAATCTTTGCAAGGCTTTCAAGGAAGTCCAGAAAATGGGCCCCGGGAGGAGTGTCGAGCACCACCACATCGAACTGGCCTGTATCAAATTGCATTTGTACCTCAACCATAGAAAGGATTTCATTCATCCCTCCGTATGGCCTTGATAAGATCTGCACGATTCTGTTATTTGCAAGGTCGGGGGTCTGATATTTTTGGGCCATTCTTTGGATCGTTTTCTCAGGAGACATCAGAAGGGCATGAAGTTTAATGCCGGTGACTTCAACCGGAACCACTTCACCCACCGCTTCTCCTGTGAGACCAAGAAGGTCTTTCAATCGGCGGGCAGGATCAATAGTCACAAGAAGTACTTTGTGACCGTTTTCTGCGAGGCTAAGAGCACGGGCAGCGGCCAGTGTAGTTTTTCCTACACCACCTGTTCCACAGAAAATCTCAAATGATTTCGCTCTAAGAGTTCCCACATTCGCCCTTTGAAAATTCCCAATATTCTATATGAGTTTGGAGAGAGACCCAACTAAATCCGACTCGATGGACAGCGCATCCTGATTTAATGAGTGAGGCAGGATGCATCGCATCTCACTTAAGTGTTCTTCCACAAGAACTTTCTCATTGTGCACTTTCTGGCGGATCCCTTCCGGGAGACTCTGGGTTTCATTTTCGAGGAGAGGGTAGAGACAGTTATTGACGGTAATTTCAACAGCAACAGGAGTTCTTTCTTTGAGTGAGGTTTTAAGTTCAGTTGCTTCCTGCCACGACATCAGGCTGGGAAGGCTCACCACGTGAATCTTTGTGTATTCCGGATCATTCAGTCGGGAGAGCATCTTAGCGGTATCCTCAAAAATGATTCCGCTCTCAAAAATTTGCTGAAAGTTTGTAGTTGATTCCACCATGGTTAAAGCATGGCCTGAAGCCGGTGCATCCAGAACAACAATCAGCCTTGGATTTACTTTTCCCATCTCCAGGATTTTTCCCAGAAAAATGAGATAGGAAAATCCCGGAACCATATTGATGAGCGCACGAAAAAAAGGAGTCTTAACAATCCATGATGCAATGAACTTTGAACTAAGTTTTTTCTCAACATAACCTTTGGCCGACTCTTCAATGTCCAGAGCAATTTCTTTAATGCCATTTACTGTTTTTTCAGAGGTGCCCGAGTGATTTTCTCCAAGGGCCGAATTTTGGAAAGTAAGATAGACGGCTTCATGATCATGTTCGATCAGATAGCGGACAAAGGCCTTACTCAGAGTGGTTTTTCCCACACCGCCTTTGCCGGTAAAAATGTAAAGGCGATGTGGTTTCGAATCCATCAGAAAAGATACATTCCTGTGATAAGAAGTTTCATGTAATAGCCTTTGAGATCAGACTGACCCTCCTGTTCAACTCTGAACGGCCAGTGCATTTGTCCCAGGACTCCAACAACATAATCGTCATTTAAACGAAGATCAACGCCGCCACCAAAATTTAAACCAAAGGTTACTTTCTGCTCAGACCATTTTGTTGTGTTATTAATGCGTCTTTTAGCTTTAGGCGCGTAAAAACCAAGTCCTCCAAGGAAGTATGGAGAAAGGTTATCAAACTCAACAAAGCGCCCTTTAATAGACGTAGAAAGTCCCATAACTCTCATTCTTTCGCTTTCATCTTTATGCTCAGAAATATGGGCATTCACCAGGAGATCAAAGGAGTAGCTGGCAGCATAGCTATAAAGGAAATCGAGGGTAATTTTATCATTGCCGTGTTTGCCATAATTTCCAAGAAGGAATGTCTGGCCAAGACCTAGTCCAAGACCATGCTGTTGAAGTTTTCTGGGAGCAGCTGAACCACTGGTGGCAGGAGCTGGCTCTTTTTCTTCAACTTCTTCCACGTCTTGAGACTTCTCTTCCTTGTTCTTCAATTCTTTTGAAGTCTCGGGAGTTTTAATCTTGGGGGAAAATGCTTTTTGGGCGAATGAAAGGGAGGGGGTAAAAAAACTCATGGCCACGAAGGCCATGAGTATAATGCTGAATTTTGTTTTGCTCATGAACTAAAGATTAGTTCAAAGTAGCTGGATTTTCCATAGTAGAGTTCATTCCAGTTACGAAAGCAGGCATTTCCGGAGTAACCGGAGTAGCTGGCATATCGAAAGTAAGGTTTAGCTTGCTTTCAAGAGCACCGATGTAACCAGTAAGAGTTCCTTCTTCAGAACGGATAACTCTCTTAAGAAGCTCAGTGTTTCCTGGCTTAAGTGATTTACGCTCTTGATCGAAAAGAAGCTGGATTTGAGTAATATAAGTGATGTCGTTCTTAGACTTGTTGTCGATAACCTGGATCTCGTGTCCTTCACGGATGATCTGGGCGATCTCTTCGAGAGTCACGTAGCAGCTTTGGAAAGTGTCGTAGAGCTTGCGGTTCTGGTAACGCTTGATGATACGTACGTCTTTCATGTTGTTCCCCTAATTTGTGGTTATACCCTTTTAAACTCGTTTTAAAGGTACTGTGTTAATAGTTTTTCTTTAGTGAAGGAAACAGCGCACTCAAAATAATATGTTTTTGCGCACTATCGCCTTCAAGACGAGTTGGGTTTTACTAATCCCGAGTTTTGCTGTCAACCCAGATGGTCATAAAAAATCCTTAAGATGAAAAAAAAATGCTTGGAGGAGGTAAAAATTTCCTAATCATGTAAAGGTTACTCATTTTATTTCAAGCACTTGAGGCTGCAAAATGGGGTCGTGTTCTGAAATGCGTTAAAAAATTCTATTTCTAAGAAAGCCGTCTCGGGCCGCCGATAAAAGAAAAAGAGAGGGGTCGAATGAGTGACCTCTCTGAATAAGCTCAGGACGTATATGAAATCAGCTTTTTTTCTAATCCCGGCCCTTCTCATTGGAATATTCCTCACAGGGTGTGCCCATAAAGTTCCTCCTAAAAAACCGGAATTAAGTGATTTTACCCCGGAACAAATTGAACAATTAAATAGAGAAGCACTGGTGATTGCTTCCAAACGCCTGGAAGAGATGGTGCTTCAGGCGAAAACAAACGAATCTTCTTTAAATTATTTAGCAACAGACCTCTTCTTGAAAGGAAACATGTCTCTTCTGGAAGGAGACTATGCTACTGCCTCAGTTTTATTTAAGCATCTGGTGGAGCTGGTTCCCAATGATGAGTTTGTTCAGAAAAAATACGCCATCACTCTTATTCGTGAAGGTAATTTTGAAGTGGCGGAGGGAGTTCTTCAAAAACTTTACACGTCAAAAAAAGATGAAAAAGTCGGTCTTATCCTGGCAGGTGTGTATGCCAGTCTGGATAAGGAAAAAAAATCCAGGGAAATTTACCGGGCCATTCTGGCAAAAAATCCAAGAAATGAAGACGCCTGTATCTTTCTGGGAAAATCTTTGGCAGTGGGAAAGGAAACGCAAAAGGCGATTAAGCAATTAAAGGCCTGCGCTGCTAAAAATAAAAATAATGGAATGTACGACTACTACATTGGAAAAATCTATCTCGACATGGGACAGGTTCCAAAGGCCATGGATTCTTTCAAAACAGCTTATAAAAGACAGCCGGATCTGGGTCAGGCCGTCAGTGCCCTTGGAATTTTGCTGGAAGAAAGAGAAAAGCATCAAGCCGCAATCCAGATTTATGAGAAGTATCTTAAAGATCAACCCAACGATGCAGCGATCTTAAACCGCCTGGTGCAGGTTCTCTTCTTAAAGGAGAGATTTGCAGAAGTAATACCTTATGCGGAAAGATTAAGTGATCTTGAACCGGATAACCTGAATCTCAAGGTGAAACTGGGAATTCTTTATACCGATGCCCGGAAATATCCTGAGGCCATTTCAGTCTTCAAAGACCTTCTCACTGCGGCTCCGGGTTCAGATAAGATCCTTTATTACCTCGGTGCCATTCATCAGGAAATGAGTGAGTATCAGGAATCGATTGAGTACTTTAACCAGATTCCATCTTCCAGTGGTCTTTATACTGACAGCTCTGTTCAGATGGCCAACATGCTCTCCACCCTGGCCCAGTCCGAGCATCACAATGAAGAAAGTAGTGAGTGGAAAACGAAGTTTCTTAAATTCGTGAATGCCAAGATTGAAGAGTTTAAGGATATGAGAGTTGAATTCAGCGTCATTAAGTCCGGCTTTTATGAAGGAACAGGACAGTATAAGCAGGCGATGGAAACAATGATGGTTGTTCAGGATGAGAAAAGCTTCTCGACCCAACATAAATACTATCTCGCCAATCTCTATGAGAGAGAGAAAAAATATGAAGAGTCCACTGCTCTTGTTATGAGCATCCTGGAAAAAGAACCTAAAAATGCTCATGCCTGGAATTTCCTGGGGTACTCCCTCCTGGTCAGGGGGGAGCATATGGATAAGGCCTTTGAGTACATTCAGACGGCCCTGAAAATAAGCCCCGACGATGGCTACATCAGAGATTCCCTTGGCTGGTATTATTTTAAAAAGGGTGAAATGAAGAAAGCGTTGCAAGAACTTGAAACAGCTTTTAAAAAGGTCCCTGATGACATCGAAATCCTGAAGCATCTGGCTATCATTCATAAAGAACTGAAGAATTATGAGCGTGCCAAAAATTACTTTGAATCAGCGTTAAAGCATGTGCGCTATCTGAGTGATAGAAAAGAAATCCTGACTCAGATGCAGGAACTGGAATCTGACCGTATCCCCGCCTCTGACAAAATTGATTAATAGTTTCTTGCGTTTCAACAAAAACGAATTCAAGATGAGGTCATGTTATTGAAACACATGGCCTTTCTTATTTTATTCTCAGGCTGCGCTCTCTTTAAGGGAACCTCTTCTCTTCAGGACCAGGATAAACAGAAATTACTGGAAGCGGTGAAAGTTACCGGAGAGGGGAAGGGAAGATTGTCCTTAGGTAAGAATAAATACGTGTTCAGCGTAGATAGTGTTCTGAACGAGGATAAAGACTGGATCCTGGCGGTCGCTATTCCTCTTCATGGTGAAGAAGTGATGATTCTCCCTGATCTCAGGAAAAGTCATGTGAATAATGCTGAAACAGAAACTTTTGAGCAAAGAATACAAAGAGAGTTTCGGGCAAGAAGGCTTGATAAAGTTATTTCCTCAGATGAGTTTCTCAAAGAACTTCGCTCCCTCATCCGCTTTATTGTGGCAAAAGAGCTGGAGTTGAAGAGACATTGCGATGCGCAGAAAGATGAGATGTTGTGTACACTTGATGGAGAAAAGTATCTGGTTTCGGCCTCGGAAAAGAATTTTTATGTCCAAAAGTTTCTGGGGAAAGGGAAAACACTGGAAGTGGTCGCAAAAAATCTTACTGACTCTTTCTTCTCAAATACTGACTTTCACCTCTATACTAAGAGCACTGAATTTAAGCGAAAAGAGCCTGCACTGTCACTTGAGCTTTTCTGGTAGCCCCTAATTCTGACTATTTTGGTGGCAAATTGCACCTCTTGTCAGAGAGAGGTTGTTTTTATAGTGATAAATGCAGGACTAATGGCTTACAATTATATCTATTTTAATTTAGGAGCTTTTTTAATGAAGAGTTTGATTCTCATAGTAAGTACCCTCTTGCTTGTTTTTGGTTGTACGAAAGATAAAAAATTCGATGAAAGAGAGATAAATCTTATTTCTCCTGAAAAGATTTCCGGATTTGACCCTATCAACGCTTCTGACAGATATTCTGGAAATGAAGCCGGTAAAGTTTATGAAGGGCTGTTTGAATTCCATCCTTTGAAGCGCCCTTACGAATTGATGCCGAATCTTGCTGAAAGCATGCCGACAGTTAGCGAAGATGGGCTTACTTATACCATCAAGCTCAAAAAAGGCGTTCTCTTCCACGATAGTCCTGCCTTCAAAGATGGCATCGGCCGTGAAATGAAGGCAGATGATGTCATCTACTCAATCAAGCGCCTTGCTGATCCTAAGCTCCATGCGAAAGGTTGGTGGTTACTTGATGATCGCCTTGCCGGTCTTAATGAATGGAGAGAGAAGTACGCTCAAGCTGAAAAAACAAATTATGATGAAGCTGTAGAAGGTCTGAAGAAAGTCGATGACTACACAGTTCAGATGAAATTAAAAAGGCCTTTCCCTCAGTTCCTTTACGCTCTTGCCATGCCTTATACTTTTATCGTCGCTAAAGAAGCTGTCGAGCACTTTGGAAAAGAGTTCCTGAACTATCCGGTAGGGACTGGACCTTTCATCCTGCCGAAGTTCGAACAGACCAGCATGATTACTTACGTAAGGAATCCAAAGTTCCGCGAAAAGTTCTATCCTTCTGAAGGTGCTGAAGGGGATGATAAGCTCGGTCTTCTTGCAGACGCCGGAAAGAAGATTCCTCTGGTAGATAAAATTAATGTCCACATCATTGTTGAAAGTCAGCCTAAATGGTTGTCATTCATGACGGCTAAAGCTGATCTCATTGAAGTAAAAGATGTCAATATTCCTCAATCTCTTGATGATAAAAAGCAATTGAGAGCTGAGCACAAGGAAAGAGGCGTTCGGCTTGTTATGGAGCCAATGCTTGATGTGACTTACTTTGCTTTTAACCATGAAGATCCGATCTTCAAAAACCGCAAATTAAGACAGGCAATGAACCTTGCTTTCGATCGTGAAGGTTATAACAGACTTTTCCTTGAAGGAACCGGGTTTGCAGCTCAAGGGCCAGTACCTCCAGGTCTTGGTGGACAGAAGAAAGAGTTCAAGAACCCTTTTGTGAACTACGACATTGAACAGGCAAAAAAACTTCTCGCTGAAGCCGGATACCCTGATGGTAAAGGTCTTCCTGCCATTGTTGTTCAAACAAGAAGTGATACTATTTCCCGCCAGCAGGTTGAGTTCTTTGAAAAGAGCATGCAGAAGATCGGTATCAATATTGATGTCGGCATGAATACATGGCCTGAACTGGTGAATAAAGTAACGAAGAAACAGCACCAGATGTATACCATGGCATGGGGTGCTGATTACCCTGATGCTGAGAACTTTCTTGGTCTCCTTTACTGTCCTAACCAGTCTCCGGGATCTAATGGTGCTAACTACTGTAATGATGAGTTTGATGCTATCTACAAGAAAGCGACGATCATGCAGGATTCACCAGAAAGAACTTCCCAGTACGAGAAACTTAATGAAATGGTAGCTCATGATGCTCCATGGGTATTCGGTTTCCACAGAACTGAGATCTTCCTTGCACATGCCTGGCTAAAAAACTTTAAGCACATGGAATTTAATCATTCTCAATTTCAATATCTGAACGTTGACCTTGAAGTGAAGAAACAACTTAGTAAGAAGTTTTAGCAGGAAAGATGATCAAGTACATTATTCGCAGACTTTTATACCTCATCCCGGTTTTACTCGGGGTGAGTTTTATTATCTTTGTACTCTTTAACGTTATTTCCGGAGACCCGACAGCTGTTCTCCTAGGAAAAAATGCCACTGCCCGGCAGATGGCTGAATTAAGAGAGCAACTGGGACTTAATAAGCCCCTTCTTGATCAATATCTTGATGTGGTGAGATCGGCATTTACTTTTGATTTTGGCAGGTCCTGGGCAACTAAGCAGGAAATATCTGAGATGATTATGCAGGGAGCTTATCCTTCCCTGGCCCTCACTGTTCCTGCCTTCACCATTGCCACCATACTTTCCCTGGTGATTTCACTGGTGGTGGCTTTCTACCGGGGAAAAGGAATTGATGTTTTCATCCGTGTCCTTTGTATTGCTGGTCAAAGTATTTCGGCCCTGGCCTACATTCTTTTCTTTCAGTACTTCTTCGCCTACAAGATGGGATGGTTTGAAATTTCCGGTTTTGAATATGGCTTTCCGGATTTCGTTCCGTATATTGCCCTTCCGGCCATCATCTTCGTACTTTTAAGTCTTGGTCCCGATGTTCGTTTCTTCAGAACAGTGATCCTGGATGAGATTTACCAGGATTATGTAAGAACTGCGCGAGCGAAAGGTCTTTCAGAATTTGTTATTCTTCTTAAACACGTTCTGAGAAATGCTCTCATTCCAATCATTACTTATGTGGTTATTCAAATTCCAACCCTGATCCTCGGGGCCCTTCTCCTTGAAAACTTTTTCAGTATCCCAGGACTAGGAGGAATTACCCTGAACGCTCTGAACTCTTCGGATTTCCCGGTCATCAAGGCCATGGCGATCCTTTCGAGCGTTCTATATATCATCATGAGTCTTGTTACAGACATTTTATATACCTTCGCTGATCCAAGAGTTAAGTTGAAGTAGAAAGTGGGAATATGAAAGAGAATTCGTTGTGGAAAGATGCATTTAACAGATTAATCAAGGACAAGTGGGCCCTGGGGTCATTGATCATTGTTTTAGTCTATTCTTTAGTGGCGGTCCTGGTTGCGACGGGATTAATGGCCTCTGACTGGGCAAGGGAAGTGGGAGCTTCAAATCTTCCTCCTTCAGCCGAGCATTGGTTTGGGACCGACATCTTCGGTCGGGATGTTTTCGCTAAAGTTCTTCGGGGAACCCAGGTGGCCATGTCAGTGGGTCTAGTGACTTCACTTATTGCCATTCCAATCGGAGTTGTTTTGGGTGCAGTGGCCGGTTACTTCGGTGGTTGGGTTGATGATTTCATCACCTGGCTTTACACCACGTTTTCCTCCATTCCAAACATCATGCTCTTGATTTCCATCACCATGATCCTAGGAAAAGGTCTCTTCGCTGTTTATATCGCCTTAGGTGCTACCAGCTGGGTGACTCTTTGCCGTCTCATTCGTGGTGAAGTCATGAAGCATAAAGAAAGAGAATATGTTCAGGCGGCCGGTGCTATTGGTGGCGGACATATGAGAAAGCTTTTTTTACATATTCTTCCGAACGTCACTCACATTGTGATCATCAATACTTCTCTTCAGTTTCAGTTTGCCATCAAATCTGAGGTGATCCTTTCTTATCTTGGCCTGGGTGTTCAGGGCGAGCCGAGCTGGGGAACTATGATCGATGATGCCAAACTTGAGCTTTCAAGAGGAGTCTGGTGGCAGCTAGCGGGAGCTACTTTCGCCATGTTCCTGGTTGTACTTGCGTTTAACTTACTTGGGGATGCTTTGAGAGATTCCCTTGATCCTAAGCTAAAAGGAAAATAGCTATGACATCACCACTACTTTCAGTAAGAGATCTTGTGGTCGAGTTTCACACCAATGAAGGTGTTACGAGAGCAGTTAATAATGTTTCATTTGATATTCCGGCGGGAAAAACCATCGGAATTGTGGGTGAGTCAGGATCGGGAAAATCCGTAACCTCTCTTGCTGTTATGGGACTTTTGCAAAAGCCGGCCGGTAAAATTCCTCAGGGTGAAATCCTTTTTAACGGCCAGAACCTCCTTAATTTCACTGATGATCAAATGAGAGATCTCAGAGGAAACCAGATTTCCATGATTTTCCAGGAGCCGATGACCAGCTTAAATCCGGTTTTTAAAGTTGGTGATCAGATCGCCGAGTCCATCAGAATTCATAAAAACGTTTCAAAAAAAGAAGCCTGGGATCGGGCAGTTGATCTTATGAACCAGGTGGGGATTCCTAATCCATCAGCAAGTGCACATAAGTACCCTCATGAAATGTCGGGCGGACAAAAGCAACGTGTGATGATTGCCATGGCCATTTCATGTGAGCCAAAGCTTCTCATTGCTGACGAACCTACGACCGCTCTTGATGTGACCATTCAGAAACAGGTCCTGGAACTTCTGCATGATCTTCAGCAAAAGTACCATATGAGTATGATGTTCATTACTCACGATCTCGGAGTCATTGGCGACATCGCTGATGATGTTGTTGTTATGTACCGTTCTAACGTTGTTGAACAAAATAATGCCAAGGAAATTTTCTATACAGCAAAGCATCCTTACACTAAGGGCCTTCTTGCCTGTCGGCCTAAACTTGGGGCCAACCCAAGAAGACTTCTGACTGTAAGTGACTTCATGGATGAGCAGGGAGTTGAAAAGAAAGTTTCACCTGAAAGGGTGGTGGTTTTTGATAAAGCTCAGGAAGAAGAAAAATCTTCAGACATCCTTCTGGAAGTAAAGAACCTCGTTACTCAATTCCCCATTAAGGGCGGAATTTTCGGACGTACAGTAGACCACTTCAAGGCCGTACATGATGTGAGCTTCACCCTTAAGAAAGGGCAAACTCTTGGTCTGGTGGGAGAGTCTGGTTGTGGTAAGACTACTCTTGGAAGAACAATTCTTAGACTGGTTGAGCCAGCTTCAGGAAACATTATCTATAATGGAAAAGATATAACCAAAGTTTACGGTGAGGAGCTTCGTCTTCTTCGTCGTAAAATGCAGATCATTTTTCAGGATCCTTATTCATCCCTGAATCCAAGGATGACCGTATCAGAAATTCTAACAGAACCGCTTAACATCCATAACATCGGAAGTGGCAGGGCAGAAAGACTGGATATGGCCCGAGAGCTCTTCGAGAAAGTAGGGCTTAAGTCCAATCAACTTAATCGCTATCCTCACGAGTTTTCAGGTGGGCAAAGACAGAGAATCTGTATCGCCCGCGCTCTCATGCTTCGCCCTGAGTTTGTTGTCTGTGATGAATCTGTTTCTGCACTCGATGTATCGGTTCAGGCCCAAGTGCTGAACCTATTGCTCGATCTCCAGGAAGAGTTCGGTCTCACTTATATTTTCATTTCCCACGACCTTTCAGTTGTGAATTTCATCGCTGATGAAGTCGGCGTTATGAATGCAGGTAAGATCATCGAGATGGATAAAGCGAGCAGCATTTATAAAAATCCAAAAGAAGAATACACACGTACTCTTCTTTCAGCGATTCCAAAGGGTGATGCGAAAGCTAGCCTTGCTTCATTGGTTTAGCCATCGAGTAGGTCTTCAGGAAGGCCATGCTCAATAGGCAACCCCAGTAAACATTCAGGTTCCAATCCCATTGGAGGAGTTGATTTAGATAAACTCCTCCAATGCCTACGGCATAGGCCCCAATGACATTCACAGTATTCAATTTGTAAGGGAACCATTTCTTAAATACAACTTTTGTCATGAACAGACCGAGAAGTGCTCCTCCGGTCCAGGATTGAACCTTAAGACCAAGCATAAGAAGGCCATCATTTGTTGAGGCCACAACTGCGATACCAAACAGGAGTAGAGTGATAACAACTGTATCAAGCGCAGAGTAAAAGGCCATTTTTGATGATTCCCGATGAGGGAGGATATCATTGTATAAGGTTGCGCATAATGCATTGATAGTTGAATCTAATGTACTCATGGTCGCCGCCAGAACTCCGGCCACCATGATTCCCCGAATGCCCGGAGGGAAATGATTAACAATGAAGTAAGAAAAGAGATGGTCAGCATTCGCGACTCCCTCAGGAAAAGGATGTGTCTGGTAATGGGCCCAAAGAAGAGCACCGACCCCTAAGAAAAGTAAACCGACGGAGATTGAAATGAAGGAAGAAAAAAAGATGGCAAGCTGCCCGTGTCTTAAACTTCTGTTTGCAGTTAGTCTCTGTGCAAAATCCTGATCAACTCCATGAGTGGACATATCAAAAAGAATGCCTCCCAAAATACCAAAGATGAAGGGCCATGGGTTCTCAAAAGAAAAGAAAGAGGTCTTTCCTGCTGAGTGCGCCAGCCCCATGAGCTCAGACCAGCTTTGACCATTGGTCTGTGGTATCAAGTAGTGGGCAAGTATTCCGCCCGAAATGAAAAGACCCATTTGAAGAATATCAGTGCGCACGACTGCCTTGAGACCGCCCACCAGGGTATAGAAAAAAGTAACGAAGGTGACAATGGCCAGTCCCACATAAACATTGAAACCGAGAAAGTGCGAGACCAGGATTGAGCCGGAAAAGAGGCGAACCCCAACTGATAAAACTTTTGAGAGAGAATAAAAAATGGCCACCATCCTTTGTCCAGACGGCAGGCCTGTTTCCTGGGCCATCACTTCGTAAATCGTAAGACCCTTGTCGTAGACTTTCGGAAGGAAAACTTTGGCGATGATAATACGTCCAACAATGGCCCCCATGTAGATCTGGATGAAGGTGAAGTCCCGGTTATAGGCAAAGGCGGGGATCCCCAAGAAGGTGAGAGCGGAAACTTCAGTGGCTATAATTGAGCATATTGATTCAGTAAAGGTCAGGGATTTATTGGCGAGGTATTGTTCTCTCGCCATCTCTTTTTCATCGTGGGTTCCGGTCTTGGTTTTTTTCCCGGCCTTGATAGCAAGATAAAACACCAGAATTATGTATGCAGCGATCAAAAACCAATCGATAAAGAGAAAGTTCATGAATGTCTCCTGAGTTTTTAATCTACGATACAGGAGCAGGTTAGTCCACTAATCAAGAGCAGAAATCTTAAGCTAAAGTTCCTCATTCCTTTCTTCAAGTTTCCGATAGGTATAGAGAAGTATTGGACTTTTATGAAAACAGAAACACAAAATTTTATTAAGCTGCAGGTAAAGGATCTTTCCAAAAAGATTGTTTGCGAAGGTCATCTCTACCTCTCCTCGGGTGGCAGAAAGTTTTATTTGATGAAACCCGGGGTATTTGTAGATCCTGGTTTCATCAAGAAGTACGCCATCACTAATCACACTTTTGATTTTGAATCTGTTGTTAATGAAAACGTTAAAGAAAAATTTAAAACTCTCTTTCGGGAACTACGTTATCTTCGTTTTGAAAAAGACTTAAGAGAGAAGTCATTTGAGATTCTTGGTTATTTTCACCGGGTCTTCAGTGACAATGAGCACTTCCTCAGCTTTGCACTGGCATGCCATGAAGAGTTTTGTCAGGTTCCCTTTGAGGAACAGTTAAAGATGCATGAGACTGATATGCATCTTTATAGAAAAGCCCTGTATGCAGCCGCATTTTCCGTCACTGTTGCCCTGTCAAACGACTACTACGATTTTCTCATGTTGAGAGACTTTTATAACTTAACCTTCATGCTCGACATCGGACTCTGTCAAAGTAGCTATAGTTACTTTGTTGCACAGGCCTGCAACGAAGAGAATAAAATGCCTGGAAGTGGAAAAGAGTTTCTTCTGAAGGAAAAAGCTTCGGAGTTTGAGATGGAAGTCTTCCTGAAACATCCGGCGAAGAGTTACGAAGTCCTCAAATCACTTTCGATCCTTGCTTTTACAGAGCTGGCGGAAGTGACCCTTTACCAGCATGAGCTTTCTGATGGTACTGGTTTTCCGAGAGGAGTCTTTAAAGGACAGGTTTCCAGTTGGGAAGCCATCGTGATCTTTTCAGATTCATTGGTTGAAATTATTGCTGATTACACATTTGAAAATGATGTCTTGAAGTATTTATTGGAATTTAAAAATCAGAAGCTTCAGGATCTTCCGGTCAACCGAGTTTATAAAAAGTTGTGCTATACCTTCGATCATTTTAAAGCCTTGAAGGAGACAGGTTCATAGTGGACAAGCCGCAGAAGCCACTCACCATTCTGAATCTTACTGGAGAGCTCATCCCTGAGCTTGCAGAATATTTTTCTTCAAAAAATATTGAAGTGGTAGATCCTCTTGTCAATAATGAGCAGAAAGACTGGACTCATATTATAACCAAAGACATTCATAACTTTGACCATCTGAATATCGTCTATGATTTGATCAAGCAGGATCGGCATGTCATCTCACTCTCAAAAGTACTGGATCTTCAGAATTTTACCATCAACAATGGGAACCTGATTCTTGACGACTGCTGGTTCAAGGGGCCGATGGGGAACTTTATTCTGGATAAATACCTCCAGGGATACGGCGGAATCACTCTTGGTGATAACTATCCTGTCTTTAAAGAAGAGGGATCGTTCAACATTTCAAATCCGTTTAATACCGGAGAGTATCTCGACAGAATGGTTCACAAGGCATTTGAAGGTGGAGTTGAAGCTCTTTCAATTAAAACCTGCTTTGATCATCTGATGATGTATGTGAGCGGTCTCAAGAATAAGGGGAAGGCAGGCTTTCCCATAGAAGTCACATATGGAACATATGAGGATATTTTCGCTGTTCAGGTACATTTTTATTCAAAACAGCTGAATGTTCTGGATTTCTCAACCAGTCTCAGTTCTTCGATCTCAAAGAAGGCCGAAGAATATCTTCTTAACGTTGCTGTTCAATCAACGGACTTCTTTGATTTCTCCTACATGCCAGAAGTCAGTAAGGTTGTGATGACGACTTTGTGGACAAAAGATGAGCGAATTAAATTTGAAAATCGTGGATTGATGATCACAGCAGTGGAAGGGGGCGTTCCTCTTGCTCAGTATGACAATGAAAATGCTCCTGCGTCTATTACAGTTTCCGGAAAAGAAATCCCTGACTTTAGCTCCAAGGTAACTATTCCTTCCTCAGTCCCTGATGAAGTGAGCTCTACCGTGGTTAAGGGTTCTGAAGAATCTGAAGATGGATCAACCGTTGTCTCTGGTTCGGCCAATGGAGAAGGTGAATCCTCAACTGTCGTTTCAGGTAATGAGTTGACAGAAGATGAGGTCCGCCTGGTTCAGGGAGGAGAAGTTCTGGAAGAGGTGATCCAGACAGTTAAAGGAAAGGTTGAGGAAGATAAGAGTATCTTTAAACTCGGTGGAAGTAAGCTTGACGTAGATAAAACAGTCTTTAAAATTGCGTCTTCCATAGATGAAGCCACAAAAGAGAAAAATCTCGCAGTTCGCTCCCTGGGAGATTCTCTTCCGGGAAGCATTAAAACGGGCTTATTTGATTTTGCAAAAGACCTTAATAAATCAGTTGATGACTTGAATGCAGGAGATCTTGAAAAGTTTGAAGTACAAAGAATCCCTGACATTCTTAAAAATGAACTTGAAGCTTCATTGAAGGTGAAATCACTGCCCGGCAATGTTGTCGGTAATTCGGAATCAGGTCAGATGGTTAAAAACCTCGAGGCCCGACTCATGACCGCCAACAGTGAAAAAGAGAAGCTGAAAACTCAACTGAAGGCCATGGCCTCGGAAGTGAGGATTCTCAAGGAATCACGAAATAAACTGGCTGAAATCCAGGCCAAAGCTTCTCAGGCCGCTGGCGATATGATCGTAAAGGATGACCCTTCTGAAAAAGAAAGAAAAGAGCTTCAGGATAAAATCGGGCAGAAGAATCTAAATGATCAGGACCTTCAAAAAATTAATTCCCTGTTAGAAAAACTTAAACAGGAAGAAATAAAGATCAGGAAGTTAGAACTCGAGTCTACTCAGAAGGACATGGTCTTTAACCAGCAACTTGAAAAGGCGGAAAGGGAAGTGAGGGCCAAGGACCTCATGCTCATTAAATCGAAAGAAAGTTTTACCAAGTTGATCGAAAAGAAAGAAAAAGAAATTGTGGACTTCAAGTCCAAGACCGACCAATTAAGCAAGGCCCTAACCACCGGAGCCTCGTCCACAAACAACCAGATCATGAAAGATCTGGAGAAACAAAACCAGAACCTCAATAAGCAAGTGGAAATGTATAAGCTGAAGATTTCAAGTATGGCGACAAACCTGCAGCCATCAAAATCTGAAGACAATTTAAAAGATGAGGCGAGAAAACTTCAAATGCTGAACCAGCAAATGAAGAACCAGCTGATCCAGAGTAAGAGAGAAGTTGAAAAACTTCAGGCCAAAGTTGCTTCGGATAATTCCGCCATGATGACCTTGAAGCAGGATAAGGCAAAACTGGAAGCTGAATTGAAAAAGGCGGCCCATGAAGTAAAAGAAAAGACAGCCGCTGTTCAAAACAGTCAGAGCGATCAGGAATTGAAGCGCCTGCAGGCCCAGAATCAGGTCCTGGAAACTCAGGTTAAGGACTCTCTCCAGAAGATTACCAATCTTGAGGCCAAGCTCACTGAAGCCCTTAAACCTCAAAGAAATTCCAATGGTCCTGAAGAGGGTTCAAAGGTGAAGGTCACTCAGCTTGAAAACTCCGTGAAAAAACTCACTCAAGACCTCATTGATGCCAAAAACCAGATTGCTGAGGCCAAAAAAGAAACAAACAAGCTTCGGCAGGACAAAACTGCCCTTCAAAACCAGCTTGATAAGATGAAAAAAGAGGCCGACAAGGCCAAATCTGCAGCGCCCAAAAAACCAGGTGGAAAAGCTGCTTAAATTTGCTTGCCAAATTTAGTGCCTTTGTCCATAATCAAACTCCTCTCACATACCTAGTTGCCCAGTTGGTGGAATTGGTAGACACGTTAGGCTTAGAACCTAATGCGCGAGCGTGGGGGTTCGAGTCCCTCACTGGGCACCATAAAAAGATGTGGTAGATTTTTAAAAGCCTCCGTCTCGCGCCGGAGGCTTTTTTTTTGCCTTTTATTCTAGTGAGTTAGCAAGATTCCTGCTGTAGAAATTCCCTTGAAAAGACCTGAACTTTTTCTTCTCCAAAAATCCCGTTGGGCTGGATTTGGGCTACTTTTTTTGACAACGGATCACCAAAGTTCACAATGCTAGTCACACCGGCAAGGTGTTCAGGGGCAAGATGAGCATAGATTTGGGTCATCTCTGTCTTTGTGTGGCCTAGAACTTTTTGTAGATCGTAGATGTTTCCACCGTTCATCATGAAGTGACTTGCGAACGTGTGACGCAAATCGTGAAAGCGAATGACCTGTAACATCTTGGCCCGGGTTTGGGCCCGTTGAAAATCCCGATACAGGTGATGAATGTTCATGATTCCGCCGTCAGTGTTGGCAAACACCAGGTGAACAGGCTTCCCTTTGTTGTCCAGGCAAATCGTTTTCGGTGTCCTTCTCTGAAACAGATTAAGCAAAGTCGCTCTAACAACAGGGTTCATGGGAATGTGTCTTGCGACCCCTGTTTTCGTCGTTCTTCTTAATCCATAACGATCCCTAATCCGGCTGACTTGAATCATGTTGCGCTGAAAATCAATCATGTCCCAGCCAAGACCTCCGAGTTCTCCCCTCCGCATTCCAGTGTTCAAAGCTGTCACGAAAACGGGATAAAGGTGATGCTCAAGTGTCGCTAAAAGGAACTGATTGATCTCGTTTGAGTTCCAATAGGCAGGTGGCATTACCACTTCTTTTAGCGACGAATATTCTTCAAAAGGGTTTTCCCGAATAGCCTTTTTCTTTTTGGCCTCAATGAAAATGCTCTTAAAAATTTGAAGAATATCGTTCACTCCCTTGGGAACATGCTCTGCCTCAAGAAGGCTTTTTACGAGTTCATCAGCATGACTTTGCTTGAAATCATCCAGATAAAGTTCTTTAAATCTTTCGGAAAAATGGTTCTTGATGACGTTTGCGTAACGGTTATAGGTTGATTGTGAACGCTGAGGTTTAATCTTCGTCTCAACCCAACTCAAAGCAAAGTCCAGGAACTTTTGTTTCTCAACTACCTTAAATTCGTCACCGAGGATCTTGGCCTTTTCTCTTTTTGAGAGAAGTTCAGTCTTCCAATTTTTGGCATCTGTTTTCTTGTCAAAAGTCGGACTTCTGTGCCGGACTCCGTCAATGTAAACTGTTTCCCGATAGCTGATTTTGTTTTTACTTCTTATCGTCTCCACACAAGGCTCCTTAGCCTTGTGACCAACTTCCACCCTATTTGATATTGTCCCGAAAGTGGTGCGTCTTACTGCCC